>CAVXZR010000070.1:0-28786 GCA_963765965.1 uncultured Pseudomonadota bacterium
CATGTATTGCTGCCCCCCTGCCAGTCCCTGCCGCGAGTGAGGCCCTGATCAGCGGTTCGACCATGTATCTGGCTGGTTCCTATGCGAATCCGTCGGCCACCCAGACATGTCCCGGTCAAACGCTCTACAGCCCGACCTGCGGAGCGCTCACAATCGTCGATCTCACCACGATGACCGCGACCGCTTCGGGCATCGCCATCACCGATGGCTATCACAACCGCATCGCACTCGGCGCTAATGGCCAGCTCTTTGTGGGCGCCCGCACCTGCACACAGAATCCGGGTGTCAGTGGCTGCCTCTCCATCTACAACACTCTCGGCGTCGCCGTGGGGAGCGTGCAGCCCAACTCGGTTTTGATTCCGCCGCAAAAGGGAGATGTCACCGTAATTTAGCCCATTGCGACGCGGCAGGTGGTTTACGTTGTGCAGGGCGGATCGCTATTCATCTACGACGCCACCCAAGACACTCTCTATGCCAATCCGCATGACCCGAATAATCCCGGCCAGATCTTCGGCCTGGTAGGAAATTTCATCGACGTCAAAACGATTGATTTCTAGGTGCGCTGTTCGATGTTCGCTATTCGCTATTCGCTTTTGAAGTCAGAGGCGAACAGCGACTAGCGAACAGCGAAAGACTACTTCGGCTGCAGCGTCATTTCATGTTTCTTGTGTTGTTCGACAGCCGCATTCGAGTAGGGGAACTTGAATGTCGAACCGCCGTACCACGCTCCCCACTGATCCATGTAGTGTGGGCTCAGAAAAATCCCGCTTTGCCCGGTCACCAAATTCAAAGTGCTTTCGTCAAAGTTGTCGGCGCCGAGGCTCATCCGGTCCACCCGGCCGCGGAGGCTACGAAGGTCTTGCAGCACCGCCGCCGCCGATGTCGGGACAGGACCGGACCGTAATCCCGACCGGGCATCAATTTGACGTAGGTGGCCAAGTCGCTGGCGCAACATGTCCGGCCCCTCCGGGCCGACCATGTCGCGGCGGCTCACCAGCACGCCGGCCAGAGCCGCGCCCGACTGGCGGCCAGGCACTTGGACACCGAATGGACCACGATGTCGGCCCCCCAGGCCAACGGGCGCAGCAGCGCCGGCGTGGCGATGGTCGAGTCCACGATCAGCGGCACGCCGGCGCCGTGCGCCACCGACGCCAGGGCCTCCACGTCGGCCACCGCCAAGCCCGGGTTCGAGGGCGTCTCCACGTACACGAAACGTCCGCCGTCGATGGCCGACGCCCAGGCCGACGTGTCGGCGGCGTCGCTCACCCAGCGCACATCTACACCCCGTTCGGCCCCGTAGCGCTCCGAGAAGAGCATGAACGTGCCGCATAGCACCGGGCCCGGCGACAATGTTCATCCTGGCGCCGCGCCGGACGTCGAGGAAAGGTGCCGTGGCCATGTGGATGGCGCTCATACCGCTCGAGGTCAGGCACGCAGTGGCCTCTACGCCGACCGGTACGACTCCAACAAGGCCAGCGTCTCTTCGACATAGCCAACGGTGGGGTTGGCGATGCGGAAGTAGCCCCACGCCGGTACCTGGTACGCCAATGCCGCCGCCATGGCGTCGCTGGAGGCAAAATGCTGGGCCGGCCCGGAGTACACGGGCTCGATGATGGCACCTTGGTTGCGCAGCGCCTCTTGCATGTCAGAGACGCCGTGCACGGCGATCGTGTCGAAGCGCATCTGGCGCATCCGGCGCCGTGCCTCCAGCGTGCCGTTTCCGCCGCCCCCGCTTCCAACACTGCCACCGCTGTGCCGTCCACCAAGACTGACATGACGCCCCCTCGAAGCGAACTACCTATCCGAAGGATCGCACGGGTTGGCGGGGCCCTGAAGCCGGTGAACGCGGGATTCAACACATCGTTCGGCGGCATGGGCACCGAACAATGTTGGGCCCACCGGTGGGCGCCGGCTCCGCCATGGAACGGGCCACGGAACGCAGATCGCCGGTTCCCCCCGCGGGCCTCCGCACTGCCCATGGCCAGTACGCTGGCGGGATTGACCAATAGCCAGGAGCAAGCTCCATGACGACTTCGTTGACGCCCGACCAGCGACGGTTCTTTGCCGAGAACGCCTACCTCACAGGGCTGCCGCCCGTTTATACCCCTGACGAGATGGCCGCGGACAACGCCGAGCTCACCCATCTGGCCGCCCTGCTCGAGCCGGGCGAATCATTCAAAGACATCCGAGAATGGCACGAGACCAGCCGATGGCTTTTCGATATCGTCGTCAACCCCAGGATACATCCTCGACTTGGTCGAGGGTATTCTTGGGCCAGATTTTTACTGTTGGGGGCCTCCAATTTCTTCGTGAAAGAACCCGGCACCCGTGAGACTGTGGGCTGGCACCAGGACGCCTACTACTGGCCAATGTCACCGCATCACTCGGTCACTGTATGGCTCGCCTTTACCGACGTGGACGAAGACAACGGCGCTATGAGGATCGTGCCCGGGTCTCACCTGGGCGGGCATCATCGAACATCAACGGCACGAACCGGGCGAGACCGATTCATGACCCTGGAGCTGCAGACGGGCACGTTCGCGGCCGCCTCGGCCGTCCCGTTGTGCCTGCGGGTCGGTGAGGTCTCGCTGCACGACGACCGCGCCGTGCACAGTTCTCAGGCCAACAGGTCGGCGTGCCGGAGGGCGGGCCTGGCCATATTTGCGGCAAGGCCAAGTGGAGCCGCGCGATATTCAATATCCGGTGTATATTGCACCTAAGCCGCCTTTAGACGTAGCCGGTTTGCTTAAACAACATCTATCGTCTCAAACATTAACCGAATTAGTCAGCCAGTTTGAACCTAAAACCAGGCAATATCAGCGGCTCAAACAAATTTTGAGCAGCATGCGCCAACTACAAAATCAAGCAGACCTGGACGAGTTTAAACTAAGTAAAACGTTGCGCCCTGGAGATCGGAATCCGGAAATCCCCAAGTTGCGCCAACGTCTGCAAGCTATGGACATGTTAGACAGGAACATTGCCGGCGACGGCAACGCTTACGACAGCGACTTGGTTGCCGCCGTCAAAAAAGTTCAGCAACAACAGGGCTTAAAAGCCAATGGCGTCATTAGCCCTGCCACCGCCGGCTTGTTCAACCAAACCGCTAGCGAAAAAATCGCTCGGATTGAACTGGCTATGGAGCGTGCGCGCTGGATTCCCGACACCACCGACGGCCCTATGATTGTGGTTAACATACCGGCGTTCGAATTGTGGGCGTTTAATTCGGTTGAAGATCAAAACCCGTTGAACATGAAAGTAGTTGTCGGCAAATCCCCGGATAACCAAACCCCTGTGTTGTGGGAAGAAATGAAGTATTTGGAATTTATGCCGTATTGGAACATTCCAAAAAGCATTTTTGAAAAGGAAATCCTGCCGAAAGTTGCAAAAAATGAAGGCTATTTAGCCAGCCAGGAAATCGAACTGATTAAGCACGAAAATAGTGAAGAGCATGGCGGCGGCAGCTACATGCGGGCTCGGCAACGTCCTGGGAAGAAAAACCCATTGGGTCGCGTTAAATTCGTATTCCCGAATACCGCAGACGTGTATTTACACGATACCCCCGGCCGCGCAGCGTTTAATCGCCAGCGCCGCGACTTAAGCCACGGTTGCGTTCGCGTATCGGAACCGGAACAGCTCGTCAAATTCGTGCTGGGCGATCAGGAAGGTTGGGACAAAGACACCATCAAACAAGCAATGTCAGCGCCTAAAACCCGCCATGTGACCCTAAAGCGCGCGGTGCCGGTGTTGTTTTATTACGCAACCACGTTTGTCGATCAAGAAAACCGGTTGCGTTTTTACCCGGACGTATACGGACAGGATGAGCAACTGAAAAAGGCCCTGAATAAAATCCAAGCGCCTTCTACGCTGAATTCAAGTCCGAATAATCATTTGCCTGCGACTAAAACCTCAGAAGTGGCGGCTAATCCATAACTTATCAAAATCGAATGTAACTATTCAGCGTAAAATCACCCGCAATTGCTGGTTCGCGTATCCCCAGCCCATTACACATCAAGAAGACGCAGAGCGTCCAAGGATGCATTCCCACGCCGGAGCGTGGGAACGATGGCGTCCGGTCCCAGTTGCCGTGAATGCGTTGAATAGTTACAATCGAATCAACATAAAAAGCGCATTAAAAGGCGCTTTTTTTATGATTGGACGACTTTATAACGACCAGGTTCTGAAGGTTCCGGTATCCAGGTGGATAAAGTTGGATCCGGGATAATAGCCCACTCCACCTCGGTGCATCGCCAGCGCTGCATTGTGGATACGACGAAGGTCAAAACGCTCGATGCGAATATCCACTGCCCGGCCGTGTATATGGAAGCTGTTGCTGGCTACACCGGTATGTTCTGCATGGAGTTGTGCATTGGTCAAAGGCGAACGATAACCGCAGACCACATCAAACGGTTGATTTAACGCCAGTATTTGCTTCAAATCGTGTAACTGATCCAATAGTTCAGGATCAATCGGATGCTCGTCGCCAGTGCGGTAGTCGCGCAGCATAAAGCTGATTTCTTCCAAAGCATCGCTCAAATAACGGCCTTTTTCAAAGTAAGTCAGACTCAACTTGTCGCCGGTGTGCGGATTTTGAAACGCCAAAGAACGATTGGTCGAAAAACGACCGTGATTCGCTAAGAATATGGGTTCTTGTTCAGGATTGAGAAACGGATCATTTTGATAGGGCTGAACAATCGAATGCGCTCTACCGCCGTGATGATGATTGCGACCGGCGTAGACATCGCGCACCCGATTATTGTGTTGCGCGAGATGGTCTGCATGGGCTGTGTGCAAGTGCCCACGTTCGACTTGATGCCTGCCGACAGCATGGCTTGTGTGACGAACTCCTTTAGTCGTATGAACTGCGCTATGTTTAGGTATGCGCACAGCGCTCCTGGACGACTGCGCCAATCGATGGTTTTTATCTGCTTTTACAGCCGCGCTTTTTGCAGCATGAACTACGCCGGGCATCCCAACCGATAATAAAGCACCCACCGCCAGACGACTGAAAAAGCCGCGTCGAGACAACTCAACCTCGTCATTCGCATTACTTTGATTTTCTATATTATCTCTCTGCATCCATCATTTTCCAATTCGATATCATTCTAATATTTACTGATTCCGAAGGCTAAAACCCAAAACAAACATAACTCCAGTATAACACTCTATCATAAATCTACTAAACTTTTCCCTGTATTCTGACGTAAACAATCATAAGCTCAGCATAACTGTTCGATTACCCGCTGCCCCCATTCAATCACAAGCACTTATTTTTCATCAAGTCTTAATCAAACATAAAGGTCTGCTTTAATCTTCACTTTGTAGCATAACTATTAATTGTTGCGCCCCCACTTGCCGGGTGCTTCATTTTTCGGGTCGAACGGTTTTTTACCGTTCATCATTGTACACAGACGAAACAAAGGAAAGCGATTATGCCGCTCGGCTTAGGTAATATTTTCAACGGGCTTTTCCGGCAATATGGGCACACGGTGCTTATATTGCTTCGACTGATCGATATTATGATGCTTCTCGGCGCCGCTTGGCTTACGCACTACTTTTGGCTGCGCCAGTTTACTATCGATCAGGATTACCGGACCGTCATCGCGCTGGGTATTTTAGGGACTATTATTTTTTTCGAAATCGGCCAGGTCTACAGTCCCTGGCGTAATGACGCCATGCGCGGAGAAGTTCCTCGTGTTATCCGTGCCTGGATTTCGGCCCTTTTGGCAGTCGTTTCTATTGTGGCATTAATCCGCATGCATTTTTGGTTCGGCTCCAGTTATCGCTGGATCGCCTCTTGGGGAGTGTTAGGATTGGTTTTCGTTCTCACTGCCCGCGGATTGCTTTCAAAGTTGCTAGGCTGGTTGCGTTCTCGCGGCTGGTCGCAAGGGCGGATTGTCATGGTCGGCTTGAACCGGATGGCAATCGCGGTGAGTCGTCAACTGGATCATTCGACCTGGGCTGGTTTGCAGGTGGTCGGTTATGTCGATGACCGGCACGAAGATCGGAATTTGTTAGGTGAAACTTCGCTGCCGTACCTTGGAAAGCTGGACAAACTGGCCGACCTTATCGCTCAGGAAAAAATCGATGAGGTCTGGATCGCGTATCCGGGTTTATCGCTGGCGGAACGCACCCAGCATCAACTCCGGCATTTGCCGGTCAGTATTAGGCTGGTGATCGACTGTTTCGCTTTCAAACAAAGCAAATTTCTTAGCCTGAATACGGTGGCAGGCATCCCGACGCTGGATGTGTCCGTTTCGCCCTTGCATGGCGTTAACCGCTATGTCAAAGAGATAGAAGACAGGTTGTTGGCCTTCATTCTGTTGATGGTGATCAGCCCTTTGATGTTCTTTATCGCCATCGCTGTCAAGTTGAGTTCGCCGGGGCCGGTGTTTTACCGGCAGGTTAGGGTGGGTTGGAATAATCGCAAATTTGTCATGCTGAAGTTTCGCTCCATGCCGGTGGACGCCGAGTTTCGAACCGGTGCGGTCTGGGCACGTCCCGACGAGCAACGCGCTACCCGGGTTGGCGCTTTTTTGCGAAAAACCAGCCTGGACGAACTTCCGCAATTGATTAATGTGCTGCTGGGCGATATGTCCATCGTCGGTCCGCGTCCCGAGCGCCCTGATTTTGTCGAAGTTTTCAAAGATCAAGTGCCAAATTACATGAAAAAACACATGGTTAAAGCCGGCATCACCGGCTGGGCGCAAGTTAACGGCTGGCGGGGCGATACCGATTTGAACAGGCGTATCGAACATGATTTGTATTACATCCAGCATTGGTCGGTTTGGTTCGACCTTGAGATTGCGCTGCGGACGTTCATCTTCGGTTTTGTTCATAAAAACGCTTATTAAAGGAAAACAAAAAATGTTTAGACACACACCGTTGGCCATTTTGATGGGGTCGCTGATTTCGTTACAGGCTTGCTTTTTGACGCCGGGTATG
Source organism: uncultured Pseudomonadota bacterium (assembly GCA_963765965.1). Classification (GTDB taxonomy): domain Bacteria; phylum Pseudomonadota; class Gammaproteobacteria; order Methylococcales; family Methylomonadaceae; genus Methylomonas. Next base: position 6,943 of record CAVXZR010000070.1, read on the forward strand.
CAAATGCAATCCGATGGCAATTTGTCCGAAGTTGAAGCGCCGGTGATGAAAGACGGCAATTTGGTTAAGGAAAAGGTTAGGATCGTGCCTATTACCGCCGATTTGATCATAGACCGCGAGAAATCGCGTTTGCAAGAGGTCAACAATCTACCGCCGGTGGATATCGATAAAGTCACTTATCGGGTCGGACCTCACGATAGATTACAGATTACGGTTTGGAATCATCCGGAACTGAACGATCCCGGCGGCGAAAAGATAATGCCGGAATTGGCGGGCAAAACAGTGGATGACAATGGTGAGCTTTATTATCCTTATGTCGGCAACCTGCCCGTGGCGGGTAAAACCGTGAGTGAAGTCAGGACTTTATTAACTGAGGCGCTTTCCAAATATTTCAAGAAGGTCAAACTGGATGTACGAGTGCTTTCATTCCAGAGTCATAGGGCGGTTGTCGTCGGCGAAGTCAAAACCCCGGGAGTGCAGTCGATGACGGAAACCCCGTTGACGATTGCGGAAGCGATTAGCCGTGCCGGTGGCGTGACAGCGGATGCGGATATGAGTCATCTCGATCTGGCCCGTGACGGAAAACTTTATCAAATCGATTTGCTCGCCCTCTACGAAAAGGGCGGCGTCAATCAGAACCTGTTGCTTAAAGAAGGCGATGTTCTAAATGTTCCGGACCGCAAGGACAATAAAGTCAGCGTGATGGGTGAAGTCGGCAGGCAGCAGTCCTTGCAGATCAACAAAGGCAAAATGACGCTAACCCAGGCGTTGGCGGAAGCCTATGGCGTCGAAGCCTATACTTCCAGGCCGGGAGATATTTATGTGATTCGTCCAGGCTATTTAAGTCCCGAGATCTACCAGTTGAATGCGGAATCGCCGGATGCGCTGATCTTGGGCGACCAATTTAATTTACAGCCGCATGACACCGTTTTCGTGGGTTCGGCCGGCGTTACCCGCTGGTCCAGAGTTCTCAACCAAATTCTGCCCTCGGCCTTCACCTCGACCATGTCAACCGCTGCCTTTATGGGCGGCGTTTAACAGCAGGTCCGGAGCCGGTTTAATGCTTAACATTATTGGATTATAAATTCTATGTATTCACAAGACGAAACCTCGTTGCCTCCGCTTAACTCAGTCTGGAATGGCGAGCAAAGCATCAGTATCCGGGATTATGTGGATATGTTGGTTGATGGCAAAAGGGTTATCTTAACCACAATCTTGATTGTACTTTCCCTGACTGTCATCTATCTGATACTGGCGCCGCGAACTTATAAGGCCGACGCCTTGTTGCGGATCGATAAGAATAAGGCCTTGCTGGCGGCGCCGCTCCATAGCGAGACGAACCGTGCGCCGACCGATGCCGAAAATCCGCGTGCGCAACGCGAGGTGGAAATCCTTCGTTCTCGTTCCGTGCTGGGTAAAGTGGTTGAGGATTTAAACCTGACCATTGAAATTGAGCCTTTTTATTTTCCGATTGTCGGCGAGACTTTGGCGCGCAGGCATGATAGCCATGATGGCATTTCCGATCCCTGGTGGCTTTTCAACCGCTGGGCCTGGGGCGGTGAAAAGTTGAAGATTGCAACCTTCAATGTGCCGGATCGTTATCTGGACAAGGAATTTACGCTGATTGCGCTGGAAGAAGGCCGGTTTCTATTAGTGGATCCTAAGGATAATACCCTGGTCGAAAGGTAGGGTCGGGGAAATCGTCACGGCGGAAATGGGCGAGAGTACGCCGATGCAGATCATGATCACCGAACTCGATGCACATTTCGGCACGCATTTCGAGTTGACCAAAAAGACCTCGCTGAAAGCCATCGAAACTTTACAAAAAGCCGTTTCCGTTAAGGAAGTTTCCAAAGATACCGACATTCTGAGTTTAGAACTAAAGGGAAAGGACCCCGAGCAACTCGCTAAATCAGTCAACGATATTGCCGCCATTTATGTTAACGCCACGGTCAATTGGGAATCTGCCGAAGCCTCTCAAAAGCTGGGTTTTCTGGAAAGCCAATTGCCTGTCGTCAAGGAAAGACTGGAAAAAGCCGAACAGTCGTTGAGTGCCTATCGGCAACAGCACGGTGCCGTGGATATCTCGGCGGAAGCCGAGATTTTGCTAAAACAGGCTTCCGAGATGGAGACGCTTGGCATCCAACTCAAACAAAAGTATGAAGAACAGAATCAGCTTTTAGAATCCGCCCATCCCGACATGGTAGCCACCAAGGCGCAAATCAGGCGCATCGACCATAAGTTGGCGGAATTGGACAAACGCATAAAGGATTTGCCGCGTACCCAGCAAAACATGGTCAGCCTGTCGCGCGATGTTCAGGTCAACACCGAACTCTATACTTCACTGCTGAATAGTGCCCAGGAACAACGTATTGCCGCAGCCGGGTCGCTCGGTAACTCCCGTATCGTCGATTATGCCGTCACCCCGGAGAAGCCTTACTGGCCGAAACCCGGATTATTGTTGGCAATTGCCGGGTTGCTGGGTTTGAGTTTGGGGTCTGCCATCATCTTTCTCAGGCAATCCTTGCAGCGTCATGACAATTATCCGGCATACCTGGAATATCAGGTGGGTTTTCCGCTTTTTGCCGCCATTCCGCATAGCAAAAAGCAGCGTCGCCTGACCAGATTGATCGATCAGGGCAAGGATCGCGAACCCGGCATCCTGGTGAGCCAGGAACCGCTCGATATTTCCGTTGAGTCCCTACGCAGCCTGCGAACAACCCTGGAAGCGAGCTTCGCAACGGAAGCCAGCAAAGTGATTATGATCAGCAGTCCGGCGCCGAGCATGGGCAAATCGTTTGTCAGCACCAATTTGGCCGCGTTGCTGGCCAGCATCAAGAAGCGGGTGCTGATCATAGACGCCGATATGCGCAACGGCCGCTTGCACGAAACTTTTTCCGTTCCTAAACAAATGGGATTGTCCGACCTTTTGGCAGGTAAAACCACGCTCGGTGAGATTATTGTCAGTCTGCCCGATGTCGGCGTGGATTTCATACCGAGAGGCAGCAACGTTTTAAACCCGGCAGAATTGCTGGTGCTCGGTAATCTGCCCGAGATGCTTGAGCAGTTAAAAAGTTTTTATAATCATATTCTGATTGATTCTCCGCCGGTTTTGGGCGTCACCGATGCAGCCATTATCGGTAAACATGTCGATGCCACCTTTTTGGTGGTTAAGGAAGGCCGGTTTACCGTGCAGGAACTGGAGGTTAGTTACAAACGGTTTCTACAGGTTGGCGTTAAACCGAATGGTTTCATTATCAACGACATGAAGGAAGGATCATCTTATTATCCTTATTACGGCTATAACTACAATCGTGCCGATAACGAACAAAAAAGTTCAACTGCCTGGTTGGCCGGTTATCAAGGTCTGAGCGATTTTTTCGCAAAACGCCAAGATTATCATGAGGATTACATCCTGCCTGCCGAATCTATTGAAGAAAAAGAGCTTAGAGTTCAGGCGTAACATGGAATTGCGTTTTGAAAAAGACTTGCCGGTGCTGTTGTTTGTCTTGGTCAGTGTCTCGACGCTGGCTTCTCTGCCGCAGGTCGAGTCGGCCTGGAATGGAGTAAAAGAGGTTTACGGCGAGCAGGACTTCGGTTTGCGGATTCTGCGCGAACTGATGCTGGCGGTGATTGTGGTGTATGCTTTTCTTGAACCGCGTTTGCGTCGCGGCTGCTTGATTGCTCCGGTGTTTGCCTATTTCGGCGTCATCTTTACTTATGTATTATGTGAAGTTGCCTATGCTCTATATCTGGACTTACCGCTGATTGTGCCCTTGGCGGGCCTGCGCCTGTTCGAATATTTGCCGTTGGCATTGATAGGCTTCGCAATCAGCCGCCATGGCGCCGGGCCACAAGTGCTTGCCAAATTTGCCTCTTATCTGCGGTTCTACATCGGCCTTCAGGCCGTGCTGGCAGTTACCCAGGCTATCTGGGCGCCGCCTATATTAGGTTACTCGCTGCTGGGCGGCGGCAGGCCGTTCGGCACCTTTGTTAGTCCCAATCTGTTCGGGGCAACCATGGCGACTTGCGCCCTGGTTTTTTCGCTGGCGCCGGACATGCGGAAATGGACGGCGATCTGCGTGTTTCTGGCATTGTTGAGCGGTTCGCGAACCGCCTTTATTAGTTCTTTGCTGGTGGTTTTTTTTCATGTTTATGCTTTGCTGCGGGCGCGGGACCGCTGGGCTATTATCCTTCCGGCGCCGCTGTTAGCGGTTGGCGCCTTGATATTGGCGTCAAGTCCTTTACTCAGCGGTCGGGATGATGCAAATCCAACCGAAGACGGCCGTATCGATTTATGGCAACGGGTGTTTTCCTCTTATATTCATGATCCTATGGACTTGCTTTTCGGTTGGGGTTTGGGGTTGAGCTCCAATACCATCAACATTCTGTATGGCGCCGAGCATTTTCCGGGGCAATTCGATTCCGACAGCCTTTATTTATTTCTGATAAACGGTTATGGCCTGATCGGCCTGATGGCTTACCTTGCCTTTCTGTGGGTAACGTTGCAGACCTCGTTTCACCCCAAAAAAGGTCTGGTACTGATGTTCATCCTGGTGGCCGGGCTGACCTTTAATATGTGGGAGTATTTTCCGCAAAACGCCATATTAATGTTTCTATGGGGATCAGTCTTAGGCAGCGGCTACCGGTTTTCTCCGGCGGCCGTCATGGGTGGAAAACCGGTTGCAACTTTCCATTACCCAAATCGCGAATATGCCTTTAAACACAGTAATACCGCTGACAACACGGTGAAGAAACTTATTAGAAAATCATGATCAGCTTTGCTACCTTGAAAAAAACACGATTAATCGGCGACGCGTTTTGGGCTGTAGCGGGTCAAATCGCCTCTGCCATGGCCTTGCTGGCAGGCACACGAATTCTCACTGAGTTAGTTGCGCCCGATGTCTATGGACAGGTTGCTTTGTTGAGCGGCTTTGTCGCGCTAGGGGTTGCGGTTTTTTCTTACCCTTATATTTGCGCGGGCATGAGAATATTGCCTGAATGTCAATGCATCGCCGATCGTCAGGATTTATTTAAACAAGTCTACCGGCTAACGTTCAGATCGGTAGCTTTCGCGATAGCGTTTCTAATGTTGGGAGGCGCTGTCTATAGCTATATGACACAGAGTTCAATTGTGTTGTTTGTGCTTTCAGGGGTGTTATTGGCGGTTACCGTCCGCCGCGAATTGGGCATTCAGTTACTGATCGGCGAACGCAGGCATCAGGCAGCAAGCGTTTGGCAGACTTGCGATAGCCTACTGAGGCCGTTGCTGGCGATCAGCATGATCTGGTTGGTGGGCGAAAATGCCGAATGGCTGTTGTCGGGTTACATACTGGCCACTTTAAGCTCTAATATTTTAGGCTTTTTTTTCCAAGCGGCGGGATCCGGTGAAATAAAGACCCATCTCCCCAATACCGGCCGTCATTTCAGGCAGGAAGTCTGGGCTTATGCCTTGCCCCTGATTCCGATGGAATTGATCTTCTGGATTAACGGTTTGGGCGATCGTTATGTGATCGGCTATTTTATGACGGCTGCCGATGTCGGTATATATGCGGCAAGCTATACGATCATCAACGAGGCGTTCAATAGAGCCGCTATGCTTTTGTTACGCATCTTTCAGCCGGTCTATTTTCAGTTATTTTCCGAAAAACAAGCCGAGAAAGGCTTTGTCATACTTTGGGCCTGGATAGGTTGTGTTTTGGCTTTAGGCATTTTCGGCGTAACAGCTTTATATTTTACAAAAGACTGGTTGGCTGCTTTATTGCTCGCTAAATCTTATCAGTCGGCGGTCGAATTAATGCCGGCCATAGCAATCGGTTGTGCATTGCATGCACTGGGTAGCGTGCTGGCTCAACCCCTATTGGCCGAGAAACGGACTCGCCTGGTATTGGTGGGACGCATCAGCGGCGTGGTGACGGCAGCCATCGCTATCCCGTTGCTGGTGAAAAATTACGGTTTACAAGGCGCAGCTTTCGCTAACCCGATTTATTTCGGTGTAGAGGCTTTCGTGTTGGCGCTGTTGGCAAAGCCCTGGCAAGTGTTCGGCGCAGAGCATCGGCTTTCAATGGATGAGGCTGCCAGTTGCAAAGCGAGTATCTAAACACCGTAGCTTATTTAGCCCTAACAGTTTTCTTTAAGAACTCCGTCTTTAACTATCTGATTGAACAGAGGAATGCCATGACGTATGCAGCAGTATCCGAAACCTATGGAGACTTTTTAAACGAGTGCGTGTGTTGCGGCGGCAACGATATCAGGTTCTGGCGCAAGAAATATTTTCAATACACCAACACGAGCAGTCGCCAGGAGTTTCGTATCTTTCGCTGCGATAACTGCGGTTCCGGTTTCTTGAATCAACCGCCTGCTGCGGAATGGCTGCAAGCCATTTATCAATATTCAGGTCAGGCCTTGACCCAGGCGATCACGCTTCAGGAGATTTTGCGTCGAGAGGCCGAATTCCCGAATGTCAAACTCGACGCGGATCGGATCAGTCTGCAAGCCCATCGCTTCAACCGCTCGGCGAATAATCAAGCGCTTGATATCGGTTCGGGCTTCGGTTTTTACACCAAGGCGCTGAGAGATTTGGCCTATCGAACTGTCAGCATCAATCCGGGAAAATTCGAAAATCAGGTGTTCAAAGATTTGAATGGGGATGAGCCGTTGGCCGTGATGTTCGAGAATTATCAAACCCCCGATAATTTCGGTGTGGTGGTGATGTCTCAAGTTTTGGAACATCTGCTAGAACCTGATCGTGCCCTCGGCAAGGTCTCGGGCCTGTTGGCTTCGGGCGGTGTTTTAGCCTGCGCAGTTCCGAATTACGCTTCGTTTTTAGTGAAACTGCTCGGTACCAAAGAGAACGCCTGTTTATGGGTGCCCGAGCATGTCAATTACTTTACCGAGAAGGGCTTAAAAGCTTTGTTCGAACGTAACGGATTGCAGATAGTCAAGATGGAGCAAATCACCCGGATTCCATTCGATGCCCTTTCAAAAAGGCTGCGGCTGACCGGGAAAACCGCCGTCGCAGCCAATAGCCTGGTTGAGCTGATGCAAGTTCCTTTTGGAAAAGTGATGAATTTTTTCGGATTGGGCATCTACATCAATCTCTATGCGGTGAAAAAATAGTCTGTTAGCGACTTCTTTGAAAAAATTATGGATGCAAGCGATTTAACCGTGGTTATTTTGACCAAAAACGAAGAAAAAAACCTGCCGCGTTGCCTGGAAGGCGTGCCATCCGCTTACCCTATAGTCATTGTAGACTCCGGAAGCAGCGATAACACGCTTGCAATTGCAGAGGCCAGAAGGTGCAGTATCTATAAAAATCCGTGGCCCGGTTTCGCCGAACAGCGTAACTTTGCTATCAATCGCTGCGAGATCGCTACGCCCTGGATCTTGTTTGTTGATGCCGACGAAATATATCCGGCTGATTTTTATCGCTGGTTCGAAACCAGTCTGCCGGATAGGCAAGCTATTGATGTATTGATGCTGCCTTCGATACTCTATTTACGCGGAAAGCGGCTGAATCACGCGCCGGGCTATCCTATATACCATCCCAGACTGGTGCGTAGAGAAACGGTCAGCTTCGTCAGAAATCATACCGGCCACGGTGAGGCCGTGACCGATACCTGCCGGATCGGCTATGGCGATATTCCTTACGAACATTATTTTTATGACGGCGAAATAGTCGAATGGCTGCATAAACATGTCGATAAGGCGGCCCAAGAGGTCGAGCTTCAGCCTACCGTAGGGGCAGTGATGACAACTCGCGGCCGTATAAGCGTTTTCCTGGGGCGTTCCATGCTTAGGATACTGGCGCGATTTTTATATCATTGGCTGTTTCGCGGCGGATTTTTAGACGGGGCGGCGGGATTTGAATTTGCCTTAATGTTTACCTGGTATGAGGCAACGATATATCTACAAGCAAAAGCCGCTATTCAAGCAAGGGGATAATCATGCAGGTATCGCTGATATTGGCAACGCTGGGAAGAGATACAGAAGTGGTGGATTTTTTGAACTCCCTGGTTTTACAAAGTTTTAAAGATTTCGAACTGATCATTATCGATCAGAACAAGGACGGCAAGATCAACGCCATCGTCCAACGGTTTACCAGTTGCTTTACCATCAAGCATGTCAAAGTCGCTTTTGCTGGCAACGCCAGAGCCAGAGATTACGGTATCGGTTTTGCACAAGGCAGGATAGTGGCCTTTCCCGATGATGATTGCGTTTACGATAAGGACGTCCTTAAAAACGTCGTAGTCGAATTTAGCAGTCGTCCTCAGCTCGCGGTACTGGTGGCAGGTTCCTATGAATTTTCATCGAGCCGATTCAGTATAGGTGTTAACAGTCGCAAAGCCGGCTATTTCTCGCGGTTTGGGATGATGGGCGTGGAGTTCACGCAATTTTTCGATTCCAGCAGGCTGGACAGGCAGCAGTTTCACTTCGATCATGACTTCGGCATCGGTTCGAAATATTCCGGGGCGGAAGGGTTTGAATTGTTGTATCGCTTGCTACGCACCGGCAGCCGGGCATTTTATAACCCGAAGATAAAAATCTATCATGCCAACAAGGATCACTATAAGCTCGGAAACGCCAGAATGTTGATGTATTCAACCGGAATCGGCGCTTACATCAGGAAATTCGCCAATCAACAGGATGTCTTTATTCTTTACTACATCGCCCGCAAGATGTTTGTCGCGCCAATACTTAAGATGATGCTGGCACTGCTGTTATTCAACCCGAAAAAGCTGGCCTATTCTTTTTATAATCTGGTTGGTATTTGGCGCGGGTTTATCGAGTACGGAAGATAAATGAAATTGCTTAGAAAAGCCACTGTTATGGACGATACGCTTTGCCGTCATTAGTTAAATTTATTCACCACATAAAACAGGAAACAGGAAATGGATATAGGAGTTGTCGCTACGCATATACCGCCGGCCAAAGGCTATGGCGGTGTCTCTGTCACGGCCGGGGTTTTGAGTAAGGCCTGGTCCGAGTTGGGGCATAGGCAGTTGTTAGTGGCCTCGGATGAGTCCATAGACGGTCGGTTACTAACTGAAAATGTGTATCTGGGCGAGCACGTGGAAATCATCTTATATCGGAGCTACTGCTTTAGGCGCTGGGGGTTTGGGCTCGGCGCTATTCCGGCACTTTTAAAATTATGCCAGCGGGCGCCAGTGGTCTATATCCACGGTATCGCCACCTGGCCGTCTACGCTGGCGGCTATTTTTTGTACCTTGCTGCATTGCCCGTTCATGGTGGCGGCGCATGGCGGGTTGATGCCCGAACATGTGGCGCTGATTAAGCGACGTAAACCGCATAAATGGCTGTACTATCGTTGGTTAACGTTTCCAACCCTGCGCCGGGCTGTCGCCGTGCATTGTACCAGCGAAACCGAGGTAGAAGGCGTGCGAGACGTGCTTGGCGAAAACGCCCGTATTTTATTGGTGCCTAACGGCATTGATAGCCGGGAAATTGAAGTGGCGGCGTTTCCGGCAGGTGTGGGCGTAAAACTCTGTTTTCTGGGACACGTCCAGCAAGAAAAAGGCATTAACGCCTTTATCAGGGCATGGCTGAAAGTACGAGGCCCCGCAGATCGCTTGGCAATCGCCGGAAGAAGCGTGGATGGGGCGTATTTTGAAGAATTTCAAGCGCTGGTCGAAACAATCTGAAGGGACAATCAGCTATAAAAGCTATCTGGAACGACAAGAAGTGATGGATTTGCTGGCTTCCAGCCATTATTTAGTACTGCCATCCGGCCTGGAGGCGGCGGGAGGCATGCGAGAGAATTTCGGCAATGTGGTGGCGGAAGCGATGGCTGCGGGCCGCCCGGTGCTGGTTGCTAGAGGATTGGCTTGGGATCATTTACAGGCGTATGGCGCCGGTTTCGTCTTCGATAGAGACGAGGCTTCCGTCTGCGAAGTTCTGCGCAAAATTCAAAACCTGGATAGGTTCGAGTGGGAAAAGCTGTCCTCGAATGGCAGGGAATATGTTGAACAACAACTCAATCCTATCAAGCTTGGGGAACGGATATGGCAAGCATTAATAAATTCAGATAAAGAAAAGCTATCGAATCGATTGGCGGAGGATTCCGCTTATGACTAAGGTCGCTCTGATCGTCCCTACTCTCAACGCTGGCAAACTCTGGGGAACGTGGCTGCAAGCCTTCGAACGGCAGAGCCGAAAGCCGGAATTTCTATTGCTGATCGATTCTTCCTCTAGCGATGATACCCTGGTTATGGCCCGTGCTCACGGTTTTGCAACCCATGTCATTACCAAGTCGGAATTCAATCATGGGGGGACGCGTCAGTTTGCAGTGAATAGCTTGCCGGCGGCGGATATTTACGTCTTTCTGACCCAAGATGCTTTATTGAACAATCATGACGCCATAGAACAGCTGATAAGGGCTTTCGACGACGAACAAATCGGCGCGGCTTATGGCCGTCAGCTTCCGCACATGAATGCCGGGCCGATTGCAGCACACGCCCGTCTTTTTAATTATCCGGAAAAAAGTCAGGTACGGAGCTTGGAAGACCGAGCCCGCTTCGGCATCAAAACGGTATTTATATCCAACTCTTTCGCGGCATACAGGCGTAGCGCACTGCTGGAGGCGGGCGGATTTCCGGTCAATACGATCATGAACGAAGATACCTATGTAGCCGGAAAGCTGTTGGTATCCGGCTGGAAAATCGCCTATTGTGCCGACGCCCAAGTATTTCACTCCCATGATTATGGATTTTTAGAGGAGTTTAAGCGTTACTTTGATATCGGTGTTTTCCATACCCATACTTCATGGCTACAACAAACATTTGGCGGGGCTACTGGCGAAGGATTGCGGTTTGTGAATTCGGAAATGCGCTATCTTATGACACGCGCTCCCTGGCTGATTCCTTCCGCAGTGTTGCGAACCGGATTGAAATGGCTAGGATTCAAGCTTGGCGGAATGCATCTGAAGGGATTGCCGCCAACTCTTTGTAGAACGTTAAGTCTCCATAAGGCTTACTGGCTTAGAAGCACGCTTTGACCGCACTTTAAATTTCTGAAAACGCGGATTATGGCGACCGTAAATACATCGCAAGGCTTGAGTCGGCATTATCCACAGGGATCTGGAATATGCAGTTATAGCAAGCAAATATCTGTACCTGCCTTCTAAACTTTTGCGGAAATTCCCGTCGCGAATTAGTAATTGCAACATCATGCCGTCGCGAGTTGTAAAGAAGTTAACTTATCGCAATTTGCATGATGTTATGTAAATTTTTAGAAGCTATATCGATTAATTCGGCTCTTTTTTGTTGGCGTATCCAATCGGGAACAGCCAATACACTGTTTGCTATTTGACTGATGTCAGTAACATTTGCACAAAAAGCTTGTTCCGGAATATCCCAGGTTTCCAAATAGAAGTCTAGTTTGGATCTTTTGCTGCTCAAACCGATATGAGGCACAGCAAAGGATTGGGCAGTCACATTGCCATGCAAACTGGTGCCGATAAATAAGGAGGCTGAAGCGATGGTAAACATTATCTCCCAGACGTTTGCTTGATCGCTAACCATATCTGTCGGGGTGGTGATTTTGTTTTTTAAATTAGCTAAACCTTTTTGGTCGTCAAGTCCGACATAACGGCCAATAGGTAGCAAAAGTGCTCTAAGCCCTTTTTCGCTATATATTTTTTCGAGTTGAACAATTATTTCAGCTTCATGTTTCTTGGCATAGCTATAATTGCAATGAAAACATACATAATCGCCTGCGGATATCAACTTCAATAATTCGGGGCTGATTCTGGATTTAAGGATTTCTAGTGGAAATTGTTCGGACATTAATACCGCTGAATCCGGAGATAAATGAACTGTAACCCGGTCTTCAATAGAAGCGCATTGTTTTTTGGTTTCGGTATCCCTAACCGATAAATAGCTTGCTTTAGAGAGTTTTTCTAAAGCGATCAGTCTATATTCTTCCGGGAATTCGGATAATTCAGAGCCGCCAACTGCGTTATAAATAACCTTAACCCGGGCGGTAAAATCATTCGGTGATGCAATCCAGGGGAACTCGGATTTTGCGCCAAAATAGAGTCTGCTAAAATTATTCGAAAATTTGTAGCCGAATATTTTTTGAAAATAATAAAGAAGAAAATTGCCCCGATCATCTAACAAATTAGCATGCATGGCACACCAGCTAGAACCTAGAATTCCGCCCCCACAAAAATAAATGATATCTCCATCGCTAACTCCATTTCTTAAATATAAGTTAGATATAGCTTTTGTTTTCAAGGCATCAAATTGAGAATAATCGCTTTCAATAAGTGCATAAGAATCAAAATTCAATTCATATTGATGCGCATTTATAAAATTTTTTGAAACAATTGGAAAAAGAAAGTCTCCGTAATTAAATCTGTCAAAAGCGCCGATTGCAAAAATATTTTTCTTAATGTTTTGAAATGATGGGTTCATAATTTTTGGTTTATTGTATGGGGCGGGTAGCATATCATTACACACATCTTTTGAAGCTCTGGTAGCACCCGTACTCTGAGGCCCGCAGAATGCGGGCTCTGGAACATGGTTGCCAATTTTTGGCTCCTAAATCAAAGATCGTAACTTATTGATTTATAATGCCATAAAAAAGATGTGTGTAATGAAATGGGCGGGTAGTTAGCTCCTCCTGCCCCAAAATGTTGAGTTAAGGTTAACAAATTGCTCTACTATCAAATTATGGCGTTTTGCTTTATGTAATTATAAGTCTTAGAAAACATGGATAGTTATTTTGTTATTCGTTTTAGGTGGTTAAATGTCTGATATTCATTGAATAAAAAAACGTAAGTACGTGTATTTTAGCCTTGTGAACTATTTATTGATTTTGCCCGGATCTTGATAATAATTCGCCGATAAAGTATTTAAGGTACGATGGTAGATACAAATGCTTAAGATAAGCGATTTTGGTGACAGAGCGCGGAATAAGGTGCGATAAATCCAGAGCGACCAAATCGTTGTCGTTGCCGGGTTCGTAGGAAGTACCGGCGATAATGCCGACTCCCAGTCCAAGTCTCACATAGGTTTTGATAATATCGGAATCCGCTGCCGACAGGATAATGTCCAGTTCCTTACCGGCATTAGTAAATGCTTTTTCAATATTGGAACGCCCCGTGAAACCGGGTGAATAAGTCAAAATCGGGAACGAAGCCAGCCGACCGAGCGTGATATCGCCTTGCGCCAATGGATGGTGGCGAGGCACTACTGCAATATGCTGCCATTCGTAGCAAGGTTTAACTATTAGCTTGTCGTCCTCGGCAAGTTTTTCCGTACAGATGGCAATATCCGCGCGGTGATGATGTAAAAGCTGTATCAGGTCGTCCGGTGAAGATTGGACTATATAAATGGTAATACCTGGATATTTTTCACGAAATTTCTGCACAGGTAACGGTAACAGGTATTTGGCCTGTGTGTGCGTGGTGGCTATATGCAGTGTACCGTTGCGATTGTCGCGGAAATCATTGGCAATTGATTGAATGTTTTTTTTGGCCTGATTGATGCTTTTAACCTGATCCATTACCCGCTCGCCAAGTGGCGTTAAACCCAGTAGTTTTTTTCCGTGGCGCTCGAAGATGGGAGAACCCAGTTCTTCTTCAAATAACTGTAATTGCCGGCTCGCAGCGGATTGTACTACATTCAGTTTTTCGGCCGCTTTCGACTGATTATAGTTGGTTTCCTGTAGGATACGCAGGAGTTCGAGTTGATTAAGGTTCATATGTCTTGACGTAAAAACTTTGAGGTATAAGCACTGGTCCAGCGATTGATTCGGTGTGGCTCTGCCAAAGAACCTGTTTCCATTTTCAATTAAACCACCAGTGAGCATGCTTGATATGTAACGCAACCTTATCGCCCTTGTTCAGGTTTAATTGTTTGAATTGCTCATTAGGCATTTCGGCATATAGGACATTACCGACACCGTTGTATTGCTGATTGAACAGCTCGATCCGTATGGTCGCGCCCAGATGTTGCCAGTCCTTTAAGGTGATCGGCGATTCGAAGGTTTCCGCCGCTTTTTCAATACCTATATTGTGCGGTCGAATATGCGCGACAATACCGTTAGGGTCGTCTAGGACGATGCCGACGCTTTTTAACCAGGCCGCATCATTCTTTTCCAGATGCAGTTCATTGGTCTGACCGATAAATTTGGAGACGAAGGCATTGGCAGGATTTTCGTAAATTTCGGCCGGCGCGCCCTGTTGTTCGATATGGCCTTGATTCAAGACCACAACCTGACTTGCGACTTCCATGGCTTCTTCCTGATCATGGGTGACGAAAATGCTGGTAACATGCAGTTCACTATGAAGATTACGCAGCCATTGTCGCAAATCCTTGCGGACACTGGCGTCCAGCGCGCCGAACGGTTCGTCCAGCAGCAACACTTTGGGTTCCACCGCCAGGGCTCGCGCCAAAGCAATTCTTTGCCGTTGGCCGCCCGATAGTTGATCGGGGAAACGGTCTGCCAGCCAGTCTAACTGAACCAGTTCCAGCAGGTTATGGACCTTTTTGATAATCTCTGCTTGGGAGGGCCTTTCTTTGCCGGATTTTACCCGTAAACCGAAAGCAACATTGTCCAATACCGTCATGTGCCGAAACAGTGCGTAATGCTGAAATACAAAGCCTATGCCGCGGCGGCTGACGTGCTGATTGGTTATATCCTGTCCGTTGAGCATTATCCGGCCCTCATCCTGAGCTTCCAGACCGGCAATAATGCGAAGTAGGGTAGTTTTGCCGCAACCGGACGGTCCTAATAGCGCTACCAGTTCACCTTCCGGAATTTCAAGATTGATGTTGTGCAGTGCCGCGAATTGACCGAAGTTTTTGCTGATATTGGATACAAATATGCTCATAGGATTTCTCTAAATCTGTTTAAATTCGTCGATATCAATAACAAGCCGTAGCGTTCAAGCATTGTCCTGACTCTGCTTCCACTCCAGAAAGCTTTTTAAAACCAGCGTCACAACGGCTAGCCCTGCTAATACCGAGGCGCTGGCAAAAGCGCCGATGGCGTCGTAATCGTTATAACTGACTTCGACATGCAAGGGCAGGGTGTCGGTTAAGCCACGTATATGTCCCGATACCACCGATACCGCGCCGAATTCACCCATAGCTCTTGCGTTGCATAACAGAACGCCATAAAGTAGAGCCCATTTAATATTCGGCAGGGTGATTTGAAAAAAAGTCTGCCAGCCGCTGGCGCCCAGCGATAGGGCCGCTTCCTCTTCCTCATTGCCTAATTCCTGCATTAGCGGAATTAATTCGCGTGCTACGAACGGAAAAGTGATAAACATAGTCGCCAGAATAATGCCGGGTGCAGCAAAAATAATTTTGATCCCGTGTGCCGATAGCCAGGAGCCGAACCAGCCTTGACTGCCGAACATCAAGACGAAAATCAGGCCGGAAATGACAGGCGAAACTGAAAATGGCAGATCTATCAGGGTGGTTAGCAGGCTTTTGCCGCGAAACTCGAAGCGAGTAATCGCCCAGGCGGCAGCGATGCCGAATACAGTGTTTAGCGGTACGGTGGCAAGCGCAACAATTAAGGTGAGCCGCAGTGCGGCAACTGCATCCGGTTGCGACAATGCCTGCCAATAGGCCTGCCAGCCTTTGGCAAAGGCCTGAAACAATACTAATCCCAATGGTACGCATAGAAATAGCACGATAAAACCAACCGCTAAGCAGATCAGACCCCACCTAATCCATCGTGGGTCGGTTAATGCCTGTTGACTGGCTTGGCCGGTAGTGTTGGTGATTGGATGTGTTGCTACATGCATAATAATGACTATCCTCTTAAAGTTGTCCCGAACGTATGCGCATCCAACGTTGCAACAGATTTATCAAGAGCAGTAATATGAACGATATGACTAGCATGGTGAGAGCAATTGCGGTTGCTGCGGGATATTGATATTGCTCTAGTTTGGTGACGATCAGCAGGGGCAGAATTTCTGAGACGTATGGCAGATTGCCGGCAATGAAGATCACCGAGCCGTATTCGCCGACGCCTCTGGCGAAAGCCAGCGAAACGCCGGTTATTAAAGCCGGTAAAATATTAGGCAGGATGATTTTAGTAAAAACCTGCCGGCGTGTGGCTCCAAGGCTGGATGCCGCTTCTTCCATAGTGTTGTCGAATTCCTGTAACACCGGTTCTACAGTACGAACCACAAACGGGATGCCGATAAAAATCAGGGCGACGACGATGCCGAGAGGGGTGTATGCGACTTTTAGGCCAAAAGTATCTATCAGCCATTTGCCGAAGATACCGCTAGGTTGGTAAATAGTCGCTAGTACCACGCCTGCCACCGCAGTCGGCAATGCAAATGGCAGGTCGATCAGTGAATCCAGGAATCGTTTACCGGCAAACGGGTAGCGGACCATAACCCATGCGATGACAAAGCCGAAAAAGCCGGCGATTGCCGAGGCGATCAGAGAGGTTGCAAAACTGACCCGAAACGAGGAAATGACCCTGTCATTAGTAATGATGGTCAGGTAATCTGTCCAGCCCAGTTGCAGACTTTTGAACACCAGTGTACTGAGCGGTATCAGCACTATTAGTCCTAAATAGAATAAAGTGAATGCAAGCGCGGGACGAAAACCCGGCATGATGTGGCTTTGACTCATTTTGTGTCTCTAAGCAGATAAGGTATAAACGTTTTGATCTGTTAAAGATAATAGAGATTTTTATATAGCAGGTAAAATGATATAAAGAGAAATGTATATCTAAATTATGGATGTTATTTGCTGTTTTGTTGTTGCATATCCAGCAGAATAAGGCAGTCTGGAGTGAGTCTAAGTCAATTTTTCTAATACTTAAATTCGGCGATAGGTTGCGCTATCAGAGGTAAATTGATGTTTGTCCGCTTTTGTCGTTGACAGGAGTTTCATGGATTCGGCTTTGAACCAGTACAGCCCTACGCACGATAGTTGATGCGCTACCTGTCTTTAGACTTTGTCTCATTTATAGTATGTACATTCCGGAGTAAAAAATTTGCTTGGTAATTAATATCCGGAAGTTAGAAAAGAACCCGAAGCATGACGACGGGGGGACGGATTAATTGCTTATAAAAAGCAAATTCAGGGGTTCCGTATAAGGCATAAAGCTTAGCCGGCAATGACCGCTTTATTTGCACTAAAGGTATTTTGCAGGCGAATGGCTTCAAGTAAGCGGGCGGTCATCCTTCTGGTAATCCAGGCTTCGCCAATTGCAATAACCTTGACGAGTTTGTCAATGTAATCCGGCAAATCCCGGCTATTCAAATAGCCTTTCGCACCCACTAACAGGCAACCTAATACCTGCTGGTCGGATAGATCCTCTCCGACCAGCACTATAGAGGCCAGCGGGCAGAGCGATAATAACAAATCGATAAAGGCAGCTGTTTCCGTACCGCGCAATGCATAGCCTAACAGTATAAGTCCGGGTAAATCCGATTCAGCGGCATTTATGGCCTTAACTTCATCTGAAAAAAAGCTGACATCATCCTCCGCAGTTAAAAAATGCGGCTGTATTTGCCCGAGGTTATCGATTACGTGAATTTTCATGGCAGATCATTTTGCTGATTTTATTTTTCCGGAATTTTAAGAAGATGTATGGCCGAATCCCGTATAGCTATTAGTCACAAACGGCGATATCGACAAATCCATGTATCCCACGTTTGGAATCTGTCGCTAGCCAACACTTCAAGTATTGCAGTTCTTCAGTTAATTGCAATGATTCCAGGCTATTTTTCTTTTTTAATAATCTGAAGGCTGAGGATAGTACGCTATATCTTTCGCCAGTAATACCGGCACGTCTTAATCCGACGATATTTAACCGGTAATGTTTAGCGGGACGTCCGCCGATCAACATAAAGGGTATGACGTCCATATTGATGCCTGTGGTGCCCTGCACAATCGCAAACGCGCCTATACGGCAGTACTGATGCACGACGACCGCCCCCCCCATGAAAACATTATTTCCTACTTCGACAAAGCCGCCGATGGCAACGTTGTTGGCAAAGATCGTCTTGTTGCCAACCGAACAATCATGTGCCACATGACTGTTATTCATAAAATAGCAATCCGAACCGATGCGTGTAAAACCGTTAGCAACAGTGGCGCGATGAGCCGTGAAGCCTTCGCGAAAAACATTGCGATCGCCGATTTCCAGCCACGATTGAGTCTCCGGCTGAAAACTGACATCCTGTGGCAAGCCGCCAAGCACGGCATGAGGATGCAGGATGTTGGATTCTCCCATTACCACATGACTATGAACCATGGCATGCGCACCTATTTGACTATTGGCGCCTATGATTGCTCCATCCTCAATTACCGCAAAAGGCCCGACAACGACACCATCACTTAAAACGGCATGGGATGCTATATATGCAGTTGGATGTATCGATGATGACATGTTTATCCTCTGGGATGGAATTTAGAATGCAGTTCTTTTAGGCGTTGTTGAGCAATGTGAGTATAAATTTGGGTGGTTGATAAGTCCGAATGTCCAAGCAGCATTTGCACAACCCTCAAATCCGCACCATGATTCAATAGATGCGTTGCGAAAGCATGCCGTAAGGTATGAGGTGACAAATGCTTGTCGATACCTGACAGTCTAGCATATCGTTTGATGATATGCCAAAACGCCTGTCTTGTCATGCTCATTGCTCGGCTGGTTACAAATAAGAAGTCGCTTTGCCTATTGCCGAGAATATCCTTTCGGGTACCGTTAATATAGCGCTCCAGCCAATCCATCGCTTCCTCTCCGAACGGTATTAGCCGTTCTTTATCGCCCTTGCCGCATATTCTAATACAACCTTGGCGAAAATTGACTTGTTGAAAATTTAGTTCCACCAGTTCCGATACACGTAGGCCGGTGGCGTACAGCAATTCCAGCATGGTTCTGTCCCTAAACCCCAAGGCATGGATGGTATTCGGTGCTTGTAACAATAGCTCGACTTCGGTTTCCGTCAATGAGCCGGGTAGGGAGCGCCCCAGTCTAGGTGCATCGATCAATCGGGTAGGGTCGCAGCTAATCTTGTTTTCCCGTAGCAAATACCCGAAGAAACGCCGCAAACTCGACAGCATTCTAGAGGCAGACCGGTTGGTTGTACCCTGTTTTTGCCTGAATTGCAAAAAAGCGGAAATATCTTTTTCGCACACATCCGATAAGGTTTTAGATTTCAGCCATGTATCAAATTGCCTAAGGTCGCTGCCGTAACTAAGCAAGGTATTCTTGCTTAAACCAAATTCCAGCCATATGGCATTTAAGAACTTATCTATAATCTGGTCTGACGCACTCATATAATTCGCCTACACCGATAACAGTATTCTTTCGTCGTATACCCTAATCTTTGCCGAAAAAAAAGGCAGCTAATTAGCCGCCTTTTTGATCCTTGAATCGATTTGTTCGTTATACAAATCTGTTATCAGGGTTTAAGAAAGTCTTTCTTTAATCCGTGCGGCTTTACCTGTCAGATCGCGCAAATAGTAAAGTTTGGCGCGGCGAACATCGCCGCGGCGTTTAACTTCAATACTGCCGACTGAAGGGCTGTGGGTTTGAAAAACCCGTTCTACACCAACGCCGTGAGAGATTTTTCTAACGGTAAATGCGGAATTCAAGCCACGATTACGTTTAGCGATAACGATACCTTCAAACGCCTGTAATCTTTCCCGGGTTCCTTCTACGACTCTAACTTGCACAACCACGGTATCGCCAGGCGAGAAATCCGGCACATCTTTTTCAACTGTGCATTTTCTAATTCTTCAATAATTTTACTCATTACCACACCCTAATGTATCAACTTCAGTTTTAAATTCTCTCAGCAAAGCAAATTGCTCTGCGCTTAATTATTTTTTCCAGCAAGTCCGGCCGCCTCAACCAGGTTCTGCCTAATGACTGCTTCATCCGCCAACGTTTGATTTCGCATGATGCCGGCTAATAACACCTCAGGAACATTGCCTAAATCACTCTGTTCCGGCCTGGTGTAATGCGGGCAATCCAAGCAAGCCATCGGCATGTGAATCCTGCTTGGCCGAATCCTCATCGCCCAAAACGCCCGGAGCAATCGCGTAACTGCGTCGATGACGATCAATGCTGCCAGCTCGCCGCCGCTAATCACATAATCGCCCCGGACCATTCTTCATCGCAGACGTGTCCGGATAAACCGTTCGTCTATGCCTTCGTAGCGACCGGCGACCAAAATCAACTGTCCCATTTCGTTGCTGCCTGCAATAAATGCTGAGTAATCGCTTGCCTTGCGGCCTCAAGCAGATGACGCCGGCCATGCCGGCAATTTCCGGTTGTTTGGCGGCATTTACCGCATCCAGCAAAGGCTGGAAATTCATCACCAATCCTGGACCGCCGCCATAGGGCCGGTCATCGACAGTACGATGCCTGTCCTGAGTATAGTCCCGAGGATTCCAAACCGACAGACTGACTATGCCTTGTTCGATCGCCGGCCTGTTACCCCGTAGACAGCCGCAGACAACACCATCTCCGGAAAAAGACTGATGACATCAAAGCGCATTACGCCATTAAAAATCGGGATCCCAATCCACAATCATGACGCTGTTAAAGTCGATTTTTAATACCGTCTGCTGTTGCAAAAAAGGAATTAAGCGTTCTTTAACCATCAATGACCACCAGCACATCGTTAGCGCCGGTTTCCATCAGATGATCGACTTTTCCGAGTGTTAACCGCTTCGGTTTCGACTTCAAGTCCGATCAAATCCGCCCAGTAATACTCGCCGGCGCTGGGTCTGGCAGTTGCTCCTTCCGGATCGAAATTCCCCAACCCATCAACGCCAATGCCGCATCACGATCTGTCACACCTTCAAGCTCGGCCACCACCGTGCTTCCCTGACGCTGCCCGCCAAGTACCTTGATTTCCTTGGTTTGATTATTTTTTTGTAAAAGCCATGGCGAGTAGCGCAGGATATTCTCGCGCGGCTGGGTGAAGGAAAATACTTTTACCCAGCCTTTTACACCAAAAACGCCGGATATTTGCCCGGCGTTCAGAAAATCACTATTGGACAACGTGTTTACCCTGCTACTTTGCCGGCGTCTTTAATCAATCTAGCGACACGGTCGCTAGGCTGTGCGCCATTGGATTTCCAATGCTGAACCCGCTCACTATCCAAAACCAATCTTTGCTCGCCACCACGCGCCAAAGGATTAAAAAAACCAAGACGTTCGATATAACGACCATCGCGACTGCTTCTGCTGTCTGTAACCACAACATGATAAAAAGGACGATTTTTAGCGCCGCCTCTGGACAAACGAATGCTTACCATTTGAATACCTTAACACATGAATCAAAATTTAATTAAACTATTCTACGCGATTTTATATATAAGTGAAGAACAAATTCAAAAATCAAGGCCGCATGCCGCGAATATTACTATTAAGCCGCGCATCATATTGGCCATATTGCCTTTGCTGAACTTCTTCATCATTTTTTCCATCATTTTATGCTGTTTCAAAATCCGGTTGACATCTTGTAAATCCTGACCGCAACCATTGGCGATGCGTTGCTTGCGGCTGCCTTTGATCAGATCCGGAAATCGGCGTTCCTGCTTGGTCATGGAATTAATGATCGCAATCTGCCGCGCCAAATCTTTATCGTTAACCTTGTGATTTAAATCTTTGGGCACGCCGCCCATACCCGGCAACTTATCCATCATGGCGGATGATGCCGCCCATGTTTTGCATTTGCTCAATTTGCTCTTAAAATCCTCAAGATCGAAGCCTTTTCCTTTCTGAGTTTTTTGCTAATTGCTCGGCTTTTTTCTTATCGACTTTTTGCTCGATATCTTCAATTAGCGACAGAACATCGCCCATGCCCAAAATCCGCGAAGCAAGG
>CAVXZR010000071.1:0-5859 GCA_963765965.1 uncultured Pseudomonadota bacterium
CAGCCGATAACAAGCATAGCTCGCCATCTATTAATCAGAGTCTGCTAGCCTTAACAGATATTTTGAATTTTATTATTGTTTTGGAATTAAATATGACTGGATGCCGTCATATTAAATACATACTATCAGTGTTTTTACTTACGGTTACACCGTGTATTGCAGATAGTAGCGTCAACGCAATGCCGAAGATGAACCGGGCAGCGGACATTTCAGAACAATTTAGCCTGGAACATCTCGATCCAATTGAAATCGATCCTACAATGAGTTTATCGCAATTAGTCGATCTGACTTTGGAAAAATATCCCGATCGTCTAATTAACGAAGCTCTTACCCAGGAAGCAGAGGCTCTACAGGAACGTGGCGACAGTTGGTTGGCCGGCTCGACTCAACTGGCTGTTAATTATAGCAACGATCAAATTACCAATAACCGTGGTTATAGCCAGGCAACTGCGGAATTGGAATTTACTCCCTGGGACTGGGGACAGCGATCGGCGGCACAAAATATCGCCAAAGAAGCGCACGCTTCTGCACAAAAACAAACTGCGGCGTTAAAACTCGAAGTAGCTCGCCTTGTCAGAGAAGCTCTGTGGGACATGTCGCTTGCGGAAATCCGTTTACAACAAGCAAAATATACCTTGGATATTTCGGCCAAACTGCTTGAAAAAGTCCGGCGTCGGGTCGAATTAGGCGATCTGGCCCGTGCCGATCTATTGTTGGCGGAGAGCGAACATTTACAAAATCGAACCTTGTACGCCCAGGCAGAAGCGGAAATGATGCATAGCCGTAAAAACTATGCAAGCCTGACGCGTACCACTCATGTTCCTGCCAACTATCTGGAACAGCTTAGCACTATCAAAACCATCGAGAACAATCATCCGTTGCTGGAAGCGATTAACGCGATCATTGCCCGCAAACAGGCCACTATCGAGTGGGCTAAAAGTACCGATACCATCAATCAGCCGAAAATTAACGTCGGCGCCATCATTTCCCACGACCCCCTCGGTAGCGGCAGTTCACAAACTACCGGCATTGGTGTCGTGATCCCTTTCGGCCACAGTACTTATGATGCGCCCGAAATTGCAGCAGCTCACCTTGAGTTAAATAAAGTAGCTTCTCAACGCGAGCATCTACTGCGGCTACTGGAAAAAAACCTGCATGAAGCTGAGCATGCTCTGGAACTCACTCGTAGTGAACTAGCCATCAGTAATGAACTTAAACAAATTGCCGAAACCCATTTAACGATGACTGAAACCAGTTTTGCCGCCGGTGAAATCAACTTGTTGGATTTGCTGAAAATCCAGACGCGTAGTCTGGAAGCGATCCGGAACGCCAAAGAACAGGAAGTCAGATTACAACGCAATATTGCTTTTTATAATCAGGCGGTTGGAGTTTAACCATGAAAATGATGCTGTTCGTCTTTCTGCTGATTATCACGTTGTCAACTGCTGCTCAGGAAATGCAGATCAGAATTACCGGTGAACAAATCGATAAACTTGATGTTAAAGTCGGCGCATTAAGCCCCAGCAATCAAATTCCCTTATTGTATGCGCCAGCCAAAGTAGTTGTTCCTGCCAACCGCGAGTTACTGGTTAGTAGCACCCAGCCGGGCCTAATTATTGAACTACAGGCCAATATAGGGGACAGTGTTCAGAAGGGTCAGGTTTTGGCAAAAATCAACAGCCCCGACCTTGTGGGCTTACAACGTGAATTTTTAACCGCGGGTAGTGAACTGAATTTGTCGGAAATGGAATACAAGCGTGATAAAAAACTGCTGCAGGAAGGTGTGATTGCTGATCGCCGCTGGCAGGAAACCAGGGCCATGCACAACAGTAAATCAGCCCAATTCGATTCGGCCCGGCAACTACTGGTGATGGCCGGCATGTCGCCAGGCGAAATTAACAAACTGGCTGATACCCACAAGCTTAATAGTTTGCTGAATATTCATTCGCCTATTAGCGGCGTAGTGCTCGATCGTTCTGCTACCCTGGGCGCGCGTTTGGATATTCAGGCACCGATTTATCGCATAGCTGATTTATCTGAGCTATGGCTGGAAATCAACATTCCTCAGGAAAGTGTCAATAAAATTCGCATAGGCGATCTGGTGCGTGTGGAAAATACTGCTGTGACCGCTCAAATCCGCCTGATGGGGCAAAGTGTTAATCGTGACAATCAGACGGTGTTGGCGCGTGCCGTCATTGATGGCAAGCAAACCTTATTCAGAGTAGGGCAAAACGTCAATGTTCAAATTTTGCAACTCAGCGAGCAAAACGATTTTAAAGTACCCAATTCCGCTATTTCCCAAAACAATGGACATAATTATATTTTTGTTCGCAATGCAGACGGTTTCTTCATCACCGAAGTTAAAGTCATAGGCAAACAGGATGCCGAGTCGTTAATCAATGCCCCATTGTCCGGTCACGAACAAATCGCTATAAAGGGCACTGTAGTCTTAAAGGCAAAATGGTTAGGTCTTGGAGAAGGCGAATAATGGTAAGTTTGATCCGCTTTGCCTTGACGCAACGCCTCTTGATTATCCTGCTGATGTTGCTTTTAAGCGGTAGCGGATATTACGCTTTTAAACAGATTCCAATTGATGCATTTCCGGAGGTTTCTCCAACTCAGGTAAAAATTATCGTCAAAGCCGACGGTATGACGCCTGAAGAAGTCGAATCCCGAATCACTGCGCCGATTGAGTTGGAATTGCCTGGCATACCTCATCAAACCATGCTGCGATCTCTATCCAAATATGCCATCACAGACATCACCCTGGATTTTGAAGAGGGTACCGATATTTACTGGGCACGCCAGCAAGTGGCAGAAAAACTAAATAACCTATGGGGTAATTTGCCTTCGGGTGTGACTGGAGGCATGGCGCCCATGACCACACCATTGGGTGAAATGTTTATGTTCGCCATAGAAGGTGGAAGTCTAAACCTAATGGAGCGCCGTCAATTACTGGATTGGGTAATACGACCCGGCTTTGCGAACGGTCAAAGGCGTTGCGGATGTCAACGCTCTGGGCGGAGAGGTGCGAAGCTTTGAGGTCATTCCGGATAACATCCGCATGTCGGCACGCAATATCAATACCGAGCAATTATTAACGGCTTTGAAAAACAATAACCGTAATGACGGTGCCGGGCGATTAACCGAGGGTGAAGAAACCTTGATCGTCAGGGTGGAAGGCCGTATCAAAACCGAACAGGATATTAAACAAATTGTCGTTGCTCAGCATAATGGTTTACCAGTCAAAATTGAAGACATCGCCGAAGTCAGAATTGGTTCCTTAACCCGTTACGGCGCGGTTAGCAAAGATGGTAAAGGAGAAGCCGTTACCGGAGTAATTCTTAGCCTGCGCGGCGCCAACGCAAGACAAACCATCGAACAAATCGAACTCAAACTGGCAGAATTGCAACCTGCCTTACCGAAAGATATAAACATCAAGGTGTTTTATAATAGAGGTGTTTTGGTTGGACATGCTGTGCAAACTGTGATTAAAGCACTTCTTGAAGCAACCGGATTAGTTGTGGTTTTGTTGATCCTGTTTTTAGGCGACTTGCGTGCAGCGCTTACTGTTGCTTTTGCATTGCCGATGGCGGCGCTGATTACTTTTATTTTGATGCATGCTTTCGGTATGTCGGCCAATCTAATGAGCCTTGGCGGTTTGGCTATTGCCATTGGCATGCTGGTAGACGGCGCAGTTGTAGTCGTCGAAAACATCATCACATTGTTGGCCGATCGCCAAAAAACCGAGCGATTACCTCGCTTACATTTAATTTACCGTGCAACTCACGAAGTCGCTGCGCCGGTAACATCCGGCATCCTGATTATTGTGATCGTTTTTTTGCCGCTGCTAAGCCTACAGGGGCTGGAAGGCAAATTATTCAGCCCGGTGGCAAAGACTATCGTCTTTGCTTTAAGCGGTTCATTGCTTTTATCGTTAACCATGATACCTGTACTGGCTTCTTTTTTGCTAAAACAGGTTGCGCATCAAGAACCTTGGCTACCCCGGCAATTACTTAAGCTCTATATGCCGTTTTTGACCTGGTGTCTTGAAAATACTAAGAAAGTTTTTGCTTCGACCGCCATTCTGTTGGTATTGTCAATGCTGGTATTTAGTCAATTAGGCAGCACATTTATGCCTACCATGGACGAAGGCGATATCATTGTTCAGCTAGAAAAATTGCCTTCGATCAGTTTACGCGATTCAGTCGATCTGGACATTCAGGTTCAGAAAAACATTCTTGAAAACATTCCCGAGGTGGAAACCGTCGTATCCAGAGCCGGAACCGACGAGTTGGGCCTGGACCCCATGGGGCTAAACGAAACCGATACTTTTCTGGTGTTAAAACCCAAAGAACAGTGGCGGATGAACAGCAAGGAAGAATTGATTGAGGAAATTCGTAAAACCATGAGCAATACGCCCGGTATTGCTCATGGTTTTACGCAGCCGATTGAAATGCGGGTTTCGGAAATGTTGACCGGTACCCGAGGCGATGTGGCCATTAAACTGTTCGGTCATGATCTTGATATATTGAATAAAAAAGCAGAAGAAATAGAGACGGTACTGAAAGCTATCCACGGCTCTAGCGATGTGTTTATGCGTAAAAACGAAGGCATGCAATTTTTGCAGTTAAATATTGACCGGCAAGCGGCCGGTCGCTTCGGACTTGATAGCAACAGTATCGAAACTTTACTGAGAGCACAAATTGAGGGACTGCAAATTGGCATCGTTCAAGAAGGCGTCAAACGTACCCCATTGCTTTTGCGCGGCAATAGCAACACCGCGAATTTCGACAATTTGCAAATCGCGTTGCCCAACGGCGGACATGTTCCCATAACCGCCGTGGCAACAATAAACCAAATAGAAGGCGTGGTATCAGTCAATCGAGAAAAAGGTCAACGTTTTGTAGTGGTCCGCAGCAATGTCTTAGGCCGCGACCTTGTCGGTTTTGTCGATGAGGCACGAAAAGCGGTTGCCGAAAAAATCGAATTACCCACCGGTTATCACCTGGAGTTCGGCGGTCAGTTCGAAAACCAGCAACGCGCAGCAGCCCGTTTATCGCTGGTCATTCCTATATCATTAGGCCTGATCTTCCTACTTCTTTTCTCAACCTTCGGTTCTGTCAGGCAGGCGGTTCTGGTTCTTTCCAATATCCCGCTAGCAATGATAGGCGGTGTTTTTGCTTTAGGCTTGTCCGGTGAATACCTGTCGGTACCGGCTTCAGTGGGCTTTATCGCTCTGCTGGGGATTGCAGTTCTTAATGGCGTCGTTATGGTCAGTTATTTTAACCAGTTGCGGGAAAGCGGCATGGACTTATCCCGAGTTGTTGTTGTCGGTTCCGGCCGGCGGTTGCGGCCTGTACTGATGACAGCCAGTATCGCTGCTTTTGGTTTGATACCATTATTATTTGCATCCGGCCCCGGTTCTGAAATCCAGCGCCCTTTGGCAATTGTGGTGACAGGCGGTTTGCTGTCTTCAACTCTTTTAACGCTTATTCTATTGCCTATCTTATATAAATTATTCAGTCAATCAAACCGGCAATACCATGAAACATGACGACTATCTGATTACCATCAACGTGCCGCCAAAACTGGAAGAGTCCGTGGCGGATTTCTTGCTATCTCTTGAAATGTCGCAAGGCTTCTCCAGTTTTCCTATCAGTGCTCATAATCGGGATAATCAAAATCTGTCATTGGCTGAGCAAGTCATCGGTCGAAAACGAAAAATTTGTTTCCAAATTTATGTTGATAAAAACACTATCGGCTGTTTGCTAACTAAATTGAAAACCGATTTTTCCGGTTCCGGCCTTCATTACTGGATAGTGCCGATAGCTGAACACGGTATTATCTAATTCATTT
>CAVXZR010000072.1:0-25687 GCA_963765965.1 uncultured Pseudomonadota bacterium
TGCGCGTGAGCTGCGCAAGGCCCTTCAAGGCTGCAGGCCGGACAAACTGACTCACTTCCGCATTAATCGTGTCTTGCCCGCCGCGATTCTTGTTAGTCTAGCGGGTTTTACATGCGTTTCACGCCGCTAATAGCCATACTGCTCACTGCCCTTCCGCTGCGCGCGGCCACTCCTGCCCTGCTCAGCCAGGCGATCCAGAAGCTCATCGCCGACGAGGACCATTGGGCCTTCACCCAGACAACCTTGAAGTTCGACAAGTCCGGCAAGCCTGAGGGCGGGCCGCTGGTCGAGCGATACGATCCTTCGAAGCCGGTAGGGCAGGAATGGCAGCTGATCAAGTACTCGGGGCATGCCCCTTCCGACCTGGAAATGCGCATCTGGCATTACCAGAAGGGGAAAGCGATGAAGCACCATGGTGAAAAAACGCTCGGGGACGTCCTCGACCTGGACCATGCGGTCCCCGCCTCGGAGACTCCCGGCTCGGCCATGTTTCTTGTCCCGATCCTAAAGGGGGCGAGCGACAGGTTCCCCGCGGACAAGCTCCAGGTGTTCATGAGCGTCGACAAGCGCCTCGGGGCCCTCACCTCGTTTTCCCTGAGGCCGAAGGAGCCGTTCCGCTTCGCTGGCGTGGTCAAGGTGGTATCGGGCGACCTGGAAGGGCGCCTGGACGTCGTGCAGGACAACACAACTCCAGCGCTCGTCTGGTGGAAGGGCAGCGGCAACCTCCGCATCATGGGCCTTATTCCCATCGGCATAGGCCGCGAGGCCAGCTACGCCGACTTCAAGCGGGTGACGCCCTTCAACGACCGGTTCGAGGTGAAAATCGGGGACATCAAGGCCCTGAACTTCTAGGCCGCTAAACCGTCGCGGTCATTTCCATCTGCTTGCCCGGTTCGAGAGGGGGAGGGTTGAGGCCGCGGAATTCCGTGTCATCGTTTTTGTAGAGCTTGAACTTCACCGGGGTTATCTTTATACGACAAGGATTTACTTGATAGGACTTTAGCCCTGCGGTCTTTCAGATCGAGTTGTTTTTTATAAACAGTTTTGCCGTTTTTTGACCAATAATGATATAAAACCTTATCATTTATATTTTTTAGCTGATTGAAATAAAAAAGCTGTATGGTTTGATTTTCAGATAGCTTGATAGGCCCCTTAACTGGCTCATACGGCTCATTATCTTTAATCGCGGTATTCAAAGATGCCGGATAACTTTTTTATCAAAGATAATTGCAGGTGTTGGTTTTACATTACTTTCTGCCAACCCGGCATGCGTTGCGTCAGGTTTTAAGTCTTTACGGGCCGGTATTAAGCTTTTCTGGCTATTATCAGGCTCCGAATTCCTTAATGAGGTTTGATCTTCATCCGGTCTCTGCACCGATTCGGCTGGTAAGGTTTGCTCAGGGCCGCCGGTATTTTGAACATTTTTACTGCTTAGCCAATAAATAAGTAAAAAAATAAGTATCACCAGAATTGACAGTGCTGCCAATATGCGCCGAAAATGCCAAACAGTCACCATCTTTGTATCTGCTACGGTTTTGGTGTGTTTGTCTCTATCGTAATTAATCTTAATAACTACTTTACTCTCGGCCATTCTGTTTCCCCGATTATGACTGACTTGAAAAACCTCTAGATGGTCGACAAGGCTTGTGTTTACAGCATTTATATTTGGTAAAATATCATTTTAGCACTAGTATAAGACACTTGATTTGTCAAAAATCCGGATATTCGCATGAGTACCCTGCTCGAACTTTTTAAAGAATCCTCTGCATTATATGGCGGTAATGCCAGTTACATCGAATATCTCTACGAACAATATCTTGGCAATCCGGAATCCGATGTAGACTGTTGGCGGCAACGGTTCGATCTCCACTGCGGTTCCAACCGAGGACACACCTCATAGCGTTATCGTAGACCGTTTTGAAAAGCTGGCGATAGCCGAACCCGGCCGTCTGGCCAGAATGCAAGGTTTTACCGAACAAAGCGTAAAAAAACAATCGGC
The DNA here is from genome assembly GCA_963765965.1 of uncultured Pseudomonadota bacterium. GTDB lineage: Bacteria > Pseudomonadota > Gammaproteobacteria > Methylococcales > Methylomonadaceae > Methylomonas. The sequence goes on from CAVXZR010000072.1 coordinate 2,000, forward strand.
GGTTGCCCGACTGATCAATCATTATCGGGTAAAAGGCCATCAGATAGCTTCCAATAACCCTCTGGGCAGAATTTGCACAGTGCCGGAAGATCTGGAGCCGTCATATTACGGCCTAACCGAAGCCGATATGAGTACTTTGTTCGATACCGGCGGTTTATGCGGCATAGACCGCTTACCGTTACGGGCAATTATTCAAACCCTGAATGAAATATACTGCGGCAGTATCGGTAGTGAATACATGCATATCGTCGATGCCGATTCAAAATGCTGGATAAAGGATAAACTGGAGGGTGCCAAACCGGATTTGGCCAGTCATCCTGAAAAAAGACTTTGGTTATTAAAACTTCTAACGGCAGCCGAAGGTCTTGAGCGATTTCTGCACCGTAAATATGTCGGTCAAAAACGATTTTCGCTGGAAGGCAGCGAATCGCTGATTCTGATTCTCGATGAATTAATTCAAAGGGCAGGTGAAAGCAAAGTCAGGGAAATTGTTATCGGTATGGCCCATCGAGGCCGTCTTAATGTATTGGTCAATATACTCGGAAAAAAACCGGCCGTTTTATTCGGAGAATTTGAAGGTACTCATACCTCCATGCCGGGTGCAATTACCGGCGATGTTAAATATCACATGGGTTTTTCATCCAATATCGCCACGCCCGGAGGACCGATACATTTAACCTTGGCATTTAACCCCTCGCATCTGGAGATTATCAATCCGGTGGTGGAAGGTTCTGTGAAAGCTCGTCAAGATAGGCATGGAATCGGCGGAATCGACGTCATCGTGCCGGTGTTGATACATGGCGATGCCGCATTCGCCGGACAGGGTATTGTGATGGAAACCTTGAATATGTCGGAAACCAGAGCTTTTAACACTGGCGGCACAGTACACATTGTCATCAACAACCAAATTGGCTTTACCACCAGTAATCCATTCGATTCTCGTTCCACTCTCTACTGCACCGATGTTGCGAATATGATTCAGGCGCCGGTTTTTCATGTTAACGGCGATGATCCGGAAGCCGTCGCTTTTGTTACGCAAATAGCGCTGGATTACCGGATGAGATTTCACAAGGATGTCGTTATCGATTTAATTTGCTACCGTCGTCTCGGGCATAACGAAGCCGATGAACCGGCTGCTACGCAACCGATGATGTATAAAACCATCAACAGTATTCTGACCACCCGGCAAATTTATGCCCGGAAACTGGTCGGTCAGGCTGTCCTGAGTGAAGAAGATGTTTTAACGATGGAGCAGGAATATTCTCACCTCCTCAACGAAGGCCAGACGGTTTCCCGGCCTATCATCGAAAACAAAATCTACTCCTATTCTTCGCGCTGGGAAAAGTATCAAAACAAACAATGGGACATACAGGCCTGTACTACTGTGCCTTTGGAGCGTATTCAACTTTGTAACCAGCGCCTACAGGCTTTGCCGGAAGGTTTTCAACTCCACCCGAGAGTTGCAAAAGTTATGGAAGAACGCAACAAAATGGCGAGCGGCGAAGTGGCGCTCGATTGGGGATTCGCCGAAAACATGGCCTATGCCACTTTATTGATGGAGGGCTACGATATTCGTCTGACCGGACAGGATGTCGGTCGAGGCACTTTTTCGCATCGTCATGCCATTCTGCTCAATCAGGTCAATGGCGAAAATTATATCCCGCTTAAGTCGCTCAGTGCAGAGCAGGGACGTCCGCAAATTTTCAATTCCTTATTATCCGAAGCGGGGGTGCTCGGGTTCGAATATGGCTACAGTTTCGACCATACCCGACAAGTTGGTGATATGGGAAGCGCAATTCGGCGATTTTGCCAACGGTGCGCAAGTGGTCATCGATCAGTTCATCAGCTCGGGCGAAAGCAAATGGGGTAAGCTTAGCGGTCTGGTCATGCTGTTACCCCATGGTTTTGAAGGTCAGGGACCGGAGCATTCATCTGCTCGCATCGAACGATTTTTACAGTTATGCGCCGATCAAAACATGCAGGTTTGTACACCGACGACACCGGCTCAAATTTTTCACCTGTTACGCCGGCAGTTGATCCGGGAATTTCGAAAACCCTTGATCGTCATGAGTCCGAAAAGTCTGCTCAGACATAAACTGGCAGTGTCGAAGTTAAACGATCTGACTGACAGCGAATTTTTAACGGTCATAGGCGAACAGGATGACATCGACCCTTTTCATGTTACTCGGCTAGTGCTCTGTGCCGGTAAAATTTATTACGATTTATTGGAAACGCGCCGACAGGATATGCTGTCTAGTGTAGCCATTCTGCGTATCGAACAGTTATATCCTTTTCCGGTTCAACAGTTCAAAACGGAAATCGAAAAATATCCAAATGTCGAGCATATCGTCTGGTGTCAGGAAGAGCCGCAAAATCAGGGCGTCTGGTATCAGAGTAAACATCATCTTTTTAATCATATCGACGCGGATATCCCTATTAGCTACGCGGGGCGTGTGGCCTCGGCCGCACCGGCAGTCGGCAGCTATAAAACCCATCTCAGCGAACAAAAGGCCGTAGTCCAGACTGCTCTGTACGGCAACAACGAAGGAAGTAAACATGAGTCTTGAAATTCTGGTTCCCAGCCTCCCCGAATCCGTCCCCGACGCCACTTTGGTTGTCTGGCATAAAAAAATCGGCGATCAGGTCCATGAAGGCGAAAATCTGGCCGATCTTGAAACCGATAAAGTCATACTGGAAGTACCTGCGCCGAATTCAGGCGTTTTGACGGAAATCTATATACAAAATGGCGAAACCGTGCTCGGCGGGCAATTATTGGCAAAGTTGGATGTTCAGGCCGACAAACAAACCGTCAAGCCGGCTCAAAAAGAAGAACCGATACTGAGTCCGGCAGTGCGCAGGTTGGTGGCAGAGAAAGCTGTCGATCCCAACGCCATCAGCGGTTCAGGCAAGCATGGCCGGATTTTGAAGCCCGATGTCATCGACTTCTTGAGCGAGCAGCAGCAAAGTCCTCCCGAGGCCACCCCTAAAAGCCAGGAAGCGCCGTCTGCTACGCCGCTTTCAGCCGCCAGCCTGCGTCCCGAACAACGCGTTCCGATGACCCGTTTGCGCGCCAAGGTCGCCGAACGCCTGTTGCAAGCGCAACAAAATGCAGCCATGCTCACCACGTTTAACGAGGTGAACCTTAAATCAGTCATTGATTTGCGTAACCAGTACAAAGACCGTTTTGAGGAAAAACATGCCATAAAACTCGGTTTTATGTCGTTTTTCGTCAAAGCCTCAATCGAAGCATTGAAACGTTTCCCGGCTATTAACGCCTCAATTGACGGTAACGACATTATTTATCATGGTTATTACGATATCGGTATTGCCGTGACGACACCACGCGGACTGATTGTGCCTATCTTGCGCGATGCCGATCAACTGGATTTCGCCGGCATCGAAAAAGGCATATACGATTTCGGGAATAAAGCCCGAAACGGTTCAATCAGTGTCGAGGATCTCAGCGGCGGCACTTTCACCATCACAAACGGCGGCATTTTCGGTTCCATGTTGTCCACGCCTATCCTCAATCCGCCGCAATGCGCTATCCTGGGTATGCACGCTATTAAGGACAGACCGGTGGTGGAAAATAAGGAAATAGTTATACGCCCCATTATGTATCTGGCTCTGTCCTATGACCACAGATTGGTGGACGGTAAGGAGGCTGTGCAGTTTTTAGGCATTATCAAGGAATCCTTGGAAGCACCGGCACATTTGTTGCTAAACATTTAATAGACTGGATTTGCGCCGATCAGCATCGGCGCTAACCCTTTAGAAACCAAAAATTGCCATGCGATATACTATTATCCCCGTCACTTCATATCAACAAAATTGTACGCTGCTGGTTTGCAGGCAAACCGATAAAGCGGCATTGGTTGATCCCGGCGGCGATCTCAAGTTGTTGCTGGCCGAAGTTAAACGCCAAAATGTTGAGCTGGAATCGATATTGGTCACCCACGGACACATGGACCATATCGGCGGTGTCGCGGAGTTGGCTGCGCGGTTATCGTTGCCAATTATCGGTCCGCAAATTGCCGATGATTTTTGGATTAAAGCCTTGCCTGAACAATGCCGGTCTGTCGGTTTTCCGCATTCGGCGGCTTTCACGCCGACGCGTTGGCTAAACGACGGCGATAAGGTCGAGGTAGGCAAGGCGGTTTTGCAAGTGATCCACTGCCCGGGCCACACCCCCGGTCATGTGGTATTTTTCAGCGAAAGCATGCGCTTGGCAATCGTCGGCGATGTCTTATTCAAAGGCTCTATAGGTCGCACCGATTTACCGAAAGGGAATTTTCAGGACCTGATGAACTCTATCAAGCTAAAACTATGGCCTTTGGGCGGCGATGTCGCCTTCATACCCGGCCACGGCCCTATGTCAACTTTTGGCGAAGAAATGCGCAGTAATCCGTTTGTAGGGAGCCGGGCATTCATGTAAGTGGATGGCGCGGGTCATGTATCAAAAGCAATCGTTGAGTAAGAAAGAAGCTGAATGGAAAGTTTCAGGTATTATCACTTAAGTGAAGACTATGCAGAAAAATGAAGATTTGAAAATATTCATTTCCAGTCGCGAATCTACCTGTAATGAATGCCATGAAGAACTTGGTAGCGGTGCCTGGATACTGCTTGCCGGCGAGAAGGGTGCAATCTGTTTATCCTGTGCCGATCTCGATCATCTGGTATTCCTTCCGGGGATGGCGCGTTAACCGGAAGGGCGCGTAAACATTCCGCGCTTTTTGTCATTGTCCTTAAATGGAGTAGAGCTCGCAAGCGTTATGAGCGCCAGGGTATACTGGTAGAAGAAGCCGCTTTGGCGGCTGCCGAAACGGCATGTCTGGCCGACGAAGAAGCGCGCGAATGCCGGCGTCTTAGGGCAGCGGAACGGCGCGAAGAACTCGACAAACACTATGTAGACGATTTTGCCCGCCGCATCCGGGAATTGTTTCCAAATAGTCCTTCGGGTTTGGAAAAGACTATTGCCGAACATGCTTGCTTAAAATATTCAGGCCGGGTAGGGCGTAGCGCCGCAGCGAAGGCCTTGGACGACGCGGCAATTCGGTTGGCGGTCATAGCCCATCTCCGCCATGCCGAGACGCCATACGATGAATTGCTGGCTAGCGGTTATGAGCGGTTCGAAGCCCGCCGGCAGATTGAACCGCAACTAAATTTAGTGCTGGCAATCTGGCAGGGTTTTTGACAACAGGATGGGTAGAGGCAATAGCTGACTTGTCAAAGCGCGTCAGCGAAACCCATCATGATAATCTTTATATTATCAAACTAAACTTTGCTTTTATCATTATTCAGAAGCCTAAAGGTCAGAAATAGCTAATCCAATAATGGCTTATTTTGTTGTCTGAATTCGCGCATATCGGCGTTGTCCACGCGGTCATAAATTTCTGCAACCGTTAACGTTAAGCCAATCGATTCAAACGTAACAGCGTCGCCCAGAAAATAATATTCCGATAGCCAATTCTTAGTTCGGCGAAGAACCTGGACAGACACGATGTCCTGTTCAATCAATACATATTCCTGTAAAGACTCCATGTTGATGTAGCGCAGAAGTTTTACAGTCAAATCGGTTTTTCGGGTCGATTTAGACAACACTTCGACAATAATCAGCGGTGTGGTCGAAAAATTCATCATCACCGGCGATGGTGCTGCAATCCACCAAAACATCCGGGTAAACATAGTCCTTACCAATGCGTACCTTCGTATCTGACATGAACGGCGCACAGCGCGAACCCTCTAGGTGATTACCAAACTTTCGGTAAATATTTCCTGAAATAAAATTATGGTTATGAGTGGCTCCAGCTATGGCATAAACGTGAGAATCGATAAATTCGCGTTTGACTGGAGACGAATTCTCTGAACGTAGGTATTCTTCCTCGGTTAGCAGATGATCATTTTGGTTAGTTGCTAATGACATTAGGATACTCTGTGTAAGGTTCATGCATTTTTTGTTGTTGCGGCTTTTAACCGCTATTATGTAGCAATTGCACAAAAATATAAAATTCAATAGCATACGATGTTTCACCTGCATTTTCCTCAAAAAACTGGCATAGTTTTTGACAGGAATCGTTAATATTTTGTTGTGCAGCAAAACCTAAATCTGTTGCACAACGCAGAAATATTTATAAATCCACCATAAGCGCTTCTGTTTATCATATTGCTGAAAATTGCAGCATATTATACTTATCTTATTGATTATATAGGATTTTACAACAAGTAAATAACTCAGTAAGATACGTTTTTTTGTATACCGATGGGAATCGATATGAACGCACAAGTCATTAAGTACGAACTAACATGGGCAGAGCCAGAGGCAAACCTTAGCATCAGAGATCCTGATGTAAAAATAAGCGGAATTCATGCTGAGACTAGAGAGGATGCTATTTTTTAAGCTCCGTTCTATGTATCCAGACGCAATACTAATCAACGTAGAGCCTTGAGTCTGTTTAGAATTTTCTAGATAAACGGAGTACAGTATCCATTGTCATTGACAATGGATACTAACAGCTACTAGCTTTCAATTGGGTCAATTTTATTTTTAAGTTGAAACTATAAGGTAAATGACGTGGAACATTTTATTTCTTGCGTAAAGCACTTACCAACGTAGCCGTTTACCATATTGGCTGCAATTTTTACAGCAGGAACTACAATTTACATTTGGCAAAGAAATGCCGCTGCTACTTTTAGAACTGCAATTGATCCAGAAATCGCCAATAGGTTTAAAGGACATTCTCTGCATGCCGCCTTGCTAGGCGCTAAGGCTGATAACGGTTATAAAATTGATGGTGTATATTTTAAACACCGTAAAGCATTCTATGAATACAAACGTTATCTTGGTCCTTTGGGGCGATTTCGCATTAATCGCGCATGGAAAGAATACCATGGTGGTAATGAAGAATGCCCTAATTTTTTAGTGATGTACTGCCTCTCTCCAAAGAAACACGAATTACTTAAAAGTCGTCTTGAATCGCTTAGAAATATATAATATTTATTATGAATAAAGGGCCGTAGGATTGGTACAGGCGATAGCCGAAACCCATCATGACAACCTAATCTATCTAACCAAATTTCAAGTGCGCCATAATGTTGGTGAATCACGGCGCCTTGATTGATGGGTTTCGGCTATCGCCTCTACCCATCCTACGCAGTTGGTTTGTTAAGCTTGTAAAGCCTTCAACAATGCCTGTAATCTGTCGTTGGCATCGCCAAACAGCATCCGTGTGTTTTCATGCACGAACAACGGATTGCCGACCCCGGCATAACCGGACGCCATGCTGCGTTTAAGCACAATGGTGTTGGCGCCTTTCCAGCATTCCAGCACCGGCATGCCGGCTATCGGGCTATTGGGATCATCCAGGGCGGAGGGATTGACGATATCGTTGGCACCGATGACGATGGTGACATCGACATTCGGAAAGTCTTCGTTGATTTCATCCATTTCGAAAACGATGTCATACGGCACTTTGGCTTCCGCCAGCAGAACGTTCATGTGTCCGGGCATGCGACCGGCGACCGGATGGATGCCAAACCGGACTTTTTTGCTCTGACTGGTCAGCAGTTTGGTGATTTCATTCACGGTATGCTGGGCTTGGGCAACCGCCATGCCATAACCGGGGATGATGACGATGTTTTTTGAATCGCGGAGTAGCTGCGCGGCTTCTTCCACCTCAATCGGATAGACTTCGCCGACTACTTCCGCCGCTTCACCGCCGCCGCTACCGAAACCGCCGGCAATCACGCTCAAGAAGTGGCGGTTCATGGCCCTGCACATAATGTAGCTCAGGATAGCGCCGCTACTGCCCACCAGCGCGCCGGTGACAATCAGCAAATCGTTGTTGAGCATGAAGCCGGTGGCTGCAGCCGCCCATCCAGAATAGCTATTGAGCATGGAGACCACCACCGGCATGTCGGCGCCGCCTATCGCCATGACCATATGTACGCCAAACACCAGCGCAATCAAGCTCATCAGCAATAGCGGAATAGTGCCGCCGCCGGTTTCGGCTCCGGACAAAAAACCGCCGCCGAGTGTAATGGTCAGAATAAGCATGCCGAGATTCAACCAATGGCGACCAGGCAAAAGCACAGGTTTGCCACTGATTTTTCCGCATAATTTACCGAACGCGATGACCGAGCCTGAGAAAGTGACCGCACCTATAAAGATACCGATAAAAATTTCGATTTCGTGGATGGTTTTTTCAGCCCCTAGCAATGGCGAAGCTTCTTCCACGAAATTGGCATAACCGACCAGTACCGCCGCCATACCGACCAGACTGTGCATTAACGCAACCAATTCCGGCATTTGCGTCATTTCCACTTTGGCCGCCGCTTTAGCGCCGATGGTGCCGCCGATTAGCAATGCGACGATCAAAATGGCATAGCCTTGCACGCTTTCACTGAAAATGGTGGCGATAATGGCGATAGCCATGCCCGCCATGCCGAAATAGTTACCGCGCCGGGAAGTGTCCTGCCGGCTGAGGCCGCTTAAGCTCAGAATGAAAAAAATGGAGGCAGCAATGTAAGACATTGTGACTAGACCGTGTGACATATGTTTCTCCCTATTTCCTGAACATTTCGAGCATGCGGCGAGTCACTAAAAAGCCGCCGGCAATATTGATGGAGGCTATTAGAATGGCCAGCCCGGATAAGATTTCGATCATCATTCCAGGAGCGGAAACCTGTACCAATGCACCGATGACGATAATGCCGCTGATGGCGTTGGTCACGCTCATTAAAGGCGTATGCAGCGAAGGCGAAACATTCCAGATAACCTGATAACCGACGAAGCAAGCCAGCACAAACACGGTGAAATGCGATAAAAACGATTCCGGCGCTACCGCGCCCATGCCGAATAAAGCCGCGCCTGCCACCAGGATAGGCAACCATTGCGAAATAGCGGATTGTTTGCTTTCCTTGGAACCGTTAACGGCAGGCGCTTCGTTTAACGGTTTTGGCGCGGCAGACAGTTTTGGCGGCGGCGGCGGCCAAGTGATGCTGCCTTCTTTGATGACCGTTGCGCCTCGTATTACTTCGTCATCCATATTAACAATAACATTGCCGTCCTTGTTCGGGCATAATTCCGTCAGCAAGTGCCGCAGATTAGTGGCATAGAGCTGGCTGGACTGATTAGCCAGCCTGCTGGGCAAATTGGTGTAGCCGATGATGGTCACGTCGTGTTTAACCACCACTTGGTTTTTTTCGGTCAGCGCGCAGTTTCCGCCCTGTTCGGCGGCCAGGTTAACGATCACTCCGCCCGGTTTCATCGATTTCACCATGCCGGCGGTAATTAGTTCCGGGGCAGGCTTGCCGGGGATTAGAGCAGTGGTGATAATGATATCGACTTCCATGGCCTGACGGGCAAACAAGGCCATTTCTGCTTCGATAAACTCCTTGGACATGGTTTTTGCGTAACCGCCGGTACCCGAACCGTCTTCTTTAAAGTCCAGCATCAGAAATTCCGCATCCATGCTTTCGATTTGTTCCTTGACTTCCGGGCGGGTATCGAAGGCCCGGACAATGGCGCCCATGCTTTTCGCCGCGCCTATCGCGGCAAGCCCGGCGACACCGGCACCGATGACCAGCACTTTGGCGGGCGGAATTTTACCGGCAGCAGTGATTTGACCGGTGAAAAACCGGCCGAAATGTTGAGCGGCTTCTATAACGGCCCGATAACCGGCGATATTCGCCATGGAACTAAGGGCATCCATTTTCTGGGCTCGCGACATGCGCGGTACGCTATCCATCGCCAGAACTGTGGTATTTTTGGCCGCCAGTTGTTGCATCAGGCTGTCGTTTTGCGCCGGCCAGATAAAACTGATCAAGTGCTGGCCGGGTTTTATCAATTCGACTTCGTCGATGCTGAATTCCGGATGACGTTCCGGAGCGCGGACTTTCATAACAATATCCGCTTCTTGCCATAGCGTCTTTGCAGAGTCTACGATGGTAGCCCCTGCTTCCTGATAGGCTTCGTCGGAAATATTCGAAGCTAGTCCGGCGCCGGTTTCGACGCAAACCTCAAAGCCGAGTTTTATGATTTTTTCTGCCGCATCGGGCGTGGTGGCGACACGTTTCTCGCCGTCGTGCAGTTCCTTGGGAATGCCGATTTTCATGCTATCTCCTATTATTATTGAGGGATAAGAAAGCAAGGATAATAAACTTAGGTGCAATATTAACCAATGCGGGAGAATAGGAGATTGTCCCGATTTTTTCAATTGATTTCTCTGTAGCGCATCGATTTAATGTCGCAATGCAATGCATTCAGAGGATGGAGGTAACGACTCAGGCTTGCAAGCGCTTCATTTAATTCGCTGAATCGTAATTTTGCCACGCCGGTTTAATTTTTCGCTTTTCCACAATTATTTTCAAACGGTGTATCACGCTAAGGATTTTATTGAAACCGGTCAAGGCCTAATTTTTGCCGTGGTTGCAGAGGGTCGCGAGGAAGGAAAAATTCGCTATAAAAGTGGTATCGGATGCAGCCAACCGCCTTTTAACAGGGACAGGCTGGGTTGAGTAACACGAAACCCGGCAGAAAACTTGATCAACGCAGCTGGTTGGCTGCAACTTGACCGTTGAAACACCAAACTTTATTAGGTTCGACTGGAAAAATGGGCGCTCTGTTCGGCGTGAACCGGACAAGATCCTGGATATCGAACACTTATGTTGGTAATAAAACCGGGTAGCGCTGTTATGGTATGCTATTAAACATGTAATCAGCACTGTACTTTTTTTTGTGTTCGGTAAACGTCAAGAGACAGATTGCTGGGGAGCTTATGAGGGCTATCCGGATGCTGATTAGCATGTTGTTGCTAGACGGGGTACCCAAATTTACGAGAAATTTCCAGTTTAACCCACTACTATTATTTTTCTAACCGTGTATCACGCCAAGGATTTTATTGAAACCGGCCAAGGCTTGATTTTTGCCGTGGTTGCAGAGGGTAGCGAGGAAGGCAGAATTCGTTGTTTTCTTCGTTATATTTGTTTGCGTGGACATTGGCGGAAAGTGGTATCGGATGAAGCCAACCGCTATTTAAAAGCAAATCATCCCCATTATTTGTTTCATTCCAAAGCACTAGACGCCAAATTACATGCGGTCGAAGAGCATGCCGTCGTTAGGCATTACTCGCCCGGACGGACGATTCGGCAATTACTGGATAGCGCTGAAGGCGACGCCGTGCTGGACGACCTCAAGCAACTCTGCGGTTTGTTGCAGGACGACGGCGTCGGGCTTGAGCATATCGGCATCACGGGATCTTTATTGCTTGGGCTTCACAATCATGCCTCCGACATCGATCTGGTCTGTTATGACCGTGATTTGTTTCATTCACTTCGGCATCGCGTACAACACCTGATTGCCCGTAACAAATGCCGGCTTCTTAATAATGAAGACTGGCTGTCGGCATACCGGCGCCGGTCTTGCGAACTGACGTTGGACGAATATATCTGGCATGAACAGCGCAAATATAACAAGGGCATGATCAATCAGCGCAAATTCGATTTGTCCCTGGTCGCCGCGCCCCGCGAACCCTTAGGCAAACGCTATAAAAAACTCGGCCCGGTTTGGATTGAAACCAAGGTCGTGGATGATCGTTACGGTTTCGATTATCCGGCCGAATTTATCACCGATCATGCCGACATCGCCAGCGTAGTCAGTTTTACCGCCACTTACACAGGCCAGGCCCAAACCGGGGAACGGATTCTGGTTGCAGGGCAGATGGAAGCTGACGAGCAGGGTGTTAAACGCATCGTGGTCGGTTCAAACCGTGAAGCGGCCGGAGAATATATTAAGGTTGTGCGGTGACCCATTCTCGAATAAAGGCCGTCATTTTCGATATGGACGGCCTAGTGCTGGATAGTGAAACCGGCTATGTAACGGCTTGGCAGCAGGCTGCGGAAGCCATGGGCTTTCCTCTCGGCTTAGAGTTTCTTGGCTCGCTATCCGGTCTGCACGGCGAAACTGTTCAGCAACAATTGCAAAAGCACTGCGGTCATGAATTCGACATTAATCGTTTTAATCGGTTGAGCAGCGAATATTGGCACTTACAGGTCAGGCAACAGGGTATTCCAATCAAAAAGGGTTTTTTTAGCCTTCTGAAGCTTATTGAGGCATTCGGATTGCCATTCTGTCTCGCTACCAACAGCCGGCGTAGCGAGGCTTTGCACTGTCTTGACTTGGCTGGGCTAGGGCGGGTATTTCCGGCTATCGTCGCTAGGGATGATGTCGCTCAGGGTAAACCAGCTGCCGATATTTTTATAAAATCTGCTACAGTACTTGGCAAGGGTATGGATGAGTGTCTGGTGTTGGAAGATTCGCCGGTAGGTGTCGCCGCAGCCATCGCAGCCGGTGCGCCTTGTTTATATGTGCCGTCCGTTTATCCGGTTGATGACCGGTCAGCGAATCATGCTATTGCCGTACTAAACGATCTTGAGCAGGTCGCCGATTTTATCTCGGTTTATCAACAGGGAATTCCCTATAATCTTGAAAAATAGTAACTATTCAGCACAGATCAGAAATACTTATAGGATGCTGCCGACGTTAGGAGGCGCATCTTTCGCGAAAGATGCGCTTCGCTATCGCTCAGCACATCCTACGGGACTATCCGTTTCACATTGGAGATTGCGCATGAACGAAAATGAACACAACCCTTTTTTGGAGAGCATCCCAAATTCGCTGCCTGTTTCGCCATTGACGATCTTGCTGATCATCTTGGTTTTGGTCGCCGCAACGATGACGTTTTATACCATACCTGCCGAGTCGGAAGGCATCGTACTGCGATTCGGCAAGTACATCGATAAAGTCCCCTCCGGCTTACACGCCAAATTGCCGTTCGGAATCGATAGCGTGACTCCTGTACCGACACAACGGCAACAGAAACTGGAATTCGGCTTTGCGACGCCCGGTTATACCAATCCGGATCAGGTCAGCGAAGAGCCGGAACCGGCCCTGGAGAAATCCATGGTCACCGGCGATTTAAATTCGGCGCTGGTCGAATGGATAGTTCAATACCGGATTACCGATCCTGAAAAGTATTTATTCGATGTCCGCAATCCAGGACAAACCTTAAGAGATTTATCGGAAGCCGCGATGCGTGAAGTGGTCGGCGACAGAACCGTCGATGAAATCATCACTATAGGCCGTCAGGAGATCGAAGAGACCGTCCTGCTGCGGGTTCGTGAACTGTCGGAACGTTATCGGCTTGGGGTGACTATCAACCAGGTACAGTTGAAAGGTGTCAATCCGCCGGAACCGGTGCAGCCTTCGTTTAATGAAGTCAACCGGGCCCAGCAAGACCGGGAAAACGCCATCAATCTGGCTAACGGCGAGTATAACAAGGCCGTGCCGCGCGCGCGCGGCGAAGCCGATCAGAATATTCGCGCCGCTGAAGGTTACCGTTTTAAACGTATCAATGAGGCGGAAGGCGATGTCACCGCCTTCAATCAGGTGCTGGAACAGTATTTAAAAGCGCCGGATGTCACCCGCGCCCGTATTTATCTTGAAACCCTGGGGGATGTTCTGCCGCAGGCCAGGCAGCAAATCATCGTCGATGACACGGTTCAGCAGATATTGCCGATGCTGCCTTTCCCAACGAATGCCACGGGAGGCGGAAAATGAATTTTTCATGGAAAAACCGTATCATAATCATTGTCTTGGCGTTATTGCTGTTTCTATCCACTTACACGGTCAATCAAGCGGAACAGGTGATTCTTACCCAATTCGGCAGCCCGGTCGGCGATCCGGTCGTTTCGCCGGGTCTGCATTTTAAAATACCTTTTATTCAGAAGGTCAATAGTTTCGATAAACGTTATCTGGCCTGGGATGGGCCTATGGTCGAAATGTTAACCAAGGATAAGACTTATATACAAGTCGATACCTTTGCCCGTTGGCGAATAGCCGAACCGATGCGTTATTATCTGCGGCTGAGGGATGAACGTAGCGCCCAATCGAGGCTGGAGGACATTTTAGGCAGCGAAACCAGAACCGCCATTGCCCGTCACGAGCTGATTGAAGTCGTACGCACCGATAAAGATCGAAAACCCTTGCAGGATGAAAACCTCACCGGCCCTTTAACCGGCGAAGGTACCCTGGGCGTATTAAGGCCAATTCATGTTGGCCGGGTCAGTATCGAAAAAGATGTTTTCAACGCGGCGGCCCCGAAACTGGCTGAGTTCGGCATCGAACTGCTGGACGTGCGTTTCAAACGCATCAATTATAATCAGCAGGTACTGGAGCGCATTTACCAGCGGATGATCAGCGAACGTTTGCAAATTGCGCAGCGCTTTCGTTCCGAAGGCGAAGGCGAGGCGGCGCGGATTAACGGTAATAAGGAGCGCGATATAAACCAGATACAGTCGACAGCCTATAAACAGGTTCAGGAAATTCACGGAGAAGCCGATGCCAAAGCCACGGAAATTTATGCCAAAGCCTACGGCCAAAAAGCCGAGTCGGCAGAGTTTTACAAGTTTTTGAAAAGTATGGAAACCTACCGCAAAGTCATCAATTCCGATACCAGTATCGTTCTTTCAACCAATAGCGAACTATTTGGATTGCTAAAACGGGTTAAACCGAAGACTCGTTAAAAGCTGTTTGCGTTTTAGAAGCTTTAGGGTGGGCACGGTTTTTGTGCCCATTCGGGATAACTGAAAGTCAATTGCCTTGTTCGCTAATAATCATCGGTTTTAATACCTCAATGGAAAAGCCGCGCAATGAAGACAAATGTTGAGTCATGTTTTTGTCATTAACGGAAAATGCCAATGTTATTAAAATTAAACCGGCTAAAGCAAAATTCAATGAACGGTTAAAAAAACGCGCTTTTAAGTCCTCCAATAAAGATTTTTTGTTATTTTCTCTGCTATCGGCAGGATCGTTTTCCGATTCTAAATCTGTCGATTGTGAGTTAACCCGGTTTTGATAATTCGCTTCAAGAGCAGTTTCGAGAGTCATATCGAATAGCCACTGGCTATGTTGAATGGCAATGGTTTCCTGTTCGTTGATCCAGGCATCGTGTTTGGCTCTGGTAATGGGATCAATCAAAACTTCATAGGACTCTCTAATTGTTTCCACAATCTCCAATGCCTCATTCTCATGACCGGAAAAGTTTTCCGGATGATAGTATTTCACTAGGGTTTTATAAGATGCCCGGATTAGTTCCTCAGGAGCATCGCGCGTGATTTTAAGGTTGTCGTAATGAGTTATAATTCCGGACATTATAAGGTAACCATAAGTGAAGTTGAGAGAATGTGCTTCTTACTAATTAAAATCATATAAAGCAGAAAATGTGCCATCTGGAAAACTCTGCCATGGTTAAACTATTGAAAAGCTATGAAATCAGGCATTTAAACAGGTTGTATGTCATTAGCTAATATGCCCTGTTTCTTATCATCACTATGATAACCTTGGTACAGAACGGATTGCGTCAAATTTGTCAGATCAAGGCTGCCGTTTTTGTCTTCTGCTGACAATTGCTTAAGATAAGGTTAGAAATTACGTAAATATTCAGCTTATTCACAGCAGCGGAGACAGACGCCATCGTTCCCACGCTCCGGCGTGGGAATGCATCCCTGGACGCTCTGCGTCTTCTTGATGATCAATGTGCAAGGGATACGCGATCCTGTTTTTACACTGAATAGTTACGAAATAACTTCCCAATGTGGGATATGTTGCCGGGTGTCCTTGCACCTTGCGGGCAAAAAGATTGTCGAGTTTATTTCATGCGCGTTCCTGAGCGCGGAGCGTGCTTTCTTTGTTTTTCACTGCATAGTTTGCTAGGTTGGTTTTATGTCAAATTGCCTGTCCGATAATGAAACCTTTAATCATTTTTTAACGACACCGCTTGATGAATTACTGATTAAACGAGACTCGGTTGCGCTGGAAAATCAATATCTGTCTTTATTTCGGCGCTGTGCTATTGAGGTGCCTGCTTATTGCGCGTTTCTGAAAGACAGGCAGGTGAATCATGCCGATATCGGTACTTTCACGGATTTTCAACAGTTACCTTTGATAAGCAAGCGCGATTACATACAAGCCTACCCTTTGCCTGAACGTTGTTTTGGCGGCAGCCTGATAGGTGCTGATCGTGTGGCTGTATCCTCCGGTTCTACAGGTCAGGCCACTTTCTGGCCGCGTTCAGCCGCTTATGAGCTGGATGTTGCTGTCCGGTTCGAACAGGTATTTCATGACAGTTTTCAGGCTCATGAAAACAATACCCTGGCAGTTGTTTGCTTTGCTCTGGGTAACTGGGTTGGCGGGTTGTTTACCACATCCTGTTGTTGGCATTTGGCACGCAAGGGTTATCCGTTAATGGTGGCAACGCCCGGCAATAACAAGGCGGAAATCTTTCGCGTGATCCGAGAATTGGCTCCGTATTTTCAGCAGACGGTTTTATTGGGTTATCCGCCATTTATTAAAGATGTAATCGACGCCGGTTCTGCCGATGGTTTAGATTGGGGCAGGTATAATCTTAAATTGGTGTTTGCCGGCGAGGTGTTTAGCGAGGAGTGGCGCAAACTCCTTGGCGAGCGTACGGTTTCCCGGTCGCACTGCTTCGATTCCGCATCGCTTTATGGCACAGCAGACGGCGGCGTGCTGGGCAATGAAACGCCTTTCAGTATCGCAATCCGGCGATGGCTGGCTGGTCGCCCTGATGCTGCACACCATTTGTTTGGCGAATCAAGGCTGCCAACCCTGGTGCAATACGATCCGGCAAGCCGCTTTTTCGAAATGCATGAAGGTACACTAGTGGTTTCCGGGGAAAATAGCGTCCCCTTTGTACGTTATCATATTGCCGATAAAGGCGGCATAGTGGCTTTCGAGGCGATGTGGGATTTCCTGCGCGGGTATGGCGTTAAATCTCTAAGCGAATTAGGACTAAGCCCGGATTTTAAACCGCGCAATCTACCGTTTGTATATGTATTTGGGCGGGCTGATTTTACCGTATCGTTTTACGGCGCTAATATTTATCCGGAAAATGTCACTATCGGTCTTGAGCAGCCGGAGATCATGAATTGGGTTAGCGGAAAATTCGTGCTGGAAACCAAAGAAATCGAAGACGGCAATAAATATCTGCACATAGCCGTAGAGTTACTGCCTGGAAAAAAAGCCGATGACGTAATTGCTCGATTGATAGCTGAATCAATACGTGAGCAATTATTACGTTTGAACAGCGAGTTTGCCAACTACACGCCACTGGAAAGGCAATTGCCGCTTATAGACCTGCAGAGCTTTGCTAGTCCCGATTATTTCCCCTCCGGGGTAAAACATCGTTATACGCGCGGTTGAATATCATTTTTCAGTTGGCGTTGAGAGGGCGCAAACGTTACGGACTGGGTAAATCAAAATTTTCTAGCCACAAAAAAACCGGCTACCCACTTTAGCCGGGACAAAATCTAACACGGCTGGATACACCGGGCTTATGCCTACCGTCAAAGCAGGCGTATTGATTGTTTAGGTGCCAAAAAAGGTATGCACTGCATACCCTACGCGGCTACGCCGCCAGGTGGTAGGGTATGCAGTGCATACCTTTCCAGGACGTTCAATGATCAACAAAGCCAGGTTAATGTAATAAAGCCCGGCAAGGGGGCGCGGGGGTTGTACACACGCGGATAGACGACTAACTGCTTGCCAACAATCAAATCCTCAAGGGTTTTTGTCTCGGCTTAAGTGGGTAGCCAAAAAAACCGCCGAAGCGGGTTAATCTTGTGTAGACTATGATTTAAGCGGCCTGATGCCATCCTGTTGCCGTATCTTCATTTCAGATCTTTGCGGAATGAATATTTCTCAACAGTAGCCGCCGAACCACTCCGGTTACTTGACTTGAAGTTGGCCACCGGTTCCCAATCCGCCTTTTACGTCTTGAGCCTGATAATTTCTGAGCGATAACACCAGATTGTTATAAGCGTCGAAAAAAGCCGCAGCTGTCGCTTGGCCTTCGGGCGTTCTCTGGAAAGTTCCCAGGCCCATGGCGCCGCCGCCGCTGCCTAAGACGCCACCCCATAAGCCGCCGGAAGCATTAAAGTTGTTTGCAGTTGCGCTGCCTTGAGAAATCGCAACTTGCACCGATGAGCGGATGTCGGTGAGTGTTAGCGCCACATCGGTGGTTCTCGTTTGCATGGCGCCGGAAACTGCGCCGCCGAGGGCGCCAAGACCTGCCGCCCCAAGCCCGATGTTGACCAGCGATCCGCCTACACCACCGCTGTTCCCGCTAGTGGCCTCATTATTAACGATAACTTGCGGCTCAAGAAGATAATCCGCAGCGACGCGCTGACCTTTTTGTTGTTTGGAGCCGGCACGGTATTCGCCGGACTCCCGCTGTTGAGCGGTAATATTGTTGAGTAAAGCGGAAGTGGCCTGGTTGCCTATGCCGGTTATGACGAAACAATTGGATTGCTGAACCGCAAGACGCACCAAAGGATCTACAGTGGTCACGCTGCCAGATCCGGTTATCCGCCCATCGCTCACCGCTAAGGTGCCAAGCGGGCTAGCGCAATGCTCCAAGGATTTATTGGCATTCACGCTGGTAGCCCCACCGGCTGAGCCGGACACCAGATTTCCGCTCCCGCCTGTTTGCAAACCCGGCTGTGCACAAGAAGCCAGAGTCAAAACAGACATGAGCATAGGTAGTTTTTTTGTATGTTTAGTGATCATAAATAAAAATCCCATAGACGCAAAAAGAAGATTTGTGCTAGATTTAAGATCATATTAGGCCTCAAATAAAAAGTTGGCAAGTATTTAATAGAATAGCTTGCTCAGCGGTTTTATGTGATGTTTTTATATGAATTTCATCTATTTGTTACTTAGGAATGTACATTAATTAATTTATTCAGATATTTGAAATGTATGGAAAATTAAAATTAGTCATCTGTTTTTAACGAAAATGAGCGAACGATTTCCGAAATTACAAGCGTGAATGCAAACATACGTCAAGCGTTTGCCGAAGCAAAGTTGGCGATTATATCGTCAGGATTGAGGAATATGCTCCGTTAAAGTGGTAATAGCATGCTATATCGCTGATCCTTTTGATGATACGTTGAAATTTCGACTAATTTTTTTCGAGTGAGTTTCTCAGCACTTATCAACTTTTTAGAATACAAAAATTTATGTCTTGTAATTTGCTTATGCCAATATCCGCCGCAAAAAGACTGTTGATATATTTTTATCTGTTGTTGGTTGTTGCTTGCGTCGCCCCTCAGGAGCCTCAGAAACAAGCCATCAATGTCTGCGACGCAAACGGTTGCGTGGATCGTCCCCATGACTATGCATCGTTTCAACCGCCTGCCAGCGATGAGTCCGATCAAAAGATAGCTGCGCTTGAAGCTATTGCCGCCAAAGATCCTTTAGCAGCTTACGATCTTGCCCTGCGTTTTTTTCGTGCTGATGGCGTGCGCCAGGACACTTACCGTTCCATCAAATGGATGCGGGAAGCTGCCGAAAGAGGTGTGTTACATGCGCAAATGGCGCTGGGTAGGGTGTACTTGACCGGACTTCAAGAAATGGGATCGGATCCGGGCGAGGCCGAAAAATGGCTATCCATTACCGTTAATCGGGGCGATGTGGAAGCACGCGAACTGTTAAGACAAGCCTCTTTGGCGCGGCAATCGCAGCAAGCGCAGTATAATTTCAACAATCGCTGGCGGTCGGTTTTTTACAACAATTGGTATTCCGGATATCCTTACCATTGGTACTGGCAGAACGGTGGCTGGCGAATGCACTAAACTAAACCCAGATGTACAGATCGTAGGCTTTTGCCAGCTGGGGGCTTACAATTGTTGATGATATGTTTATATCTTATCTGCTCCTTTTGTATCGCACTCACTTTAAATTCCGCTTGTCTAAAAAAATAAGAGCGAACTCAAAGCATTTTTGAGTTATTCCATTTTGATTTCGCAGGAAACTTAAAAAATTGTCTATTCGATTTTCCAAAAACAAGATCATGGTCATGAAGTCTGCATTGTTTCTTATTGCAACAACCGTTGTTTCATCAATAGCGTATGCCGATAGCTATGTAGAGGGTGGCGGCTTTCATAGTCATGCGGTGGCGTTGAAATGGATAGTTTCCCCTAGCAATCCCTCTACCCCGGTTCTTCATCATAAAACCAATCCGAAGGTGAATAGTAATAACAATCCCTCTAGCCAAGAGAATGTTAATCCTTACGGACAAAATATTCCCATGCCGTATGGGAACGGCAATAATTACAAAAGCGGCAATCAGGGTCAAGGACGCAAGTTTTTTCCGGGAATAACGCCCTACGGATATGAAGGGCAGTAGTAACAGCTAATGCCGGGAACGCCAAGTTTCAGCTCGGTTTCCAAATGCACAGGACTGGTTAACGATAGCGTAACCCGACGCATTTGCCGTTCGATGACTGTAAAAATCATGTATTTATCTAAAGGGCATTTACACAAACAAGACGATTAGGAGAGCAACAAATACCCAAACAGTCATTACGGGAACCTGCATAATTCAAACTTGTCTTCATTAAACTTAATCCAAAAATGTTAAAATGCCGCCCTTAGCAGCTTATTGACAACACAGACATGAAACAGGTCGAAACTTCTTTCGCCGGCCGGCACCATCCGTAATATGCGTTACGCTTTCGCTTTTGGCGCGGACGCTGTATATGCCGGGCAACCCAGGTATAGCCTGCGGGTGCGGAATAATGATTTTCTGGCTGAAAATCTTGCCAAAGGTATTGCCGAAGCGCATCAACTTGGCAAAAAATTTTTTCTGGCCGCCAATGTCATACCGCACAATGCCAAAATCAAAACCTTTATCAAGGACTTGCAGCCTATAATCGCCATGGGGCCGGATGCGTTGATCATGGCTGACCCGGGCTTGATCATGATGACCCGCGAACAGTGGCCGGACATGCCTATTCATTTGTCTGTACAGGCCAATACGGTCAACTATGCCAGCGTCAAATTCTGGCAAAAAATCGGCGTGGAACGCATCATACTTTCTAGAGAATTATCGCTGGACGAAATCGCAGAAATACGTCAGCAATGCCCGGATATGGAACTGGAAGTGTTTGTGCACGGCGCCTTATGCATTGCCTATTCCGGCCGCTGCCTGTTATCCGGATACTTCAATCATCGCGACCCGAATCAGGGCACCTGTACCAACTCTTGCCGCTGGAAGTACGACACGGTGCCGGCCCAGGAAAATGCCGAAGGCGATTACATTCTCGCCGAAAATTCGGTATTGTCCATGCACGATTTGAATCAAGGTTTAAATACCGCCAGTTGCGGCGGCGCCGAGCGGCATCCCTTGGCCGACAATATCTATTTTCTGGAAGAAGAGGGCCGCAAAGGCGAATTTCTGCCGGTCATGGAAGATGAAAACGGCACCTACATCATGAATTCCAAGGATTTGCGCGCCATAGAGCATGTGCAGCGACTGGTGGAAATCGGTATCGATAGCCTGAAAATCGAAGGGCGCACCAAATCGCATTTTTACGTGGCGCGTACCGCCCAAACTTATCGGCAGGCCATAGATGATGCCGAAGCCGGACGGCCTTTCCAACCCGAGCTGCTGGGTATTTTGGATAATCTCGCCAATCGCGGCTACACCAACAGCTTTTATCAGCGTCATCACACTCAGGAACACCAGAACTATATGATCGGCTACTCTAAAAGCCATCAACAGCAGTTCTGCGGGGAAATTACCGGCTACCATTCGGATACCGGTTTCGCAGACATTACTGTTAAGAACAAGTTTGCGGTCGGCGATAATCTGGAATTGATATTACCCGGCGGGAATCGGGATATTATTGTTGAACACGATGTTCGACAAATACGGCAACCCCATGCAGGAAGCGCCCGGCGGCGGTTATGAAGTGCGCATCAAGCTACCGGATGCCGATTGCCGTTACGGTTTGTTGGCTCGCTATTTTTAACTTAATCGGAACACCATTATTCATGTCTTTCAAAACCGCACAACTTTGCGACAAATTTGCCGAGCAGGACAACTTCCAAATTGCCGAACCGATATTCAGGCTTTTCGGCGACAAGCGCCAGTTCAGCGGAAACATTTCCACGCTGAAAGTCTTCGAAGATAACTCGTTGGTTCGCACGACGCTTGAACAAAAAGTCACTGATCGAGTCCTAGTGATCGATGGCGGCGGCTCGCGGCGTTGTGCCTTGCTGGGCGATACCTTGGCAGTTTTGGCCGTGGAAAACGGCTGGCAGGGCATTATCGTCTATGGCTGCATACGGGGTTCGGAGTAAATCAATCAGATGCCTATCGGCGTAATGGCTTTGAATACCCATCCCTTGCGCAGCCGGAAACACGGTCAGGGCGATGCTGACGTTTTAATTACTTTTGCCGGCGTAAATTTCAAAAAAGATCATTATTTATATGCCGATAGCGATGGAATTATCGTAGCCGAGACAAAATTGGATTAAAATTGCTTTATCTTATTAACCTAGTGAAATACTCAACATATGCAAATCGTACTCGCTAACCCTCGTGGCTTCTGTGCCGGTGTTGACCGGGCCATTGAAATTGTCGATCAGGCTATTGATACCTTCGGCGCGCCGATCTATGTGCGGCATGAAGTCGTGCATAACCGCACGGTGGTGGACGGCTTAAAAGAAAAAGGCGCGGTATTTATCGAAGACTTAAGCGATGTGCCGGTAGGCTCTTATCTTATATTTAGTGCGCATGGCGTTTCCAAGCAGGTGCAAAAAGAGGCGGAAGAACGCAAATTGACCGTGTTCGACGCTACCTGCCCGCTGGTGACCAAGGTACACATGCAGGTTGCCAAACACGCCAAGCAGGATAGGGAAGTGATTTTGATCGGCCACGCCGGACACCCGGAAGTGGAAGGCACCATGGGCCAGTACGATAAATGTACCGAACACGGTAATATTTATCTGGTGGAAACGCCGGAGGATGTGAAGAATCTAAAAGTTAATAATCCGGGAAACCTTGCCTACGTTACACAAACCACTTTGTCCATGACCGACACCAAAGTCATGGTCGATGCCCTGCGCCAACAGTTTCATTCCATCAAGGAGCAGAAAAAGGACGATATTTGCTACGCCACCCAAAACCGTCAGGACGCGGTGGACCAACTGGCCGGGATTTCCGATCTGATTCTGGTGGTGGGCTCTCCGAACAGTTCCAACTCCAACCGTTTGCGGGAAATTGCCGTGCAACTGGGTAAACCGGCGCACCTCATCGACACCTACAAGGACTTGCAGCAAAGTTGGTTTGAAGGCGTCGAGGTGGTCGGCGTAACCGCCGGCGCTTCCGCCCCGGAAGTGCTGGTTCAGGAAGTGATCGATCAACTCCGGGCCTGGGGCGGCGAGACTACTCAGGTCAGGGAGAACAAGGGCATTGAAGAAAAAGTCGTGTTTTCGATTCCCAAGGAATTGAAAAAGCATATTGAGGCTTGATTGATCATCGGTTGATGCCGTGTAGGATGTGCCGACGTTAGGAGGCGCATCTTTCGCGATTGATGCGCTTCGCTATTGCTCAGCACATCCTATGGGACTATATGCCCGATAAAGGATGGTGAGGACAAAAATGGGGATTAGGGTTGAAAATTTTAACTCACTGGACTTCCCCAAAATTATCCCCAGCTTAAAAAGAAACTTATAACTTATTGATTTAATGTATGTACTGTATTAAGCGGAATTCTTTATTAGAATCATCGCGAAGAAGAATTCAGATGTTGAAAAAAATACAC
>CAVXZR010000073.1:0-129963 GCA_963765965.1 uncultured Pseudomonadota bacterium
TCACCTATGCGATTGGCGACATTCAGGGTTGCTACGACGAACTGCGCCGTCTTTTGGATGTGATTAAATTTGATCCCGGTCAAGATCGAATATGGTTTACGGGTGATTTGGTCAACCGTGGGCCTAAGTCGCTACAAACTCTTCGCTTTGTGAAAAGTCTGGGGGCAGCTGCAATTACAGTATTGGGGAATCATGATCTACATTTGATTGCCACTGTTGTATCCATGGGTAAATCCGGCAAAAAAGACACGTTGTCTGCTGTTTTACGAGCACCGGATCGCGACGAGCTAATTTATTGGTTAAGGCATCGGCATTTTTTCTATCATAATCGGCAATTCTGTATGATACATGCCGGTTTGCCACCGCAATGGGATTTTGAACTTACTCGGCAAATGGCCCAGGAAACCGAACAGGCTATTCAAGGGCCTGACCACGAACGATTCTTCAAGTTCATGTACGGTAATAAGCCAAGCGTTTGGCATGATAATTTGCCAAAATCGGAACGGTTACGCTTTGCGGTTAATTGTTTTACCCGCTTGCGTTATTGCTCAGCCGAAGGCGTGCTGGATTTTTCTCAAAAAGGTGCACCGGGAACTCAACCTGCGAATCTGTTGCCATGGTTTGCTGTACCGGGTAAAAAAGCCTGGATATGCGTATTATTTTCGGGCATTGGTCAACGCTGGGTTTTTATCAAGACTATAATTGCTATTGCATTGATACCGGTTGTCTGTGGGGTGGGCAATTGACTGCTTTAAAACTGGATGAAGAACCACTTCGTGTAAGTGTCGATAGTTTTACCGAGATAGAGCCGACGGATTTTGATTAAACCTACTTTAACCTTATGTTTTAAAGGTGAGCCATGACTAAGGAAACCAAACTTCGCTGGGGTATACTCGGCGCAGCAAGGATTAACGAGCGAATGCTACCGGCAATTGTCGAAGCCGCCAATACGGAACTAATTGCGATAGCGAGTAGGCGTACCGGGGCCGCTACGGAAACCTTGGCTAAATATGCTTCTTGTCATCCGGGTATTAGTGCATATGACGACCTAAATGACTTGCTGGAAGATCATCGAGTGCAAGCGGTTTATCTGCCGATGGCGAACCGTGAACATGCTGAATGGGCTCTGCGCTGTATCGAAAAAGGCAAACATGTGCTATGCGAGAAACCAATGGCGTTGACCGTTGCCGACATTGATGCCATAGAAACAGCCGCCCGTCGTTATAAAGTCAAGGTGATGGAAGGTTTTATGTACCGAATGCATCCGCAACATTTACGGGTCATGGAATTGATAGGTTCAGGGTTGATAGGCGAAATCCGTTCGGT
Organism: uncultured Pseudomonadota bacterium; assembly: GCA_963765965.1. Lineage (GTDB taxonomy): Bacteria > Pseudomonadota > Gammaproteobacteria > Methylococcales > Methylomonadaceae > Methylomonas. Next base: position 1,327 of record CAVXZR010000073.1, read on the forward strand.
GCGCGCCAGTTATTCGTTCATGATGCGCCCGGCGCGAATCTATAGGCTGGCCGATGATGTTTCTCGCGGTGGCGGTGCAATGTGGGATATCGGTTGTTATGCGATTCACACTTTACGAATGTTTTTTCCGCAAGCACCACTATCAGTGATGGCTATGGCTAAATATGTAGAAAGTGGTGCAGATATTTCGACCAGCGGCGTTCTGGATTTTGGCGATGGAAAATTCGCCCAGTTCGATTTCAGTTTCGAACGAGCCCGACGATGTGAATATGAAATCATCGGCAGTCAAGGCGGTATTAAATGTCATATCGTATGGCAATTACCTGGAGATGTGCCTGTCATCTCTTACTGGACTGAAGATGGTCGCCAGTGCGAAGAAAACCTGCCTGCTGCAAATCATTTCCGTCTGGAAATTGAGCATTTTAGCGATTGTATTTTGAACGGTAAGGAACCAGTATTGTCTCTGGACGATGCCAGAGACAATTGTCGTGTCATCGTTGCCTCGTTACAATCGGCAGCGGAAGGCAGGCTAGTTCGAATCTAGGCCGCAATTTCCATTGGCTTCGGTAGCAGCGGATAAGGTCTAGATGCGCCGAGAAACTGTAGAGCCTTACCCGCCTGTCTAATCTATCGGACAGAAAAAATTTAAGTTTTTACCTAAAGGCCTTTTTAAAAAATTCCGGCATTGCCAAACTGGCTTTGTGTATGTCGCTATTATAATAAACCGTATCGAAACCCTTGTTGGCTGCATCTTGTTCCCTAAATCCGGAAAAATCGGTTTTGCCGGCCATAGTCGCGCTCCACCAGCCTGACGGATAGAGACATTGCGGGAAGAATACGGTTTGCTGGTGCTTAAAGCCGGCAGATTGCATTTCGCCGCGCATTTCCGCCAGAATTTTCATGTGGAATAGTGCTGATTCGCTTTGTTGGACGACGATACCGTTTTCAGTCAGACAGTTGAAACAGTCGCGGTAAAAATCTGCGCAGAACAGACCTTCAGCCGGGCCGACTGGGTCAGTACTATCGATAATGATAATATCGACACTATTTGGTGCTGCGTCCTTTACCCATTTGATACCGTCAATAAATTTCAGCTCAGCGCGCGGATCGTCATTAGATTCGCACAGTTCCGGAAAATAAATTTCCGCCAGGCGTGTGACACGTTCATCAATGTCGATCTGCACTGCCTGTTCGACGCAGGGATGCTTCAATACTTCTTTCAGGGTACCGCAATCGCCGCCACCGATAATCCAAACTTTTTTAGGGTTGGGATGGCTGAACAAGACCGGATGACTCATCATTTCATGATAAAAGAAGTTATCGCGAGTCGAGACCATAGTGCAGCCGTCGATCACCATCAAATTGCCGAAATGCTCGGTCTCGTAAATTTCCAAAAATTGAAATTCCGATTGCTCTTCATGGAGCTTACGCTTAATTTTGAGGGAAAAAGCGGAACCGTCTGATGTAACCGCTTCACTAAACCATTGGTCGTCGAGCATGAGAGTGTCCTAAAAAAGTCATAAAAACTTCATCATTATACTTTAGAATTCCTATTACTTTATGACAGCATGGGGAACATGTGTGCAAACACAGAAATGGTCGATAGAACAATCAAAACAGCTTTATGCTATCCAGCAATGGGGGGACGGTTATTTTTCAATCAACTCCAATGGGCATGTTTGCGTCAAGCCGAAAACCGGTTGCAGCACTGAAATCGATCTGTTCGAGATAGCTCAGGCCATACAGGTCAAAGGTTTGAACTTTCCTGTACTGTTGCGCTTTACTGATATTTTATGTGATCGAATTCGAAGATTACAACAGGCATTTGATGATGCTAAGACTGTCCACCAATACCGCGGCCACTACACACCAGTCTATCCTATTAAGGTCAACCAACAAGGTAATGTAGTGGAAAGTATTGTTTCAGCCGACGGTATCGGCCTGGAAGCTGGTAGCAAACCGGAATTGCTGGCTATTCTCGGACTTATCAAAAACGGCGGCACTATCGTTTGCAACGGTTATAAGGATAGGTTTTATATTCGTATGGCGTTGATGGGTCAGTTGATGGGGCTTTTGGTATTTATCGTCATCGAAAAGCCGTCTGAATTGGAACTGATCATCGAAGAAGCCGCCAAACTGAATGTGCGGCCGCTGATTGGTGTGAGGGTGCGCTTGTCAACCATTAGTTGCGGCAAATGGCAGAACAGCGGTGGTGAAAAATCCAAGTTCGGTCTTCATGCCAGCGAAATATTACAGCTCATTGTCCGCTTGAAACAGGCCGAAATGCTGGATTGTCTGCAATTGATGCATTTTCACATGGGTTCGCAGATTGCCAATATCCATGATATCAAATTGGCGTTGAAAGAGGCCGGCCAGTTTTATTTCCAGCTAAAGCAACTTGGCGCTCCGATCAACACCGTTGACGCCGGTGGCGGTTTAGGGGTCGATTACGATGGCAGCGGTTCGCGGCGGGAATGCTCTATAAATTACAGTTTGGAGGAATACGCCGAAAATATTATCCGCGGTTTTGCTGAAACCTGTCGTGAGTATGACTTATCGCATCCAAACATCATCACCGAATCCGGCCGGGCGTTTACCGCTCATCACGCGTTACTGATTACCAACGTCACTGAGGTTGAGAGTTTGCAGGGTAACCTTGTTAGTAACGAAGCCCTATTCAAAAATATTGCCGAGACTTATCACAATGCACAGTTTGAAATGGCCGAAGCCCGCGCCCAATTTGTGCAGGGTGATCGGTCGCTCACTGAACTTGCTGAAGCTGAACAGAATTACGTTAGCCTTTGTCGTGAAATCCAAATCCGTTTGAACCCGGATAACCATCACCACCGCGAAATTTTGGAGGAGTTGGACGAAAAGATGGCCGATAAGGTTTTTTGCAATTTTTCACTGTTTCAATCAATGCCGGATATTTGGGGTATAGATCAAATCTTTCCGATCATGCCAATCCACAAGCTCGACCAACAGCCGACCCGGCGCGCAGTAATTCAGGATTTAACCTGCGATTCCGATGGCCGTATAGATCAATATGTAGATCAGCAAAACATCAGCAACACTTTGGCCTTACACAGTATTGATGTTCAGCGCCCTTATCTTCTGGGTTTTTTTATGCTGGGGGCTTACCAGGAAATTCTTGGCGACATGCATAATTTGTTCGGCGATACCCACTCCATTAATATCGAACTTGATGGGGCTAGCTATCGCTTCGGAGATTTTATGGAAGGTGAAAATGTCAGTGAGTTACTGGAATATGTGCATATCAATACCGAAGCACTTAAATCAGCATACCGGCACAAATTGGATCACAGTGAGTTGTCGGTCGAACAAAAACGGGTATTTCAAGAAGAGTTGCTGGCAGGATTAAATGCCTATACCTATCTGGAAAAATAAAATTTTGTTACTCAGTATCAGAACTAACAGCGTTGAAAGGCTAATTCCACGTAATTCCGGCCATTCCGGCTTATGAACGTACATTATTTTTTGCGTTTGACAGGCGAAGATTAATCCGCTAGCGATTATTCCGGTTACTAGTTGTTATAGATGCATGTTACAAAGTGGTCGAAAAAAAAATCTTTTTAGAATGATTTTTTAACCTAAATTTATAAACTTGGCTCATTTTTAAAGATATTTATCACTTAAAGGTTTTCAATGATGATTAGTTTCAGGAGGAACGTATGAAAATTACAATATTCGGCAGCGGTTATGTCGGTCTGGTGACCGGGGCCTGTCTGGCCGATGTCGGCAATCAAGTCATGTGCATGGATGTCGATCAACATAAAATCGATCATCTCAACCAAGGCATCATTCCGATTTACGAGCCAGGCCTAGAGGAAATGATTAAGGACAATCAAGCAGCCGGACGTTTGCATTTCAGCTCCGATGTCAGGGAAGCAGTGGATTTCGGTTTGTTCCAGTTTATTGCGGTAGGCACCCCGCCTTATGAAGATGGTTCAGCCGATTTGAAATATGTGCTGGCTGTTGCAAAAAGCGTTGCCGAACACATGACGGATTATAAAATCATTGTCAATAAATCCACTGTGCCGGTCGGCACGGCAGATAAGGTCAAACAAACCGTTAGTGAAGTTCTGGATCAACGTAGCCAGATTTTGGAATTTGACGTCGTTTCGAATCCGGAGTTTTTAAAAGAAGGCTCTGCGTTGGAGGACTTCATGAAACCTGACCGGATTATCATCGGCACAGACAACCCTAGAACCGCTGAATTATTGAAAGCGCTCTATGCACCGTTCAATCGAAGCCGCGAGCGGGTGGTTACCATGGATATACGCTCTGCGGAACTGACCAAATATGCGGCAAATGCGATGCTGGCCACCAAAATTAGTTTCATGAACGAGATGGCTAATCTAGCGGAACGATTGGGCGCCGATATTGAACAAGTCCGCCACGGTATCGGCTCCGATAGCCGAATCGGTTATAGCTTTATTTATCCTGGTTGTGGCTATGGCGGTTCCTGTTTTCCGAAAGACGTTAAGGCACTTGAAAGGACCGCTTTCGAGAATGGCTATCATGCTGAATTGCTCACAGCGGTTGAAAATGTCAATTACCGGCAAAAACAACGATTGTTCGAAAAAATCATAGCCCATTATAAAAACAATCTACAGGGTAAGGTATTCGCTTTATGGGGATTGGCATTCAAGCCCAATACTGATGACATGCGCGAAGCGCCCAGCCGAGTAGTATTGGATGCCTTATTCGAAGCCGGGGTGACGGTTAAAGCATACGATCCGGAAGCCATGCATGAAGCTAGACGGATTTACGGTAACAAAGCTGGATTGATTTATTGCGACAAGCAAGCCGATACATTACAGGATGTCGATGCGCTGATCATCGTGACCGAATGGAAACAATTCCGTAGCCCCGATTTCGATCAGCTAAGTGAACAGTTAAGAGACAAGGTGATTTTTGACGGCCGAAATATGTACGAACCAAAGTTGGTGAAACGTAGCGGTTTAGAGTATTACGCTATCGGTCGTTGACGATAGCAATAATCTTATAGCGGCCTTTAGTCCATTAGATATAATCACATTTCTGTTAAGAAACTGTAGTGCCATTGCGATGGCCGAATATTAATTTTAATGCGTCTGTTGTTAGATAAATGCGTCGTAAGTTCTCTTATGCAACTTGCTAATATTTTTTGTCTCATTGATGGCATAAAATAAATGGAATTGTTTACTAAGTAGCTGAGATCCCTTTGATAATCCAGAACGCAGCTATACCAAATATTAAAGAAATGCTGGAGTTTGCCGTGTCGGCAGCAAACTGTACCAACATGGTAGAGGATTAACTGCCAGTCTAATAATGCGGAGAAAATGGTGAATGGAATCAACGTCAGTATAATCAAGGCAATAGATTAAACGCATTTCAAAACATGCAATTGTTCAACAACTGACTTAGCCATTTAGAGATGGTGAATTTGAACTTTTAGTCTACTGAAAAGCAAAATTTCCCTTCTAATTCTTATGCTCCACTTGAAAAAAAGCATGAGCTTAGTGATAAGTAATCTGTAGCTATGGTCGTTGGCTATTTCAACAAACAATGCGTTGGCCTAGTTGCAAGAATGCAATTTCAATCGTTAATTAATGAATTTTCAGGTATCATGTCTAGCCTTTTTCACGGCATCCACGACATGCAAATCGGCCCTTATCAACTTCCCAACAATCTGCTGTTAGCGCCTATGGCCGGGATAACCGATAAGCCTTTTCGGCAACTATGTGCACAGTTCGGGGCTGGTTTGACCGTTTCGGAAATGGTAATCTCCAATGCCAGTTTGCAATCTCACCCAAAGACGCTGAAAAAAATCGATTACTGTAGCGATGGCTTGCGTTCGATTCAGATATTGGGTACTAATCCGCAGCAAATGGCCGCCGCTGCGCGAAATAAATCAGGATCGCGGTGCTCAGATTATCGACATCAACATGGGTTGCCCGGCAAAAAAAGTTTGTTCGGTGTTAGCTGGTTCGGCTTTACTCAAAGATGAAGTGCTAGTGTCAAGAATATTAGAAGCTGTTGTTAATGCTGTAGATGTTCCGGTTACTCTAAAGATTCGAACCGGTTGGGATTTGGCTAACCGTAATGCAGTTAGTATTGCCCGGATAGCCGAAGGCAGCGGGATTCAAGCTTTGACTGTGCATGGTCGTAGCCGTGCATGCAAATTTAATGGTGATGCCGAGTACGAAACCATCAGGTTGGTCAAGCAGACGGTCAAAATTCCCATTATTGCAAACGGGGATATCACTACTGCGGAAAAAGCACGGCAGGTTTTAAGTTTCACCGCCGCCGATGCGGTGATGATAGGCCGCGCAGCAAAGGGGAAGCCCTGGATTTTCAGAGAGCTTAATACCAAATTGAATGATAGCGCTTTTTTGCCGCCAAGTTTGTTCGAAATCAAAAACATAATCAATCAACATTTGGATAATATTTACAGTTTTTACGGCAATAATTACGGAGTTAGAATTGCTCGAAAACACATCGGCTGGTATTTTGATCATCTTGGTTTGTTGCCTGTTACGCTAAAGACAGCAATCAATCAAGCCCAACAGCCAGAGCAGCAACTTGCACTGGTAAATACCGCGTTTAATTTCATCACTCCACGAGTCGCTTAAGATGAATATTCCAGCAGTCAATTCAATTAACGGCAATGAAAACACTCTGTCTGACCATGTTCGTCATTGTGTCGAAGACTATTTTGCACATTTAAATGGTCACGATCCATCCGGCTTATACCAATTGGTGTTGACCGAAGTTGAAAAGCCTCTGCTGGAAACAGCGCTAAAACACTCCGATTATAATCAAAGTAAAGCTGCCAAATCATTGGGTTTGAGTCGTAGCACATTGCGTAAAAAGCTCGAACAATACGGCATTAGTTAATCTTTCCACCTTAACTTCTTTTTGAGGCTTGCATGAATAAAAAAGTGACCCGCGCACTGATCAGCGTTTCCGACAAAACCGGTATTTTGGGATTTTGCCGCGAGCTGAACGGAATGGGTATCGAACTGTTATCCACTGGCGGCACAGCTAAATTGTTGGCTGAAAATAATATAGAAGTCACAGAGGTTTCCGATTACACCGGTTTTCCGGAAATCATGGATGGCCGGGTAAAAACCCTGCATCCCAAAGTTCATGGAGGAATTTTAGGACGGCGGGGTATAGACGACGGGCTGATGGCCGAAAATGACATCAAGCCTATCGATTTGGTTGTAGTTAATCTTTATCCGTTCGAGCAAACTATCGCCAATCCCGATTGCGGTCTTGAAACAGCGATAGAAAACATCGATATAGGTGGCCCAACCATGATCCGCGCTGCCGCAAAAAACTATGCCGATGTGGCGATTATTGTCGATCCGACCGATTACCCGGCGATATTGCTAGAATTGCAGGGAAATGCCGTTAGCCTTAGTCTCGCAAGTCGTTTCAAACTCGCTTTGAAAAGTTTTGGACATACTGCGAACTATGATACAGCGATTGCTGCTTACCTTGGAAAAATAGCAAATAATGAATTTCCGGAAACGCTGAATTTGCAATTTCATATCTTGCAAGATATGCGCTACGGCGAAAATCCGCACCAGAGAGCTGCATTTTATCAAGATAAAAATCCGCCTGTCGGTAGTATTGCTGCCGCCCAACAACTACAAGGTAAAGAATTATCTTACAATAATATCGCCGATGCAGATGCGGCTTTGGAATGCGTCAAGGGTTTTGAAGAACCGGCCTGTGTGATTGTCAAACACGCTAATCCCTGCGGTGTCGCTATAGCCGAAAATATTTTCATGGCTTATGAAATGGCTTACTCCACAGATCCGACTTCGGCATTCGGCGGTATTATCGCTTTTAACCGCGAATTGGACGAAAAAACCGCTACGGAGATATTAAGTCGCCAGTTCGTAGAAGTGATAATTGCGCCATCCATTTCTGAAGGGGCGAAAACAACTCTGTCGAACAAGCAGAATATCCGGGTGCTTGAGTGCGGTTACTGGGTAGAGGCCGAAAATCGGGCTCTGGATTTCAAAAAGGTTGGTGGTGGCCTGTTGGTACAGGATAAAGACATCGGCAGAGTTTTGGTTGACCAAATGAAAATCGTCAGTCAACGTGCACCGACCGGACAAGAAATAGCAGACTTGCTGTTTGCCTGGAAAATCGTGAAATTTGTCAAATCCAACGCAATCGTTTATTGCAAATCAGGTCAAACTATCGGCATCGGCGCGGGCCAGATGAGCAGGGTCTATTCAGCAAAAATTGCCGGTATCAAAGCTGCTGATGAAGGTTTATCAGTGCCGGGTTCGGTCATGGCTTCCGACGCATTTTTCCCATTCCGGGATGGCATAGACGCGGCAGCTGCAGCGGGTATCACAGCCGTGATTCACCCTGGCGGTTCAGTGCGCGATCAAGAAGTGATAGCTGCTGCAAATGAACACAATATAGCGATGTTATTCACAGGAATGCGGCATTTCCGGCACTAGCTATTTTACACATATAAAATGACCGATCAGCACTAAAACAGTAATACCGTGAGCGGATCGTAATGACTTTCGACTACTCTATTTTGTCTCATCCCCATGGTCTTTACTCATAAATCATGCCCTATATTGATAGCAACTAGTCTTTTTGCCTAAGTAACGAGGAACGGCTATGGCCCGAAGTCGGGCTTAGGTTTGGATAGCAATGATTGGTGTCATTTTGCCGCTCCTGTTTAGGAAAGTGCACTAAATAAACTTCCGGGGCGGGGCTGCTTTTTATGACTGCGACGGAAAACTAATCAGATAGTATTTCAGTATTGAGTAGAAACCCTAGTTAAAAAAGCCGACACACGGATTTCGCCACTCTCCTTCCGAGCCATCCTGATAAGTTGCCAAACTATTTTCACGAACATTCCCTAATGCATTAGTAACGATAAGCCTGACATAAATTTTTCGGGGCAATGTAGGCAAAAAATACGAGCTGATTGAAAGGCATTTCTCAAGTAGTTAACAAATAGCTCGAAGAAGTCGAATTTTAGCGCATGTAACGCTACAAAAGGTTGATTATGCATTGGACAATTGCTTGCAGCAGTATATTTAGAAGCTTATTCTATGCTACGAAAAACGAGCGAGTCTATTGCATAAAGTGTATTAGCTTCAAGACTATGGCAATTGAAATGGGCTTTGAAGTTTGGTGTGAGGGTGATTAGGGCTCTTAGTAAGGTTGTAAAATAACTTGAATACCGAAAAACCTGATTTTTATGCAAGACTATTAGTTTACCGCTATGTCCGGCTCTGGTATAGTCAGCATCGCAGTTTAAACTTGAATTATCGTATTGTTCCTAAAATTAAAATAAAAGAGGGGAAGAGTTATGGCTGAATTGCTTTTTATAGCGACTATCATTTTTGTTGCTTATGTTATGTTTGTAGTAGTGGGCGAAAAAAAAGAAAACCCCGAGTCCCGTAAAAGCGAAGTGCTTAAGCCGGAAATACCAACATCTCAGAAAATTGATCTTCCTCCTGAGCCTGAAATATCCGTAGCCAAACCTGAAAGCGTTAAAACTAGCCAGGTTAAATCGGCGTCTACAAAACCGTCTAAAGCGAAAAGTGCATCCAATAAAGCTACAGCACCTGTGGTAGAGCCGATTGTTAATGCCGATAGCCTAAAAAATCCAAAGACCGGTGAGGTTGCAAAAATACCTAATAGTTATACTTTTGCGAAGCGATGGATAAAAGACGCTCTGGTTGAAGAAGGATTGCTGGATAAGATCTACAAAAATAATGAACTGGATGACCCCACTAATGCGAAAATCCAAGACGCATTTCAAAAGTTGCTGGCGATGGATAAATATCACTAAAAACGCATGTCTGGATTTTAGGGTATGACTAAGCCGGGAGCGAGTTTTGGCAGAAACTCTATTTTTCTCAATAATGCATTCAAGTTGTTGAAGATATTGATTGTCCTTCTGGCTTTTTCAGTTTGAGGCTTAGTGGTCAATGATATGAGTTTAAAGAATGTTGGTCGGTAAAACCGGCAAAACCCAGATTAGGCAGCAACTAATGCCCTGAATTCGATCTTTGTCTGATGGGAATATGTGAAATCACATTGTCAAATTGGGCGATATAAATGAGCTAATTGATCGAACTTTGAGATATTTAAAAGTGACTAGACCATTCTGTAGAATGGTTTTTTTATTCAAGGCCCAGCTTTTTTAACCGGTAACGTAGGGAACGGAAGGTTAAACCCAACTGCTTAGCGGTAGCTGTTTTGTTCCAGCGATTTTCTTCCAAAGCGTTGCTTAGAGCCTTTTTTTCGATATCTTCCAAATAACTCTCCAGCGACATTTTTTCCGCGTCAAAATCCTCGACTGTCACCAAATCCATTCCTAAAGGCAGATTTAAATCGTCAATTTCTATTATGCCGTCTTCGTCCATGGCTAAGGCTCTTTCCAGAATATTTTCCAATTCGCGAACGTTACCTGGAAAGTAATAATTCTTAAGGGCTTGTGAAGCTGCTGGAGACAGTATAGGGGGGATTATGGCATTGGCTGTCGCTAATTTAGACAACAGATGCGCAGTGATCTGCGGAATATCGCTTGCTCTGGCACGTAAAGGTGGCAAATTGAGTTCAATAACATTAATGCGATAATATAAATCTTGCCGGAAACTGCCGTCCTGTACCATTTTTCCCAAATCCTTGTGGGTGGCACTGAGTAGGCGTACATCGACAGAAATTTCATATTGCTCTCCGACAGGACGAATCTTTTTTTCTTGAATGGCTCGAAGCAATTTTACTTGTAAAGATAGCGGCAAATCCGCAATTTCGTCCAAAAACAGGGTGCCGCCGTCTGCTACTTGGAACAGGCCTTTTTTATCGCTGATAGCGCCAGTGAAACTGCCTTTTTTATGTCCGAAAAACTCGCTTTCCATTAATTCATGGGGAATTGCGCCGCAGTTGATGGCAATGAATGGCCCGGTATTGCGTGGTCCCTGCTGGTGAATGAGTTTCGCAACGAGTTCCTTACCCGAACCCGATTCGCCGCTAATGTAAACAGGTGCCTGATTTCGAGCAACTTTACCGATTTTTGCTCGGATTGCACACATCAGTTCCGATTCGCCCAACAAAATGTGCCGGATGCGGCGTTCTTTTTCATCGACTCGTGGTAGCGAGACTTCCAAAGCGTGATTAACCAATTGACGCAGAGTCGCCAAATCGACAGGTTTGGATAAAAAGTCGAAAGCGCCTTTTTTCATGGCCTTGACCGCCGTATCCATACTGCCGTGGGCGGTGATGACTGCAACCGGTAATTGCAGTCCTATGCTATTAATGTATTCCAACAGATCCAAGCCGTCACCGTCCGGTAAGCGCATATCTGTAAGACATAAATCGAAACTTTGGCTGGCGAGTAATTGTCGGGCGGAAGCTAGATTTTCGGCAGCATGAGTTTGGATGTTCATACGATTTAGAGTGATTTCCAATAATTCACGAATATCGGGTTCATCATCGACAACAAGGGTTATGGGCATTTTCATATTTCAATGATTACTTGATCGGCATTGGCTAAAATCAGGGTAAAACAGGTTTGATCTGCGTACTTAGCATAACCCAATTCTGCCTGATTGAGTTCGGCTAGTTCACGGGAAATGTATAAACCCAGTCCCGTACCCCTACGTGAAGTCGTAAAAAACGGTTCAAATAAATGTTGTAGGTCATTTGGTGAAATACCGGGGCCGTTATCGATAACCTTGATGCAAGGTGCATCCTGGATTCGGTCCACTTGCAGTAAAATATTTCCTATACTCGGTCTGCCATATTGAAAGGCATTTTCACAGAGATTATCCAGTATTTGTTTGAGATGTCCGGGATCGATATAGGCGATTAAATTTCGCGCCTTGAATTTCAAAAGAATTTTGTCGGCATGTTCTCCGAAACAGAGGCGTTGTTCGTCAAGATAGGCCGGTAGCCAGCTATCAAGCGCAATTCGCTGTTTTTGTGATGGATTGCGTCGTGACAATTTAAGAATGTCCTCAATAATTTTATTAACTCGACGGCTGTGGTTTTGGATGATTTCGATTAATCGAAAATCTTGCGACTGCAAATACGGGGCTTCTGATAAAAGCTGAGCTGCATGGCTAATCGCCCCTAATGGATTACGGATTTCATGGGCGATACTGGCAGTAAGCCTGCCTAATGATGCCAGCTTGCTTTGTTGCAAGCGTTGATTGTAAAGGGCAATATCCTCGAAGATCAGCATATGCAAGCATTGACCGTATATTTTTAGCAAGGAAAATCGTACCTGAATATCATTGCAATCGTTATTGCGGATGATGGCAAAATTCTGCTCGGGATTGCCTAGCCATAGGCTGAATGCCTGCTGTAGATCGGGGGAGGTCGATTCTAAATGTTCCGGGAAAGAGCCTAAATCCATGAGACGTAAGGTCGATTGATTACAAAGTTGAACATGTTGCCATTCATCGACAATCATGATTCCGGATTGCAAATGTTGAATGATATAGCGATTGAGTTCTTCCAGTCTGGCTATGGTTATTGCATTCTGCTTTTCTAAAATTGTCGATTGTTCTGAACGCTTGGTCAGCATATAAGACAACAGAACAATTGAAAAAAAGGATACGCCCAACATGCCGGAATAAGTCAGCGTCGCAGCATTAAAGTCTTGAGTCTCGATCGCGTAGAGTTGCTCTGCGAGGATAGCAAGGCTGGCAAGCGCAGCGAACACCATGGCGCATCGGCCGCCGATTAATAATCCACCGGCAGCAATTGAAATTGCCAGCAACATTCCAATACCACTGCTTACCCCGCCACTGGCATGCATCAGCAGGGTAATGAAAATAATGTCGGTAAAAATTAAAAGTTGTGCCAGACTGGGATAATTAAGCTGCTGGCGAAGAATAAACGGTGCTGCCAGTATCGATATGGCCAGATAAGTAATGCTGGTGAACTGATATAATTGGCTAGCATAGCCACCCAAAATCGATCCGAAGTGCAAGTAAAACAGCATTACAAACAAAATGGCGCTTATAACACGGTAGATGAAAAATGTTTTTAATAACAGCCATGCCTGCTTGACCTGGATGCCGTAAGCTTTGGAAAATGGGCAGGGATAGATGATCTCGGTTGGAGTTGATGACATAAGCGTCATAATTGGTACATAGCTAGAATACTCGGGGGTGTCAATCATAGCACCAACTCTTATAACCGATTGAAAGTGATTAAAGCGGAGTAGAAATGAATATTCATGAATATCAGGCAAAACAATTGTTTCGGGATTTTTTCGTACCGGTACCGAGAGGTGATGTAGCAAGTACTCCGCAACAGGCGGAACAGGTTGCAGAATCTATCGCTGCTTTGGGTTGGGTGGTAAAAGCACAAATTCACGCCGGGGCTCGCGGCAAGGCGGGCGGCGTGAAAGTGGCAGGAACTTTGGATGAAGTGAAAAAATTCAGCGCAGAAATGCTGGGTACTCGACTGGTAACACATCAAACCGGTAGTGATGGTTTACCGGTCAATAGTGTTCTGGTTGAAGAGGTGTCCGGGATTAAACATGAATTTTACCTGAGTTTGTTGATAGACCGCGAAACCGAGCGCTTGATTTTCATTGCTTCCGCTGCCGGCGGTATGGATATTGAGGCAGTTGCGGAACAAAGCCCTGAAAAAATCATCCGTGTTCCTGTACATCCAGCTACCGGATTTCAGCCTTACCATTGTCGGCTAGTTGCCGTAGCATTAGGGCTGGATAAAGATAGGCAGATGCAATTACAGAACATCATGTCCGGCATGTATAACCTGTTTTTGTCAAAAGACGCCAGTCAGATCGAAGTAAATCCTTTGATCGAAACCGAGCAGGGCCAACTACTGGCTCTGGATGCCAAAATCAACTTCGACGATAACGCAGTTGCCGTTCATGCCGATATAGCAGCGCTTCGCGATATCGAGCAGGAAGATAAAAAGGAAGCCGAGGCTAAACAGTTCGATCTTAATTATGTCACCCTCGGCGGAAATATTGGCTGTATGGTCAATGGTGCCGGTTTAGCAATGGCAACCATGGATATGGTCAAAATTAAAGGGGGGGCTCCGGCCAATTTTCTGGATGTCGGCGGTGGCACTAATAAGGACAAGGTCAAAGAGGCTTTTAAATTGATTCTGTCTGACGGGATTGTAAAAGCAGTACTGGTCAATATCTTCGGAGGTATTGTGAAATGTGATGTGATTGCTGCCGGCATTCTGGCTGCGGTGGAAGAGATGCACCTAACCATCCCTGTGGTGGTAAGGTTGGAAGGCACCAATGCTGAACAAGGACGGGCGATGCTTAACAATTCCGGTCTGGGGCTGATTGCCGCAGACGACTTAAATAGCGCTGCCGAACAGGCCGTCGCACTTGTGGAGGCCGCATGAGCATTCTGATCGATAGTAACACACGCGTAATTTGCCAAGGGTTTACCGGCAAGCAGGGTACGTTTCATTCCGAACAGGCATTGGCTTATGGCACTCTGCTGGTTGGTGGTGTAACCCCTGGGCGTGGCGACTCGACCCATCTGGATTTGCCGGTGTTTGACACTGTTCAACAAGCGGTAAAAGCCACTGCGGCGACAGCAAGCATGATCTATGTACCGCCATTTTTTGCGGCCGATGCGATACTTGAGGCGGTTGACGCCGGCATAGAACTCATCGTTTGTATTACCGAAGGCATTCCGGTTTTGGATATGTTAAGGGTTAAAGCCGCGATGCAGGGCAGCAAATCGTTACTGGTCGGCCCAAATTGCCCTGGGGTAATTACGCCCGGACAATGCAAAATCGGCATTATGCCGGGTCATATTCATACAGCCGGCAAAATCGGTATTGTTTCCCGTTCCGGTACGCTAACTTACGAAGCGGTCCATCAGACCACCAATCAAGGGTTGGGGCAAAGTACCTGTGTAGGAATAGGCGGCGACCCGATACGCGGCATGAATTTTATTGATGTACTTAGCCGTTTTCAGGAAGATGCACAAACCCAAGGTATTGTAATGGTCGGCGAAATCGGCGGTAACGATGAAGAAAAGGCGGCAGATTTTATCAGGGCATATGTCAGCAAACCGGTTATCGGCTACATCGCCGGTCTAACCGCGCCGCCCGGTAAGCGCATGGGTCATGCCGGTGCAATTGTTACCGGCGGTACCGGCACTGCGGCAGGTAAAGTCGCCGCCATGAAATCGGCTGGCGTAGTGATGGTTAGTTCACCATCGGATATCGGCTTGGCGATGAGGGATTGTTTTTCAAATTAAGAAATGTCCATAAAAATAGCTTTAGCTCAACTCAATTTCACGGTCGCCGAAATTAGGCATAATGTCGCCAAAATTATAGCTGCGGCTGAACACGCAAAACATCAGCAGGCCGATGCTGTTGTTTTCCCTGAATTGTGTATTACCGGTTACCCGCCTGAGGATCTGTTGTTCCGCGCCGATTTCATTGAGCAGGCGGCGCAAGCGGTTCTTGAAATTGCCGGTAAGGTTCAGGGTATTGACGTCATTATTGGCTATCCGAAACGGCAGGGCGACTTGCTTTTTAACACTGCATCGGTTTTGCGCGATGGTCAAATCATTGCCGAATACCATAAAAACGCCTTGCCTAATTATGGCGTATTCGACGAAATGCGTTATTTCAGCCCTTCCAGTCAGGTGAAATTGTTTAGTCTGAAAAATAAACGCTTGGCGTTGACTATTTGCGAAGATATTTGGCAGGCCGGCATTATCGAAAAAAACCGGCAAGCCGGCGCCGACATTATCCTGACCCTAAATGCTTCGCCGTTTCATGCCGGTAAAATCCACCAACGCGAAGAAATCATTTGCGGACAATTGCGAGATTCAGGCATCCCGCTGGTTTATGTCAATCAAATTGGTGGTCAGGATGAGTTGATTTTCGATGGCGCTTCTTTTGTCGCCGATGGCAATGGCAAAGTGATATTTCGCGCAACAGAATTTGAAGAACAACTAGCTGTGGTCGAGTTTTCTAATAATACCCCGCTGATTGCCGATATTGCACCGCATTACCAGCCGGTGATTAGCGAATACAAGGCGTTGGTGCTTGGTATAAAGGATTATGTGCGTAAAAACGGTTTCCAAGGTGCTATCCTGGGTTTGTCGGGTGGCATAGACTCGGCTTTAGTATTGGCTTTAGCCGTCAACGCGTTGGGTGCGGATAAAGTGGAAGCGGTGCTGATGCCATCGTGCTATACGCAGGATATGAGTATAGAAGATGCACTGCTGGAGGTAGAGGCATTGGGAGTAAACCATCACATCATTCCAATCGAACCGGCGGTAAACGCTTTCGGCGAAATGTTGGCGCCTCTGTTCGCAGAGAGTAAGAAAGACACCACCGAAGAAAATATACAGGCCCGTTGTCGGGGGGTTTTGCTGATGGCGATTTCCAATAAACAAGGTAAACTGTTATTAACTACCGGCAACAAAAGCGAGATGAGCGTCGGTTACGCCACTTTATACGGTGATATGGCCGGGGGATTTGCGCCGCTTAAGGATGTCTATAAATTACTGGTCTATAGTTTGGCCGAATACCGAAACAGTCTGTCGGAAGTGATTCCGAAACGTGTCATTACTCGTCCGCCGTCTGCGGAACTTGCGCCCAATCAAAAAGACGAAGATTCATTGCCGCCTTATAACGTGCTCGACCCGATTTTGGAGTTGTATATCGAACAAGACCGTTCAGCTGTTGAAATCCTTGCTCAAGGTTACAGGTTGGAAGATATTAATAGGGCAATTACTCTGGTGGATAAGAACGAGTATAAACGACGGCAATCGCCGCCCGGTATCCGTATAACGCCAAGAGCTTTTGGTCGAGATCGCCGTTACCCCATTTCCTCGGGTTATCGCGGTGTCAACCTGCTTGATAAACACTAGTCCGACTCCACGGAGTTCAGTATGTCCATTTTTAGAATTATCTTTTTATTAATTAATTTGATGCTGTTTTTTGCTGACAGCTTAGCCGCCGAAACCAAGGTATCCGTGCCTATGGATTACCGTTTGATACGTAATGTCCTTATCAGTCAAATTTATAATGGGGATGGTGAAACCGCCCGTCTTTGGAAAGACGGCAAAGAATGCAGTTTCCTGGATGTTTCTAATCCGCAAATTAGCGGCGAAAAAGGTCAGGTCAAAATCGACAATAATATCCATGCCCGTATCGGCATGGTTCTAGGCGGTAATTGCCTACCAGCAGTCGAATGGAAGGGCATGCTGCAAACTTTCCAGAAGCCAACGCTGGATGCCACCGGAAACATACTCAGCTTTCCTGTCACTCGTGCCATTGCCTACGACCAAAATGGACAGCAATTAAATATTAATCAATTGCAGGAATTGATCAATAAAGCCGTACAGCCGAAACTGGCAGCACTTAAAATCGACCTGAATGAGTCTCGGGCAGATATTAGCAAAATACTGCTGCCTTTTATTGATGCCGATGACACCGAAATGCTACAGGATACGTTAAACAGTCTGCGATTTAATCGGGTCGAAGCCGGTGACAAGGCATTGTTGATTAATATCGGTTTTGCCGGATTCAAGAAGAAAAAGTCGGCCATACCTTCAGTCGCGGCTTTCGATGCCGATGAATTACAGCAATGGCAACTTGTCTGGCAGAACCTGGAACAAAGTTTGGAAAATAGTCTAAATAAGCCGCCGCTGGATAAGCAGTCCACAGCCGACAAGGCTACTCTGCGGGATGTGATGCATGATGCCGGTGCAGCGTTTGAGCAAGGCTTGACTGTTGAAGATATCGGTACCCATGATCCGGTCCGAGAGTTTTTCAACAAATCCTGGAACAAGTTGGGTCCGCTTTTGCGGACTGCGTCCGATCAATTGCCAGGTGCCGAAGGTTTGCGGTATTTGACTTTAATAGCCGCTACCGACTTGATGTATGAAATCGAAGCGGTCACTAAGCCTTTGGGGTTGGAAATATCGGCCAACGGTTTGCGGAAATTGGCGCGGTCGTATCTTGCGCATCAGGCTGCAAATAAAGGTTAATATTTCTGAGTTACAATCCTCGTAGATTAAATCTTGGTATCTAGGCGTTCAGTCAGAGGACGCCGTTAACACATCTCTGGAGGCCTGTGCTCCAGGCTTCTAACCCGTTCCGCTTTCAAATCGTGCATGCTGAAAGCATTGGATTCGGTATAGTTTTTCACACTAGCTAAAGCATAGCAGTTCCTGTCTTTTTAGCATGAAGTTTAATCTTTGGTTTTAGTTCCACCGCCTGCTCCAACTGAAGGATTTGAATAAGCGAAAAAATATCAGCTTAGCCTTGGCCGCCTTAATATTACAAGTGATTACAACATCCTGTAATTAACCGTAATATCAATTTTTGTGAATGTTTCATATTCTGGAAGTATGGTATCCCTATCTGGCTACCTGATGATTGCCAGGAAAATCGAAGATTTTTGCCCGCATTAATTAAATTGATTTTTCCGCCATCAACACACTTTTTAATTGAAGAGACGGACATGAAAATCAAAAACACTTTAATTGTCTTGTTTTTGCTTCTGAGTAGTGGTTTGTCGAAAGCTGACACGGGACTAATCAAAACTTTCGTTTCCGGTAGCTACCAGCAGATTTTGTCCGCAAATACCGGTAATGGTTTTATGCTGGTGTTTTGGTCTATCGATTGCACGACCTGTATCAAAGATCTGGAAATTTTAAGTAACATTCATAAAAACCGGCCTGATTTGAAAATCGTTATGATCTCCGTTGATGAATACAGCTTAAATGAAGAGATAAAGACAGAGCTAGAGAATTATAGGCTAGCAGATGTGGACAATTGGCTGTTAGCTGAAGACAACGACCGGAAACTCCTTTATGAAATCGACCCGGTTTGGTTAAACGAATTGCCGCGCACCTACTTCTTTTCTGCAACACATCAGCGAGATGGCGTCAGCGGGGAATTGAAACAGGAAGATTACAAAGCCAGATTTTGCAAAATGAAAATCTAAGAAGTCGTTTAATAAACCTTCCGGGTGACTACTAAGCTGTCCTCGTTGTTGATGTTTAGTGAATTTTTGATTACATTGCTTCTACGGTGATCACGCACCTATTTCACTACAACAATTAGAAACGGGAGAGGGTTATGTTATTTCTGGCAAAATTATTTGGCATTCTAACTTTGATTTGGTTTTATATGACAGCTAAAAGCCACGGCGGGCCATTGCTGAACTGGTCGATTATCGGTTTGATCGGTTATTGGCTCACTTGGTGGTTGTCGAAAATGTTAATTTTGATACCCCTTGCGGCTATGGTTCCTCCGCATTCGTTTGTGGAAATGTTGTTGACGCAATTACCCGTCGCCTGCGGAGTAGGAGCATGTTATTTGATCAGAAAGAAGTTGATTGCCAGCCTCTCTTCGGATCAGCAATAGCTTAAATGGTTACGTTGCAAAAAAATGTGTTGATTACCGGCGCAGCCCGGCGGATAGGTGCTGCCTGCGCGCGCTTGCTTCATGGACATGGCTGCAATCTGGTTTTACATTACAACACATCGGTTAAGCAAGCTCTGCAATTATGCGATGAATTCAATGAAGTACGCCGAAATTCCGCAGTCCTGATTAAAGCTGATTTGTTAAATAGCGATGAGCTGGAACATTTGGCAAAATCAGCCGATAGGATGTGGGATGGGGTTGATGTGCTGGTGAATAATGCCTCACGGTTTTATCCTGGGTCGGTTGGTGAGGTTCAGGAAGCGGATTGGGATTGCTTAATAAACAGCAATCTGAAAGCGCCGTTTTTTTTAGCTCAGGCATTGGCAGCCGGGTTGGCGAAAAAACAGGGTTGCATTGTCAATATTGTCGATATTCATGCCGAAAAGGGGCTGCCGGGTTATCCGGTTTATAGTATTGCAAAGGCGGGCCTGCTGGCTATGACTAAGTGTCTCGCCAAGGAACTTGCCCCGGCGGTTCGGGTGAATGCCGTAGCTCCCGGGGCTATTTTATGGCCGGAAGACGAGATTGGAGATGAACGAAAAAACGAAATTTTAAAGAGGGTAGCCTTGCAACGTTGCGGGGAAGCCGACGATATTGCCAAAGCTGTGCGTTTTCTAATTGCCGATGCCGATTATATTACAGGACATACCTTGACAGTTGACGGAGGACGAACTTTATTCATTTGATAGCCAGGCCGGAAATACTTTAGTTTGCTTTAATCCGGTTTTGTCGAATTTTTTCCATAGTTGTCCAAAGCTTTGTTTGCTAACGGGGTGCAATTCATCGCCGGCAATTTCCGCCAAAGGTTCCAGCACAAAGGCGTAAAGCTCGATTTCGTCTCTGGGTATACGTAGCCTGCCATCGCTAATTACTTGTTCGCCATATAATATCAAGTCAAGGTCTAAAGTTCTTGCAGAAAACTTTGGCGATTCGCGGTCTTGACCATGATCGATCTCTATTTGCCGCAATAATTTTGCGACTTCCTTGGCACTCAGGTTTGATTCGAATTTTACGATCAGATTATGAAATTTGTCGCCGACGAAACCGATTGCTTCGGTTTCGTAAATGCTGGACACAAGCAGATCGCCAAACAGTTTTTTTAGAATCTTTAGGCTGGATGGGATCTGGATTTCCTTGTCGATATTGCTACCGATACTGATGTAACCTATCGTCATGTTATTTCCGGCCGCGTTCGATAATGATGCCGACATCGCGAGCCCGGCTGATGGCACCTTTTTTGTTGAGAGTGATTTTTACCCACGGGATAGAGAATTCATTCAGCAGAATGCCCGCGATTTCCTCAATCAGTTTCTCCACCAAAAAAAAATTGCTGTGTTCTACAAAATTTACAATTCTATCGGACACGGTTTTGTAATCCAAAGTATAGGCAATATCGTCACTTGCAGCGGCTTGTTTGATGTCGAAGGCCATTTCTACGTCAAGGACTATCGTTTGCTTAATAGACCGTTCCCATTCGTAAATGCCGATTACGGTATCGATTTCAAGACCGCCTAAAAAGATGATATCCATGGTTGCTTTCCGGGTTATTATATATTTTTGAATATTTCAGGGTAACAATCCGGTATCGGGGAAGCCAGATCTATCATCGTCTGCTTGAATGAACGGTATAGTTCATGGTTCAGGCCGATCCGAGAAAGCTACCAACAGCATCAAAGACGCTGTATATGAGTTTGTTAATTATATTAGTATCGAGTAAAAAACTCGTCAGTACAAGTTTTGAAATGAGAGGATGTTTGCATGATGGAGTGGTTGTTAGTGCCTTTGGCCTATTTAACCGGGTCGGTGTCGAGTGCGATTGTTGTATGTAAACTGATGGGATTGGCTGATCCCAGAGAAAATGGTTCGGGGAACCCTGGGGCGACCAATGTCATGCGCATTGGCGGTAAAAAGGCCGCAGCGATTACCTTGTTTGGCGATGCCGTGAAAGGCTTGTTGCCGGTGTTATTAGCCAAAGCCTTGGCAGTGGATAGTTTAATTTTGTCGCTGGTCGTGTTTGCTGCCTTTTTGGGACATTTATACCCGGTTTTTTTCGGATTCAAGGGAGGTAAAGGCGTAGCGACTTCGCTTGGCGTAACCTTGGGTGTTGATTGGCTGCTGGGCGCATTGGTTTCAGCAACTTGGTTCGTGGTTTATAAAATCGGCAAAATTTCTTCGCTGGCGGCACTAGTAGCGGCATCGGTGACGCCTGTTTATGTTTGGCTGGTTGTGGGCGATATCAATTTGGTGCTGACTTTCGTGTTGATCTCATCAATGTTGTTATGGCGGCATAAGAGCAATATTCAGCGATTGTTGGCGGGACAAGAGACTTAATAAACGTCCATAGGAGTATGTTTTTTTGCTGCTGAAACTAATTTTCCAAGCTTCATTTTATTTTGATTCCAAGCGCAGACCATAGGATTTCAAGGTCTCAAAATAATCGAATCATTGGATTTATAGGTTCAATAACTCATCCATAGGCCAGCGCGGCCGGGCAAAAATCTCCAAATTTTGAGTTTGTCCGGCTAGCAAGCGTTGGCAGCCCGCGTAAGCGATCATCGCGCCGTTGTCAGTGCAAAATTCCGGGCGCGGAAAATAAGCTTTTGCGTTATGTGCGTTTGTCATTTTTATTAGACTGCTGCGTATTGCCCGATTTGCGCTGACACCACCGGCAATTACCAGTGTATTCAATCCGGTTTGCTGTAATGCCCGTTTGCATTTGATGGTCAGGGTTTCAGCCATCGCCTGTTGAAAGGCAAAGGCTACATTGGCTTTGTCTTGCCGGTTTTGTACATTATCTTTGATGGTATTGAGGGCAAAGGTTTTTAGACCGCTAAAGCTAAAATCCAAGCCCGGCCTGTCGGTCATGGGTCTGGGAAATTTGTAGTGTTCATGGCCTTCTTCGGCAAGTTCAGCCAGCAAAGGGCCGCCAGGGTATGGAAGCCCCAGCATTTTCGCAGTTTTGTCGAAAGCTTCCCCGGCAGCGTCATCCAGCGATTCTCCCAACATCCGATATTGACCGATGCCGCCGACCTCAATCAGCAGGGTGTGGCCGCCGGAAATCAATAAGGCTACAAATGGAAATTGCGGCGGAGTTTCTTCCAGCATAGGCGCCAGTAAATGCCCCTCCATGTGGTGAACGGCGATAGCCGGTATCTGCCAGGTCCAGGCCAGACTTACTGCTGCCGCAGCGCCGACCAGTAATGCACCCATCAAGCCGGGGCCTGCCGTGTAGGCGATGCCGCCTATGGCGGACGGCGATAAACCGCTATCAAGTAAAGTTTGTTTGATGAGCGGGATAAGTTTTCGAATATGGTCGCGTGATGCCAGTTCGGGGACAACCCCTCCATATTCGCTATGGGTGTCGGCCTGACTGTATAAAACGTGGCTGATCAAACCCTGTTCAGCATGATAAATGGCGACTGCAGTCTCGTCACATGAGGTTTCTATGCCTAAAACGTACATTAAGTTTTTGAAAAAAATGTTTTATGGGTATAATTGAACGTTTCAACGGGCTTTGTTGCCTGCTGGATCGACAAAATACTAACATAAATCGGATCATTGATAATGCCATCAATTAAAGTTAAAGAAAACGAACATTTTGACGTAGCGATTCGTCGCTTTAAACGCGCTTGTGAAAAAGCTGGCGTATTGGCGGAAGTGCGTCGCCGCGAGTTTTACGAAAAACCTACCACAGAGCGCAAACGCAAAGGTGCGGCTGCCGTTAAACGCCATTTGAAAAAATTGGCGCGCGAGCGTTATGCCCTGAAAAATTTGCGTCGCGGACGCCCACAAATCTAAGGCTCTTAAGAATGGATTTACTAAAGGAGCGTATCAGGGATGATATGAAGGCCTCCATGAAGAGTGGCGATAAAGCCAGGCTTGGCGTTATCCGTTTGATTCTGGCTGCGATTAAACAGGTTGAGGTGGATGAGCGCGTAGAGTTGGATGATGAGCGGGTTATTATTGTCCTTGATAAAATGCTCAAACAGCGCCGCGAGTCGATCAAACAATATCGCGATGCCAACCGTATCGATCTGGTTGAGATTGAAGAAGCCGAGATCGTTGTGATTCAGGATTTCTTGCCGCAGGCATTGACTGAGGCCGAAATCGACGGCCTGGTTGCCAAGGCTATCGCCGAAACCGGTGCTGCCTCAATCAAAGATATGGGCAAAGTGATGAATTTACTTAAGCCGCAAATGCAGGGAAGAGCCGATATGGCAGTCGTCAGTGCAAGGATCAAGGCCGGTTTTGTAGCTTAATTGCACATTGTCGGTAATATGTCCGGCAGAATTCCCAGGCAGTTTATAGATGATCTGTTGGTGAGGGTTGATATTGTCGATCTGATCGATTCGCACGTTCCTCTTAAAAAAACAGGCAGCAATTTTGTTGCGCTTTGCCCGTTCCATGCCGAAAAAACTCCCAGTTTCTCTGTAAATCGCAACAGGCAGATTTTTCATTGTTTCGGCTGTGGTGCGAGCGGTAATGCCATCAGCTTTCTGATGGATTTCAGTCATCTGGATTTTGTTGAGGCTGTAGAGGATTTGGCGGCTTTTGTCGGTGTCGAAGTTCCCAGAGAAACTGTCAATAAAGCCGAATACGCTCAAAAACAGGATGTATCCGGCCTTTATCAGGCGCTCGAAGGAGTGACTGCCTTTTATGCCGAGAAATTGCGTAGTTCTGAGGGTAAAAGGGCTATCGATTATCTGAAAGGCAGGGGCGTTAGCGGTGAGGTTGCCCGGAATTTTTGCCTGGGTTATGCCCCGAAAAATTCGGACGAATTGTCGTCGCTTTTCGATCAAAAAACTTTGGTTGATTCCGGTATGCTGGTGCTGAGGGATGATGGCAGTGCATATGACCGTTTCCGTGGTAGGCTGGTGTTTCCTATTCGCGATAAGCGGAAACGGGTGATCGGTTTTGGCGGTCGAGTGCTGGACGATTCCATGCCGAAATATCTTAATTCGCCTGAAACCGCCTTGTTTTCCAAGAGTAGGGAGGTGTACGGACTTTGCGAGCTTTTGGATAAAAATTCCAAACCGGCGCAAATTTTGATTGTTGAAGGCTATATGGATGTTATTGCCTTATCGCAATTCGGGGTTGTCAGCGCAGTTGCGGCGTTAGGTACGGCGACTTCGAAGGCGCATTTGGATTTGTTGTTTCGCTTTACTTCGGAATTGGTTTTTTGTTTTGACGGCGATAATGCCGGTCGGCAGGCAGCCTGGAAGGCGGTTGAGGTTGCTCTGCCGTGTCTGCGCGATGGCAGGCAAATTAAAATCATGTTGTTGCCGCAGGGCCAGGATCCGGATACATTGGTACGAGGCGAAGGGGTGGAAGGTTTTGCTGATCGAATTGGTGACGCAGATGTCTTGTCTGACTATTTTTTTCAGCATGTCTGTGGTTCTTTGAATCTGAATACCGTGGAAGGCCGTTCGCAACTGATGGCTAAGGCGAAACCGGAACTGGAAAAAATGCCGCAGGGTTTTTTCAGGGAGATGATGTTTGCGCGCTTGCAGGAATTATCTGGGGTACGGCATCTGGTTATCGCTGAAAATCCAGCTACAATTGTGTCTGGCCGAGACGAAAAACGGCTGTTGACAAGAAGTTTGCCGAGACCGAACCCGATGCGCCAGGTTTTGTCATTGTTATTGCAAAATCCGCATTTAGCTAAACAAGTCGAGCAGCAATGCGCAGAGATAGATAAGATGGAGTTTGCCGGGATAGATTTATTACGGGATGTCATAAGAGTCATTGCCGAAAAAAAACCTGAAAACAGCGCGATTTTACTTGAATACTATCGGGACTCCCCCCATAACAAAGCCGTGAGCGCCTTGTCGAATTTGGTTTTGGGTATTCCGGAGGGTGGAGAAGAGGGGGAGTTTTGCGGTGCGCTTAATCAATTGATAAAGCGGGCAAAGGAAAGCAGGATGGACGCATTGATCGACAAAGTGAAGAGGGGGGAAGCCTTAAGCGCGGAAGAATCGAAAGAGTATAAAACTGGCGGGAAAACATAGTCCAAGATGACAGATTGGAGTTATTGGTATATAATGCTCTGTTCTGCCGAGCTTGGTGTTGAAACGTAGTGTGAGTAAAGAATGAATCAAGAGCAACAGCAATCCCAACTTAAACAACTGATAGCAAAAGGCAAGGCGCAAGGTTATTTGACCTATGCGGAAGTTAATGATCATCTGCCTAGCGACATCATTGATCCCGAGCAAATCGACGATATCATCGGCATGATTAATGATATGGGTATCCAGGTTTATGAGGTTGCCCCGGATGACGATGACTCGCTGATTACTTCCGATGCGGTAGTGACCGCCGATGATGACGAAGAAGTTGCAGAAGTTGCTGCGTTGGCATCTGTCGATAGCGAGTTTGGGCGTACTACCGATCCGGTTCGTCTCTATATGCGGGAAATGGGTTCTGTCGAACTTTTAACCCGCGAAGAAGAGTTGAAAATCGCTAAGCGGATTGAAGAAGGCCAGCGTCAGGTCGTGGGTGCGATTGCGCGCTCCGGTTTTATTGTCGAATCGTTTATTCAGACCTTTGATTCCTTGCAAAACGAAGAGTCAGGCTTGCGTCTGAATGATTTGGTGCTGGGTTTTGTCGATTTTACCGAAGTGGATCTTGTTGTCGCTGAGGAATTGGATGTGGCTCCGGCCGAAGAAGCCGAAGAGGAAGAATCCAGAGCTATCGATTACGAAGAGGTCAAGCAGAAAGTCGAGCTGGTTAGAAAAGCCTTAAAATCAGCCATGTCATCTATTAAGAAACAAGGTTATGGGCACAGTAAAACCGTGAAAGCTTTTGAAGTGCTTTCAGAAGTGTTTTCCGAATTCAAATGGACGCCGCAATATCTGAAAAGAATGGTTTCGATTTCCGATGATCTGGTCATCGCTATTCGCGACCAGGAAAAATTGGTGCTGGATGTTTTTGTAAAAAAAGCAAAAGTTCCGCGAAAGGAATTTGTGCATTCTTTTACAGAGAACGAAACCAGTAGCGAGTGGTTTCAAAAGTTCGTGGCGTCACACCCGCAATTTGCCGAACAGTTGCAGACGCATCAGGCGCAAGTTGTCTCTGCGCAGCAAAAACTTGCCGGAATCGAAGCTCAACACGGCTTAAGTATCGCTAATTTAAAAAATATATGCCGGAGCATTTCTTTAGGTGAGGCCAAAGCCAGACGTGCCAAGAAGGAAATGATTGAGGCTAACCTGCGTCTGGTTATTTCAATTGCTAAAAAATATACCAATCGCGGCCTGCAATTCCTGGACTTGATTCAGGAGGGTAATATCGGTTTGATGAAAGCGGTGGATAAATTCGAATATCGCCGAGGCTACAAGTTTTCGACTTATGCAACATGGTGGATTCGGCAAGCGATTACCCGCTCAATTGCAGACCAGGCCAGGACTATCCGCATTCCCGTGCATATGATTGAGACTATTAATAAGCTCAATCGTGTTTCCAGGCAAATTTTGCAGGAATTGGGCCGCGAAGCGACACCGGAAGAATTAGCCGAACGTATGGAAATGCCGGAAGATAAAATTCGTAAGGTGTTGAAAATCGCTAAAGAGCCGATCTCAATGGAAACGCCGATAGGCGATGATGAAGACTCGCATTTAGGCGATTTCATCGAAGATTCCAAGATGCTTTCGCCGGTAGAATCTGCTACAATAGCTGGTTTACGAGAGTCTACTCAAAATGTCTTGGCAGGTTTGACGGCACGCGAAGCAAAAGTGTTGCGCATGCGTTTCGGTATCAACATGAATACCGATCATACCCTGGAAGAAGTGGGAAAACAATTTGATGTCACTCGCGAGAGGATAAGACAAATCGAAGCTAAAGCGCTGAGAAAATTAAGACATCCATCCCGATCCGAACAATTAAGATGTTTTCTTGATGGCGAGTAACCTGCATAAAGAGTGTGAATGAATGAATGAATGAAAGAAAGCGGGCCCTTAGCTCAGTTGGTTAGAGCTTCCGACTCATAATCGGCAGGTCGTAGGTTCAAGTCCTACAGGGCCCACCATTTTAATTTTAGGCCGGTCGAGATACGGCCTTTTTTGTGTATGCAAATTTATATTCTTGGCATGAGGATAAGTACGTGAATAAAAACTACCTTTTTACTTCTGAATCCGTATCTGAGGGTCATCCTGATAAAGTTGCGGATCAGATCTCCGATGCGGTTGTAGATGCTCTGTTGGCGCAAGATCCTCGCTCTAGAGTGGCCTGTGAAACCTTGGTGAAAACAGGCATGGTGGTTTTAGCGGGTGAAATCACCACCAATGCTTGGGTCGATACCGAAGAACTAGTTAGAAAAGTAGTTTGTGAAATTGGCTACGATAACGGCGACATCGGCTTCGATGGAAAATCTTGCGCGGTTTTGAATGCTATCGGCAAACAATCGGCCGATATTGCCATGGGTGTCGATGAATCGGAGAACCATGAACAAGGCGCGGGCGACCAAGGTTTAATGTTCGGTTATGCCAGTAACGAAACCGATGTCTTTATGCCGGCACCGATAACCTATGCCCACCGTTTGGTAGAAAGACAGGCGCAAGTACGTAAAAACAAAACTTTGACATGGTTGCGCCCCGATGCAAAAAGCCAGGTCACTTTCCGCTACGAAAACAGCAAGCCGGTCGCTATTGACGCCGTGGTTTTATCCACCCAGCATTCGCCGGAAATAGGCGGCAAACTGCTGGAAGAAGCGGTGATGGACGAGATTATCCTGCCGACTCTGCCAAGGGAATGGTTACATAAAGATACTAAGTATTTTATCAACCCTACCGGGCAGTTCATTATCGGCGGCCCTGTAGGTGACTGCGGCTTGACCGGCCGTAAAATTATCGTAGATACCTATGGCGGCATGGCTCGTCATGGCGGTGGTGCGTTTTCCGGTAAAGATCCTTCAAAAGTGGATAGATCGGCAGCCTATATGTGCCGTTATGTAGCAAAAAATATAGTTGCCGCCGGTTTGGCCGAGCGTTGCGAAATTCAGGTTTCTTATGCAATCGGTGTCGCCGAACCGACTTCTATCAGCATCGAAACCTTCGGTACCGGTAAAATCGACGAAGAACATTTGGTTAAAATTGTCCGGGAGCATTTCGATTTGAGACCGAAAGGTCTTATCGCGCAACTGGATCTATTGAAACCGATTTACCGTCCAACTGCCTCTTACGGCCACTTCGGCCGTCACGAAGCGAGCTTTACCTGGGAAAAAACCGACAAAGTCGAGGCATTAAAAGCTTCCGCAGGCATTTAATTTTTAGATAGGGAACAATCATGAGACAAGACGATTATAAGATTGCCGATCTTTCCTTGGCCGGATGGGGCCGCAAGGAAATTAATATCGCTGAAACCGAAATGCCGGGGCTGATGGCTTTACGTACCGAATTCGGTGCCGTTCAACCATTAAAAGGCGCACGGATAGCCGGATGTCTGCACATGACCATCCAAACCGCAGTGTTGATAGAAACCTTAACAGCATTAGGTGCAGAAGTGCGCTGGTCATCCTGCAATATTTTCTCTACCCAGGATCATGCGGCATCGGCTATAGCGGCAGCAGGTATTCCGGTGTTTGCCTGGAAAGGGGAAACCGAAGAAGAGGCGGAGTGGTGTATCGAGCAAACCATCATCGGTCCGAACGGCTGGCGGCCAAACATGATTCTGGATGACGGCGGCGACCTGACTGTCATGATGCACCAGAAATTTCCCGAATTAATGGACGATGTCAAAGGTTTGTCGGAAGAAACCACCACAGGTGTACTGCGCTTATACGATATGGTGAAAAAAGGCACGCTGAAAGTACCTGCCTTCAATGTCAACGATTCGGTAACAAAATCCAAATTCGACAATCTCTACGGTTGCCGGGAATCGTTGGTTGACGGTATTAAACGTGCCACCGACGTGATGATTGCCGGTAAAATTGCGGTAGTTTGCGGTTATGGCGATGTCGGTAAAGGTTGCGCTCAATCCTTGCGAGGCTTGGGGGCAACGGTATGGATTACCGAAATCGACCCGATTTGCGCCTTGCAGGCGGCAATGGAAGGTTATCGGGTAGTAACTATGGAAGAAGCCGCGCCCATCGCCAATATTTTTGTGACCGCAACCGGTAACTTCGGTGTGATTACCCACGATCACATGAAAGCCATGCGCGATCAGGCTATCGTTTGTAATATCGGACACTTTGACGCTGAAATCGAAATCGCCTCCTTGCGCCATTACACTTGGGAAAACATCAAACCTCAAGTCGATCATGTGATTTTTCCTGATGGCAAACGCATCATCGTATTAGCAGAAGGCCGTCTGGTCAATCTGGGCTGCGCCACCGGCCACCCCAGTTTCGTTATGTCAAACTCGTTCTGCAACCAGGTTCTGGCGCAAATCGAACTTTGGAATAATGCGGCCAGTTATGAAAAAAAGGTCTACATTCTGCCGAAAAAACTGGACGAAAAAGTCGCGCGTTCGCATCTGGCGCAATTGGGTGTGAAGTTGACTCAGCTTAGTACGGAACAGGCGGCTTATATCAATGTGCCAGTTGAAGGGCCTTATAAAGCGGAACATTATCGTTATTGATGGGCTGAAAAGCTCAAGTTCTTATTAGTTGATAGCACAGGTAAATGCATAAAAAGCCCTTGTCTTCCAGACAAGGGCTTTTTATGCCATAAGCAAATCGTAGCCAAGTACCTTAAACCAAGATAGTTGCAATTAACGCCCGGAAAATTTGAAACTCACTGTAAATTGGGTTGAGTGGCGGTATATACATAGGATTGTTCCAATAGTCGGTCATTTTGAAACGCAAGGAAATAGTTTAGCCAATTTCCACCGAGCTTTTGAGTGGTAAATTTTCAGTTAACAGGGGTAGCCTGCAATTTCGTTCTGTTACATTGC
Organism: uncultured Pseudomonadota bacterium; assembly: GCA_963765965.1. Taxonomy (GTDB): domain Bacteria; phylum Pseudomonadota; class Gammaproteobacteria; order Methylococcales; family Methylomonadaceae; genus Methylomonas. Next base: position 31,678 of record CAVXZR010000073.1, read on the forward strand.
CTTCAACTTGACGACGAGGGGGTTCTTGATCTGGAATTCGTTTCGAAAGGCGTATGTTGGACAGCACGGATAGTTCGATTTCAGTAATGTTTAACCAACTTCTATGTTTAGGCGTGTACCGGAATTCCAGTCTTCGTGTCAATTCGCGGGCTTGTTCGGCTGAAAAAGCTGCCGGATCGTTTCATAGCTACACGCAGACGCATAGGATAATTCCACCATTTTGCTGGCCCAAAAGCCGTAATGTCCAGTGATCATGGCCCCTGGCGCTTCCCTATAAGTCAGGGCAATGATATGGGTGGTTTGTTTATCCGTCAGTTTGGGGGACTTTGCCGGGTCGAGGGCAATCTTTTAGAGCGTCTTCCGGGCTCTTCTTCGGCAAACCGCTGGAGCGTTTAAACACCATGGATTCAGAGAGACTCCAGCGCTTCAATAATCTCTTTATCTTGAAGGCCCTCGGCTGCTTTTAAAAGAATTCGGGCTCGCGTCAGGCAACCGTGCCGCATCTTTACGTTTGCTGATCATGGCTTCCAGCCAATGCTTTTCGTCTTCGGTTAGATTAACTTTGTATTTGAGAGCAGGCATCACTAATGCCTCGTTGAGTAACAATCAATAGCTAGGAGTATAGATTAAAAAATACGTTCTATCTTTATGTTTTAAAATAACTGGCTACTAGGCGGTTTGTGAAGCTTCGTAACGAATTGTCATCAAGCCCAATCCACAAAAGTTATAACCTCCTCTGTTAAAAATCAATGCGGGTATAGGGCTATCTCTAGGCATACAAACTGCAGATTAATCTAACCGGAAAAAACGTCTCATTCATAGGGTTTTTAGCAAAGCCGATAAGCTTTATTATATGTCGATTCATTGCTCGGAATGCATTTGTCCTCTTCTACGATAAGGCAAGATCGATTTTTTTAAATTTCAGCATAGACAAAGGCTTTCAGAGTTTCACAATATGGCAGGCAGCAGGATAAACAGAAAATGATACGTGCAGGTATTGTAGGCGGTACCGGTTATACAGGTGTGGAATTGTTGCGGATATTGGTTTTGCATTCTGGCGTGGAGGTAAAGGCTGTCACTTCCAGGGCAGATGCTGGCACGCGGGTTGACCAACTATATCCTAGTCTGCGGGGCTTGATTGATACGGTGTTTACGCAACCCGAACTCGATAATCTTTCGGATTGTCAGGTGGTGTTTTTTGCTACGCCTAACGGCACGGCAATGAACATGGCGGCTGATTTATTGGCGCGTGGTATAAAGGTTATTGATTTATCGGCCGATTTCCGCATCAAGGATGTGCAGGAATGGGAGAAATGGTACGGCATGAAACATGCCGACCCGGATTTGATTGCCGAAGCGGTTTACGGTTTGCCGGAAATCAATCGCCGGCAGATCCGGCAGGCGCGTTTGGTGGCCAGCCCAGGCTGTTATCCCACTGCGGTGCAATTGGGTTTTTTGCCTTTACTGGAAAACAGCGCCATAGATGCCGGACATCTGATTGCCGATGTTAAATCCGGGGTTAGCGGTGCAGGGCGGAAAGCTGAAATTTCTTCGTTAATGAGCGAAGCCGGGGAAAGTTTTAAGGCGTATGCTGTTAGCGGTCATCGGCATTTACCTGAAATCAGGCAGGGACTGGAAATCGTATCCGGGCAAGCCATAGGTCTAACCTTTGTGCCGCATTTAACACCGATGATACGAGGTATTCATGCCACGCTTTATGCCCGGTTAAATAGTCGTATTGAACTACAGGCTTTGTTTGAACAGCGTTATCAGGACGAGCGGTTCGTCGATGTGCTTCCCGTTGGCAGCCATGCCGATACCCGTAATGTGCGCGGTAGCAATCGTTGTCAGATTGCCGTTCATCAACCGCAAGGCGGCGATACCGTGGTGATTTTGTCGGTAATCGATAATTTGGTCAAAGGCGCGTCCGGACAGGCTGTGCAGGCTATGAATCTGATGTTTGGTTTGCCGGAAGAGCAAGGATTGCAAACTGTCGCACTTTATCCTTAAGCTCACTAGGCCGGAATAGCCTATTGAAATTATGGCATAAATTGCCAAAAAAATTTAAATGACCGTATCCTCGGGCAAGAGCCAGGGATCGGCAAAACCAACAGGATTATTTGCAATACGATGGGTGTACAGGAAAACTTCGAACAACTTCCGCTAAAGGATTTCACGGAAAAAGCCTATCTGGATTATTCCATGTATGTGATTCTGGATCGGGCATTGCCGCATCTTGGCGATGGCTTAAAGCCGGTGCAGCGCCGCATAGTTTATGCGATGTCGGAACTTGGTTTGACCGCGCTGGCTAAGTACAAAAAATCGGCGCGCACCGTCGGCGATGTGCTGGGTAAGTATCATCCGCACGGCGATACGGCCTGTTATGAAGCCATGGTGTTGATGGCCCAAGATTTTTCTTACCGTTACCCTTTGATCGACGGCCAGGGTAATTGGGGGTCGCCGGACGATCCCAAGTCGTTTGCGGCCATGCGTTACACAGAGTCCCGGCTGACCGCCTATGCGCACTGCTTGCTGAGCGAGCTTGAACAGGGCACTGTGGATTGGACGGATAATTTCGATAGCACCCTACAGGAGCCGTCTTTATTGCCGGCCAGATTACCCAATGTGTTGCTGAACGGGACGATGGGTATCGCGGTAGGCATGGCGACCGACATTCCGCCGCATAATCTCCGCGAAGTTGCCAAAGCCTGCCTGCAATTGCTTGACGAGCCTGAAACGGAACTGGACGTTCTGCTGGAACATATTAAAGGCCCGGACTATCCGACCGACGCAGAGATTATCACTTCCGCCGCGGATTTACAGAGAATGTATCAGTCCGGGAACGGCTCGGTGAAAATGCGCGCCAAGTATGAAATGGAAGACGGCAATATCATCATCACCGCGCTACCGCATCAGGTTTCCGGTGCCAGGCTGCTGGAACAGATTGCCGCGCAAATGTTGGCGAAAAAACTGCCGATGATTGAGGATTTGCGCGATGAATCCGATCATGAAAATCCGACTCGATTGCTGATTATCCCTAAATCCAAGCGCATTGATGTCGATGCCGTGATGTCTCATTTGTTCGCTACCACCGATCTGGAGAAAAACTACCGGGTCAATATGAACATGATCGGTTTGAACGGCAAGCCGCAAGTTAAAAATCTGAAACAGATTCTGACCGAATGGCTGGTTTTTCGTACCGAAACCGTACGCCGCCGTTTGCTGCATCGCCTGGATAAGGTGTTGGCCAGGCTGCATATTTTGGAAGGTTTGTTGATAGCCTACCTGAATATCGACGAAGTGATTGCCATCATTCGCCGTGAAGATCATCCCAAACCCGTGTTAATGGAACGCTTCGCCTTGAGCAATTTGCAGGCGGAAGCGATCCTGGAGTTGAAATTACGCCATTTGGCCAAGTTGGAAGAGATGAAAATTCGTGGCGAACAGGAAGAACTGGAGCAAGAGCGTCAGGCACTGGAAAAAACCTTAGGTTCAGAGCGCTTGCTTAATCGCCTGATACGCAAGGAAATCGAACGTGATGCAGAAAAATACGGCGATGAGCGCCGTTCACCTATTGTTGCGCGCGGCGCGGCGCAAGCGCTGGATACCACAGAGCTGATCGCCAACGAGCCGGTAACGGTGATCCTTTCGCAAAAAGGCTGGATACGTGCCGCCAAGGGTTACGATATAGAGGTGGAAAGCTTGAGTTATCGTTCAGGGGATGCCTATTTGTCCTCTGCCAAAGGCCGTACTACGCAACCGGCTTACGTGCTGGATTCCAACGGCCGGGTATACATGATCACTACCCACGATTTACCCTCTGCGCGCAGTCAAGGCGAGCCGCTCACCGGACGCTTGAATCCCCCGCCCGGCAGCCTGTTTACCGATGTATTTACCGGTCAGCCCGAAGATTGGGTGTTGATGTCCAGTAGTGCCGGTTATGGCTTTCGGGTGCAACTCAAAGAATTGCAGAGTAAAAATAAGGCCGGCAAGGCGGTGCTGAGTCTTCCGCCGGGTGCAAAAAACCTATCGCCTCTGCCGATTCCTCAGGCGAATAATTTACTGGCGGTATGCACATTACAAGGCCGTTTGTTGATTTTCCCTGCTCAGGATTTGCCTGAACTGGCAAAAGGCAAAGGCAATAAACTGATTCAGATTCCCGGTGCCGATATCGTTTCCGGCCAGGATGCAGTCGTGGCGGTGATGGCGTTGATGCCTGAAAGCGAGTTGAAAATTTTATCCGGTAAACGCCATCTAACGCTTAAAGCTATCGATATAGCACACTACACTGGGCATCGTGCTAATCGCGGCACCCAGTTACCGCGTGGTTTTCAGAAAGTGGATGGGTTGGAATGCGTTGGATTTTAGGTTTGCAGTTTGGCTTTTAGTTTGTTAAATCCATCGTTTTAGTTTTTCTGAGATGGATAAGTTGCAACTAAATTTTCAATGGGAGAATAAAACTATTCACCCAATCAAACTGTCCGATGGTTTTAGCATAATACATATATGAGGGAAAGATATGAACAAGCATTTAAGATTGGTTAGAGAATTCCATGAAAAATTCGGTATTGCTCAGGCAGACCATCAAGAAAACGCGCATTTATCGGATATGGACATCGTTCTGCGCCAAGCCTTGTTGCTTGATTGCGCAAGCGAGACTTTCAAAGCGATCGGCAGCGGCGACTTAGCCAAAATTCTGGCTGGTTTAATCGATCTGGCCTATAACGCATTGGCGGCAATTGCAGTTCGCGGCGACGATGTGCTGGCCGCTTCCGTGAGTTGGCGGCAGGACGGTTCTGTGCTTTCCGTGATGCGGGTGCTGTCCGATAAAGTAAACAACTGTTCATCGGGAGAAACAGTCCATTATTCCGCTATATATGCCATTTGCGAACATTTGGCCCGAGGATTTATTAATGCCGATTTCGACAAGGCTTTTAACATTCTGCATAGCTATCTGATGGAACAAGCCGGCAAAGGCGAAACGCCTTTGCCGCATGCGCCGGATTTAAGCGAAGCGCTTTACGAATAAGGAGCAAAAAGGGGCATGGCGACACACTCTTATACGCTCGGTTTTGTCGGCATCGGCCTGATGGGCAAGCCGATGACCTTGCGGCTGCTTTCGGCTGGCGTTCGGGTTTATGTCTGGAATCGAAGTACCGATAAACTGGGCGAAGTGATTGCCGCAGGCGCTACAGCCTGCACTGATGTCGAGGAACTGGTCGCCGCTTCGGATGTGGTGATTTTATGTTTGGCCGATAGCTTAGCGGTTAAAACCGTCGTCATGCAGCATGTGCTGACTGTGGGTGCTGCCGACAAACTGTTGATCGATTTATCCAGTATTCATCCTGAAACTACCCGGCAATTGGCGGCGCGATTGCAGGCCGGTTGCGGCATGCGATGGGTGGATGCGCCGGTATCCGGCGGGACTGCCGGTGCCGAGCAGGGTACGCTGGCAATTATGGCTGGCGGAGCCGAACAGGATATCGCTATTGCCCGCAATGTGCTGAAACCGCTCTATAGCCGGTTTACCCATATGGGGGCGGTAGGGAGCGGTCAGACCGTGAAAATCTGTAACCAGATGATAGTGAGTTGTAATGTGCTGGTTATCGCGGAAATGATGGCGCTGGCGCAGCAGGCCGGGGTCAATGCCGCGAAAATTCCCGAGGCTCTGGCCGGTGGATTTGCGGATTCCAAGCCTTTGCAAATCGTCGGTCCGGAAATGGCGGCAGGCTGTTTTCTGCCTGTGAAGTGGCGTGTTAAAACCTTGTTGAAAGATCTGAACATGGCGGTCAATTTGTCTGCCAGCCTGGGCAGTGAAATTCCCATGTCCGGTTTGGCTGCCCGATTGTTACTGCTCCACGGCAGTCAGGGGTATTTGGAGCAGGATCCGTCTACTCTGATCAAATTATACGCAAAGAACTGATGTTGCGTTTTACGGCCAATCTCAGTCTATTATTTACCGAATACCCTTGGCCGGAGCGGTTTAAAGCGGCAAAAGATCACGGTTTCCAGGCGGTTGAAATTCAATTCCCTTATTTTATGCCCGCCGAACAAATACTGGCGGCTTTGCAAGAAACCGGTTTGCGGTTGGTTTTATTCAATGTCGATGCCGATACACTATTGCAAGGCGGCGAGGGGCTAGCAGCGATTCCGGAAAAAATGCCGCAGTTTAAGATTGCGGTTGACCAAGCGCTGGCTTATGCAGAGTTGTTAAAGCCGGAAGCGATTAACATATTGCCGGGCCGCTGTCTGAACGCCGGACGCCTAGGGGAATATCTGGCAGCCTTTAAAAAAAATCTGCGCTATGCCGCAGAAACTTTTGCAGCTTTGGGAATTAAAACTGTCTTTGAAGCGGTGAACAGCAGGGATATGCCGGGTTATATTATCGATAGCAGCCGAAAGATGCTGGAGGTGCTTGCCGAAGTGGACCAACCCTTGCTGGGCTTGCAATACGATATCTATCACATGGCTATGATGGGTGAGGATTACAGCCGGTTTTTACAACAGCATTCGGATAAAGTCGGGCATATTCAGTTTGCAGACTGTCCGGGCCGTGGGCAACCCGGAACCGGTCAGGTAGACTTCGAAAACTTGTTCGCGATCATTGCAAATTCGGCTTATCAGGGCTGGGTCGGCGCCGAATATAGGCCTACTATCGATACCGGTTCAAGTCTTGGCTGGCTGAAAACCTCAGCGTTAAACCCGTCAGGCGCTGTATAATTTCCAGGCATTAACTCAGAGATTGCCGCCATGTCCAAACATAATTTTACCATCCATCACTCTAGTCTGATTGTTTCCGATACCGAGCAGTCCTTGCTGTTTTATCGCGATATTTTAGGCATGCAACCCACAGAAAGACCCAATTTAGGATTTCCAGGCGCCTGGTTGCAAATCGGTCAGCAGCAGATTCATTTGCTGCAACTTGCTAATCCCGATCCGACCACAGGCCGTCCGGCACACGGCGGACGTGATCGGCATGTCGCCATGCACGTTGATTCGATAGCGGCGTTACGCGATGATTTAGATAAAGCCGGTGTGGCGTTTACTTTGAGTATTTCCGGCCGGAATGCCTTGTTTTGCAGGGACCGTGACGGGAACGCGCTGGAGTTTATCGAGCGCCCGGCATAGTCCATCCTATGTCGGCTCCTCTTTTATACGGCATTTTACTGATTTGTAGTACGGCAATGCTGCTGTTTGTGCTTGGATTTGTCTGCTTTCATCTGGGTTTGGCTTTGCTGACTACGCTGCTTTACTCATTGGCCGGTAAAATGATGTTGTTGGCATTTGCGATGCTGTTATTTTTGGGAATTACAGCATCGATAACTGCCTTGCTACGAGAATTGCGTGCTTATTTTTGTCAGGAAGCTGCAATATTACGCCGGCTTTTGGCTATCCAAGCGCAAAGAGGGCATTTTGAGCAGTTGACGATGTTGAAAAATCGTCAACTCCAATATTTCAGCCGGGTTAAACGTCAGCGGTTATTGGCCGCCGATAACAGAAAACAATTGCGGACTTTATACAACGCCATCAATCAGGAATTACAGGCGGTGCGAACCAGCCTACCGGCAGCAGCTTATCAATCGATGTATCAGTCGCTACGTGAGTATTATAAGCACGCCAATGCCGAAGGAATGCTGACATTACGCCGGCAGATACTATGTCGTTGATGGCCCGGTGGCTTGCCGGGGCGCTGAGATTTCTGCGTAGTAGCCGCGACGAAAATCTTAAGTGGCAGTTATCGCGGCGGGAAGACATTGCCGAATTGCGTCAATCCAAGGCTTTGGCCGAACAGGCCTTGGTCGCACAGATCAGAAAACAGGCTCAGCAATTGGCGCATGAACTGGCAGTCAGCCAAGCCAAAAACAGCAATGAGCTGGCGATGGTGAAAATGCAGTGTAAACAGGATCTTAAAGATTATCAGCAGTATTTGCAGGCGTTGGACAGGCTTAAGGAGCCATTGCGTAATAGTTATGCGAATTTGCCGGAGGCGGTTGCTTTCACCATTCATCATCATGCCAAGCAATTGCTGAATCGTATGTGGGAAACGCAGGATACGCTTGAGAAACAGAAGATTGAAATACAATTGTTGCAATTTATGACTGCCGTGCATGAGGATAGCCAGACAAGCTTGCAGAGTGGTGACAAACAAGCCTTGCCGCAAAAGGCGCTGGCCTGTATCGATCCGGCCTTGATCACTAAATCGGCTGGAAATAGCCTTCTATAGCCTTAATCAGTTTTTTATTCAATGCAAACATGACCACATGGTCGCCTTCTGCAAAAACCGTATCATGATGCACCGGTATCACTTCCTTTTCACGTATCAGTGCGCCCAATATCACGCCATCGGGCAGGTTAACCTGATTGACTCTTAAACCCACGACCGAAGTTGAATTCTTGCTGCGGTGAGCGATGGCTTCAATCGCTTCGGCACTGCCGCCGCATACCGAGCTGACTCCAACCACATCGCCTTTTCTGACATGTTTGAGTATGCCGCCTAAGGTTTCCAGTTTAGGTTGAATCGCCAGATCAATGTCCGAGCCGTCCAATAATTTCAGGTAGGCGTTGTTATTCAGCAGGCAAATGGCGCGTTTGGCGCCCAGCTTTTTGGCAAGTCCTGCCGATATTAAATTGATGCCGTCATTGTTGGTAATTGCGCAGAATAAATCGGTGTTTTCGATCATCTCTTCTTGCAGCAACGCTTCGTCAGTGCAATCGCCATGTAAAATCAGGGTATTGCGCAAATCGTTGGCGATGTCTTTAGCGCGCTCCAGATCCAGCTCGATGATTTTGACATGATAGTTTTTTTCCAGCGCTATTGCTAAGCGTTTACCGACATGACCTCCGCCCGCAATCATAACGGTTTTGATCGGGGCATCCAACTTATGGAGATCTATCAAGGTCTTACGCACCTTGTCGCGGGGACAGACAAAAAATACTTCATCGCCGGTCGCTATGACTGCTTCGCCGTTCACGGCAATCGCTTTGCCCTCTCTGAAAATGGCGGCGACGCGGATCATGCCGTCGGCAAGCTTTTCCTTGACGGCTTGAATTCTTTTACCGGTTAAAAAGCCGGTGGCAACCACTTTGATTGAAAATAGCTGGATGAGTCCATCGGCAAATTGGGAAACATGGAGGGCGCCGGGATATTTGACCAGATTATGAATCGATTCGGTGATCAATTGTTCAGGGCTGATGACAATATCAATACCGCCGGGCTTGAATAGTTCCGGATGATTGAGAAAGTCGATGGCGCGAACTCTGGCGATGGTTTTCGGTTTGCTGTGCAGGGTATTGATAACGTGGCAGGCCAGCATATTGGTTTCATCCTGGTCGGTTACGGCGATCACCATGTCAGCATCCTTAATGCCGGCCTGTTCCAATACGCTGGGATGAGTGGCATTGCCTTCAACGGTGGCTATATCCAGCCGGGCTTTCAATGCTGTCAGCAACTGCGGTTTTTTATCGATAACGACAATGTCGTTTTCTTCGCTGGCTAGCGCACCTGCCACGGAAGAACCGGTGACACCGGCGCCGAGAATCACTATTTTCATAAAAACTCAGTTAGGAGATTGGTTTTTCGGGGTATCCAGGCGATTTTAAGGATTAGAGTTACTAAACTATAATCAACAAATTATACGCAGATCGGAGGGCTTGTCCACGTCAAATCCGGTTCCGGTTCCGGGTTAGCATACAATTCCATGATGTCATGAGCTTGTTTTCTGGTGAAATAGGCCTTATAGCGTTTATAATCACACACTTTGAATTCACTCTCACACTGGAAATATCATGCTGGGTAAGCTGGTTAAATTGATTGTCGGTAGCCGTAACGACAGGCTGGTCAAGAAAAAACGGAAACTGGTCAAAAAAATTAATGCCTATACGACCGAATATGAAAAACTGTCGGATGAGGCTTTAAAAGCCAAAACTCAACAGTTTCGCGATCGCTTGGCGGGGGGGGAAAAGCTTGACAGTCTAATACCCGAAGCTTTTGCTTCTGTGCGGGAGGCGTCCTCCAGGGTGTTCGGCATGCGGCATTTCGATGTCCAGTTCATCGGCGGCATGGTGCTGAATAACGGCAAAATCGCCGAAATGAAAACCGGTGAGGGTAAAACCTTGATGGCAACACTGGCAGCCTATTTGAATGCCTTGCCAAGTCATGGGGTGCATGTAGTGACTGTCAACGATTATCTGGCGCGGCGCGATGCGGCATGGATGGGACAGCTCTACAGCTTTTTGGGTTTGACCACGGGCGTCATTGTCAGCGATCTTGGTCACGAAGAGCGTAAAATCGCCTATGCCGCCGATATTACCTATGGAACCAATAACGAATTCGGTTTCGATTATTTGCGCGACAATATGGCATTTAATCTGGAGCAAAAAGTTCAACGCGAATTGAATTTCGCCATTGTTGACGAGGTGGATTCCATTTTGATCGATGAAGCCAGAACGCCGCTGATTATTTCCGGTCAGGCCGAAGGCAGCACCGAGATCTACCTAAAAACCAACCGGATTATTCCTTTCCTCACCAAGCAGGAAAAAGCCGATGACCCGGAACAGCAGGATAAAATGCCCGGCGATTTTGCGGTCGATGAAAAATCAAGGCAAATCCATTTGACTGAAGCCGGATACGAACGTATCGAACGCCTGTTGGTCGAGCATGGGCTTATCGCTGACGGTTCGACGCTATATGATGCCGCCAATATCCGATTGATGCACTACATTAATGCCTCTCTGCGCGCTCACATCCTGTTTCAAAAGGATGTCGATTATGTGGTTTCCAATAATCAAGTCATCATAGTCGACGAATTTACCGGCAGGATGATGACAGGACGGCGCTGGTCGGAAGGCTTGCATCAAGCGGTGGAGGCAAAGGAAAACGTGCCGATTCAAAATGAAAATCAGACACTGGCCTCTATTACCTTCCAGAATTATTTCCGCTTATATCACAAGCTTTCCGGCATGACCGGGACAGCAGATACCGAAGCTTTCGAACTTAATAAAATTTACGGTCTGGAAGTCGTAGTTATCCCCACGCACCGGCCGATGATACGCAAGGACATGGGCGATTTGGTTTATCTTTCCGCCCGGGAAAAGTACAGCGCTGTCATCGAAGATATCAAAGAATGCGTTAAACGCGGTCAACCGGTATTGGTAGGGACTACTTCGATAGAAAACTCGGAACTCATTTCGGCAATGTTGAACAAGCAAAACATTCCGCATGAAGTGCTGAATGCCAAACAGCATGAACGGGAAGCGCATATCATCGAGCGGGCCGGTATGCCGGGCGCTGTGACCATTGCGACCAACATGGCGGGTCGCGGAACCGATATCGTCTTGGGTGGCAACCTAACTGCCGAGTTGGCATCCTTAAGTCCGGATGCAAGCGATGCAGAAAAAGAACATGTGCGTGGGGCTTGGCTGGAACGCCATGAACAAGTGCTGTTCAGTGGCGGCTTGCATGTTATAGGCTCGGAGCGTCACGAATCCAGACGTATCGACAATCAGCTCAGAGGACGTTCGGGACGGCAGGGCGATCCTGGTTCAACGCGTTTTTATCTGTCTTTAGAAGACGACTTGATGCGAATTTTCGCATCCGAGCGCGTGGCCGGCCTGATGCAGAAACTGGGTATGCAGGAAGGCGAAGCTATCGAGCATCCTTGGGTGACTCGATCCATCGAAAGCGCGCAGCGCAAGGTTGAAAGCCGAAATTTTGACATACGTAAGGAAATTCTGGCATACGACGATGTTGCCAACGACCAACGCAAGGTGATTTACTCGCAACGTAATGAACTGATGGCGGCAGACGATATTAGCGATATTATTAATGCTATCCGTGCCGACGTTATCAACGACTCCATAACCCAGTTCATTCCGCCTAAAACTATGCAGGAACAATGGGATATTCAGGGACTGGAAGCTCATCTGAGCCAGGAATTCAATCTGCATTTGCCCTTAGTCGAATTGATGGAGAAAGATAACTTGCTGACAGAAGTCAGGCTGCGGAAGCTGATAGTCGACAAGGCAGAGCAGGAAAGCAAAGCTAAGGAAGCGGCCATTAGCCCGGAAGTGATCAGACACTTTGAAAAATCCGTTATGCTGCAAGTTCTGGACAATAGCTGGAAAGAACATTTGGCGGCGATGGATCAATTACGTCAGGGTATTCATTTTAGAGGTTATGCACAAAAAGATCCCAAGCAGGAATATAAACGTGAGTCGTTTCTCATGTTCAGCGACCTGTTGAATCATATTAAACAGGAAGTGGTAGGGATCATGTCCAAAGTGCAGGTCACCCGCGAAGAAGATGTGGAGGCCATAGACCAGCAACGTCAGGTACCGCAAGAAATGCACTTCGAACACGCCGAAGCCCACTCGGCTTTTGATCTGGATCAAGTGCCTGCCGAAGAGCCGGAAAGCCATCCCCAGCCTTTTGTCAGAAATACTCAAAAAATAGGCCGTAACGATCCTTGTCCGTGCGGTTCGGGTAAAAAATATAAGCAGTGTCACGGCAAGCTGGATTGATTTGTAGCCTACATTAACGCTTCCGTGCCTCCCTTGCAGGCGCGGGAAAGGTGTTATGGCTGTTTATCGGCGCTCATAATTTCAGGAAACCGGGATCCCGGTTTCCTGTTCCGGACCTAAAGAATTCATTTTAAGGAACAAAACCATGCCACATAGAGTTTTTAGAAAAAGTAGCCCAAAATCGGATATTACTAAACTGCCTAAACTGGGACTGGAAAAAAAACATATTATTGCTGACTTCAAGCATTATTACAGTCACCGTTTAGGCCGCGATGAAAACTGCCGTTCGCCACACTATGCCTACGAAGCGTTGTCGTTGACCATCAGCGACAGATTGGTCGAGCGCTGGAAAAAAACCTATAACACCTATAAAGATCTGGATTGCAAAAAGGCCTTTTATCTGTCTATGGAGTTTTTGATCGGCCGTTCCCTCAGCAATGCCATGCTGAATCTGGGCGTAGATGAGGTCGTCAACAAAGCCTTGTACGACATGGGTTTGGAAGCAGAAGAACTGTTGGAGAGCGAAGCGGATGCCGGGCTAGGCAACGGTGGTTTAGGCCGTTTGGCCGCCTGCTTTATCGATAGTTGCGCAACGCTGCAATTACCGGTGACAGGTTACGGTTTGCGCTATGAATACGGCATGTTTACTCAGCAAATTGTCAGCGGCGAGCAAGTGGAATTGCCTGATCACTGGTTGCGGATGGGCAATATTTGGGAGATTGAACGTCCTGAATACATGGCGCGAGTTAAGTTCGGCGGGCATACTCAGACTCATATCGACGAGAAAGGCAATAAAAGAACGACTTGGCTGGATACGCATGATGTTCTGGCGATGCCTTACGATACGCCAGTTCCAGGCTATAAAAACGGCACCGTAAATACCTTGCGCTTGTGGAAAGCCATTGCCACCGAAGAATTCAATCTTCAGGAATTCAACGCCGGCGATTATGCCGAAGCGGTAGCGCAAAAGAATACCGCTGAAAACATCACCATGGTGTTGTATCCGAACGACGCCAACGAAAACGGCAAGGCTTTACGTTTGCAGCAGCAGTACCTATTGGCATCCGCCAGTTTGCAGGACGTGTTAGCCAACTGGGTTGGCCGTCATGGCAACAACTTTAACAAATTTTCCGAAAAAAACTGTTTCCAGTTGAACGATACCCATCCTAGTATTGCAGTTGCCGAATTAATGCGGTTATTAATGGATATTCACGGTTTGTCCTGGAAAGATGCCTGGAACATAACCCGTAATACCATGGCGTATACCAATCACACCTTGTTGCCGGAAGCATTGGAAAAATGGTCGGTGGGTTTGATGCAGCACTTGTTGCCGCGCCTGATGGAAATAATTTTCGACATTAATGCCCATTTCATGGCGGAGGTATCTGCGCGTTGGCCGGGCGATGGCGAGCGTATGGCGCGGATGTCGATTATCGAAGAAGGTCACGACAAAAAAGTTCGTATGGCGTTTCTGGCGATAGTCGGCAGTTATTCTGTCAATGGCGTAGCAGAACTGCATTCAAAATTGTTGCAGGACGGTTTGTTCAAAGATTTCTATGAGCTGTGGCCGCAAAAATTCAACAATAAAACTAACGGCGTTACCCCAAGACGCTGGCTGGCGGCATGCAATACGGAGTTGGCCGAACTGATCACAGCCACCATCGGGGAGGGCTGGATTACCGATTTATCGGAATTGGCCAAATTGAAACCTTACGCTGATAATGCTGAATTCAGACAAAAATGGTATGAATTGAGACGCGACAGTAAACAGCGTCTGGTCGAGTACAAAAAAGAAGAACACAATATTGATATCAACCCGGAAGCGTTATTCGATGTGCAGGTGAAACGTATCCATGAATACAAGCGGCAAATTCTCAATGTACTGCATGTGATTTATCTCTACGACCGCATCAAACGCGGAGATACGCAGAATTGGGTGTCCCGCTGCGTGCTGATAGGCGGTAAGGCTGCACCCGGCTATGCAATGGCAAAAAAAACCATTAAATTAATCAATAATGTTGCCAATGTCATCAATAACGATCCGGCGGTTGGCGATAAACTCAAACTGGTATTCATGCCGAATTATCGGGTATCGGCGATGGAAAAGATCTGCCCCGGCGCGGATTTATCCGAACAAATCTCCACCGCCGGCAAGGAAGCATCGGGTACCGGCAATATGAAATTCATGATGAACGGTGCTCTGACCATCGGTACTTTGGATGGCGCCAATATCGAGATACGCGAGGAAGTTGGTGAAGAAAACTTTTTTCTGTTCGGCTTAACCGAGTCGGAAGTGGAAGGCTTGCGTCAGCATTACGACCCTGTTAGTTATATTAATCAGGACGGCGACTTACAGTCTGTCATGCGTTTGTTGGAATGCGGTCATTTTAACCAGTTTGAGCCGGGCATTTTCAATGACCTTATTGCCTCGATCAAAAGCCCGCACGATCCCTGGATGACAATAGCCGATTTCCGTAGCTACATCGAAGCGCAAAAACGTGTCGAACAAGCCTATCGCGATCAGGATCGCTGGACTAAAATGAGCATTCTGAACACCGCCTCCAGCGGCAAGTTTTCCACCGACCGAACCATCAGCGAATACAATCGCGATATATGGCATCTCGAGTCGATTAATGTTGAGAATAACTAACAGCCGCCAAACGCATGTTCGATATTGTCCTGTTTGAGCCGGAAATTCCGGCGAACACCGGCAATATCATCCGCTTGTGCGCCAATACCGGCGCACATCTTCACCTTATCCAGCCGCTCGGTTTCGATCTGGACGACAAACGCTTGCGTCGGGCCGGGCTGGATTATCATGAGTGGGTTAATATCAGGCAATACGCCACTTTAAGCGACTATATCGACAGAGCCAAACCCAAGCGCCTGTTTGCTTTGACCACCAAAGGCTTGAATATCTACAGTCAAATCAGATACCAGCCAGGCGATGCTTTGCTGTTTGGTCCTGAAAGCCGGGGCTTGCCTGCAACCTTTCTGGAAAAACATCCTGAACACTTGAAACTCTATTTACCGATGCGGAATGAAAGCCGCAGTCTGAATCTGTCCAATACGGTGTCGATTGCCTTGTATGAGGCTTGGCGGCAGTTGAGTTTTGGTGGGGCGGTGATTAAGGGTTAGGGTATATTGATGCTGGAAAACCTACAGAAATGTTTCTACAGTATCCTACAAAGCGTATTTTTGTCGAATATAGCCTGTTATAGTCACCTGCTAATGCTCGCAAATGCCCGTAAGTTCTCGACACCCTTACACCAGCTTGCTTGCAAAACGGCTGAGCCAATTAACTGCGCAAGCCCTCGAATATTCATGCTATTTAAGAGCCCAGAGAGTAAGGTATAATCCAGGAAAAATAAAAAACCATTACCCCCCAACTCTTTTAATGAATGATTCATTTGTTTACGCGCTTGATTTCGATGGCGTCATCTGCGATAGCGCAATAGAAACCGGCATATCCGGCTGGAAAGCCGCCCGTCAAATTTGGGACGACATGCCTGAATCTATACCGAAGGAAATGATCGAGCTGTTCCGCCAAGTTAGACCCATCATCGAAACAGGCTATGAAGCGATTCTAACCATGCGCATGCTCTTTTTGGGCGAACCTATCGAAAGCCTTTATAAAGACTATTCGCAGGAATTCCGGATGCTGATGCAGGAAGCGCAAGTAGATAGCAACGATTTAAAGAAATTGTTTGGCGATACCCGAGACCACTGGATTGCTAATGACAAAGCAGACTGGATTCAAAAAAATCCGCTTTATCCGAGCGTAGCGGAAAAGTTGACTCTGCTCAGCCAAAGCTGTATTTGGTATGTCGTTACCACTAAGCAAGAGCGGTTTGTGAAAAAGATCCTCAACGCCGGCAATATCGATATTACCGAAGATCGAATTTTCGGCCTTGACCGCAACATGAGCAAAAATGAGGTGTTAACAATGCTTGTCAACCGCCATCCTGGGCAAGTCTTGCATTTCGTCGAAGATAGGCTGCCGGCGCTATTAAAAGTCAGACAGGAGCCTGAACTGGCGCGGGTGCAATTATTCTTCGCAGCATGGGGGTACAACAGCACCGAGGATAAAAACCAGGCAACAGATCATGGATTTAAACATCAACAACTACATGAGTTTTTATCCTAAGCGCCAGGATGGTAGATTTTCATTCGAAGCGGTTTTATTTCCGGCATACTTGATCGTCAGAACAAGATGGGTGCACCGCTATTGTTAATGATTGTTATAGAGTTCCGATAAAGTCTCAAGCATATCAACCAACAAATATATTCGGGAAGCAACGCTATCTAAATCCGCCCATTCATCGGATGAATGGATATGATCGCCAATAATACCCATACCTTCAAAAAACTATGGGTTTGCTGCTATTCGGGTTAAAGGCAAAACCTGCATCAGTCCCTTATCGCATAGCGACAGGTTGGATCGTTTTGCCTATTTCTTGATAAAAAGCGCTAAAACCAAAGCAAAAATTATCACTTATATCGCACCTGAACCGCATCAATCGCCAAAAGCCGTCTTAACCTGATCAGCAGTTCATCGCTAGGCCGAACCCGCCAGTCGTCGCCGAGTTGAATGGTTAAAGTTGCTGTGGAGTTGGCGTAGTTGATACTAACCGGACATTGCCCTCCGCAAAAGGGCTTTAAAATATTCTCCAATTCGTTGAGAAAAAAAAGATCTTGTTGCGATTCCGTGCAATTCCAGTTCAAAACGATACCTCTGGCGAACATTTCCCTGGCTTGCTCCATGCTATACAGCTTTTCTGCCGTCAAGCGTAGGCCATTAGTAAAATCATCGATATTCAAAGCCCCTTCGGCGACCAGCAAGGTGTCCTTGGTCAGCAGATCGCGATATTTATCGAAAATGCCGCTGAATGCTGCGACTTCCAGCCGTCCGGTGCGGTCATCCAGTGTCGCAAAACCCATCATCTTGCCTTGTTTGGTTTGCCGGGTGCGAATTTCCACGATCAAACCGGCGACACGAGCTTCCATTTTACCTTTCATGCGTTCGGCGTCGGCTTGCAGGCTGCCAAGCGTGCCGTGGGTGAAGTTTTTTAATTCCGGCAGATATTCGGCAATCGGATGACCGGTTAAAAACAAGCCCAGTGTTTGTTTTTCGGCATCCAGTTTTTCTTTTTCTGTCCAGGGTTCAACCGTGGTGGAATAGGCTTCCGCTTCGCCGTCGCTGACTTCAACTTGTACCGCCAGCCCGAACAAATCGTTTTGCCCGGCTAGTGCCATTTTGCCGTGCTGTTCGGCAACGCGTAGCGCAGTCGTCAATTCGGCAAGATGAGCGGCGCGATTGGGATTGATCGAATCCAGCGCGCCTGCTCGAATCAAAGCCTCCAATACCCGGCGATTGACCTTTCGCAAGTCGACGCGTTTGCACAAATCGTATAGGCCGGAATAAGGACCGCTAGTATTGCGTTCTTTCAACAAATCTTCGATTGCCGATTCGCCGGCACCCTTGATAGCGCCCATGCCGTAGATAATCTGGTTTTTATCGTTAATGGTGAAGCGGTAATCGGAAATATTGAGGTCGGGCGGACAAATGTCCAGTTTCATTTCCCGGCATTCATCGATTAAAACCACGACCTTGTCGGTGTTATCCATATCCGAAGACATTACCGCAGCCATAAAAGCAGCCGGGTAATGGGCTTTCAGCCAGGCGGTTTGATAAGCGACCAGTGCATAAGCCGCCGAATGCGATTTGTTGAAACCATAACCGGCAAATTTTTCCATCAGGTCAAAGATATAAGTCGCGATAGACTCGTCAATCTGATTTTTAATGGCGCCTTCGGTAAAAATTTCCCGTTGTTTGGCCATTTCCTCGGGCTTTTTCTTACCCATGGCCCGGCGTAACATATCCGCACCGCCCAGCGTATAGCCTGCCATTTCCCGGGCGATTTGCATGACCTGTTCCTGATATAAAATAACGCCGTTGGTCGGATTGAGAATCGGTTCCAGAAGCGGGTGGGCGTATTCGGCTTTTGCGCCGTGTTTGACGTTGATGTAATCGTCAACCATGCCGGACTCCAGCGGTCCCGGTCGAAACAGCGCCACCAGGGCGATAATGTCGTCGAAACAGTCCGGTTTCAATTTTTTTATCAACTCTTTCATGCCGCGCGATTCAAGCTGGAAGACTGCGGTTGTCTGCGCTTTTTTCAATAACTCGTAGCTAGCCAGGTCGTCGCGTGGAATCTGGGTAATATCAATCGCGTCTTGGCCGTACTTCAGTCTGATGCGATTGATGGTTTGCAGCGCCCAGTCTATAATGGTCAGGGTGCGCAGTCCGAGAAAGTCGAACTTGACCAAGCCGACCGCTTCAACATCATCCTTATCGAATTGGGTGACCAGGTTGCCGCCGCCCTGCTCGCAATACAACGGGCTAAAATCGGTCAGTTTCGTAGGAGAAATCACTACGCCGCCGGCATGTTTTCCGGCGTTACGGGAAATGCCTTCTAAAGAACGGGCCATATCGATCAAGGTTTTGATTTCTTCTTCGGTGTCGTATAAAGTTTTAAGTTCGGCGCTGTCAGTTAAGGCCTTTTCCAGGGTCATGCCTATTTCGAACGGAATCAACTTGGCAAGTCTATCTACAAAACCGTAGGAGAGGGACATTACTCGACCGACATCGCGTATCACGGCTTTGGCAGCCATCGATCCGTAGGTGATAATTTGCGATACATGATCGCGGCCATAATGCTGGGCAACATAGTCAATTACTTCATCCCGGCGTTCCATGCAGAAGTCGATATCGAAGTCCGGCATGGACACACGTTCCGGGTTGAGGAACCGTTCGAAAAGAAGATCGAATTCTATCGGATCGAGATCGGTGATTTTCAGGGCATAGGCAACGAGCGAACCGGCACCGGAACCCCTACCGGGGCCGACTGGGATACTATTATTCTTTGCCCATTGGATAAAGTCGGCAACGATCATGAAATAGCCGGGAAAACCCATTTGCGTGATGACATTAAGCTCTATTTCCAGGCGTTCATCATAAACTTTGCGATTATCTTCGAAACTGCCTTTGCCGATCGGCGGGTATTGCTTTAGACGTTCTTCCAGACCCTGTCTCGACGCTTCCATGAAATAACCATCCAGTGTCATGCCGGAAGGGACTGGAAAATCCGGCAAATAATTTTCGCCCAGCGTCAGTTCGACATTACAACGTCTAGCAATTTCGACACTGTTGGTTAGTGCTTCGGGAATATCACTAAACAGCTCTGCCATTTCCTCGGATGTCCGCAGATATTGCTGGTCCGTGTAATTTTTAGGCCGTCTGCTATCGTCCAGCACTCGACCTTGATTGATGCAAACCCGGACTTCATGTGCCTCGAAATCGGTTTTATTGATAAAACGCACATCGTTGGTAGCTACTACCGGTAAATCCAGTTCGGTTGCCAGATCGACCGCCCTTTTAAGGTAGCGTTCTTCATCGATTTTGCCTACCCGCTGTAACTCCAGGTAAAAACAGTGTTTGAACAATTCAGCCCAGTATTCTGCGCAACGTGTAGCCAATTCATTGTTTTCAGCTAGCAAGGCTTGGCCAATATCGCCATCCATAGCGCCCGATAGGGCGATAAGACCTTCGTGATTTTGTTCTATCCAGTCTTTTTGCAAAATAGGGATGCCTTGGTGCTGTCCGTGTTGATACCCTTGGGAAATCAGCTCAGTGAGCGTGATGTAGCCTTTTTTGTTGCGTGCCAACATGGTTAGGCGGAATGGCGAGTTCGGTTCATCGTCGTTAAATATCAGCACATCGGCGCCGATCAAGGGTTTGATTCCGGCACTTTGCGCCGCTTTATAAAATTTGACCAGTGAAAACATATTGCTTTGTTCGGTGACAGCGGCTGCCGGCATGGCGAATTCGGCCAGTTTTTTCACCAGCGGCTTGATCCTGACAATACCGTCAACCAAAGAAAATTCGGTATGGACCCTGAGATGAACAAAAGTAGGATTCATGATTTTTTAAGGAATGGATATGGGATAAATTCTATGGATTTTCAGCATAGCCGGGGTAAAGCGAGGCGTAATCCGGGTGACGTTCTTAGCTAAACAGAAATTTCAACCTGATATGTTTTACTCTGTCTGTCAATCTTTATGTGTATATAATGTAACCATTGCCCTGCGCTAACGTGTGCTTCATGAATAATCCTAGACGAGATATTTTTTAACCGGTGCAAAGGATTTTCGGTGCTGTGCAGTTATTCCCATCTCTTGCAGTCTCGATAAATGAAGTTGGGTAGGATAGCCTTTGTGGACAGAAAATTGATAACCTGGATAAAGTCGATCCAGAATTTGCATTTCCTCGTCGCGTGCAACTTTAGCCAGAATCGATGCTGCGGAAATTTCCGCAATCAATTGGTCGCCCTTAATCACCGCTTCGCCTGGGCATTGCAAATCAGGTAATCTATTGCCATCGACCATAACATAATCCGTTTCCGATTTCAGCGGCAAAAAAGCCCGTTGCATGGCGAGTAATGTTGCCTGCAAAATGTTGATATGGTCAATTTCGCTGGCTTCGGCACGGGCTATTCCCCATGAAATCGCCGCAGCTTTGATTTGTTCGGCAAGGAACCTGCGTTTATTTTCGCTTAGTTTTTTGGAATCGGCCAATCCGGCAATTGGTTTTGCTGGATCAAGAATAACGACAGCGGCAACGACCGGACCAACAATGCAACCTCGTCCAACCTCATCAATACCGGCAATGCGTAGTGTTGTTATCGGAGTATGCCCCTGGTGACATTGCGCAGGAAACTGACCATATTGGAAAGTTCGTTACTTTCTCCAGCCATGTCCTCCATTTCTTCAATCGCATCTTCCAGGCGCAAATTGTTTTTGTAGAGAATCTTGTATGCTTTTCGGATTTGCCGAATTACTTCCGGTGGCACGCCATTACGTTCCATGCCTACTGAGTTGATGCCGTGCGGTCGCGTCGGCCTGCCGCCCACCATCACAAATGGCGGAATATCTTGAGTAATAGCACTGCCCATCGCCGAAAAACTGTATTCGCCGATCTGGGTAAATTGATGCACCAAGGTAAACCCGCCCAGTATGGCATGATCGCCGACATGCACATGACCGGCAATCGATGCACCATTAGCCATGATGACATGATCGCCTATTTCGCAATCGTGGGCGACATGGGTATAAGCCATGAAAAGATTGTCGTTGCCGATTAGAGTTAAGCCTTTATCCTGTTGGGTGCCTCTATGCATAGTGCAAAATTCGCGGATGACATTACGGTCGCCGATTTCCAGTCGGGTGATTTCGTCTGCGTATTTTTTGTCCTGTGGATCTTCACCAATCGAGGTGAACTGATAAATGCTATTTTCCTTGCCGATTAGCGTTGGGCCTTTAATGACCACATGCGGTCCGATTTCGGTGCCGGAATCGATTTGCACATCGGCGCCTATAATCGAGAATGGCCCAACCTTAACATTGTCGGCCAGATCGGCGTTAATATGTACGACCGCTCTCGGATCGATCATCTAAACCGCCGCCGCTGCGCACATGATCTGAGCGCCGGCCGCCAACTCGCCGTCTACTTCGGCGCGGCAGTCGAAAGACCAGATATTGCGCTTGTTTTTAAGGTATTTGATTTCCAGCATCAGCCTATCGCCGGGCACTACCTGTTTTTTGAAGCGGGCGTTGTCTATCCCTGCCAGATAATATATCGTACCTTTGCCTAGAGACGCATCGCTTTGCGACGTTAGCAATGCCGTTGCCTGCGCCAGCGCTTCCAGAATTAAAACGCCTGGAAAAATGGGCAAATGCGGAAAATGACCTTGAAAAAAAGGTTCGTTGAAAGTAACGTTTTTCACGCCGAGCAGCCGAACCCCCGGCTCACATTCGATTACCCTGTCCACTAATAAAAAAGGGTAGCGGTGCGGCAGGAGGTCCTGAATTTGTAAGATATCGAGTGTTCCGGTCATCTTGACTTATGGTAAAGAGAAGAACGTAGGAAAGCTTAAATCAGCTTTCCTCGCTTTAAAACGGTAAGTGTTTTTCAGGCAGGAAAACACTTAGCTTATTGGGATAATGTTTCCAGCTTTTGTTGCACACGGCTGGTGACATCGATTTGATCGTTGGCATAAATTACGCCGTCTGTCAGCAGCAAGTCGAAAGACTCTTCCTTGGCTAGCTGTCTGACCGCTTCTACTATGCGTTTTTGCAGATTGCCCAGTTCTTCGTTTCGACGCATGTTGAAATCTTCGCTAAATTCCTGTTGCGCTCTGGCGGCATCGCGTTTTTTCTCCACAACATCTTTTTCCAGTTTGCGGCGTTCTTCGTCGCCCATCACGGCAGCATCTCTACTTAGTTTATCTTCCAGGTTTTTTATTTCCTTTTGTTGGGAGACCAAGGCTTTGTCTCGTGGCGAAAACTCGGTTTCTAGCCGGGATTTGGCTTTCGCTGCTTGCGGCGCTTTTTCCAATACTTTAGCTACATTCACAAAACCGATTTTCAGTTCTGCGTGGCTAATGCCAGCAACCAACATCAGCATTAAAAATAACGAAATTCTATTTTTCATGGTTATAACCATCTCCGGGTTAGTATTTTGGGGTAATTGAGACAAAACTCTATGTTTAATTATAAGGTAAAATACAATTAAACTAAACTAAAATCCTGAGCCGAATGTAAACTGAAAGGCTTGCGTCAGGTCGTTAGTCTGTGAATTGAGCGGATGGGCAATGCTCACAGCCAGTGCGCCAAAAGGCGATAGCCATTCCCCGGACAGTCCGGCCGAATAACGAAAAAAGCTATGTAATCCACTGAGGCTTAAACTGTCTGCCAGTGTTCCTCCGTCTAAAAACGTGCCTACGCGCACAGATTTGATTTCGCTTAAGAATGGCAAGGGGAAAAATAGCTCGGCCTTGCCAATGGCTTTGGTAGAGCCGCCAAAAGGTCTGTTTAAGGAGTCTCTAGGTCCCAGAGTGTTTTGCATAAAGCCCCTGACGTCATTGGTACCACCGGCATAATAGTTTTCAAAGAACGGTAGTACGGCGGTTTTACCATAGGTGCCGCCGTGGTCGATTTCGCCCAATAGGCGGAAGGTAAAATCGTTCGACAACGGAAAAAAGTGCTGATGTTTATAAGTGACTTTATAGTAGTCGAGATCGCTACCCGGCACGGTCACTAAGGCCGAAATGCGTTGCTGGCCGCCGCGATGTGAAAATGTCGGTCGGTCCAGTGTGTCATGGGTCCAGCCCGCAGAAGTGTCCAGCACCAAAAAGCTACTCCCGTAATTGCTAATGTAATCGAGAATTTGTTGCGAGGATAGTGTGGTTGAGGAAACATTGGTATGCTTAATCTCCATATCGAAACCAAGCCGATTGAATTCATTCAAGGGAATGCCGAAGTTCATGCTGGCATTCTCGATTTTAGTGTTATAGCTGGCCAGATTGGCGGCATAGGCATTTCGGGTTGTATAGCCGAGGTTATAGCCGAGCGCCACGCCATCCAACGTGTAGTATGGATCGTTAAAGCCCAGATTGTAACGGGTCATGATGGCGCTGTTGTTAAAACCTAAATCAACGCGTTTGCCAGTACCGAAGATATTGTCCTGCGAAATGTTGGCATTAAAAATAATACCCTGCACCTGCGAATAGCCGACACCGGCCTGAAGATTGCCGGAAGCCTTTTCCTTGACGGTGTAATTGACATCAATCTGGTCCGCGGCGCCAACCACCGGTGGTGTTTCGACGCCAACCTCTTCAAAATAACCCAATCTCTCCAGCCTGACTTTCGAACGCTCGATTTTATTGCCAGCCGCCCAACTTGATTCCATTTGCCGCATTTCGCGGCGGATGACTTCATCGCGGGTTTTGGTATTGCCTTTGACATTGATGCGCCGCACATAGACACGTTTGCCTGGATCCACGAAAAAGGTCATGACTACGGTTTTTTGCTGTTCATTGATCTCCGGCACCATGTTCACATTGGCAAAAGTATAGCCATCATTGCCAAGCCGATCGGAGATAGCCTTTGATGTTTCTGTGGCATTTTTTCGAGAAAATATTTCGCCCGGCCCAACCTTCACCAGTTTCACCAATTCTTCGGGCTGCACTATCAGTTCGCCGGTGAGTTTGACTTTTTCCAATGTATAAACATCACCTTCCTTAACGTTGATGGTAATGTAGATTTCTTTTTTATCGGCGGTAATATCTACCTGGGTCAACTCGATGTTGAAATTAATGTAACCGCGGTCAAAATAATAAGAACGCAATTTTTCCAAATCGGCTGCCAGCTTTTGCTTGGAATATTGGTCGTCTTTTGAATAGAAGGACAGAAAATTGGTGGTACTCAACTCAAACTCTTTCCTCAATATTTCGTTACTAAAAGCCTGGTTGCCGACAATATTGATTTGTTTGATTTTGGCAACCTTACCTTCTGAAATTTCAATACGAATACCAACCCGGTTGCGCGTTAGTTCAGTGACTTCGGTTTTGATTTTTAGGCCATATTTGCCGTGACTGAAATATTGGCGTCTCATCTCCTGCTCGACTTTGTCGAGAACCTGTTTGTTGTATACCTTGCCTTCAGCCAAACCGATTTTTTTCAAGGCCTCAGTGAGATCCTCTTTTTTGATGTCTTTGTTGCCTTCTATCGACACTTTTGCGACAGACGGGCGTTCCACTACACTAACAATCAGGGTATAACCTTCTTTTTCCAGGGTAATATCCTTAAAAAAACCTGTGTTAAACAAAGCTCTAATCGCTGCCGTCTGTTTTTCTTCGGTAAAGGTTTCACCGACATTAACCGGCAGATAATTGTAAACAGTGCCTGCCGAAATTCTTTGTAACCCTCTGACTTGAATGTCTTCAACTACAAAACTGTCGGCGGCGAATACAGTTTTGGCAGCAAGGAAACTCAATAATAGAATTAAAAAAATCGAAACTCTTTTCACGCAGCCTACCAACGAAACGATAAATAACAGAATTGTACCATGCGTGTGGTAGTTCAGAAGCTGCCTGTTTCAATAAATCCGGATTTTATGGACGGAAGATGCCTTAGCATTCAAAGGAAGCGGTGTGCTATCTGTTTGCGATGTTGGTTCCATTGCTATGGAGGCATTCTGCAATGCTAAACTAAACAATCGCTTCTGAAAATTTGTTAGGAAACCACTACAACTTGAGCAAAACCGCCGCCCGGTGTTCGAAAGTTAGTGGTTTGTCCTTGGTAAAGCCGTGCGCAGATCAATTGAGTTTGACCCTGATAGACATAATGGCGCAAATCCAGTTTTAGATCGACTGTTTCATCGGCGATTTCCAGTTGCCGCTTGCTGGGTGTGATCAAGGTTTGTGCAACGTAGTCGTTATGGATAATATCTTCGAAGACTCGCCGGGTTAGCTTGTCGCCACGATAGGCTGCTTTGCTGCCATAGCCTTTGGCCGGCTTAAAAAACAGTTGTTTACGATCAGCCCAAAGTTTTTCGGCCGGTTGTTCGCCAACCAGGATAGTGTGGGCAACGCCTTGTAACAATATGGCCGAAGTTTGCGCATCGACAGCTAGCGATTGTAAAAAACCTGCATTTCCGAACAATGCCAGATTCTTTTTATCGGCATAAAGCGCGTGATTTCGAGGATGAGGGGTAAGCACCACCGCGTTTGCCAGATAGGCATCGCGTAAAACCCGTTGTTTAGCGGCCTCCAGGCTGAAATCCGTTAGGCGGTTATAAACCAGATCGATTTTCAGTTCCCCGTGCCACAGTGCATTGTCGTGATAACTCAGTGCAGTAGGGTCGCAAATTACCGTGTTTATATCCTGTTGTTCGAATAATTGCTTGAAGAGGATAAACTCGGGCAGCATATACTGACTTTCCGGATCGTCATCGACAATGGCGATGCTGCGTAAAGGCTCAGAACCCCGTTCTGCTTGCCACTCCTGATAAAACATTGCCAGAAAGGACTGTTCTGGTTCTTTTCCGGCGCGCTGAAGCGCAAACATGCCAGGCTGTTGGACATTCACTAGTTCGCAACATGGATATTGGGCGCGAATCAGTTTGGCATTTATCAATGCACCGCCGGCATTACTATTAATTTCTATCAACTTTGGGCCATCGGCGCTGAGATGAAAGTCATAACCCAGAAAAACACCGTGTGCTTTGGGTAGAAACTGCGCTGATTCCGGTGCTAGAGCCAATACCTTTAGCTGAAAATCCGGCATCGCAATAACCCTTTCCAAAGCGGCGATAATATCGAGCTGTCTGATTAAGCAATCCTTGCTAAGAAACACAGCCGATTCAGCAAAAAGATAAGGGCGTTTTTCAACGACCATTCGATATAGTTCGTCATGAATATCTTTACCGGAAAGTTGGGCACGCAGTGCTTTCCGGTTAAGCGTAACGCAATGGCAGGTGGTGTTTAACTGTTCGGCTGTAAGCGAGCAGTGTTGTTTTGGGTATGGATTCATTAAGACAATGGAGAAAACGGCATAAAAGGTTTTGAATATTAATGCACACCGATCGAAGCGATATGCATTATGACATTTTTAGAAAAAAGTTTAATTGTCAAATTTAATGCTATGCGTAATTGCTGGTACGTGTTTATTTTTTTAACTGAGAAGCCTGATAATAAGCACCGATTATTTAAAGTTTAGGGATATGAGCATGACCGAATCAAGCGAAGTACGCATAGACAAATGGCTATGGGCGGCACGTTTTTTTAAAACCCGTCAACTGGCTGCGGAAGCCGTAAGCGGCGGCAAGGTTCACGTTAACGGCCAGCGATGTAAGCCCGGTAAGGATGTTAAAATAGGCGATGTGATTGCTATAGGTAAGGATGGCTACACTTGGGAAATTCGCGTCGCTGAGCTTAACAAGCAGCGTCGTCCAGCAAAGGAGGCCGTCATGCTTTACAGCGAAGATGAAGCGAGTATCCGCAGGAGGCAACAGCAAATCGAACTGCATAAACAGCAGCAGGTTACGTTACACCCATCCGAACGGGAGCATAAGCCGAACAAAAAACAACGCCGCCAGATACACCGATTCAAACAGGATGCGTTTTAGTTTACTGCCTGCGTTCGTCAGCCAAACAAAACGATAGCCACAAACTGCACTTCAATTTATCATTCTCGAATACATGGGCTCATATTTTAATTGTCTCCCCTAATGAGTAAGGATAAATTTAGAATTGTTGCCGGTTATTAAGCATGGCTAAACTATATGTCGATTAGCCTAAAATTGGGTATTGTTATTTTTGCTGCTATACAAATTGGATTTCGATAAAGGCACCGGTTTAAGATTGGTGTGGGACAAAATCGGGTGTTTGGTAGCCTCTCTTCCGAGATTTGAATTAATTCTCAATCTGGGTTATTAAGGGACTTAGGTGGATCAAATAAGCAGACTGCATTAATTTAGGAGAAAGCAGATGATAGCAATAACTAGAAAACATAAAATTTTCGCAGTTGCTTTGTGCGCTTCGGTGGCATTATACGCCCTCATCGGCTTTTATCTGTTACCCTTTGTCGTTCTTAGCAAATTCCCGGTCATACTCGCTGAAAAAACCGGGCAGCCAGCAAAATTGCAGGCATTTAAGTTTAATCCGTTCAGTTTCGAACTTGAAATGGAGGGTTTTTCGATATCTGGATCGGATGGTAAAAACTTATTCGGTTTTAATGCCTTATCGGTCAACTTCAACGCATTCGCTTCGCTGTCGCAACAGGCTGTGGTATTTGACAGCATTGTTTTAGGCAAGCCCATCACCGATATTAAACGCGGAGCTGATGGCCGTTTCAATTTCAGCAATATGCTGCCCAAAGAAAAAGAAAAAGCTTCCACGCCGGAAGACAAAAAAAGCAGTTCTCTACCCTTGGTCATTCGTCAACTTTCGATTCAGGAAGGTGAAACCAGTTGGCTGGATACTTCAAGCGGCCAATCGCAAAGCGAAACCTTACAGCCGATCAATCTATCCATTGCTGACTTGACTATCGAAAAAGCCGGCAAGGCTGCTTTCGATTTAACTTTGGGATTGTCATCCGGTGGCCGTTTGCATTGGCAGGGTGAGTTGGGTTTAACGCCGATTTCTTCAAAAGGCCGTATTAATCTGGAAGATATAAATCTCTCGAAAATCTGGGAACAGTTTTTGCAGAAAGTACTGCCGGTTCAAATTTCAGATGGCAGCTTGACGTTTAAAACCGAGTATCAAGCCAGTACTGCCAACAACGGATTGGCCGTTACAGTCACTAATGGCGAGGTTAATATAAAACAGTTGGCTATCACCAAAAAGCTCAGAATACAGCGTTGATATCCATTCCCGTTTTTGCATTACACGGGATTAGCGCCGATCTAGACAAAAAACTAATCGGTGTCAAGACTTTGGCAACTAACAATGCCAAAATCATGGCTTGGCTAGAAAAGGACGGACGTGTTAATTACCAGGTCTTGTTTGCAAAGGACGGCACCAGCAGTCCACCATCGCCCGCGCAATCCTCTCAGCCTCCCGTCGAAAAACCCTGGCAAATAAGCCTTGACGAACTGGCTGTCACAAACTATCAAGTTCAGTTTACCGATCAAAGCAATAAAAAACCGCAGACGTTTAAATTGAGTGCTCTTAATTTCAATCTACAGAAATTCGAATACCCGAAAAATGAAAAGTTACCGGTGCAATTTAGCGCAGTTTTTAATGATGCAGGAAAACTAAAAGTCGGCGGCGATATCAGTCTTACCCCGTTTACCGCTAATTTAGCAATCGATATAAATGATATTAAGCTAAAAACCTTTCAAAGCTATATTGACCCCTATCTGAATCTTAATCTGGTCGATGGTGCCTTTAATACTCACGGTAATTTACAGTTGACGGCGGCCGACGATTTGCAATTGCTTTTTCAGGGCAATGCCAATGTCAACGATTTAACCACTCGTGATAAAATTGATAACAAGGATTTCTTGAATTGGAACGATCTACAATTACAGCAGATAGATATCGATCTGGCCAAACGGATATTTACCCTCGGCATGGTTGTGATCGATCAACCGTATGTACGCATCACCATACAGAAAGACAAAAGCACTAATATCGACAAAATTATCGCTTCACAACCGGCAAGCCAGAGTGTTACGGCACAGCCGGCTAAAACCAAGACCAAGACAGCCCCATCTCAGAACTCACCGAAAATCAGTATAGTTAAAATACTGCTCAAGGATGGCGATTCCGATTTTGCCGATTATTCGCTGATTTTGCCTTTTATCGCCCGGATGAACAGTTTGAACGGTCAAGTTGAAGGCTTTACCTCAGATCAGGATACGCCGCTGAAATTGCAACTACAGGGGAAGGCTTATAATTTGGCCCCTGTGGTTATAAAGGGTTCCTACCAGTTAAAGAGCGGCGATTCCGATATCTCTCTTAAATTCACGCAAATGCCTTTGCCGCTGATCACGCCCTATATGGCTGATTTTGCCGGCTACAAGATCGAGAAAGGTCAGATGTCATTGGATTTACGATATAAAATCAATCAGAAACAACTTGAAGCCCAGAATAAGATTTTTATCGATCAATTGACGCTTGGCGATCAGGTCGAGAATCCGCATGCCAGCTCATTACCCTTGCATTTGGCTATAGCCTTGTTGAAGGACGCCGACGGCAAAATCAATCTCGATTTTCCTGTGACCGGCAGTTTGGACGATCCGCAATTCAGTATCGGCTCGTTAATTGTTGATGTGTTAAGTAATCTAATTAGTAAGCTGGTTACTGCGCCGTTTAAGGCGTTGGGAGGGTTATTCAGTAGCGACAGCGGCAATGATTACAGTTCTATCAGTTTTGCGCCGGGGAGCGCCGATTTGAAAGCCGAAGAATCGGCAAAGCTCGACCAACTGAGCACCGCCTTGAAAAGCAAGCCTGATTTATCTTTGGAGATTAAAGGCATGGCGTTTCAGTCTTTGGATTGGCCTGTGTTGCGTTTAGATGCGCTAAATGAAATTTTGAAAAAAATGAAGTCCGGCGAATTGCGCGATAAAGGTGAAAATATTCGTTCCGAGTACATCAAGCTATCCGATGATGAATATAAACGTTTACTCGCGAAATTTTTCAAGGAAGTCTTTCCGCAGGAAATCGATTTTTCGCTACTAGGCAAACCACGCATCAAGGCTCAGCCCGATGCGGATTTTTACGATGTGGCTCGTCAGAAACTTGAAGACATCCTGCAACCTGATCCGCAGCGTCTAAACGATATGGCTGTCGCAAGAGCCAGTGCCATTTCCAAATATCTGACCGAAAAAGCCGGTTTGGATATCAGCCGAATATTTATTTTGGCACCTGAAATTGACCCGGCAAATACGACCGGGATTGTTTCGGTTTTATCGTTGAATGTTGCGCACTGAGGTCTTGTATCAGTTTGTACTATAATCACACTTTTGAGGAACCGTTATTGAACGTATTTAGCAGTCGATCGAATCTGCACTTAAACAGATGGAGACAAAAATGAACCACAAGTTTTTACAATCCCTTGCAATTCCGAGTGCATTCGGCATCTGTCTGCTCTGGGCGATACCTGCATCAGCCGATCCATTAATATCGTGTACCATGACCTACAAACTCAGTGGGTTTTCGCTAGCTTATAAGCAATACGACGGCATAGGCAATATCAGCTGTAGCGACGGACAACAGGCACAAGTTAAATTGTCCTCCAAAAGCGTAGGCTTTACGATAGGAAAATCTGAAATAGAAGGAACCGGCGTGTTTTCCGAAGTCAAAAGCCTAAATGAAATATATGGGAGTTTTTTGGCTTTGGAAGGGCATGCCGGTGCCACTAAATCAGTGGATGCACAAGTTCTGACTCGAGGGGAAATATCGTTAGCGCTGTCCGGTAAAGGCCGGGGCATTGATATCGGTGTGACCTTAGGGGCATTAACCATTTCTCGAAGATAAAATAACGAGAACGGCAATATCTTGAAAAATGCAAACTTTGATTGATGCATGAGTTTAATGACGACATGCTGCTTGTTACCCATTTAACGATAAGTCAGTTTCGGACGGAATTAAACGCGCTTTGGACTGACAATGAGTTTGGAAATCTGCCATTCATTAAGCTAAAATCGAAACAGGATTGGCTCGGCGAGTGTAATTCGGACGCTCTGCTCTTAAATTTGGATAGTGTGTGAAAAACTCTTTTTTCTTGGTAATTCCTAAACAAAAAAACGATCCGGAACGTTTAGCAACGTTTTCGGATGCAGCGCTGAGCCAGTGGGTTTCCGAGTTGCCTACTGCAAATCCGGGTTTGGCAACACGTTTGTTCAAGGAAATGTTGAGCGAATTGATTTCTCTGGAAATGACGTCAGCGAAGCGCATGAGCGCTCTGGAACTGTTGAAACCGAATTTTCTGATCATTGAAGAATTTTTGCGATCCAGACTAACTAAATCCGGATTTCCAAAAGGCGAATCCGAACGGAAAGTATTCGCCATCTTGGTTGATTTCGAAAGGCAATTAACCATAGGCTATTGGAGTATCGTTCGCGATTTGACTCGCAGGGATGTCGGCTGGTTACAGGGTAAAAGCATAGCTTTGGCTATACAAAGAACCATTGAAGGGCTGAGCAGTATCATCATCACTCATTACATGATGAGTTCCCAGATCCCGGACTGGATCTGGATCGATCTGCATTCGCTTTACAAATTAAGCGTAAAATTAGGTAAAGATTTCGACCAAAATTTCCGAATCCGGTAATGTGTTCGGTCGCCGTTCAGTAGAAGATCGTTATAAACAGATCCTGTTGCTAAGTTTGGTCTATCCGTCGGGATTGATGCAGAAGGAGTTTTTAAAAGTATACCTATTTCTGGAAAAACTCTGCGAATTCGTGCAAATCGAAAAAAAACCGGTTCCCAATCAGGCGCTGCAATGTTCGATTTTATTGGACGAAGATCAAGCGCCCGGCTTTTTGCCGACGGAGAGCGAATTTCATGAAAATAATTCGGATTCATCAAGGATTTATCTTAATTTAACTAGGCTGTACAAGGCTATTAAACAGGCCGACAAATATTCCAGCAAAAATGAGGCACGCTTCAGTTCGCTCGAAGCGCGAAATAATCCGGAACCAAATCAAAAATTATCTGCCGAACTTTTTGAATATTTAAGGTTTCGATGGCATGGCAACGAACCGCAAGGCACGGCTTTTTTTACAGACAGACTCGATAGATATATAGCTATCGGTTTGGATGCAACCCACGAATTGCAAGACTTAAGCTTGCCTGCTGTTTCCAGAGGACTGGAAATATTGGCCGAGACTCATTCCGATCGAGCCTTGAATTGTACTTTTGAAAAAGAAGGCGTGTTATCAATTGGTAGTTTGGTGAGCTTTAGAAAAACCGATGCCTTACCGTATCAACGCTGCTTGGGAATTGTTTGTAAAATCTTGTTGCCCAAACAGGAAAATAAATTGATTTTTGAAATTACACTGCTGGTTACTCAGTCTTTCTCGGTAACCTATTTGCATATCAATGCCGCAGCCGATGCAGAACGCAAGAAAGCACTGTTGTATGGTGTTAAAAACGGTGAAAACGAAAGAAGTTTTATCATCATGGAGTCTTTTATGATAAAAGATGGTGATATATTGAGAATGTTTATGGGACAGGAAAATTTTCCCATTATTCTCATGGGCCGCAAAAACATTGGTTTGGGTTATTGGCAATTTGAATGTCGGCGCATCGCCGAACAACAGCTTCCGGTTCAGGCCCAAGACCAAAAAAAAGGCTATGATTTTATCTAACGCATGCCGATGCCGGCTGAAAACATTC
Organism: uncultured Pseudomonadota bacterium; assembly: GCA_963765965.1. Classification (GTDB taxonomy): domain Bacteria; phylum Pseudomonadota; class Gammaproteobacteria; order Methylococcales; family Methylomonadaceae; genus Methylomonas. The sequence goes on from CAVXZR010000073.1 coordinate 64,944, forward strand.
AGAAATATTCAATGACATCAAGCAAAAGTCAGGATACTGATTTCAAACCCTATGAAGACCCCTACGCTCAGCGTGAAGCTGAAAAATACGAAAAACCCATACCCAGCCGTGAGCTGATTCTGCAACACCTCCAGCAAATCGGAAAACCGCTTAGACGCCAACAAATCGCCCAGGAATTTGCACTTGAATCGGCAGAAGAGCTGGAAGCTTTACGCAGGCGTCTTAGAGCAATGGAGCGCGACGGTCAACTGGTATTCAACAGCAGACAGAAATATTGTCCGGCCGATGGTCACAATCTTCTCAACGGCCGGGTACTCGGTCATCCGGAGGGTTTCGGTTTTTTAAAGCTCGACGACGGTTCGGACGATTTGTTTCTTTCACCTCGGGAAATGAAGCCGTTGATGCATAATGACAGGGTCAGCGCCCGTGTTTCGGGAATAGATCGTAGAGGTCGCCGGGAAGCCACCGTGGTTGAAATTCTCGAACGTAATACGCATCAAGTAGTCGGACGGTTTTTTGTGGAAGGCCGGGTTACTTACGTGGTGCCGGACAACAAAAAAATCAATCATGAAGTTTTGATTGCCAAGGAAGATACCGGCGGAGCCAAAAACGGTCAGATCGTCGTTGCCGAAATTGTTCAGCAGCCCACTGCCCATTGCCAACCGCTAGGCCGCGTTACCGAAGTCCTGGGTTTGCATATGGCGCCTGGCATGGAAATAGAGATGGCGATTCGGTCTTATGAATTGCCCAATACTTGGCCGGATGCCTTGCTTGAGGAAATCAAGACCTTGACGCCCGAGGTGCCGGAGAGCGCCAAACAAAATCGCGAGGATCTTCGTCAACTACCTTTGGTGACCATTGATGGCGAGGATGCTCGTGATTTCGACGACGCGGTTTATGCGCAAAAGACTGCCAAAGGCTGGAAATTGCTGGTCGCTATCGCGGATGTATCTCACTATGTACACGTCGGCACTACTTTGGACGCCGAAGCGAAAAGTCGCAGCACTTCCGTTTATTTTCCTGAAAAAGTGATTCCGATGCTGCCGGAGATATTATCAAACGGCCTCTGTTCGCTGAATCCTGCTGTGGAACGTTTGTGCATGGTTTGTGAATTGCTGATTAACACAGACGGCACGGTAATACGTTCGCGTTTTTTTGAAGCGGTGATGCGCTCTCATGCTCGACTGACTTACACGCAAGTTGCCCAGATGCTGGTGGAAGGAAACCAAAAACTGGCCAAAAAATATACTGAACTAATGCCGCATCTGTACAATCTGTATGGCTTGTACAAAGTGATGCGCACTCAGCGCGAGTTACGCGGCGCCATGGATTTCGATACCCAGGAAACGAAGATTGTCTTCGGGGCGGATCGAAAAATCGAAGAAATCGTACCTGTGGTACGTAATGACGCTCACAAGTTGATTGAAGAATTCATGATTACCGCTAACACTGCGGCGGCCAAGTTTTTGAACCGTAAAAAAATGCCGCGTTTGCTGCGTATCCATGACGGTCCGGGGGTGGAAAAACTGTTAACGCTGAAAACTTTTCTGTCCGAATTGGGCCTGCATCTTGGCGGTGATGCCAATCCCAGGCCGTTGGACTATATGCATCTTTTGGACTCGGTCAAAGAGCGTAAAGATGCCCATCTGATTCAAACCGTTTTGCTTCGGTCCATGTCTCAAGCCGTTTATAGCCCGGAAAGCAAAGGCCATTTCGGTTTGGCTCTGGATGCCTATGCACATTTCACCTCGCCGATTCGCCGTTATCCGGATTTGCTGGTACATCGCGCTATTCGCCATTGTCTGGCCGGAAAATCCGTAGACTCATTCTTCTATAGCTATGCCGATATGGTGCTGCTGGGCGAGCACTGTTCCGCCAACGAGCGCCGTGCCGACGAAGCCACCCGCGATGTAGTGAGCTGGCTAAAATGCGAATACATGATGGACAAGATCGGTCAGGAATTTGCCGGTATCATTTCTGCGGTGACCGGCTTCGGTTTCTTTGTGGAATTGCAATCGATTTATGTTGAAGGCTTGGTGCATATTTCCTCCTTGCATCAGGATTATTTTAATTTCGATGCCACCAGTCATCAGCTATACGGAGAAAGAACCGGGGTTCGTTACCGATTGGGCGATGCCGTGCGGATCAAGGTGGTCCGAGTCAACCTCGATGATAAAAAAATCGATTTCGAGCTTATCCTGTCCGGCAAAAAAACTACGAAAACCGCTAAAACGGCTGAGAAAACCACAGCTAAACCCCCATGTAAAAGCAAGACCACTAAACCGGATAACCCCCCTAAAGGCAAACCAAGAACCAAGAGACGCCGTTAATCATGAGTACCCAGCTATTCGGAATCCATGCCGTACAGGCGGCTTTGGAGTATTCTCCGCAAAAAATTCAACGCGCCTTGATCGATGAGCATAGACAGGATGCCCGCTTAAAACAGGTCATTGACGAACTGGCAGCCTTGGGAATAAACCCGGAAAAAACCGATCGTAAAAAACTGGATCGACTGGCCGACGGCAAAAACCATCAGGGTATTGTCATTTCCGTCGAGCTACCGGCAATGCGTAGCGAAGAGCAGTTGAAACTTGATGTGGCTGCATTAACGGCAACGCCATTTTATCTGGTCCTGGATCAGGTTCAGGATCCGCATAATCTGGGGGCTTGCTTGCGTACAGCCGATGCGGTGGGAGTGCAGGGCATCATTGTCACCAAGGATAACGCCGCAGGCATCACGCCGACGGTTTGCAAGGTAGCCAGCGGTGCGGCAGAAACCGTGCCGGTATATCAGGTAACCAATTTAGCCAGAGTGCTGCGCTGGCTGAAAGAGCAGAATATCTGGGTTTTGGGTGCGGCTGGCGAGGCCGCACAAACGTTGTATGAAGTGAAACTGGACATGCCATTGGCCATCGTCTTGGGTACCGAAGGCAGCGGCATGCGGCATCTGACTCGGCAGCATTGCGATTTTCTGGTAAAAATTCCGATGGCTGGTCAGGTTGAAAGCCTTAATGTATCGGTGGCTGCCGGTGTTTTACTGTATGAGGCGTTTCGACAAAAAAAAACTTTGCCGTCAAAATGAAACGCTTATTTTTTGCAGGCATTTGTTTGATCAAATTGCAGCAAAGCCATGCCGAAGTCAGTGCAGAAAGCATGGCCTTCAATTGCCGTAATTGTCACGATCAAAACCAGGCCGAAACTGCCGTTCCCTCCTTAAGTCAAATGCCGCCGCAACAAATTCGGCAAAGTCTGCTGGATTTTAAATACGACAAAACACCAGCGACACTTATGCCGCGGCTAGCCAAAGGTTATAGCGATGCAGAATTGAGTGCCGTGGCGGACTATTTGGGCAAGCGTTGAAACATGCCGGGTTGTTCCAGAAGACAATTTTTGCAATGGACGGCTGTTTCCGGTACGGCCTTACTGGGTGCTTGCAGCCGTATAGCCACAGTCAATAAGGCAAAAGCCCAGGTTGTGGTGGTCGGCGGCGGTTTCGCCGGCGCCACGGCGGCAAAATACATCAGGCAATTGGATAACAATATTGACGTTACCCTGATCGAACCGAAGGCGCTATACATTACCTGTCCGGGCAGCAACTGGCTGTTCGCCGATATACTGGGCATTGACCAACTGACAATCGATTATCGGGCTTTATGTAGCAAGTATGGTATCAAGCTGGTTTCTGATGCCGTGTTCAAGGTCGATGCCGAACAGCGTCAGGTCATTTTGTCCGGTCAACAAGTCATAACTTACGACAGGCTGGTGATGGCTCCCGGTATCGATTTTCATTGGGATACATTGCCCGGTTATGATCAAACCGCTGCGCAAATCTTTCCGCATGCCTGGCAAGCCGGGCCGCAGACCCTGTTATTGCGGCAACAAATGCAGGCGATGGCCGATGGCGGCGTAGTCGTGATTTATGTGCCGCCGGAACCTTATCGCTGTCCGCCCGGCCCTTATGAACGTGCAAGCATGATGGCATACTGGCTGAAACAGCATAAACCCAAATCCAAAATTCTAATTCTGGATGCCAAGACGGCTTTTTCCAAGCAAAAACTGTTCGAGGCCGGTTGGGCTAAGCATTTCCGTTACGGTAGCGCCAACAGCCTGATCGAATGGCAATCTATTCCCGATAATCCGCTGGTCGGACTGGATGCCAAAACCGCAACGCTGGAAACCTATTTCGGCGACAAAATCCGTGCACAGGTGCTGAATATTATCCCCCCACAACAAGCCGGGGCTATCGCCCGTGAAAGCGGATTAAGCGATGCCGGCGGCTGGTGTCCGGTCGAACCGCACACCTGCCGTTCCAAATTTAACGAAAACATCCATATCATCGGCGATGCCGCCAACTATGCGCCTATTCCAAAGTCCGCCTTTGCCGCAAATTCCGAAGCGAAAGTCTGTGCTTTGGCGGTCGTTAGCCTGCTAAATCAGAAGCCTGTTCCGGAAGCACACTGGCTTAACACCTGCTACAGCCTGATTACCCCGCAACATGGCATTTCCGTGGCAGGGGTATACAAGTTGGGTAATGAACAAAAGATTGAAGCAGTCAAAGGTTCGGGCGGGGTGAGCCGTTTGCAGGATGCTGATGCGCCGCTTTTGGAAGCGGGCTATGCGAAAAGCGTTTACCGGACGTTGGTTCGGGATAGTTTTGATACCGTTGCTTGGGAGGGTTGATAAAACATAGTGAGTTTAAAATCTCACTCAAGCGCTTTTGCTATCTCACAACAATAGGGTAATTCGGTAGACGCGATTTGGGTGATAGAGAGATTCGGCAGATGTCTAGAGGGTTGTAGGGGGGTAACTGAAATATCCGCTTCGCCACATCCCTGTGGCTTATGCCGGCTTAATCAATCCTCAGATGAACCTGAGTTGGCGTTTGAGCTGCCGCCCTCGTGACGGTTGGACTCATGATGAGCCGGTTCCTGTCGTTGGCTTCGCTCGGCGAAATCCGCCGCGTAAGGCCGTGGCGACTGGGGGGTTTCGCTTTCAAAGTGAGGCTGCGCCGGTCTTTCTTTGTTTTGGTTTTCGCCTTCGTTGGCGTTATTATTGGATTCCGGTCTTCTTTCGCCGGTATTGCGTGGCGAACGGCGGCGATTGCGACCGCGGCGCGGCGGGCGATCTTGGGGTGGGCCGACTCTTTTTTCGGCGTTCTCCGTCGCGCTATTGCTTTCGATAGCGGGCTTATTTTCTTCTACGTTACCAACGTTCTCAGCTGATGGGGTGGCGTTGATATTGCGTTTGTTATTGCGGCGCGGATTTCGCCCGGAAGCCGTTCTATCTTTATTTCGCTGATTATTGCGGCCTGGAGTCGGTTTTTCGTCGGTCTTGACGGTTTTTTCGGCTGCTTCACTGCTGGCGGCGGCATTCTTGCCGATCAGGCGTTGCCAGAAACGCTGTATAAGACTGGTTGAGGTCTTTTTGTTTTGTATCGGGGCCGGCGCATCGGGTAAAAACTCTTTTACAGCGGCTCTTTCGGCTTTGGGGCTAGTCTGTTTGGCAAATTCCGGTATGGAAATGTCGTCTTCCTTAATGTGCAGATGGCTGGCCTTGTCCTCAAGGCCTTCCAGCGATTTAACGCGCTCTATGTCATAAGCCGGTGTGTCCAAATGCTTGCTGGGTAATACCACAATGCCGACTTTCAGGCGGGCTTCCAGTTCTTGAATCGCTGCACGTTTTTCGTTCAGCAGGAAAGTGGCGCAGTCGATAGGCAAATGCGCGATAACACGCTCTGTGCCTTTTTTCATGGCTTCTTCTTCAATCAAACGCAGTACCGCCAATGTCACCGATTCGACGTTGCGAATAGTGCCCTGGCCTTTGCAGCGAGGGCAGGTCAGTTGGGTTAAATCGCCCAGCGACGGACGCAAGCGTTGTCTGGACATTTCCATCAAACCGAAGCGGGAAATACGGCCTGTCTGAATACGGGCGCGGTCAATTTTTAGGGCGTCGCGCAGGCGGTTTTCCACATCGCGCTGGTTTTTATTTGACATCATGTCGATAAAGTCGATGACGAACAAGCCCCCCAAGTCGCGCAAACGTAATTGCCGGGCGATTTCGTCAGCAGCCTCCAGATTGGTGTTCAGCGCGGTTTCTTCAATATCGCTGCCTTTGGTGGCGCGCGCCGAGTTGATATCGATTGAGGTTAACGCCTCGGTATGATCGATGACGATAGAGCCGCCGGATGGCAAGGTCACTTCGCGCTTATAGGCCATTTCAATCTGGGTTTCGATCTGGTAACGGCTGAATAGCGGCACACTGTCCTGATAAAGTTTGGCTTTATGCAAGTTATGCGGCATAACCTGTTTAAGAAAGTTGTGTACCAATTTGAAGGCGCCTTCCTGATCGATGAGTATTTCGTCGATATCGCCGCGCAAATGGTCGCGTAGCGCGCGAATGATGACGTTACTTTCTTGAAAAATCAGGAACGGTGCGGTTTGTTCGCTACTGGAACGATCGATTGCTTCCCAAAGTTGCATCAGATAATTCAAATCCCACTGCAATTCCTCGACGTTTTTGTCGGAACCGGCTGTGCGTATGATTAAGCCCATGGTGTCCGGAATTTCCAGAGCCGACATGGTTTCGCGCAATTCGTTACGATTGTCGCCTTCGATACGCCTAGAAATTCCGCCGGCTTTAGGGTTGTTGGGCATCAGCACCAAATAGGTGCCGGCCAGGCTGATGTAAGTGGTTAATGCTGCGCCTTTGTTGCCGCGTTCTTCCTTCTCGATCTGAACGACGATTTCCTGACCCTCGCGTATATTGGATTTAGATGAGGACCGGCCTTCATCGCCGTCGCCGCTCCGGTATTGTTGAGTAATCTCCTTGAATGGCAGAAAACCGTGTTTTTCGGCTCCGTAATTGACGAAAGCTGCTTCAAGACTGGGTTCCACCCGAGTGATAATGCCTTTGTAAATATTGGATTTTTTTTGTTCTTTTGAAGGAACTTCGATGTCGAAATCATACAGTTTCTGACCATCTACCAAGGCGACACGCAGCTCTTCGGGCTGCGTGGCATTGATAAGCATTCTTTTCATTATTGAATCCTTGTTGTTCTATGTATCCTACCTAGAGTTTTACAGGTTTGGTTGTCGCGGATAAAGGCGGCGGTCGTTTCCCAATTTTGGTTTGATGAGCGGCCAGACTGACTGAAAACGGCAATCGAGGCTGTTGTTTGAGAGCAGCTTGTATCGGGCTTGCCGGGCGTGGCGCTTGAAACGTAAGGAAATCTGTTATACCGAACTCTATACTCAGGATGCAGTTCACTCATCATGGGTTGAGTGATAAAACCCGAAAAAATTCTTTAGGTTGACGAGGACGTAAATCGCCCAGGCCATGGCGTATAAATTTTTATAATCTTAAGTCTATCCGCAGATAAACTGGTCTAATATAACAATCTTTGTCAATAGCAGCAATTTTAAACCATTCCGGACTATATATTGGTATCATTTATAGTATGAATACTGCATCGAATCAAATTAATCCGCAAGTTCAATGGCTGGAAATCAGCGAAGCAAACAGCGAGCAGCGGCTCGATAATTTCCTGATAGGCTATCTTAAAGGTGTCCCGAAAACCCGGATCTACCGTATGGTCAGAAAGGGCGAAGTCAGGGTCAATAAGGGCCGGGCCGATGTCAGTTATAAGCTGGCAGTGGGTGATATTGTCCGGATTCCACCGGTTAGAGTTGCTGAAAAAAATCAGGAGATTATCGTCCAGCCTACCTTGAGGTTTAGTCTTGAGAACCACATTCTTTATGAAGACGAAGGTTTTATAGTTCTAAACAAACCAGCCGGATTTGCGGTGCATGGCGGTAGCGGCATTAATTCCGGCGTCATCGAAGCGCTGAGGCTGATCAGGCCGCAGCAAAAATTTCTGGAACTGGTGCATAGACTGGACAAGGAGACCTCCGGGTGTTTGCTGATAGCAAAAAAACGCTCTGTGTTGAAAATATTGCACGAACTGTTTCGCGGTGACGGCATCAATAAAACCTATCTGGCACTGCTGGCCGGACAATTTAATCGCAAAAAGCAAATAGTGGATGTGCCTTTGCTAAAGAATATCAATCAGGGTGGCGAGAGAATGGTGGTGGTCAGTGAATCCGGCAAGTCCGCTGAAACCCTGTTTACCCGATTAAAACAGTATCAGGAGGCGACTCTGGTACATGCTGCGCCTAAAACCGGACGTACCCACCAAATCCGGGTGCATGCCGCCTGGTTGGGGCACCCCATCATAGCGGATGACCGTTATGGAGAAGATGAAGTGAATAAAGCCTTTAAAAAACGCGGATACAAAAGATTATTTTTACATGCCGAACAATTACGGTTTGCCCATCCGGTGACAGGCGTACCGTTGAGTTTTAGCGCACCGCTGCCTGACGACCTGGAAACTCTATTGAGCAATGAAAAACCGCTTTGATTTAATTATCTTCGATTGGGATGGTACGCTCGTTGACTCTGTGGACTGGATAGTCCATTGCATTCAAGATGCTGCCGGGCATTACGGATGCCCGATTCCCGAGCCGCAAGCTGCAAAAGACATCATCGGCCTCAGTATCGAAAATGCCATGCAACAGTTATTCCCCGATATCGATAACACCACCCGGCAAAAACTGGTGACACATTACGGGCAAACTTTTTTCTCAAGGCAAATCTGTCGCGACGACTTGTTTCCCGGCGTTTTCGAAATGCTGCAACGACTCAAACAAGACGGATACCGCCTGGCAATCGCCACCGGCAAAAAATCCTACGGTTTAGCGCAGGCTATCGAGGGAACCGGAGTGGCCGAATTGTTTTGCACCACCCGATGTTCGGATCAAACGGCATCGAAACCGGCACCTTTGATGATAGAGGAAATTGTCAACGAACTGAATATCGACAAGCAGCGTACCTTAATGGTCGGCGATTCGGTGCACGATCTGCAAATGGCTATGAACGCCGGTGTAGCAGCCATAGGCGTCACCTGCGGCGCACATTCAGCAGAGATGTTGCGGAAATACCGGCCATTATTGTGTTTAGATTATCCAACGGATTTACTGGAAATTATTTAAGAGGTTAATGCATGGAAAACAATCAGGATTATTCGAAAATGACTGACGACAACAAACCCGGCTGGGAAAAGGCGCTTGTTGAAAAACTGGCGTTTGCGGCCATTAACGAGCAAAAAACTGCCAGACGCTGGGGCATCTTTTTTAAGCTGTTGACCTTTGCTTATTTGGTCGCCGTCTTGGGCGTTGCGACATACCCGCAAATCAAGAGTGGAATAATAGGCAGCAGCGGAAAACCGCATGCCGCCATAGTCGATGTGCAGGGCATGATTGCCCAAGGCGAAGGTGCCAGCGCCAGTAACGTAATAGAAGGTCTACACGATGCCATCAAGGATAAAAACACCAAAGGTATTATCCTCAACATCAATTCACCCGGCGGCAGTCCTGTGCAATCGGCTTATATATTCGAAGAAATCAGACGTCTGAAAAAACTGCATCCGGATATGCCTATTTATTCGGTTGTTAGCGATATCTGCGCTTCCGGCGGTTATTACATTGCTTCCGCCAGCGATAAAATATATGTTAACCAGGCCAGTATTCTCGGTTCCATCGGCGTTATCATGAACGGTTTCGGTTTTACCGGCGTCATGGATAAATTCGGCGTGGAACGCCGTCTTCTGACCTCTGGTTCGCATAAGGCGATGCTGGACCCCTTTTCGCCGGTGAAAGAGCAGGAAACCAAACACATGCAGTCGCAGTTGGATCAGGTGCATCAGCAATTTATTGCTGCTGTGCGGGAAGGCCGGGGTGATAGACTGAACGAAGCCGAAGCGCCGGAATTGTTTTCCGGCTTGGTGTGGACAGGGGCAGAGGGGGTGAAACTTGGCCTGGCGGACGGTTTCGGCAGCATCGATTCTGTAGCCCGCGATGTGTTCGGCACCGAAGAAACTGTAAACTTTACTCCACAGGAGCATTTAATCGACAAGCTGGCGGGTAAATTAGGCACTACATTTGCACATGCCATAAGCAGTATGTTGAAGGGTGTCGATTTGCAGTAATCAAATAAGCAACTGCGATAGAGGGGTGTAGGTGGTAGTCTTATCGATCCGAATGTTAACCTTCAATCATTGGGCGCATTATGCTTCGATATTATGTTTAATTAACCTTCTGCTTGTTGTTTTTATAATCGTAACAGGCATGATTTGACAAAACCACAATGTTCATCAAACACGTTTCAAACAATAACAGTTGCCTTATAAACAAATTTTAAGGATAATGTTCGTCTACTCAGCCATCGGCTGATGTTTTATGGGTACTGTGTCGGTCCTCTCGCAACGATACGCTGTAAACCCCGCCAGGTCCGGAAGGGAGCAACGGTAGCAGCGGATTCGTGTGCCGGGATGCGGCTGGCACAGTATCCGCCCAAATGTTCTCCTTTCCCCATTGCTAATGGCTTATCAGGTTCTTGCCAGAAAATGGCGCCCAAGCAATTTTACTCAACTTGTCGGACAGGAACACGTCAGCCAATCGCTTATTCATGCCTTACAGCATGACCGTCTGCATCATGCCTATTTGTTCACCGGTACGCGAGGTGTCGGCAAAACGACTGTCGCGCGGATATTAGCCAAGGCCATTAACTGCGAAAATTTAAAGGATTTTAATCCTTGCGGCGAATGCCAGGTTTGCCGGGATTTCGAACAAGGCCGTTTTATGGATCTGATTGAGGTGGATGCGGCCTCTCGCACTAAAGTTGAAGATACCCGCGATCTACTCGACAATGTTCAATATGCCCCTAATCAGGGCCGCTACAAAGTTTATCTGATTGACGAAGTGCATATGTTATCCGGCCATAGCTTTAATGCTTTGTTAAAAACATTGGAAGAGCCGCCGCCGCATGTCAAATTCCTGTTGGCAACCACCGACCCTCACAAAATTCCGGTGACGGTTTTGTCGCGCTGTTTGCAATTCAATCTTAAACGGTTGCTGCCGGAGCAAATTGCATCGCAAATGCAGTTTATTCTGGGTCAGGAAAACATCTGTTTCGAAGCACCGGCTCTAAAGATGCTGGCTAGAGCGGCAGACGGCAGTCTGCGCGATGCTTTAAGCTTGCTGGATCAGGCTATCGTTTATGGCAGCGGCAGCGTCAATCTCGCTACTGTGATCGGTATGCTCGGCACCGTTGCGCAACAGCCGGTAGACGACATTTTACAGGCTTTGGCCGCGGGCGATGCCAGAACATTAATCGCAAAAATTGCCGAAATCGCAGAATTGACGCCTGATTTTGCCGATATTTTGCAACAGATTTTACGGGTTTTGCATCGGATTGCCTTGCTTCAGCAATTGCCTGACTTTAAGGATCACGAGTACGATAAAAATTTGCTGGATAAGCTGGCAGCGGCTTTATCTGCCGAAGATGTGCAACTGTTTTATCAGATAGGCTTGATCGGTCAGCGCGATCTGGAATTGGCACCCGATCCCCGTAGCGGTTTTGAAATGGTGATGTTGCGAATGCTTACTTTTCGCCCTCAGACGACGGAGCCAGAATTTAACCAGCCTGTTAAAACGCCGGTTCGGAAAACTGCCGACAAAGCCCTAGAGCAAGCTGTGCCGCTCCCGGCAATTGAAGGCAAAGTCGATGCGCAACCCGTTAATCAGATTAATAGCCCCAAAAGCTGGCCGGAGATAATCGCTGCCTTAAAACTCAGCGGTCTAAGCAGGGAACTGGTCAACAATTGTGTTTTGGATAGCATAGACGACACTAGTTGCCGCTTACTGCTGGATCCCAGTTATCAACAGGTCGGCAACAGAGCGGAAGAAAAATTGCGGGAAGCGCTGCAAAAATATTTCGGCAAACCCTTGAAACTGGTCATTACCGCCCAGACAACACCGCAAATGACACCGGCGCTGGAAATGCAGAAGGCACGGGAAGACAGGCAGCAGGCTGCTATCGATAGCATTAACGCCGATAGCAATGTCGAAGCTTTAAAAGAATCTTTCGGCGCCAGAATCATGCCTGGCAGTATTGAGCCGCTTAACTAAAGAATTGGAGAGAAAATATGAAAAACGCACTAGCGGGCATTATGCAACAAGCCCAAAAAATGCAGGACAATTTCAAAAAAGCCCAGGAGGAACTAGCCGCCATGGAAGTTCAGGGTGAATCCGGCGGCGGCCTTATCACTATCATCATGACAGGCAAGCGCGAGGTGCGTAAGGTCAGCATCGACCCATCGCTGCTCGGCGACGATAAAGACATGCTGGAAGATTTGGTGGCTGCGGCCATTAACGATGCAGTGCATAAAGTCGGCAAGATGAAAAAAGAGAAGATGGCCGATGTCACTGCCGGTATCCCCATCCCGCCCGGTTTTCAAATGCCATTCTAAACATGCAAAACCGCAGTCTGCTAAAAGAATTGATTCAAAGCCTTTGTTGTCTGCCGGGTGTCGGACCTAAGTCGGCGCAACGGATGGCGTTTCATTTATTGCAGCGCAATCGCGATGGCGGTAAACAGCTAAGCCGGATTCTGGCGCAAGCCATGTCTGAAATTAGGCATTGCGAGCAGTGCCGGACTTTGACCGAAGCCGTTTTATGCGAAGTCTGTAGCAACACTCTGCGCGATTCGTCTTTATTGTGCGTGGTAGAAAGCCCGGCCGATACCTGGATAATCGATCAGGCCACGGCATTTCAGGGTAAGTATTTTGTGCTGCACGGCAGGTTATCGCCGCTGGACGGCATCGGTCCCGATCAACTGGGTGTTGATTTGCTGGAGCAGCGAATGGCAAATGGGGAAATCAAGGAAATCATTCTGGCAACCAACTCAACCGTTGAAGGTCAGGCCACTGCGCATTTTGTCGGCGAAGTCGCTGCCAAATTCAATATTCGAGCCACCCGTATCGCTTACGGCATTCCGATGGGCGGCGAACTTGAGTTTGTCGACAGCAGCACCTTATCCCACGCTTTTAATGGCCGAAGGGACATGTAGCCAAGCCCACCGATCTGTTAATCAAATTGAATCGCCTAAACTAACCCGGCCTACACAGTTGAAAATAGAGCCGTCTAGCTAGTTGAGCTTAAACCAAACCGCTCTTTTAATCACTTCCAGACATTTTACTGCCTTCCTGATTGGCTTTACATTCCAAAAAATTAACGTAATAGTTTCCATTTAAAATTAAGAACTGGTTGTGGATTTTGGCCCAATAACCAGCTTAATCAGTTTTTAATCAAACCTTAATTTGCCTATAAGCAATCATCTATAGAATGCTTCAATAGTTTGGTCGTAAAGAAATGATCGGGGTATTCATTTTTAATGGCAAATCAGCATTCACTACCCCTTTTTGACCGAATTTCGCATAACACAACGTCTATCCTCACAGGGCATTGCGGATAAAATCAAAAGTAAATCACATCGAATTTTAAAGCCATTAGGCCCATTTTCCGGCCGCCATTCCTTCAAATTGAAATAGTCATTTGGGATAAAATACTATGACATCTACAAATAAAACGACTTATGCCGCTGTCCCTTTTCTTATCTTCGGGATTATTTTGATAGCCGCATTTTTCTTAAAATACTTTGAGCCCACACTCCCGCTGGTCTTCCAACATTGGGCTGAGCATTTATCAATAGCCCTGATCGTTGCCGTGGTCATAGGCCTAACTTATGAATATACATCGCATCTATTTCGCGAGGAGATTCTAAAAAATCTTCTGCATGACAGCCAGGAGCAGGTCTACCAAGCTCTTAAAGCCTATAGCGTACTCACGCCCGATGAGGTTTTCCGTTTATTAAAGGAGATAGCTAGCCAGATTAATCAGACACCTACCCTGTTTTATCCTGCGCGACCGGAAAGTAACGAATATACGTTCACCGAAAGCATGGAATTTTTCGACACTCTAGTCAAAATGCGGCCAAAAGAAATCGTCAAAATACTCAGCACCTGGATAGAACCGAAGAGCCATAAAAATCTGAAGTATCTGGCCAGTGATTTTATAGGCAAATATCAGCTCACGGAAATAGCCGAGGAACTTCGCCGTCAAGCAGAACCCATTTTGAACTTGGGTAATCTGACTGACGATGACAGAGGTTGGGTGTTAAATTATATCTGGGCCTATTCCCGTTGCGAAAAACCAATGTACAAAATACTTGGGGATGTTATGCGCACCACTTCCGATCATGAAATCGAAAAATGGGTGCTTTTCCTCCCGGTACAAATGCCGTCAATTGAGCTCGCCAATATGATTAATGACTACCTGGAGCGGGAAGGCCCAATCGCCGATGATAATTTATTGCTTGTGATTCAATCGGTCGCAGCTTTGCATCGTGCTCAAGTGGTTGACGGCGTTAAATTGCTAAAGAAATTTCCGAACCGGTTTGGGCCACATCACGAAGAAGATGTTGACCGCATTTGGAGGAATTACGCGCTAGTGCCTGATGAATTGAAAGGCATATTTTTGCCAACGTGACTTCAAAGTTTTCTGAACACCATAATAGTTTTACACTCCGGCTATGAATTTACCGGATTACCTTTGAGCAGAGAATTTTGCCTACCGATATTCATATTTCGATGTAATGACAGCGGTTTCCTGTCAGTTAATATGAAATTTAGACGATATGGTTTTGATTACCGGAGCCCTCCCAGGCTATTGAGGTAAAACCTCACAACTTGAAGAAGAATTCATGATTTCACAATTTTAGTTAGACACTTTTAAATGATGCCAAAACAACTAACTTTAATACTAATACTGACCGGTTTGCTCAACGGTTGCGCGACGGAATCCCCTTTACTAAAGACCGATCAGCAAACGGAATTTCCATCATACCAAGATAAGGCAAACTATAATAAGCCATATACAATAAACGGTAAAACTTACTATCCGCTTGATTCGGCCAGCGGTTACCGTGAAAAAGGTTTGGCTTCCTGGTATGGTTCCGAGTCAGGCAATCGGACCGCTAGCGGCAGCCGCTTTAATCCTAAAGTATTATCAGCAGCGCATAAAACCCTGCCGATACCGTCAACCGTCCGTGTCACCAATCTGCGCAACGGCCGTCAAATTAATGTCGTCGTAAATGACAGAGGTCCTGTCCGCAACAGATTGATAGATTTATCGCATGGCGCCGCCAAACAACTCGGGATACATGGCTTAGCGGAAGTGGAAATAGAATATCTTGAAAATTAGCGCTAAGGGAGTATTAAGAAATGATGTGCAGAATTGACCATGACAAAATTATTCTTCAAAAATCAGGAGTTATATAGTCAGGCCTGAAAAAGTTAATAATTTAAAAAGTCACCCTGTATCAAGCCGGGAAAAATTTTTGGCTAGCAATTAGAGCTTGCCAAAAGCGCCAGACCGCCTTCCAAAAATAAGGCAAAAAAATCCTCAACTGCCTGAGGATCAAACGGATGTTGTGGCCTGCGCCCATTCAGGGCATCGCCTAACTCACCTTTGAGGTAATTGCGTCCGAGTAATCCATCGTTTTTCAAGTGGCCGATAATCGGTTCGATCGCATTGCGCCGCTTCAACGCCCGTTTAAGTCGTCGGGTGTCGATCCCACGCTTCTGCCGGGCCTTGTAAATCGTGACATTGGGCACCTCAACACCGCGATAGCCTAAATCCACAAACACTTCTTTCGCTCGGGTTCCGCTGAGAATTTCAGCCTGCTCCAGACAGGACTCCAGCGTATGTCCATCATAGGGATTGCCTGCAAAGCTACGCGCGCCCGGCACGAAGTTGCTTTTATTGGTGACGGTGATGCCGACTTTGACGCCAAATTCGTATTTTTTGTGAATTTTGCCTTTCGAGATGCATTCAACTTCCGGGGCATGAAAACTGTAGAGCTTGTTCTTATCATGCTTCTGTTGTGCCAGGATGCGCTGGGTTTTCTCCAGCGTTTCTTTGAATGCCATCTGCACGTCGATTGGTTGCCCGGACAATTGACGTTCGAGGTCCCGGTAAACCCGACCGACCAGAGTTTTTAATTGCTTGAGAGTTTTACGTTGGCGCTTCATTTGTTTAGCATGACCATAGCGGTGGGTCATCATCAGTAAGAACGGAGCCTTGCGGTTGTAATTCTGCCGCAGGTTGAGGTCATGCTGCTCGGCCAATCGAACCATGTGCTGCCGGCATCGTTCATACAATTTGCCGTCGGTGGGGGTACGTGATGGCTTTTTCCTGAACGGTGCTATCGATTGTCACCGATTGAAAATCTTTAGGTTTCACGGTATGACTGGTCACACCCGCCTGGATCGTGACCGACAGCATCCATTCGCAACCTGCTTCGCCTATGCGGTTCCGCCACTTGGTGAGCGAGGTGGAGTGACAGGGCATTTGATGCTGGAAGAACTCAGCGCCACAAAAATACTGCCAGTAGGGATTCTCCAGCCAGCGAGCAACGGCATCTTCATCAGAGACCGCAAAAGCATATTTCAGGTAATGCAGTCCGGCAATCAGTCTTGTGGAGAGTGCAGGGGCGCCATCGGTCGCTGTGAAATACTGACCGAAAGCCTCATCCAGTGTTTTCCAGTCGATGAGATCAGCGAGTTGGTACAACTCGTGTTTCGGATTCAGTAAGTCAGCGAGAGGGGGGTTGAACAGATCGGACTGGCCGCAAGTTTCCTGGGATTTTGGCTTCATTTTGAATAAAAATTTGCAAGCAATTAATATCTATTTTAACAGTTTCTTGCAAATTTTACACGCAAAATATCAATAATATCTTTTAACAATCAATAGATTGAGGTATTTTCATGGCCGACTATATAAAGTCGTTAAAACATCCTCGTGACCTAAATTCTGACTCCAAGCCTTAATGTTTTATCATGGTTTTAACTCACTTTTTTAAGTCACTGTTCAAGAGTGGTTTACTACTCTCGTTTAGTACACCTAAAACTTGCGTTTTCCAGGGACAGTCTGAAACCGGTAGGCACTAAAAAGCCGCTATATACGCGGCCTTTGTTGGTTAGGTAAGAAAGGCTGAGACAACCTGAAACATCACTCAATATTCTGAATTTGTTCGCGCATTTGTTCTATTAATACTTTCAGATCGATTGAAATTTGAGTCATTTCCCGGTCGGCCGATTTGGAACCCAATGTGTTGGCTTCGCGGTTCAATTCCTGCATCAGGAAGTCCAGCCGACGGCCAATAGGTTCGGACTGTTTGAGTGTATGCAGCACTTCGCCGACATGCGTTTCCAAGCGATCCAGTTCCTCGGCTACATCGAGTTTTTGCGCCAGCAATACCAGTTCCTGTTCCAGACGGTCGAAATTGGGTTCTGCAACCAACTCGACGACACGGGCAGTAAGCCTGAGACGCATGTTCTTCATCACTTCAGGTATGCGCTGGTGGGCGGATTCAATCAATTGTCTGATTCTTTGACAGCGCTCGGAAAGCATATCCGCCAATTGCGCGCCTTCTCTGGCACGGGTTTCCAGCATTTTGTCAAGGGTAGACTCTAATAGGGAGATGATTTTTTCGCGCAATACTTCCTTTTCTGTTTCGCTTTCTTGTTGTACTCCTGGAAACGCCAAGATATCCAGCGCTGAAAAAGAACGCGGATTGGACATGCAGGCCTCGATTTCCGAAGTGGCGGTTAACAATTTTTCAACCATCTCGGTATTGACGGCAAAATTTTGAATGCTGAGCTGCTTTTTATAGTTGATTGCACATTCAATTTTGCCGCGTTTAAGTTTTTCGGCAATCAAGCGTCGAACATCGATTTCCGTAAATCTCAGACGATCAGGTAATTTGACGCTGACATCGCTGTAACGATGATTTACGGAACGCAGTTCACAAAGAATAATCAGGTTATCCGCTACAATTTCGCCGTCTGCAAAAGCGGTCATGCTTTTAATCATTTTTCACCTATAATAGTTTTACTAAAATGTCACGAGTTGAGTTAGTGCAAGGCAAAAAGACAAGAAGATTAACAGTACGCTTTGTACATGATAATTTTCGCTGCCATGCACAGGCGTATCAGTTTTCAAACAACTTTTACCTTTCGTACAACCGGTTTCGGTGCAGTGCTTCATTTACTGCCGTATACCTTGATCAATACAGACAGCGGCACAGCGAAAGTAGTCTACCTGGACAATTAAATGAACAATTACCGATGTTTAGAGTAAGTTGATAAAAAGCCGATATTTTATGTGCAAACACTAAAACGCGATTCGCATTTAAATCATGCTTGAATACTACGATCCAAATACCTATCCAAAACAGTGGAATTATCTGCAATCGGGGACCATTATAGATCAGTACATAATTGAGCGGGAATTGGCGCACGGTGGTTTCAGTTCGGTTTATCTGGCCCGGCAGATGTCAGATCTTATACAGGTGGCGATTAAGGAATATTTGCCTCGCAAATTGGCCCATCGAACCTGGAACAATTTGGTCGTACCAAACAGCGAAGAAAGCAGAGCCATGTTTATGCGTGGACGAGCGTTGTTTTTTGAAGAGGCCAAGGTGCTGGCCAAACTGAAGCACCGTAACATCGTTGAAGTTATCAATTTCTTCCAAGCCAACGATACCGTTTATTTGGTAATGACTTATGATTATGGAATCACACTGGACAAAATCCTCCAGAAAAAAGAGCCTGCCAATCACCGAAGCTTTTTTACTGACTGTTTTTACGCATCTCTTGACTGGTATCGATTTGATACATAAGCACAAATTGATCCATCTCGATATCAAACCGGCCAATATCCTGATTCGTGGTGACAATGATCCTTTACTTCTGGATTTTGGGGCGATAAGACATTTCCCGCATCATCAACAGAACAATCTCGCCAAAGTCGTGACTAACGGGTTTTCGCCCATCGAGCAATACGGTAATTATGGTCCTATCGGCCCTTGGTCGGATATTTATGCCGTGGGCGCCAGTATGCGTGCCTGTCTGGATTATAAAACCCCGCCGCCTTCAACAGACCGGGTAAAGCATGATGTACTGCCGCCGGCCGAAAAAGTTTACAAAAAAAAATTCCCCGATTATTTACTGAAAGCCATCGATTGGGCTATGGCCCCGTTGCCAAAAGACCGCCCGCAAACAGTCGATGATTTGCAACTGGTTTTCAGGCGTCCAATAGACGCTGCTGAAAGACTAGAGGCATTGCTATGAATTGTTCATGAAAAATATAATATTCATAGACAAGCAAGCCGGAAACCAGCAATCAAGATGTTTTTTGTTGAGATAGCTATCGGCAGCATTGCAATTATTCTTTTACAGGCCGTTTCTCAAGTTTCCGCTGCAAGGTGCGCCTATGCATATTCAGCGCTCTGGCGGCTGCTGAAATATTGCCTTCGTGTTGCATGAGCACTTTCTGTAAGTGTTCCCATTCCAGGCGTTTCACCGATAAAGGGTTGTCGCTGATTGCGACACTGGCGTCGCCTTCGTTCTTATGCAGGGCTTTGACAATTTCGTCAGCATTGGCAGGCTTGGTCAAATAATGAATCGCACCAAGCTTAATGGCCTCGACTGCGGTGGCAATGCTGGCAAAACCGGTAAGCATGACGATCCGGGTGTTGGAATCCAGCGAAATGAGTTTTTTGACCATTTCCAGACCTGACTCAAAACCGATACGCAGATCGATAACCGCGTATTCCGGTTCCGTTTGTTCGGCCAACTGCATTGCCGAGGCGACATCATTGGCGATCATCACCTGAAAGTTGCGCTTTTCTAACGCCGATTTAAGCACTGCACAAAAAGTTACATCGTCGTCAACTAACAATAGTTGAGGTTTATCAATAGGTAACACTGTCATCCAAACTCTCCTTAGTTAATAGCGGCAGGCTGATTTCTACGCATGCGCCGCCCGATTCAATATTGCTGAATTCTATTTTACCGCCTATGCGCTTGATGGTGGTATACGTTAAAAACAAACCGACCCCCATGCCCTGTTTGTTGCTCTTGACAGGTTGATGGCCGGCAAAATCGATGAATGCGGCAGGTAAACCCGTACCGAAATCCCGAATTTTCAGGTTAAGTGTAGACTGGTCCCATTCGACATGAAACTCAATGCCGGCATCGGCTGGCGAGGCTTCTGCGGCATTATTCAAAATGTTTATGATGGAATGAGTGATAGTCCTTTCTGCAATAATTTGAGCACTTGTATCAACATTTTGGGAGATGAACAACTTAAGTTTTGTAGCTGCCTTGTGGGTTCGCCATTGATTCAGTACTTCGTCGATATATTCGCTAACGCCCATGACTTTACCGGACTCGGCACGCATTTCGCCGGCGGAAGCAGACATGACTGCCAGAGCCTGCTTACATCGCTCGATTTGTTGTTGAACGATCAATAGTTTCTGATGAATTTCAGGGAAACGATGTTCCGGCAAATCGTCAGTCATCTCGTGGGTCAGTATGGCGATAGTACCCAAGGGGGTGCCCATGTCGTGCGCAGCACTGGCAGCCAATGTTCCCAGCGATACGACCCGCTCGTCCCGCAGTGCGCTTTCCCTGGCTTCAGCCAGATTGCGCTCGCGTTCTTTAAGAATTTTCGAAAGTTCGACAACAAAAAAAGCCACCAGCCCGGCGCTGAAAACAAAGCCGAACCACATACCGAACACATGAAGGTTAAAATAGCGGCGGTCATTCATCATATGCATTTTCAGCATCATTTCCGGTGTTACCTCGGAGTTGGGCTGATGCATCATATGCGGTTCAATAATCGGAAGCGGAACGTTATAAGTGATCAATACCGTATAGACACAGGAAGTGATGATCACCATATTCCACGCATAGGACTGAGGCAGCATGATAGCAGTGACAATTAGCGGTAGTAAAAAAACCCAGATAATTGGATTCGAAGCGCCGCCGGTCAGATACAGCAGATAGGCCAGAGCCAGCACATCCATACAGATTTGTGAAAAAATCTCGTGTTCCGTAACCTCTTCGGAGGTTCGTAATCGTAGCCAGGTATAAAGATTAAGGATCGAAATCGCGAAAATCGCTAGCCAAAGCTGGTTTTGCGGCAAATTGATGCCTAGACCATGAATTGCAAAAAACATGGTTAAAGTCACGACGAACAACATCAGGTTTCTGAGAATGTATAGCCATCTCAGGTTTTCTTGGATGGAAATTTGGGTTTTTGGGAGAATATGTGACAGCATGACTAAGAAGCAGCGAGATAAATAATGGTTATGTTACCCCTGTCCAGCCTTTATGTCTGCGGTTAAACTTAAATTTCGATTATTCATGGCTTCAGGAGGACTGCCCGTCTATGAAAATCGAAAAAATTTTACTTAACATAAAAACTCAATGCCTTGAACTGACCATTAATTCTATTTCCTCGACAATTTCTTCTTGCCTTAGCCGATTTCGTTGCCGTTGCAGATCTTCACCCCCTTTCTCCAGATGACGGAGCGCGGTTTCCATCTGTATCAACCGCATGTGATTTTCCACCTTGATCGAACGCAATAACAAGGCCAAGAGACTGTGAAACAAATAATGTTCGGTAATATTGGCGGCAATATCCGTGAGCGGCGCATGAGTCAGGGGCGGGTAACCGCATCTGGTCCGCTGTTCGACCGGCAAAGGCCAAAGCCGTTGACCGCGCGCGCCTTGTTCGTCGCGGATACATGCCCACAGGCTGAATTGATCGTTGTTGCCGCGCAACTCGGTTATACTTGTCAGAATACGGTCTATCACCGTGGCAGCATCCAGGCTGCCTTCAGCACCATCGACGCATTGCAGACGCTCTCTATCGCCAACCATGGTATGAAGGCGTTCGCCAAGCAAAATCAGCGGACCTTGTTCGCCAGTCTGATTTCGCCAAAAGGCCATAACGTCTTCGTTGAAACTGCCGCAAAATCCTCGCACCGAGCCGAACAACAGCCAGATGTCGTTATCGGATTTTCCTGCATCGGGTATTGTGCTTTTATCGCTAGTTTCCGGCAAGATATCTGCAACATCGTTCAACGCTTCAGCCAAGGCTTGTACCACCTGTTGTTGGGCTGCCTCCCGCTTAACGACTCTACGCAATTCCGCCAATGCAAAACTGCGCATTGCGCCGAGGATGCCGGACAGTTCATCGAACAAAACCAGACGTGCTTCGATTTCTCGACGTATGCTCATGGCTTTTCAGCAAGTAATTGCTGCAACTCAGTCAGCCATTGCTGTTTTGATGCGTCCAAGGTCAGCTTGTGTGCCTGTAATTGCGAAAAAAGTCTCGCTAACAAATTATCAACCTGCTCGGGTTTGATTTCACTCAACAGCCCTTCACCGTAAGCAAGTAGCCAAGCAAGATGCTGAATTTCCGATACAGGTTGCAAGCGATCCTGTTTTAGAATTTCCCGAAGTAGGCGGCCGCGCTGGAGTTTTTCCTCGACTGCAGTTTCCAGGCGAGTGCCGAAGCGAGCGAACAACTCCAGTTCCAGAAACTGCAAATAATCCAGTCGAATATGTGCAGCGGCGGTTTTGATCCCGAGATGCTGGGCCTTACCGCCGATCCGGGATACCGATCTGCCAATGTCAATTGCAGGTAATACGCCGGCTGCGAACAATTTGCTTTCAAAATAAATCTGACCATCGGTGATGGAAATCAGATTGGTGGGAATATAAGCCGATAACTCGCCCTGCCGGGTTTCAATAATAGGCAGCGCTGTCATGCTGCCGCCGCCATATTTAACCGCCAGCACTGTTGAGCGTTCCAGCAAACGGGAATGCAGATAGAAGATGTCGCCCGGATAAGCTTCGCGACCTGGCGGCCGTTGCAATAATAACGATAATTCCCGGTAAGACTGGGCATGACGAGTCAGGTCATCGTAGATGACCAGCGTATCCCGGCCCAGCCGCATCCAGTGTTCGGCAATCGCGCAACCGGCAAACGGCGCCAGATAACGAAAACCCGGTAAGGCATTGGCTTCGGCAACGACCACGACAGTGTAATCCAGTGCGTCGGTCAAGCGTAACGCTTCTATCGTCCCGGCTACCGAAGAGCGCGGTTGTCCGATCAGCACCATCACGCATAAGACGTTACGATCCCGTTGATTTATTACTGCATCGAGAGCCAGGGCGCTCTTCCCTGTGCCGTCATCGCCTATAATCAATTGACGCTGGCCCTTGCCAATCGGAATCAGCGCGTCAACGATTTTACAACCGGTATACAAAGGCTGTTTGACAAAATCCCGTTCTAAAATAGGTGGTGCTGCTGCTTCCAGAGGCTGAAACTGGCGAAGTTTAGGTGTAGGCAGTCCATCCAGCGGATTTCCGAGCGGGTCAACTACTCTACCCAGCAATGCATCGCCGACGCCGACTTCGAGTTTGCGGCCAATATGCTGCACTGTCATGCCGGCGTTAACGCCATGGCTTTGCGATAGCAAGATAGCCCCCAGCAGGTCTTTGCCAAGCTGAAATACCAGGCCGGTACTGCCATCGTCGAAACCGATCAACTCGTCGAGCCTGACGGAGGGTAAGCCGCGTATCCAGGCGATACCATCACCGACACCCGCCACACTGCCGCATTCGGACAACCGTAAACCGAAGCGGTAAGGCTTGTTCTTATCAATCATGGCTGGCCTGACGTCTAAAAAACCTTAATTCATCAGCAAGATTGGCATGCAATTGACATTCGCCTACCATAGCCCGTACCCCGGCAATCAAGGCTGGATCTTCATTAAAGCTGAATTCCAAAGTTTGTCCTGCGGCTGCCGATAAGGCTTGAGCAAGTGCCAAGCGCATATTTTCATGCAAAGCATGAGAACTGATTATCTCCACCGCCGATGCAGCAACGAGTGAGGATGCAGCCTTACGTAATGCGGATTGGTCCGTTTCCGATAGATTGCTTAAATCTTCCAGGAAAATGTCAACAATGCTTTGGGTCAATTGCGGAGAAGCCAAACGTTGCAACATGGCGGCTGCATTTTCATAGGCGGCATTAGCCGCCTCCCATTCCTGAGCAGCCTCTCGCGCAGCAGCCAATGCCTGATGACGGCTACGCAATTTTGCTTCTTCATCTGCCAGCGTTTGTTTGACCTTTTCCAGTCCGCTACTAAGCGCTTGGGCTAATTCATCTTCTAACTGATTGCGGCTGAGTTGCCGCTCATTTTCCCAGTCAAGCAAACACAATTCATATTGTTGGCGCAAGGCATCCGCTTGGCTAAGCAACTGTTCGGCGCGCGCGGTTTCGTCTTTTATTTTTTGCTGACGGGCATCCAGTATGGTCAGTATCGGTTTATAAAACCAGCGTTTAAGTATCCAGACCAGTACCAAAAAATTCAGAATTTCCAGGATGAAGGTTGTCCAGTCGAATTGCATCATATCGGGGTACCGTCATTATTTGTCGCTATCGTATAGGTTTATTGGCAGCCAATCCAGTAGCTGCGGACGAATGACTATGGATTGCGCGGCCTGAATATTGTAGGTCTTAACGTCTTAATGCTTTGAAAGGCCATTAGGAATTGCGTTGATGATGCTGGATTTTACAACAAGATATAGCCTAGTGTTATAAGAGAAAGTTGAATAAATTGACGCTTGTCGGGAAGATAAATAAAAAAACCGGTGGCTGGCCGGTTTATGTTTCCGGTTTCCGTGCATAGCAGGGAAACCAGTACCACTTTTTATGATGTCTGTTGTTCCTGTATAAACAGGAAGCGGTATTTATAGCTTTTAGTGTGCGGCGCTATAAATTTTCATCATTTCTTTATAGTTGTCCAGTGTCGCTCTCAATTCGGTCACGGCATTGGCATCGCCTTTTTCGATGTTTTCACGAGCGATTCTTAGTTTATCGCCTGTTTTTTGGCGAAGGCGTTCTGTTAATTCATAACGAAAATCTTTTTGAGACTGGCGAACATCGCTCAATAATTTTAAAACTTCGGCTTTATCGCCGCCTTTTTCCAGTAAATCCAGAGCCTCTTGAGTTTTGGCAACCGTCGCTTCACCGGCAGCGCGAGTTTTAACATCGCCCGGGCTATTTGCCAGTACAGATGTTGAAACCAATGCTGACATCATCAGCAAAGAGGACAGAGTTTTTTTAAAAATTCCCATGATTACAAATCCTATCGGTTAATATTGTATGTATTTAAATACCCCATTAATATTACAGTAATATAAGCATATTAATAATAAGGTTGCTTTATGAAAAAAAGCTTTTTCATCCTATCACAGATTTTGAAAATAAAGCTAAAACCCGAAAATCTAAATAAAAACCATAATATTAAAATGGCTATCAGCACGCGCATTGCCAAATCAACAATACATAGAGCTGATAGAGATAGCTTTGGCAAAATTAAATTGCAAAGGCTTATTAATAATCAATTTTCCCACGAATCAAATTTGAATTGAGCGCTGTATATAGTAAAAATAAAAAATTTGAACTATATGAAGAAATTGCTAGGCGCTTTCTACAGAAAGCGAGATTTTCTCACCAGTCTACAGCAAAGATAAATTTAAAGGTTAAATCATTTTTTGAATCTCTATCTTTATGAAGCCTATGGAAAATCATTTCAAAAAATATTCAAGTAACGGATTTCTAAACAATATGATCAAGGCAATTACCAAGCAATAAATGGCCAGTGACTCAATCATTGCCAAACCGATAAAAAGGGTGCGGGTGATGATTTTTTCAGCTTCCGGTTGCCGTGCCAAAGCTTCTAGTGCAGCGGCTATCGCCCGTCCCATGGCGATGGCGGGCAGCATGGTGCCGATGGCAATGACGAGTCCGGCCACCCCGGTCATAATCATGCTGAATAAATGCAGGTCGTTCATAATTTTTCCTTGGATTTTGAGGAAGATTCGGATTCATTGGATTCCATCGCACCGGCAATGTAGATAAGAGACAACATCCCGAAAATATAGGCCTGAACTAAGGCTTCGACGACATGCAGCATCAAAAGCGGTACCGGAACCAGAAATCCGGCGATCATCAACACCAGCAACGCAGCCGTTTCCAGACTCATGATATTGCCGAACAGGCGGATGGCCAGGGCAAGAGTCCGGGTAATTTCGCTGATGATATGGAAAGGCAGCAGGATAATGCTAGGTTCTATGTAATGACGCAGATGATTGCGCAATCCGCGATCAATGATACCGAACCAGTGCGTAGAGCCGAAAACCAGTACAGCTAACCCGGCAGTAGCCGAAATATCGCGGGTTGGCGCATGCAATCGCGGAATCAGCCCGACCAGATTGGCAACCAGCACAAACAACCACAGGGTTGCCACAAACGGCAGTACCCGACGGACTGAGGCAGTTGGCAGTATCTCGCCTATTGCCCCTTCTATTGCCACCACCACTGCTTCGGCGGCATTTCGCCAGCGTGAAGACCGGCCCAGCAACAGGGCGGACGCAGCAAAAAACAGCATTATTTCCCACGTGGTCAGCACTGTATTACTTATGGGTAGAGGACCAAGTTGAAATGCAATATAGGAGGCCGATTCATTACTGTTCATGCATGCTCCGCAAGCTTAAAACTGTCAATAACCGATAAAGCATATATAAATTCTATGCGCCTCGCACATCAAATTATTTCGCCGGGGGGCTTATAGGAATGCATCGCATATATTTAGAGCCCTGGATGACTCAATGCCAAGCGATACCAACCCTACAGTGCTACCTGATAAGTTGTCACTCGAGAATGCAAATAGTTATACCCACCTTTGGGTTGGTCGTTTATCTTAATTCACGTTCCTAAGCTTATGTTGAAAACTCCCTGGCGCCAAATCGTGCCTTATGTTACTCGACTGCCAAATATTGCGCCGAACCTAACGGAGTTTCATAGTTTATACCTTCATTAAAATACGGCACAGGATTGCTGGCAATTTCGCGAGCTGCCAGAAATTGAGCGTAATAGTTACGGGAAGCAAAACCGAAAGAAGGTCCGTCATATTGCTCAACGATGCGGGTAAAATCAGTGCCTACCTGATTTTGAGCACGTTTCATGCCGCCTATGCCATGATTGTAAGAAGTAATTGCTGCAGGCCAGTCGCCCAATTTGCCGTAAGCATAGCTTAGGTAGCGAGCGGCACCGTTGGCAGAAATAATAGGATCAAGGCGTTGATCAACGCTATCGCTGCCGGGCATAAAGGTTTTGGCGGCAGCTTTGGTAAATTGCCACAAACCGACAGCGCCGGCCGAAGATTTTGCGGAAGCTTGAAACGAGGACTCAACGTGCGGCAAGTAGGCAAAATCCTCAGGTAAACCGGCTTCACGGAAAATCTTTCTAAATTGCTGATCGTAGCGACCGCTTATCTCCAGGCCTCTTTTGAAACGTTCGCGGGTACCGCGTTGCGAACGCACCCTATCGCTGGCACCGTTGATCAAGCTCAGCGGCTTGCCGCTGCTTTCCAGTTTGGCTATCAACTGCCTGTCAGATGCAGATAGCTCCGCACCGTAACGCAACTTGCTTTCTAGCGCCGCCAACAGGCCTTTCCAGTAATCGCGCCTTTGATTAACCATTTCTTTCTGTTCGAGCGTTAAACTTTCTCCGACATCGCCGGGTAATACCATGACTTCGTAAATCACATCAAGATAGCGATCATCGTGAAAGGCGACTTGAGCGCGCGGCCAGACAGCATAAGTTTTGCGCCAAAATTCGACGGCAGGCTCCAGCGCGGCGGGTTTAGGAAATAGGCCGGAATAAACCGTGGGTTTGTAATTCTGAGGTACCGGCCGTTGCTGAGCCGTATTTTGCCGGACCGTTGAGATGTTAACCCGTTTTACTGGCGGGCTGCTGCAAGCATTTAGCAATACCAGCGCCATAAGCAAAAGCGAAAAACGCAAGTAGAGTCGATTCATTTTCTGTCTTTAAATTAAGTTGATTCAACATTGATCGGGTTTCGGATTGCCGGATTTGCAACGAGCAAAACAATCATGGAAAGCCTGATTAAAATTGCTGCTGATCTATGACAACATAGGAAACCGCTAACTATCCTGCTGTAGTTCCCTTGTCAAAGGGGGAGAGCGAAAGCAAGGGGAGTTTAAGCAATTACAGGTGGTTTTGCCTGACATCAAACAGCACACCAAATATTTAAGCATCTTCTTAAATATTTTTAAATAATAATAGCGCTTATTTCA
Source organism: uncultured Pseudomonadota bacterium (assembly GCA_963765965.1). GTDB lineage: Bacteria > Pseudomonadota > Gammaproteobacteria > Methylococcales > Methylomonadaceae > Methylomonas. The sequence continues at coordinate 92,926 of CAVXZR010000073.1, forward strand.
AATTCGGGTGAATATAAACTTGAACTGGTTCATGTTTTTCCCTGTAAAAATCTGTAGACATTATAAGTGCCGACGACAATCCCTAGAATAATCAGGCTTAGCGTCCAGCGTACCGAATATCCGCTGGCAAGCGTATCCAGCCAACGGCCTAAATATGCGCCACAAACGATAGGCACCACAAACAGCAAACCCAGCGTGCCGCCGTAAAACAGAAGGCCGCCTTTAGTAACCGGCAGATGTGTTTTATTGTCCAGCCGCCGAATATCGCGAAGGGTTTGTTCGATGAGTTTTTTGCGAAAACTCATAACTGCAACCCGCCTCGGTTACTTAATTCTGCCAGACGCCGTACTAGCGAACGTTCGATTTCCGACAGCGTAGCTCTGGCGGTATGCACTTCGGAATCGAGTTGCGCCATCTCATCCACCAACTGTTGACAAATTTGATCGCGATCATCGCCTAAAAAGTAGCGGACGGTACTAACAGTCAGGCTGTTATTGAAAAAACGCAGTACACCGCCCGGTAAAGCCAGAAAATGCCAAGCGCCGGTCGTGTCGCAAAAGCGCGCCAGTCCGTAACGGAGGATTGCCAACATATGCATATGCCCTGCCATCACCCCGAAGCTGCCGTCGGCGTCGGCAGCAATAAAATGCGTGACATTGTCGAAATGAGCGGAGCCGCGATTATCCAGCAAAGCCAGAGAAAAACGTTTCATGGTGTCATCGCCCCTTTCATATAGCAATCCGCTTCACTGATCCTATCGTATTTGCCATCCATAAAAGCCTCGCAATCGGCGATGGTTTGCGCCAGCGGCACCCGCACGCCGGGCATGCCGGTATGGTCGGCTACGGTGGTGAAAGGCTGGGTTAAATAACGCTGTAGACGCCGTGCCCGCTCGACAATGCAGCGGTCTTCAGGCGACAATTCCTCAATGCCCAGCATGGCGATAATATCTTCCAGTTCGCGATACCGCGATAAATGCTCTCTTACTGCACGTGCTACCTGATAATGACGCTCGCCGAGTATACGTTTATCCATGATCCGGCTGCCGGAACGCAGTGGATCGATAGCAGGGTAAATGCCTTTGGCAGCCTGTTGCCGCGACAATATCACCACGCTATCGAGATGACCGAGGATAGTCGCGACTGCCGGGTCCGACATATCGTCTGCCGGTACATACACCGCCTGTACAGAAGTAATCGAGCCTGATTTAGTGGAGACGATACGTTCTTGCAGCGAAGCCACCTCGGTCAGCAAGGTCGGCTGATAACCGACAGTGGCGGGCATTCGGCCGAGCAAGCCGGAAATCTCGCTACCGGCCTGCACGAAGCGGAAAATGTTATCCATCAGAAACAGCACTTCGGTTTCCAAAGTATCGCGCAGGTATTCGGCATAAGCCAAAGCGGTATAACCGACATGGAAGCGTACGCCGGGAGATTCATCCATTTGCCCGAATACCAGCAATGCCCGTGGCAACACCCCGGCATCGGCCATTTCATGCCAGAGTTCGTGGCCTTCGCGCATGCGCTCGCCGACACCGGCATAGACGGACACGCCTTTCATGGCACTGCTGACGGCATGCATGAATTCCATCATTAGCACCGTTTTGCCGACGCCGGCACCGCCGAACAAGCCGGTTTTGCCACCTCTGACAAATGGGCAAAGCAAATCGATGACTTTTATACCGGTTTCCAAAATTTGTGAGGCAGGCAAGGTATCGGACAACAAGGGCGGTGTAATCAGAATATTGCGGAATATCTCGGTTTTGAGCGGTGGGCCGCCATCCAGCGGTTCGCCGAAGACATTCAGCATTCTTCCTAAACAAGCCGGATCGACCGGCACATTCAACACATCGCCACGATCGAAAACTGCCATGCCGCGATAAAGACCGGACACCGAATGCAGCGCAATCGCCCGAATCAGGGTCGGCTGCAAATGCTGGCAGACAACCAGCACATAACGTTCGCCGCCATTTAGCACATCCAGCGCCTGGCCGATAGGCGGCAGGTAATCGCATCGCACGTCCACCACCGGTCCTTGTGCAGCTTCGATCACGCCGATATTTTTCAGAAAATTTTTCCCGCCGGATTCCTGCTGTCTATTAGCGCTATCTATCAGACCAATCCCGCTCAATGCCAACCACCATACTGTGTAGTAGGGTCTCCGCGAAAACCGGTACTGGTCTTATTGGCATCGGGAACATTCACCCGGTCTTCGGCAGCCCGCGTCAAATTGCGTAGCGTATAACCGCCCAGGGACTTGGCCTGTTTGGCTATAGCCGTCGTCGAAGGGTTGATATCGTATTTGCCGGTAGTCGGCTGAATGGCGATACTGAGCATTTTTTCCGCTCCGGCAGCGCCTGTACCGGGCAAAAAGTTGAGTACCACCGGCCAGGTAGTGCCTGCCGGAATCTGCAGCTGATATCGGGCGCTATTTTCCAGGGTTGTTTCAGCCAGTAATTCGTCAGCCAGAGACATTGCCTCAACTTTACCGGCTTTGATCGGGCCGGCATTATTACTCACCGTGCCTTGCAAGGTCACGGCCTTATCATATTTTGCGCTAGCTTCCTTGGCGATTTGCGGCGCTGGCGCCTCTTTTCCGCAAGCGCTTAAATAACCTGCCAAAAGCAGGAATGCCGACAAATTGGACAATCTCATACAGCCTCCGGGACCTATTCAGTATAAATTAAAGGCAGGCCTATAGATGCGCTTCGCTGTCGCTCATCATCCTACGCAGGTTTGACCTTATCAATTACAATGAATAGATACATATTTTTAATTACAAAGTTCGAAACGGATTCAACTCGCCCCGATTTTAGGCAGCCTTCCTGCCAAGCCCATCGCATGTTTGGTGAGTAAATGCTTGGCGCTCGGCAGATGGTCGAGCAAGGTTAGGCCGGTGTTTCTTAATGCTGCCAACGGTAGCCAGTCATTGGAGAAAATTCTTACCACGCTATTGGTAAAGCCTATCGTTTTATCGTGATCGTGCTGACGTTGCCGGGCATAATCTTTCAAAAATTCTGCTGCTCCGATATCACTGTGGTTTTGATAATGTTCGATCAGCATTTCCGTTAATTGTGCCACATCGCGTATGCCGAGATTAAAACCTTGTCCGGCCACCGGATGCAGTTGGTGAACGGCGTTGCCGATAATCACCGTACGGCCGGAAACCATGTATTCGGCACGAATCAGGCTTAAGGGAAAAGCGCGTCTTGGCGCAACCATTTTCAGGGCGCCTAAACGGTAGCCAAAGCAGGATTGCAGTTCGGCCAGAAATTCCGCTTCACCGCAACTCAGCAAGGCTTCGGCCTGTTCATGGCTGCGAGTCCAGACTACAGCCGATTGTTTACCGGCAACCGGCAGCAAAGCCAAGGGGCCAAAACGGGTAAAACGTTCGTAAGCGGTGTTGTGATGGGGCAGGGTGGATTGCACGGTGGTGACCAATGCCGTTTGACCGTAATCGAAAACCTGCTGCGGAATTTCCAGCAATTTACGGACCGTTGATTGCCCGCCGTCGGCGCCCACCAGCAATTGCGCCGACAGATTCAAGGATTTGCCTTGCTGCTTAAGGCTGACATTAACCTCGTCAGGGCCGGACATTAAACCGGCAACGCGAGTTTCATAAAAACAGCTGATGGGCGTTTGCGCCGTTAAGTCGGCGACATGTTCCTCAATATCCCGGGCGACGATCACATAACCCAGCGCCTCACAACCTTGCCGGTCGGCAGACAAACGGGTTTTCCCGAAATGCCCTTTGTCCGAAACATGAATCTTTTTGATGGCGGTCGCCTTAGCGGCGATATCCTCCCAGGCACCCAGCGCCTGCAATTGTTGCACCGTACCGGCTGCCAATGCCAAAGCCCGATCTCCCGCCGGCGAATCGCGTAATTGTTTCCGGCTGTTGGCCTCGATAATGGCTATCCGCAAACCGCAGTCTTTCAAAGCCAGCCCCAGACAGTTACCGGCTAATCCTGCACCAACAATGATGAGATCGTAATGATTCTGCATTTAATGCCCTCGCATCAGCGTTTCAATATCTTCAACACTTTTCGGCACCGCATGGGTCAGCACTTCATGCCCTTCGGCTGTCACCAGCACATCATCTTCGATACGAATGCCGATACCGCGCCAGATTTTATCGACACTCTCGCAATCGGCGGGTACATAAAGCCCAGGCTCAACCGTCAAAACCATGCCGGGTTCCAGCAATCGCCATTCGTCCTTGATTTTATAGTCGCCGACATCATGCACATCCATACCCAGCCAATGACCGATACGGTGCATATAAAACTGTTTATATTTTTCATCCTTGATCAGTTTAGCGACCCTGCCTTTTAACAAACCCAATTCCACCAGACCTTTGGTCAATACCTGTACCGACGCATCGTGCGCCTTGTTCCAGGCGATTCCCGGCTTTATCTGGTCCAGCGCGGCAGCTTGGGCATTCAACACCAGTTGGTAAAGTTTTTTTTGCGGTTCGTTAAATTTACCCGAAATCGGAAAAGTACGGGTAATATCGGCGGCATAATGGTCGCATTCCACGCCGGCGTCTATGAGTAATAGATCGCCTTTATTAAGTTTATCCTTATTTTCGATGTAATGCAGTACGCAGGCATTTTTGCCGCTTGCGACGATAGACGGATAAGCCACCGCCCGCAAGCCATCCTGAATGAATTCATGAATCAGTTCAGCTTCGATTTGATGTTCGTAAAGGCCGGGCCGGCAAATACTGCATGGCTCTGCGATGCGCTCTGGCCGACACTTCTGCGGCGCGGCGCATCAGTTTTAATTCTTCCGCCGTTTTGAACAAGCGCATTTCGTGGACGATATGCTCCAGCGACACCAGTTCGCCGGGGGCGGTAACGCCGGTACGGGATTGCTTGCGGATATTATTAATCCATTCCAGCAGCTTGTGGTCCAGGTCGGTGTCTTTGCCCATCGGATAAAACACCTTGGACTTGTTTTCCAGCATGCCGGGCAAAATATCATCCAGATCGGCTATCGGAAAAGAGTCGTCGGCTTCATAGTGCTTGGTCGCACCTTCCAGACCGGCGTGTGCGCCTTCCCATAGCGCCTTTTTCTCGTCGTACTCGCGGCAGAACAGCACATATTCACCCTTTTCGCGGCCGGGAATAAACACCGCCAGCGATTCCGATTCATTAAAGCCGGTCAGGTAATAAAAATCGCTATCCTGCCGAAAGGGGTAAAGCACATCACGATTGCGCGTTCGATATGGCGCGCTGGCAATAATGGCGATATTGCCCTTGCCAACTTGCTTCATCAGGGCGGCACGACGTTTTTTGAATTCGCTTTGTTTCATTGGCATTCTATTAATGACTGTAATTGTCCCGGCTTTCCAGAAAATAATCCCTGACAGTAAACACGGCTGCACGAATATACTCGTGAACTTCCATCAGTGCATTGGCTTCTTCCTCGTTATCGTCTTCGCTATCGCTGTCGATTTTAGTGAATTCGATAATATCACGCATAATTTCGCCAACATCGCCGGGCCAATCGCCGCTGGCATGCAAATAGCCGATGCCGAACAAAAAACCCTGGCACCAGTCGCGCAAGGCTTCCACCCTCTCGGATAAGAGTTCGTCATCTTCCGGCAAAAACAAATCGAAACTAAATTCTTCAATGCCATAATCCAGTTCCCGCCGGGTTTTTTCGAACAAATCCCGCAGCAGAGTTTCGCCGCTTTCCGGAATATCGCTATCATCCTTGTATAGCTCGCGTAGCCAGTTAGCGGCATCTGCGCTCGATTCGACAGATAACATACCAACCGCCATGCCATGCGCTTCCGCGGCACCCAGATCGGCATCCAGTTGTTCCAGAACTTCATTAATTGCTAGATACATCATAAACTCGTCAATAACTCTTGTTTTGAAGCTGTTTAAAATCGGCGCTTATGCTAACATTGATTATTAAACAGGATGATTTAAATGTCGTATCAGCTACTCTTTTGCTTATGACCCAACCAGAAAAAGACCCCTTAACCGAACTTGAAGCGCTGGAAGCTAAACTCGATGCCTTGATAGCGCAATATAGCCTTATCAAGAACGAGAATAAATCGCTTAAAGTAAAACAGGATGCCTTGGTAAAAGAAAAAGCCAAGCTATTGGAAAAAACCACTCTCGCTAAAGCCCGTGTCGAAGCGATGATAGCTCGCCTGAAAGCAATGGAACACGATTCATGAGCAAACCCATTCAACCGGTCTCGCTGACTATTCTCGGCAAGGAATACAAAATCGTCTGCGCCAGCGACGAACGGGAAGCACTGATCAACTCTGCCAAGGAACTCGATAAACAAATGCGCAAAATCCGCGACACCGGCAAGGTGACCGGTTCGGATAGGATTGCAGTCCTGGCGGCCTTGAATATGGCCCACGATACAGGCGCAGTAAGCGCTACAGGCAGTTCTGAAAATCCCGATATCAGCGCCAGGCTTATCGATTTACGACTCAAAATAGAAAACGTTTTAGAAAATCCATAAACAAGCTTAGAATATCCACCTTATCTCCTGCCGCGTTCGAGCAGTACTGGGTGTTTCCTGAACCTGTTTTTACCCCGGAAGCTTTTTGCCATTCATGGTGTGCATGCCTGTTTACTCAGGAAGCCTGATTGACTGGATTTGGTTTCCACTTGAACCTTCGGTTCAAGGACGAAAGTGCAAGACGGCGCAGGCGGGAGATACTGTTTTTTTACACCTCCATTCGATTTAATTCTTGTCATTTGACTCCAGCCAACCGGGGCTCTGCCCCTTTGAAAATTTATCAGCCAAAACAGACGGATTCTGACAAGCCTATCCGAGAAGAAATCTCATAGCGGGAAGTTATTTCTAACCTTATTCTTAACTAAATAACAGCGACTTGCCTAGTTCTACTTTGTCAGATTACATAAACAATGTTTTTAAGGTCGTTTTTCGACAGAGAAAGCCGGACTTGTTTGCTGTGTAGGGTATGCATCGCATACCTTTTTTAAGCCTTGGAGCATTCAAGGCCCGAAAAGGTATGCGATGCATACCCTACAATATAATCTGACAAAGTAGAACTAGACGAACAACAAGCGTTATATTTACGCATAAATTACGCTTTTTTTACGTAACAGGAGAGCTATATGGCAACCGACAAAGAAGGCGTTCGCTTAAGTTTGACCCTATCCCCGGAACTGAACGAACGGCTGGAACAACTGGCCTCCTCCGGCCACACAACCAAGACGGAAATTCTGCGCAAAGCCATCGCACTCTATGACGTGGTAGCCGAGGCTAAGACAGAAAAAAAACGCTTGGGCATCCTTGACCAGAACAAACAATTGCTGACTGAAATCGTAGGCATCTAATGACGGAAAGCCTGCCTGAATATGGCGTCGGCCCGCAGTCAATCTTGGTCAAATCGTCGGCAAGGACCACAAATACGAACTCTCAGTCAGTAACGAAACGACGGAAGATGCCGACGCGAGACGATCAAAAGAAGCGGCAGACGCCGAACTTAAGCGCAAGATGACATATGCGCTATTTTGCTTCGCGCTTCTGATAGTAGGCGTAGTATTTGTAGGTTGCGTTTACTCCTTTGCGACCGGAACAGTTGACGACAAAAAATGGGCAGCCGGCATTGTCAGCGCAATTGCATCCGGCTTGATCGGCTTTCTAGTCGGGCAAGGGGAAAAATGAAAATCAGCTTTATTTATAACGCCTATGCACCTGATTCAAAGGCCATTTTGAATGCAAAGAGCTTGGTTGTTTCAAAGCTTCGGCTGGGTTTATTGTTGCTCAACCCAGTTCTCCTTCTAACCCAGCATTGATAATGGACAATTCATTTGAAACTGACGGTATATTTGCTAACATCCAAACCTTTCTGAATGCTGTCTTAAATGTTGCGAAAAAAATGCATTCCAATCTATGTGATTGAGTTTAGGCTTTGTCAGCATTTTTAAAAATGGGACTGATAATGGAAAAAAATCTATTGAACGATAAGGACTGGCAAAAACTGCTGAAAATCTTTGAACAAGGTCAGTGCGTGTTGATGTTGGGTTCTGATATTCCTTCGGGTTCTGACAACTCCCAACCGCCCCTGACTACCTTGTTTGCACGGTATTTGGCCGCACAAATCGACAGCGATACGAAAATTTTCGACCCGGACGATATGACTTATGTCGTACAACATTATTTGGCAAAACGCATTGGCGATCGTCTGGATTTGGAACTCGAAGCTGTAAATTTTTATGCGCACTATAGAGAAGGAACCACCAAACTCCACCGAGCCTTGGCGCAATTACCCTTTAGCTATTGTGTCAGCACTACGCCGGATGTTTACATGGTTAATGCTTTCAAGGAAGTCGATAAGCATCCCATCAAAGCTTATTACAATTTTGGCGGCGGCAATCAGACTTTACCGGCGACGCCAACCCCGAACACGCCACTGGTGTACCAGCTTTACGGTTCCACCGACAACAGCGAATCACTAGTGCTTAGCGAGACTGACTTACTCGACTTTCTCGCTAATATCATTGCCGGTCAGCCTGAGTTGCCTTCCGCGCTGGGCAAAGTATTCGGCGATAAGAAAACCTCGTTTCTATTCATAGGTTTCGGTTTTCAGCGCTGGTACTTGCGGGTACTATTGCATTTGTTCCACAGTACATCGAAAAACGCCCGCACTTGGTCAATAGCCCTGGAAAACAACCGTTTTTTTAGCGATCCTGCGCTAGAGCAAACCACTTTATTTTACGGCGATGCGCATTCGATTGAATTCAAAAACTGTCCGTGGAGCGAATTTGCGGACGATCTGTTAAAACTATATCGGCAAAAAACTGATTTACCAGTCGCGACTGTTGAACCAAACCTGCCGGACGATGCCCCTACCGTATTTCTCTGTCACTGTTCGCAAGATAGCGAAGCCGTTGCCGATTTAGGCAAAAAACTGCGCGATAAAGGTTTAAATCCCTGGCGGGACCGAGACGATCTGCGCGGAGGCGAGAATTGGGATCGCAGAATCAAACATCTGATCGACACAGATGCCATTAACTATTTTTTGGTAGTGCAAACACCAGCCATGCTTGCCCAATCGGAGAGTTATTTCGTCAAAGAAATTAACTTGGCGTTGGAGCGGCAAACCAAAAATGTCGATGGCTTTATTTTCATCATCCCGATTTTACTGTCCGGCAGCAGTGAGACCAAGTTGGAGGCGTTGCATCATCTCAATTACCTCGATCTACGCCAAGACCTGGAACTGGACCGTTTAGTTAGGGACATTTTTGACGATAGGCAAAGACGCTTGGTAAGAAAGGAGGCGGCTAATGGCTAATCAAATCCGTTCCGTACCGGCCAAGAACTACCGTTACCGGGGCCCTGACTCGTTCCGTGACGATGAAACCGACAGCCTGATTTTTTTCGGTCGCGATGAAGAAGTGGTGGAAGTGCTGAACCGTTTGCTTTCGAGTAAATTATTAGTGCTTTATGCCAAATCCGGCCTGGGTAAAACCTCTCTTTTGCAAGCCGGTTTATTTCCCAAACTTCGGGAGCTTAATTATTTACCTATCCGTTTGCGCTTCAATCTTGGTAAGCCACTGCTGGAGGAATTGAATAACGCCGTCGCCAAAACCTGTCAGGACCAGCAAATCGCCTATTCTCCCGGCCAAGGAGAAAGTTATTGGGAGTTTTTTAACACTGCAGTGTTTTCCAAAGGCGACAGCTTTTTAACCCCTGTTCTGATCCTTGATCAATTTGAGGAAGTCTTTACCCTGCGGGATGAAGCTTACCGTCAGCAATTGGCCCAACAACTGGGTCATTTGGTCAGCGGGCAAGTGCCGGAAGCCGTGCGCGAAAGGATACGCTGTGGCGATAAGCCGGACTATGCAGCTACGCCCCCCGATATACGGCTATTGATCAGCCTGCGTGAAGACTCGGTCGGAGCCTTGCAGGAACTGGTTGGTTTTATTCCCGGCATATTGTCGCAGCGATTCCGCTTGACGCAATTAGACAGAGTACGCGCCGAAAAAGCCATCGTTAATCCGGCCAATCTTAATGCGCCCGAGCGCTTCATAGCCGCAGCGTTTGACTACCCACCCGAAACCGTGGCTGCGATTCTTGATTATCTACAAGACAAACACGGCAATATCGAACCGTTTCAATTGCAGCTGCTATGTCAGCATATCGAGCTAAAAGTGATTGCCAATCAAGCCGGTGCAGAACAAACCATTTCCGTCGATTTACAAACCTATCTGGGCGGCAAGGACGGCATGGATGCCGTAATCAAAGGCTTTTACCAAAATGCGATTGCCCAGTTACCCAATTGGCTTACCCGCCGCAAGGTGCGGACACTTTGTGAAACCGGCTTGCTCAACAGCGAAGGCCGCCGGGAAAGCTTGAGTAAGGGACAAGTCAAGCAGCGTTATCGGGTAAACGAAAAAGCATTATTACAATTGGTGGAAAGTAAGGTATTGCGCCGCGAGGAACGCCTGGACAGCTACGCTTACGAACTGAGCCACGACAGCTTGGCGCTCGCGGTGTTTAAAAGCAGAAAAGCCGGTTTAAAACGCAAGTGGTTGCTATCCACCCTGGCGGTAACATTGCTGTTCGGTACGGCATTTATTTGGCAATGGCAGCAAACGCAACACGCCGATATTCAAGCCAGTACTAACCTGGATGAGTACAAGCAGCAAGTCAAAGCGTTGGTCGAACTGGATGACCCCAAAGGCAAGCGCACTATCAAGGAGCCGAAAATGCAGCCCTTGCCCAAAGATACGTTCATGATGGGCAGTAGCAATACCAAGAACCCCGAAGAAACGCCGCAACATCCCGTAACCGTAACGGCATTTGCCATCGGCGTCTATGAAACCACCTTCGAAGAATACGACCAATTTGCCGCCAGCGAACCCGAACATCAATTGCCGGATGATAGAGGATGGGGTCGCGGTCGGCGACCAGTTATCAATGTCAGTTGGCAAGATGCTACCGATTATGCTGCTTGGCTTTCGAAGAAAACCGGAAAGGATTATCACCTGCCTACCGAAGCGCAGTGGGAATATGCGGCGCGAGGCGGTAGCAAAGAGGACTATTTCTGGGGTAATCAAGATGCTAAAGGATATGCCTGGTTTAGTGATAACTCGGATAGTAAAACCATACCGGTTGACGACCCTCGTTTTAAACCCAACAACTTTGGTTTATACCATATGGCTGGTAACGTTTGGGAATGGACGGAGGATTGTTGGCATAAAAATTATCAGTTTGCCCCTAAAGACGGTAAGAAGGCTTGGAATGCTGAAAATGGGGGTGATTGTTCTCGCCGTGTGCTGCGCGGTGGTTCTTGGTACTTCCTTCTGGACTTCTTGCGTTCGGCGTTCCGTTTCAGGTACTTCCCGGTCAACCGCTACTACGATATCGGCTTCCGTCTGGCCCAGGACTAACCCTTTTTTCTTTGCTCTTTTACTCTTTTCGGTTTTAAGCTTTTTCCTTAGATGAGCGGCCGATAGGCCGCTCGCGATTTTTTTGGGGGGAGTATGAAAGATACTACACCGCAGGCGGTGCTCACCTGTCATGAACTGTTACGCTGGCTGATTCCGCATTTGGATAAATTTCCGCGAGTGCGCCGGTTTACCCTGGGCGAGCGTCTGGAAACGGTACTACTTGAAGTTTTAGAAGCTACCGTTGAAAGCGCTTATACCCGGAATAAACAGCAATCTCTGCAACGCGCCAATTTACGTTTGGAGGTGGCCCGGCATTTATGGCGCTTAAGCTATGAATTCCAGGCCATCCCGACTCGTTCTTATGAACATGGCGCCAAACTTATGGACGATCTGGGGAGGCAATTAGGCGGCTGGCTGCGTAGCGTATCCGGCGCGACCTGATCGCCATGAAACGGTTGGGCGGCGTTTGGGAGCAATTGGTTTCCTTTAAGAACTTATTGCTGGCCTATAAAAAAGCCCGGCGCGGTAAAAGCCGCCGGTCATCGGTCGCCGGTTTTGAGTGCAATCTTGAAAAGGAATTGTTGCAATTACAGCGGGAACTACAAAGCGGTGACTATCAGCCGGGAGATTATCGTGTGTTTACCATCTATGAACGTAAACCCAGGCAAATTTCAGCCGCGCCGTTTCGCGACAGGGTGGTGCATCATGCTATTATGAATATGATCGAACCTTGCATTGATCGCAGCTTTATCGACGATTCCTATGCTTGCCGGCACGCTAAAGGCACCCATGCCGCCATCGCTAAATACCAGTATTGGGCGCATCGCTACCGCTATGTATTAAAAATGGACATTGCCCGGTATTTTCCTTCCATTGATCACGCCATACTCAAGCAAAAACTTCGCCATTACTTGAAAGACCAAAAATTATTGTTGTTGCTGGATAGGATTATCGATTCCAGCCAGTGCGAACCGGAGCAGTGGGTGTATTTTCCGGGGGACGATTTATTTACACAGGCCGAGCGGAAGGTGGGTATACCGATTGGTAATTTAACCAGCCAGTTTTTAGCCAATTTATACCTGGACGACTTCGATCATTTTGTGAAAGAGCAATTGCGTGCCAAAGCCTATTTACGCTATGTTGACGATATGGTGATTTTGGCTGATGACAAAACCCGTCTTGCAGAATTACGCAAGCTTTGTAGTGAGCGCCTGGAACGCGACCGGCTTAAATTGCATCCCCGCAAAGCGCATATTACGCCGGTTTGTTTTGGCATCGATTTATTGGGCTTTCGAGTGTTGGCCGATCATCGGCGCTTAAGAAATGACAACGGTCATCGTTTTGCCAGGAAATTAAGGCGATTAGCCACGGCTTATGCGCAAGGCCGGATGGATTGGGACGACATCAAGCCCAGCGTGCAAAGCTGGATAGGCCATGCGAAACAGGCGCAAACCTTGGGCTTGCGCAAAAACATCTTTTCGGAGATAGTATTCCAACGGGGACGGACCTGATTGACGCCGTGTGCTGCGCGGTGGTTCTTGGAACAACAAACTGGACAACTTGCGTTCGGCGAACCGTAACAGGAACAACCCGGACAACCGCAACAACAATATCGGCTTCCGTCTGGCCCATTACCCCCGCCAATGCTCTGGGCTGTTTGGTTTACGGATTAAGCAGGCGTAGCGGCGGGAGTCCATGAGTCCGTTTCCGGGCCTCGCAGGGATGGGATAGCCGAATAGACCTTGATTGGATGCTGCGGTACAGGGTTGGTAGGTTTAACCGAAAACTCTGTGCCGATTTTCTATTTAAAAACGATTAAGATCTAAAAATGATGACTATGGGACGGGGCTCGGCACTTATGGAAAAGCATATTTCTGGGACTGAGAGCAGTAAACCCTTCTGATTTAAGATTTTGTTTTTATTTGTCATTTAGTATTTTCAGGCATTGATAGCAAAAAAACATCCCAACATGGCAGCGGTATAGCCCGAATAGATAGAAACCGAGATTTGGCTGAACCAACGTATCAAATTAGATCAGTTGCGATAAAAATGTTTGCGCTGGTACTTTAATGGGAGTGTTCACAGAAAAACAATCCACTGGGACAAATGGCATATTCAGGCAAACTTGAAAAGCATGTTCGGCACCGGTTTTATCCCGAAACCAAGCCAAATTTGCATTGAGTGGAGAATTGCCGGACGATTTTACTTCGACCAAAAACCAGGGCTGACCATTTTTACTGACCAGAAAGTCGACTTCTTTCTGATCTTTGGTACGAAGATAAAAGAGCCCAAAGTCGCCCGCGCCTAAATCATTCCACCAATGTACGGCTTTTAGTAAATGGCAGGCGACAAAATTTTCAGCCCGTATTCCACTGTCGTCTATCAACGACCAGTCCCATAAATAGGTTTCGGTTCTTTACGTAGCGAACTGGCAATATTGGTGCTCCAGGGGCGGATTCGAAAACAAAAATAAAAACTTTCCAAAGTATCGAGCCATCTACGTATGGTATCGACCGATACCCGGATCTGGGTGGCCAGCGTGGCGTAGCGAGTTACCTGTCCTGCCTGGGCGCTTAGCAAACGGCTGAGCACTTCTAATTGAGCCAATTCCTGTACGTTTGAACCGTCCCGAATATCTTCCTGAATAAGCTGTTTTGAGCGCAAATTGTGCCAGCGCAAGTTGAACCGGGGATTGGCTTTAATAAAGGGCTCCGGAAATCCGCCAAACTGATACAACTGTTCAAAGCTGCTAGCAGCTATTGGTTGTGGGGGCTGAATCAGTTGTCCGCAGTCTATCGGTTGAGGGCATATCTCGCGAACAGTCAAGGGATGCATACGCAGATGGACATAGCGTCCCATCAAGCTATCGCCACCTTTTTTGAAAATATCTAAACGCGCGCTACCCGTCACCAAGATATACACTTGTTGTTCGTAGCGGTCGTAAAAACCTTTTAAAAAATCTTTCCAGTGCCGAAACTTATGCAGTTCATCAAAAACAATTAAAAGTTTTTCAGCACGTAATTGATCCAGACCTAACGAAGAAACCAAGGCATTTGAGCCCGCGAGAATCAGCTGGCGATGATCGACATCGTCCCAATTCAAGTAATGTCCGTTGTGTTCATCGCATAACTGTTTGGCTAAGGTTGTTTTGCCGACCTGTCTTGGGCCGGATACAAACAACATCTGCCGATTCTGAAAGAGCTCGGTTGAGATTTGTTTGCTGTATAGACGCTGCATACCAAAATATGACATATCGTAAAATAGTTATAACCATTTTACGATAGATAAGAAATAAAGGTATATTTATCTCTGGCTGTTGCGTTCTATCTCCCCTGGAACACCTAGCCCTAACTGTCTATTCTTCGTTTAAGCTTTAAACCATTGGTTGTTTCCATACAAACGGCCTGGATCAATCATCACGCCAAATCCTAAGACGCTGACCACGATGTTCGATAAGACCATAAAACCCGGCCCGGTATCAAACATGCCAACCGTACTTTACTGAATCGGGAAAAAGTACCTGTAGAATTATATTAGGCGCCTTGAGCAAAAAATTTTAGAGTGGATGAGAACACATGACAAAATTACTGTTGGTGTTAGCAACACGATTCTGAGTATGTAACCCATCCTCCTCGTGATCAGTAGTGCTCTGGAATTTATGCATCAGGTTCAGGATTCAAGCGCATTGCATCTTCGTGCAAAGCTTCGGTTATCGTGGATTCAACAGGTGCTTACCGATATTTAGAGACCATATTTCACGCGCAAGCAATTTAAGGCGATATTATGTATCTGTGCTATTTTTGTGCGAAACAAAAAAGTTAAGGATTTGTAACGGCGCTGGTTTAAAGCATCTTGCGATGATTCAACTTAAGCTTTTGATTTATAAGATAAGCGGCGGGGTGAGCGATGGGGCTCGAACCCACGACAACCGGAATCACAATCTTAGTATCGATCTTAAATTATCCGATAATAATCAATTAGTTAAAAATTTACATGAAGCCCCCATGCTGCCTGTCTTTTTAAGCAAATCAGATAACACAGGATTCCGGTCTTGCAAACTATCGCTATTGCTGTTAATGGTGTTTCCAGGCAAGCAATTTATCAATTTTGACAGTATTGGCTGGAGTAACGGTTTCGCCCATCCTTTGACTGGTTGGGATCACTTGATCACCATGCTTGCAGTAGGGATCTGGGCTGCGCAATTACGCGGACAGGCCATATGGATGTTGCCGTTGGCTTTTGTCGGCGTAATGAGTCTGGGTGGCCTCGCCGGTGCAGCAGGCTTAGCGATTCCCTGCGTGGAAGGCATCATCCTGCTTTCCTGCGCCGTTTTTAGCGTACTCATTACCCATAAAGTCCGTTTTAGCAGCAAGATAAACGTGCTAATCGTGGCGTTCTTTGCCTTCTTCCATGGTTTTGCCCATGGCCAGGAAATTTCCACGTCCGCCAGTCTGATTTCCTACACCTTGGGTTTTATGCTGGCGACACTGCTGTTGCATGGCGCCGGTATTTTGGTTGCGAAGCTGGTGATGTTAGCCATCACTTGTTTGTTGACGGCGCTATTTTCCAGTGTAGCGTTGTCAAAAGTAGTTGAATCGAGTATCCATCTGAAGGATAAAAGCACTGCATTTGCTCAAGAGGCGGGTGTTGACAAAATATCCTCTTTTTGGAAAGCGACCAATCAACGAGGGTACGAAATCGGTTATTTTGTTTTCGATGAAGATAACATCAGTCTTGAAGGTTTTTCTAGGTATCGTTCCGGGGGTGGCGGTCCGTCAAGCACAATCTGCAAGGCTGTGACAACTCATGCCAATAGTGTAAAAACACCACTTGAAAGCTTTAGTGAAAATAATAAAGCAGACAGCGGCAGTCATGCTTTAATTTTGAAAAACACACCTTTGCAAGCGCTAGATAACTGTCAAGACAAACAGTCTTTTGAGCTGGATTACATCAGCGATAGCCGCTTGGACTTCAAACACTATTTTCCAGATATTAACCATACACCGGGCAAATATTTACTGAGCAACGGCGTGGGTCTTACCTCACCGCCGCCGGTTCAGTTTACAATCGTTTTAGTTCCTCAAATAACTCCCAAACGTTACAAAAACTCAACTCCATTCATTGAAGAAAGCTCTCTTCAATGGATTTTTGCCAGATTCGCTACCGGCAGTCCCGATACTCAAGCGACCGCCCTCTTTACCCATAATTATGCTGTTCGTAATCTGCCTTCTGCTCTGCTACTCAGTTTCACAGCCTCTCGTTGCAACAGACATTGCGTACTCCATTTAACGCCGAGCACTAACAGCATCCACTCAATCAGCTTAGCTGCTGATGAAATTTCTAGGTTTCATTGGCTGATTGCGAACCCAAGAAAACTTGCGATTGACAATGTTGGCTACAAGGCCGACCGGGCGCCTACCATCCCGCAGAATATTAGAAATCAACAAGATATTTTACTTTGAGAAAACCGATAGCATTCAAAAAGGATCTGCAATGAAACCGCACAGCACCATCATAAAAAAGAAAGAACTGATCATCAGCTTTGGAATCATATTAGGTCTAAGCCATGCCGACCTTATGGCTGCGCCAAGTGCGGAACAGACAGAGCAGACTGCACAAACACAAAAGACTGTAAAAATCAAACGTACAAAAAAAACTAAAAAGATTAAACAGTCAATAATGCCTGATCTGGGTAAGCAAACCAATCGAGCTGTCCAAGCGCAGCAGGTCGTTCCCCAGCAGAGCAAGCAACCGCATCAAATCAAACCGTCCAACAAACCTGAAAAGACCGAAGAATTAGGAATAGTCGAAGTCGCGTCGGGCCGGGCCAAAAACCTGATTGGTCTTACCGGCTCCGCCTCGCAAGGTGAGGTCAGTCAGGCGCAATTCGAATACCGTCCTATGTCCCGTAACGGCGAGTTGGTGGAAGTTGTGCCCGGCGCCTTGGCGACGCAGCACAGCGGATCCGGCAAGGCCAATCAATATTTCCTGCGCGGTTACAATCTCGACCATGGCACCGACTTTACCACCATCGTCAACGGTATCCCGATGAACATGCCCTCTCATGCCCATGGCCAAGGCTATATGGACATCAACAGCTTGATTCCGGAACTGGTGAAAAAAATCGAATACGGTAAAGGTCCATATTATGGCGAGGTTGGTGATTTCTCGGCAGCCGGTTATGCAAAAATGACTTCGATGGACAAACTGAATCAAGGTATTTTGAAATTTACCGGTGGTTCGTTCGATTATTACCGGGCTTTGGTCGCCAATTCCAGTAAGGTAGGCGATGGCGATCTGCTTTATGCTGGCGAGTTCAATGCCTATAACGGCCCGTGGCAACAGCCCGAAGATAGCCGGAAATTCAACGGCATGTTGCGTTATACCTTGGGCAGGGACGACTGGGGCTTAGCGCTGAACGCCAAAGCGTATACCAACAAATGGACGGCCACCAACCAGATTCCGCAAGCAGCGCTGAATAGCGGCGCACTGGGCTTATATGGCACCATGAATCCCACTGACGGCGGCAAAACCAACCGCTACAGCTTTTCCGGCAATTTATGGAATCAGGGCAAGGATTGGAAAAACGATGCCAACGTATATATGGTGTACTACGATGTCAGCCTGTTTTCCGATTTTACCGGTTTTTTGAATGGCCCCTTGGGCGATCAGATCAACCAGTTTGAGCATAGGGTGCAAACCGGCGGTAATATCGAACATACCCGCTACAACAAGCTGTTCGGCTTTGAAATGGATAATACGATCGGCATGAACTTCCGTCATGACGAAATCATGGGTATCGGTCTTAATAATACGGTCAACCGGCAATATTTGAGCACCGTCAGTCTTGATAATATCAGTGAGACCACTGCCGGCGCATTTTTCAAGAATCAGACCCATTGGCTGGAAAAATTTCGCACCGTTGCAGCCATACGCGGCGATTTTATCAACAATGATGTCACCGCGCTTGCAAACGGTTTTACGAATCAATCTGCTCTATGTGCTGCAAATCTAACTCAAGTAGGATGTAATGCAGCCGATGCCGCCACCTCAGCCGCTATCAATGCCGCTAATTCAGGCAGCGCGGCAAAGATCATAATTAGTCCCAAGTTGAGTATGATTGTCGGCCCCTGGTACGATACCGAGTATTTCGCGAATATCGGCTACGGTTATCACTCCAATGATGCGCGAGGCACTACCGAGCAGCTCAATCCTAGCGATGGTTCTTCACTCGGTAGCAGCGCCCTGATTTCGCCCCTGGCCTGGGCACGCGGTGGTGAGGTTGGCGCTCGTACCAGCTACGTCCCCGGTCTAAACAGCACGCTAGCCTTTTGGTGGCTGGAGTCCAGCCAGGAACTGGTGTGGCAGGGCGATCAGGGCACCACCAGCGTCAACGGCAAATCATATCGCTACGGCGTAGAATTTACTAACTACTATAAGCCAACCGACTGGTTAACGCTGGATGCCGATTTGGCCTTGACGACCGCCCGTTTCGCACAATTACCAACCCCGGACAATTGCGTTAATCCGGCAAATCCAACCCAAAGTATGGCTTGCACCAACACCAACATTCCCAATTCCGTCGGCAGGGTGGTTTCGACCGGCGCGACCGTAGTGGCGCCAAATGGCCTGTTCGGCACCCTACGCATCAGGCATTTCGGCGATGTTGCTCAGGATTCGCAAGGTAATTGGGCGCCTGACACGACTATTGTTAACCTGGGTACCGGTTACAAGCAGAAAACCTATAAACTGGAACTGGATGTCTTTAATGTGTTCGATTCGCAGAGTAGCGATATTGCCTATGCATATACCTCTCAGTATTCACCGAGCCTATCAACACTTAACTACGGCACTGTCAGGCATCCGGTCGAGCCGCGCATGGTCAGGGCTACAGTGACTGTCAATTTTTAAGTCTACACTCATGAATTTTTACCTGAGTCGCTACGGGAAATCGCTGATTACCGCCTTGTTTATGCTGTAATCAGCCGGGTTTTTCCGCCCAGCTAGCCAAGTTCCATGGATTTATCGTTTAAGACCGATAGCATAGATTTCAAAGCCACCTTTGTATTGCAAGACATCGTGGTTTTACAAGTATTGAGTGCCAAACGGCAGAAAGGGCTCGTTTTTGACAGTCGGATTAGAAAAATCAGGTGCTAGCCTAAAAAGCGCATCATTTAATGCGCTAACTCGATTTTTCGTTCCATTGCGCATCAAACCCCAAATTTCCATATCAAAAAATAGAGCAATACCCCCCTATTGCCGAATGTCTGGTGTAGAGAAATCTGACGGGTATAAGTTATACCAACTTGACAAAATTCGTAACTAAAGTTATTCATAGCGACAGAAATATTATGTATTTTTGATTTCTCGATAAACAATCCGACGGAATAACGAAAACTATGCAATATTCATTAGTGACGCAGTGGCGCCTAGATGCTCCCATAGAACGTGTCTGGGATGCCCTCATAACGTCTGATGAATGGCCGAAGTGGTGGGGATCTGTTAAACAAGTCGTTGAAATCAAAAAAGGTGATGCACAAGGTCTCGGATCGGTTCGTCGGTTTACCTGGACAAGCAAGCTACCCTATCGTCTTTGCTTTGAAGTCCGAGTTATAGCACTGGAAAAGCACCGTCGGATTGAGGGAGTTACTTCAGGCAATTTAAACGGTACCGGCAATTGGACTCTTGATAATTTGGATGATTCAACTCTTGTGACTTATAGATGGACTGTGTCTACGGAAAAAGCCTGGATGAACCTCTTGGCTCCAATTTTGGCGCCGGTCTTTACTTGGAATCACGATCAAGTCATGCTTGAAGGCGGAAAAGGCATTGCCCGACATCTAGGCGTTTCGCTACTGGATTTTCAAGGATCCCGCAACCATGCTGCTTGACAAGATAACGTTGATGGATACGAGGTTCTCTTTGCCAGAGGATGGATGTAACGACACGGCTGACCTCTATAGCTCGTTTGGGTTTGGGATGGCCAGTGGGGCAATCTACTTCTGCTGGCATTTATGTGGTGTATCGAGAAGTTGGCGCGAACGAAGTTGAACTAAGACTTAAATAATTTGGGGGTGGGGCATGGCAAACGAAATGTTGAGGGTTATTGCAAGGGTAACTTCACTCCCTGAAAACGTTGAAGAACTTAAAACCATACTGTTCAACCTGATTGGGCCAACGCGGCGTGAAGTAGGTTGCCTCAGTTATCAGTTACTGCAAGATAAAACCAACGCCACCGAGTTCGTCTTTGTGGAAGAATGGACGAGTGCTTCGGCTGAACATGCCCATATGACGTCTTCTCATGTGCAAGACACAATTTCCAAAGCGCAACCATTGCTTGCCAAAGCGCCTGATATCTGCAGATATGTGATCATTGGGTAGCGCTAACGGCCGTTACCGGCAAAATATTCACCACAACCTTATAGCTGAGGTGTCCTATGAACGCTACTACCATCATCCAACCCTATCACGGCTTGCTTGAAAACACAGGCCGCAGCTACACGAACTGGGGACTGAGCCGCTCGACCAAGCCTGCTGTCTATGTCGAACCGATCAGTTACGCCGATGTGCAGGCCGTGGTGCGCGACGATCATCGGTTTCCGTCACCTGTCAATCCGGTGGGTTCTATGCTCTCGGTGACAAACACCTTCGTCAATGACGGTGGTACGATGTTATGTACACGTAAGCTCGATGAAGTTATCGGCCTGGAAGTTGATCCCACTGGACGTCAAATCGTGCGTGTGCAGGCAGGATGCCGTCTAAAGAAGCTAAATATGTGGTTACAAGCGCAAGGAGTGGAAATCCCGTTTCAAGCGGAAATTGGCGAGGCGACTGTTGGCTCAGTTGCCGTAGGTGACACGAAGGAGTCATCACTGGACGGGGCTGGCTATTTTTCGGCACATGTGGTCGGTCTGACTTTTGTCGATGATAAAGGCGAACTACGTACATTGACTGACGATAAAGATGGGGCAGCATTCTATGAGTTCAAATGTTCGTTTGGGCTCTCCGGTATCGTTGTTGAGTGCCTGCTTGAAGTCCGTCCAGCCACACTGTGCCGGTCGGATCTGGCAGTAGAAGTTTTTCAGTCGCCGGAAGCGCTTGCCCAGGCCTTGATCGCTAAGCGTGAGGCCTGCGATGCCTTATTTGCGGTCGTTTTTCTCCATCAATTGGCGAGTTTTACGGATGAGCGATTTAAGGCGGGCGTTGGCTCCGTCACTCCCGCTTCGTCGCAACCGGCCTGCGATGAGTTTCGTTTGGCAAAGCGATTGGCGGTACAGCGGGGGTTTGAGGGTGTTGAGGTACCTCAGCCCAAAGGACTGGTTTATTCCCGCCATGACTTTGTCAATGAATACTGGCGGCCATCCGAAGACGAGTGTCGGCTCGACTTCCAATATTACGAGCATGATATTTCGCAGCTTACCCGCGTTATCGTCGAAACATACCAATTTACCAAGGACTTTGAACACCAAACAGGCTTTGCGCCTAACGGTTGGGCAACTTATTTTGTGCACCGCCCGGAAAAATTTAAGAAGCCATTCGGTTTATATTCTGGCGGCCCAGGCATTTCGTTTTCCTTTGACCCGATCTGTTCCAATCCTGTTGAACCCCGCTGGCAACGTTTCGCGCAACAATATAATCAACTGGCGATTCATACACTGGGTTGCCAGGTTTCTCTGATCCAAACCCAATGGCTACAGCCCGGTGAAGTAAAAATTCCGAAGAAGTTGGCGCACCATCGCTTTACGACCAAGTACTATGAACAGTTTCTCGACTAATACCCTCAAGTAGACTGGGAAATTTAAGCAGTGATATTAAATAGGGTATTGCGCCTTTCAATTATCTCGCAACACCTCCAGCAACATCGGTGCTGTTAGTTATTGTTTCGTAGCCACCAGTCAATTATGAGTAAAATGCTCCCCAAGATTGGGAATTTATGCGGTGTATTGGCTCCCGTGCTATGGGCGGCAGTCATTATTTTCAGTGGCTCTTTAAGGCCGGAATACCGCCACTATTCCCAGTACATCAGCGAGCTTGGCGAGCGGGGAAGCTCTACTGAGTTCATTATGCGGTACGGTGCATTCGTGCCGACCGGCATGATGCATATCGCATTTTCGGGATTCTTGTTTAATGCATTCAAAGAAAATCAGCTTGCTAAATTTGCTGCCCTGCTGATTGCTCTCAATGGTATTGCGCGAATTGGCGCTGGTATGTTTCCTTGCGAAGTTGGCTGTGCCCTACCAAGGCTTTTGTTCAGTCAGAAGTTGCATAGCTTATCGGCTGGCGTTGGTTTTTTTGCGCTGATTGGTTCCGCATGTCTTTGGGGTATCGTGTTTAGAAGATATAACAGCCTCCGAAGTCTCAGTACTTATTCAATTTTTTCCGGATGCATAGCTTTGTTATCTCTTCTTCTAATGACCTTGAGCGCCGAATTGCGAACAGGAACCGGACTCTATGAACGCTTAGCCACGGGTTTGTTATCATTGTGGATGATGGTGTTTGCGGTCCGGTTATGGAAGTTCAAGACATACATCTAACCCCCCGGGGCTTGATAACAAGCGTTCAAGCTAAAGCTGCAGCACTAAAGCGCATACTTCGGGATCGAAACTTATGAAACGTAAAATTGCTCAGAGACTGGTAACGCTTGATCCTGCCAATGATTATGAAGAAATTGTGTATTTGCTGCAATGTTACGAATTTCCCTGGGATTATGAGCGGGCACTGGAATTTGCTCTTTTCCGCACTTACGCAGTACCCTCGATTTCGGCTTTACTCTACAAAACCGGCGAGTTTATTTCGCGCCCCCGGAAACGATACGATGACACAGAGCTTATCCTGTACGAAATCACCGAAAATGGCTTCGACAGCGAGCGGGGGCATGCTGCACTACGGCGCATGAACCAAATGCATAGCCGCTTTTCTATTGCCAATGAAGATTTCTTGTATGTGCTGTCTACCTTCGTTTTTGAGCCTATCCGGTGGATTGACCGTTTCGGTTGGCGCATGCTAAGGGACAATGAAAAACAAGGCCTATTTCAGTTTTATTGCGAACTGGGGCGGCGTATGGGTATTAAAGACATTCCCAGCGACATTGCTAGTTTTGAAATATACAATACTGAATACGAACGCAGCCATTTTCGGTATGCTGAAGTCAATTTTCATATCGGGTCCGCCACCCGGAATTTATTGCTGGGTTTCTATTTGCCGAAATTTTTATGGCCAACCGGCAGACTCTTCATTAATGCCCTGATGGATGATCCCTTATGTGAAGCCTTTGGGTTTTATAAAATGCCGGTATGGTTTCAACAACTCGTGAGAAAACTATTTCAGCTACGGGGCAAACTGCTCCGCTATGTTCCGGAACGCCGTCACCCACGCCTAGGTACCCAGATAAAGCGCCCAACCTATCCGGAAGGCTATCATATTGAGGAGTTGGGGACATTTATGAAACCGGATTCTGACTGAAATAAATTGCATAAGCAAGCATTTGCTGAAAGAAGTGGTGAAAAACGAAAAGCGCGAAAATTTTGCTCGGCTATCTGGTCGTCACTTGAGAGAACAAACACCTATGTTAATGAAAAATAATAAAAATATGCCAGAAATGTGGCAACTGATTTTTGAAGAAATTAGACTGTCTAACTCTTAAAAACAGACTCAGATAACTTATTGATTTTGGTGGGGTGAACGATGGGGCTCGAACCCACGACAACCGGAATCACAATCCGACTAAACACATAATAAAATCAATGCTTTAATTCAATATTTTCCCACCAGGGAAATAGAAAAAGCCTTTATAAATCAGTATCCCTTTTTATTTTGCCCACCACAGAAAATGTGCTTTGGCGCTTTCTTTGCTATTTTGCTTTTTCCAAAAGAGCCCGTACTGACAAGTACAATTGATCATAATCTAAATCCCTGTTTTCCTCCTCAAAAGATCGGTTTGTAGTACGTCTGAGTATTACCACAAAATAGAGCGTGGATGTTTGAAACCGAGTTGCGATCTATTGGATCGTATTACCCCGTGTTAGAATCCAAACACATACATTTATTAACCAACACTGGAGTAAACTATGGAAATGCAAAGCGTCCGATCTAGCGCCATTAGAGCAGTCGGATACGATCCGCAAATTCAACGGCTGCGCATTCAATTCGTACAAGGCCATTCTTACGATTTTTGCCGGGTTCCAGAGCATATCTATCGAGGTTTTATATCTGCGTCTTCAAAAGGCCGCTATTACGATCTGCATATTCGCGACCGCTATCATTGCTAGCGCAAAATTCAATGAGTAATTCATAAAGCTCATTAAACTGCAGTTTGTGATTGTACTATTTTAATACCGTTTTGGATCAGGTGGATTTTCATCAAACTCCATAATTTCAGTACACGCCCCGATGTGTAAATAAACTGAGCCGTTTTTCATAACTCCCCTTCAGGCGAGGAGCTAGGTCTCGCTTTCATACCTCACGTAGCTCGACAGCAAATGCACCTTCACTGAGGATCGCTTCCTTGAATTGCACATTCTTAATGTGCCGTAGCGCATAAGAAACCATTGTGCGCTCAGCTTCAGGCATTCTGGCACCGAAAATAACTGATTGAACTTTGGATGGAGCCTGATAAGGTCGATCACCATTGTTCATCATCACTCTCCACTCCCTTTCGTACGACCAACAGCTTGCTTTAGTGAGCCAAAGGGAATCTAGCGCTTCTTCCTTGTTTGGCCCGGCAAAGTCTGAGGCAGACACGCTTGGTATTTCATCGGCATACCGTACTTTGTTTGCAAGCTTCCTCAACTGTGATTCGGCGGAAAAATCGTATTCAATGCAGAAACCTCGGTGATGGTTTGCATAGTGTGACCACATCAGCATACTGTCGGCGATTTCGCTCAAGCATAGAACGCCAATGTCTTGAAAGAGTGTCTTCAAGTTATTTCGAAAGTCCTCAAAGGCTTCCTTGTCACCTGGCCAGATATCCATCAGATGCTCCCGCTTCAAGCCTTGGGGTTTTGCTCGTTCCATCGCAATAGTGATGGCGTCCATAACGGATTCCTTGTACTTCTGCCGATCAAGAGTTAAAGCGCAATCGAATGGGTCATTGAACGAGCTTGGCTTTGCCAGCCAAACAGTACTATTGATCAGGGATGCAAGCGAGTACGCAGTAAGCGTCTGATACTTGTAGAGGCTGGTTGGCACCGGTTGAGTTTCGCGTTTTAACATAATATGTATGATTTTAGCTGTCAAATAATTCGGTACATTTGTCGTATAACTCAAATTTTTCCTATTAAAAGCGATTAAGTAATTTGGTCATTCCATGAACTCTATTAATCAAAAAGATTTAGGTTGACAAAATTCTAATTATGCACAATTATTAGGTTGACGATTTTTGATTTTTGCACAAAAGGTGATCCATGACACTTCATCCCCCAATTCATTACCACGCTGATTTAACACAAGAGCGGCTAGCAATCGTTGCTGAAATACTTCTAGAAGAATACAACAAAACGATTGATGATCTTAGTTCGATTACCGATGATAATTACACTCGGGGTTGCACTGCATTTGGTAGACAAAAAAATGGAATCAAGCAATTATCACTCTCAGGTACTTATCCTTGGCTACAAATATTAAATAGTACGAACGATCTTGTATTCAAAATTGGCAGTGTTCCCTGTCGATTCAGTAGTGATGATCCAAATAATCCAAAGAAAGGTGCTGTTCTCACTGTACACAGATATCAGACTTCATTTTTTGATGAAATGGAAAACAATGAACCTTGTCGATTTTGCTTTGTTCTCGATAAGGGTGTCGATGAAGAGTTAGAGCCACGCGTTGTATTTCTGGGTTTTGATGCGACTAGCATCCTAAAATGCCAATGGGAATCGGATGCAGTGAGGAAGCTTCATAGCGTTACTCCTTCGGTAGCTCCTAATGCTATTGAAATTGGAAAACCTACAGTTACTCCGAAGAAACAAGTTTCAGAATCTGATAGGAAGGAAATGGAGCTATGACTGCGGAATTCCTTGCTCAAAATTTGCGACTAGCTCGCTTATTTCATGGATTTTCATTACAAGACCTTGCTGAGCAAGTCAATAAATCAAAACAATACCTGAGTAAGCTTGAATCTGGCCTAGAGCAGCCATCTGATATGCTTGAAAATTCACTTGCTGAGGCTCTTAATGTACTACCAGATTTTTTTCGAGCGATTGATCCAATGCCAATAGCTGACGAGCAATGCCATTTTCGCAAACAACTCACTACGAAAGTTGCTCTCAAACAAATTGCAAGAGCCAAAGGCGAAATGTTTAAACGATTAGTTTCTGTTCTTGATCGTAATCTGGATTTTCCAAGATATCGTTTCTTACATGAAGAGCCTTCTTCCCCAGAAGAAATTGAGAATGTGGCTGAATCGAGCAGAGCCGAGTGGGGACTAGGCCTTGGGCCGATCGCAAATATGAGTCGTGTTGCAGAACATGCCGGAGCTGTCCTGATGAAAATGGGAGGATTGTCCGATGAAATTGATGCGATCTCTTTCGCTACTCGACGTCCTGTCATTACTCTAAATTCTGAAGGAAAATCTGCTTGCCGTACTCGGTTTGCTATTGCTCACGAAATTGGACATTTATCAATTCACGTTGGAGTCCAAACAGGGGATCGGTTAACAGAAAATCAAGCGAATCGGTTTGCAAGCGCATTTTTGATGCCACGCACCTACTTTATTAAAGAGTGTCAGCGAACATTAAGGGGGAGTCGGTTAAATTGGCCGGCGATTGTTGATATTAAGCGAACTTGGGGAGTTTCCAAGGCCGCTATTTTGTATCGAGGTCGGCAGCTAGGGGTGCTATCAGATGATCAGTATCGTTCTGGCGTTATAACATTACGCAGACACGGTGAAGCTATTCAAGAGCGCGAAGATAATGGATTTACACCTGAAGAGCCTGAGATTGTTAAGGATGGGTTACAGGTTTTGGCTCAACAATGCGGAATGTCGCGCGCTGCTATTGCCCGTGAAATGTTGGTGAAACCAAAAATACTAAGTGCGTTATTGGGGGAATCATTAGAAACCAACTCAAATAATGTAATTAATCTTTTTGACCAAACTATTCGTTAAAACTTATGCAAACTAATCTTACTTACGCTCAGGCGATCATGAGCCGGATTGACAGCTTGAGCAAGAAAGCGATCTTGAATGATTGTTTTAAATGCAGTTCGAGAGCAAGGGCAATGACTAACCCAAATCGGCAATCAAATAAGGAATAACCAACCCATGGATCAAAGCCAACTCAAATGGATAGCCGACTTCATCTGGAACATCGCTGATGACCGTCTACGCGATGTTTATGTGCGAGGCAAGTACCGCGATGTCATCCTTCCTTTCACCGTGCTACGCCGGCTTGATGCAGTGCTGGAATCCAGTAAGGACATCGTATTGGAACGCAAAAAATTCCTCGACCAACACAGCATCGTCGATCAGGAAGGCGCGTTACGCATGGCGGCGGGGCAAGCGTTCTACAATACCTCTGAATTCACGCTGTCACGCCTGGCAGCCAGCGGACAAGGCCAGCGTTTGCGCGACAATTTCATCGACTACCTTGATGGTTTTTCGCCCAATGTTCAGGAAATCCTCACCAAGTTCAAATTTCGCGATCAGATTCAAACCATGGTGGATGCCGACATTATCGGCCACCTGATCACCGATTTTCTCAATCCCGAAGTTAATCTGTCGCCGCTGCCGGTTAAAGACAGCGATGGCCGCATCAAGCTGCCTGCCTTGGACAACCATGGCATGGGTACGGTGTTCGAGGAATTGATCCGCCGTTTCAACGAAGAAAACAACGAAGAGGCCGGCGAGCACTTTACGCCTCGCGATGTGGTGCAGTTGATGGCCAAACTTTTGTTTCTGCCGATAGCCGAGCAAATCGAGTCCGGCAGCTACCTGCTATACGATGGCTCGTGCGGTACCGGCGGCATGCTGACCGTCGCCGAAGAAACTTTGCAGGAACTAGCTGCCAGCCACGGTAAGGAAGTCTCCATTCATTTATTTGGACAGGAAATCAACCCTGAGACCTACGCCATCTGCAAGGCCGACCTGCTGCTAAAAGGCGAAGGGGAAGAAGCTGAAAACATCATCGGCGGCGCGGATAAATCTACGCTGTCGGCAGACCAGTTCCCTTCCCGCGAATTCGACTTCATGCTTTCCAATCCACCTTACGGTAAAAGCTGGAAAACCGATTTGGAACGCATGGGGGGTAAAGTTGGTTTCAGCGATCCGCGTTTCATCGTTAACCACGACGGCGACCCGGAATTTAAGCTCATTACCCGTTCCAGTGATGGACAGCTAATGTTCCTGGTGAACAAGCTGCAAAAAATGAAGCACAAAACCAAGCTGGGGAGCCGTATTGCCTTGGTGCATAACGGTTCGGCGCTGTTTACCGGCGACGCCGGTCAGGGCGAGAGCAATATCCGCCGCTGGGTGATCGAAAACGACTGGCTGGAAGCCATTATCGCCTTGCCGCTCAACATCTTCTACAACACCGGCATTGCTACCTACATCTGGGTGCTCAGCAACCGTAAGGCCGAACACCGTAAAGGCAAAGTGCAGTTGATCGATGCCAGCCTATGGTTCCAGCCCTTGCGCCGTAACCTGGGCAAGAAGAATTGCGCACTGAGCGAGGCCGATATCGCCCACATTCTGGAGTATTATCATCAACCATCGCCTGCCGATGAAAAAACGGCGAAATCCACTTCGGAATCCAAGTGGTTTGATAATGCCGACTTCGGCTACTGGAAAATCACCGTTGAACGGCCATTGCGCCTGAAGAGTCAGCTTAAGAGTAGCGCCATTGAAACCCTGCGCTTTGCTGCTGGCGACGAAGCCTTGCGTAGCGAGATTTACAATCGCTGGGGCGAAAAACTTTATGATCAGTTCAGCAAGCTGCGATCCGATATCGAGGCTTGGCTAAAAGGCGATGATAGCGACGAAGATGCGGACGATGCTGATGACGAAGACAGCAAACCAGCCAAGAAAGCCGTACCGGACAAACGCCGCAAAAAACTGCTCGATCCCACTACCTGGCTGCGCGACAAAACCCTACTTGAACTTGCCCAACTGGCAAAGCAGGAACTGGATGAAGGCGTATTCGACGATCATAACCAGTTCCGTACCCGCTTTGATGCGGCAATGAAGCAGCATGACAAAAAACTCAGCTCTGCCGACAAAAAAATCATCTATAAAGCTATCAGCTGGCGTGACGAAACCGCCCCGCCAGTCATTGCCAAACGCAGCAAACTCAAGGCTAGCGATTACTTCGAGCCCGGCTACGATGGCGCATATCTGCAGCAAGACGGCAAGGACCGCTACATGGTCGAGTACGAGGCCGACAGCGATTTACGCGATACCGAACAAGTGCCGCTTAAAGAGGATGGGGGCATCGAAGCCTTCTTCGAGCGCGAAGTATTGCAGCACGCTCCCGATGCTTGGATTGCGATGGATGCCACCAAAATCGGCTATGAAATCTCATTCGCCCGTTATTTTTACCGGCCTACGCCGCTAAGGACGCTGGAACAAATCCGCGCCGACATACTGGCATTGGAAGAGCAGACCGAGGGCTTGCTGAACAAAATCGTGGGGGCGGCATGACGAGCGCACAAATTCCGCCTCCGGATCAGTCAAATCTGGCGGAATCCAACATGGTAACAGGTCTAGTCGGCGATATTCGCCGACTGATCGCAGAAGCCAAAGCAGGTGCCGCCGCTACGGTCAACTCGGCACTGACCCTGCTTTACTGGCGTATCGGCCGCCGAATTTATATCGAAGTCCTACATGGTCAGCGAGCCGAGTACGGCGAACAGATTGTCTCGACGCTATCGAGACAATTGGAAGTAGATTATGGACGCGGCTTCAGCAACAAGAATCTGCGCCACATGCTACGCTTTGCGGAAGTATTTGAGGTTGAGGAGATTGTCTACGCAGTGAGTAGACAATTAAGCTGGACGCATCTTCGCAGCCTGATCTATATCGACGACCCACTCAAACGCGAATTCTATCTGGAAATGTCTAGGCGCGAGGGTTGGAGCACTCGCACATTGCAAGGTCGGCTGGACTCTATGCTGTTTGAACGCACTGCGCTCTCCCGCAAAGCAGACGAATTGCTGGTTGAAGAACTCTCGGCGTTGAGACAGCACGGCGAATTGAGCCCAAATCTGTTACTTAAAGATCCCTATATTCTCGATTTTCTTGAGCTGCAAGACCGGTATCTGGAAAAAGACCTGGAAGATGCCATTTTACGCGAATTGGAAAGTTTTCTGCTGGAGTTGGGAGCAGGTTTCAGCTTCGTCGCCCGGCAGAAAAGGCTACAGATTGATAATAACGACTTTTATATCGATCTACTGTTTTACAATCGCCGTCTTAAACGCCTGGTAGCCATCGAACTTAAACTCGGCGAATTCAAAGCCGCCGATAAAGGCCAAATGGAACTGTATTTGCGCTGGCTTGCCAAGTATGAACAGGAACCGGACGAAGCTCCACCACTGGGTATTATCCTGTGTACCGGCAAAAACCGCGAGCAAATCGAGTTATTGGAACTCGATCAAACCGGCATCCACGTCGCCGAATACCTGACCGGCTTGCCGCCCAGGCAACTACTGGAACAGAAACTGCATGAAGCGGTGACTCTATCGAAGGCGCGACTTGAAAACCGGGCTAGTAATGTAGGCCGCGAAGTAGAAGGTGATGAGTGATGGAGACTCAACGATATCCGGCTTACCGTGAGTCCGGCTTGCCTTGGGCGCCTGAAATACCTGAAAACTGGCAGGTACTTCGGAATGGCCGGCTATTCGCTCACCGAGTTCAAACCGGTTTCCCTGACTTGCCGATTCTGGAAGTGTCATTGCGTACCGGTGTGCGAGTGCGCGACATGGAAAACCTAAAGCGTAAGCAGGTGATGAGTCAGAAGGAGAAGTATAAACGTGCCGCCAAGGGCGATATTGCCTACAACATGATGCGGATGTGGCAAGGTGCTCTCGGCGCGGCGCCGGTCGATGGTCTGGTCAGTCCGGCCTATGTGGTGGCCAGCCCGTTTCCGGAAGCCAACAGCGCTTATTATAGTTATTTGTTTCGCACGGCCGCCTATATGCGAGAAGTGAACAAGTTTTCACGCGGTATTGTATCCGATCGTAACCGGCTGTATTGGGATGAGTTCAAGCAGATGCCTTCGTTACTCCCGACCCGTGTTGAGCAGGATCAGATTGTCGCTTATCTGCGGGTGCAGGATGCCCATATCGTACGCTTCATCAAGGCTAAGCGCGAGCTGATTAAGCTGCTAGTTGAACAGAAACGTCAAATTATCGACCATGCAGTAACGCGTGGCTTCAATGCATCAATTAAACTAAAACCCTCGGGTATTGAATGGCTAATGGAAATACCAGAAAACTGGCAGATATCCAAGGTCAAATTATTAGCCGATTACATCAATGGGTATGCTTTTGACCCGACCGAGTGGGCCGACAAAGGGCGACCAATCATTCGTATTCAAAATCTCACTCGCTCTAATACCCCATGCAATTACTTCAATGGCGAATTAGCTCCTCGTTACAGTGTGAAGCCCGGTGATATTCTCCTCTCGTGGTCAGCATCGCTTGGCGTATTTGTGTGGAATGGAGACGATGCTTGGCTTAACCAGCACATATTTAAGGTGCTACCTGCTCTCAACAGAATCACTCCAGGATATTTCGTTTGGTTGGCAAGATGGTTTCTGAACCATATGGCTGCTGAAGCGCATGGCTCGACAATGCAACACATTACGAAACCGAAATTTGGTTCGTTTCCGGTGCCACTACCGCCACTTGAAGAGCAAGTGAAAATTGAAAGCTACTTGCGTTTCGAAAACGGCGTCGATCGCAAGCGCCTGCACCTCGCGCAGTTCGGTCCACCTCTTCTGGTAAATCCAGCGTTTAACATCGGGGTGGAGCGGCCGAACGATGCAGAGGAATGATCTTCAGAGTCGGAAGGTTGCGAGGTCTCCATCGGTGCTCTCGTCTGTGATCTCAGCAGCATCCGGTGGAGTGTCTCTCTCTACGTCGATTTCACCGATCAATCGCCGCCAGTCAGTACCGGGGTTCTGTTCAATAATACTCAGAAGATGCACGAACTGCCGGATCGTTGTGCGAGGAGTGCGAAAGTATGCCTCGCCGATCCGCTCTTCGCAGTGAACCATGAACGCTTCAAGCGCCTCATCCGGTACCAAATTGCGCTTCTGGTCGCCTCCGGCGAAAACGTTACGAATGTTTCCAAGCAGCACGTAGAAGTCTTCGGCGGATAGGTTTTGCAGGCGGACGATAGGGCCGGAAAAGTCGACCAAATCGCCCTTCGCGAACGTGTTCTCCGCAAGCCGAGTTTGTAGCGCCGCATGGCTGTAGAGACCACGTCGCGTATTGAGTAAGAACTCCGGTGTTCCGCCGAGAACAAATCCCAGCCCTTCGCACTGCCCTTGCAGAACGTCATTTAAAATCCGCAAAATCTGATCGTAGTTTAATTCGCGCGCCTTTGAACTTTGCAGCTTGAACAACGTGTCAAGCTCGTCAAGGATCACCACAAGGCCGCCGTACCCCGCAATACGGACAAATCGCGCCAACAACTTCCATTGCTCATAGATACGTAAATCATCAATAATGTTTCGAACGCCGAGCGCGGCTTTTGCGTCCGTTTTAGTGGTGTATTCTCCTCGCAGCCATCGCAGTGCGGCGGCCTTTCGATCTTCATCGTCACTTTCGAGAGCTTGCCAGTATTTCGCTATCGCTTCAGCGAAGTCGTATCCACCGACTAGCTCGCGAAGGTCCGCAAGCTTCGATCGAATTTCGTCGTCAGGCGAGCGTCCTGCCTTACCCGCATCATCCTTCGCTTTGGTAATGAACACCTCGACGATGCTGCTTAACGCGCCGCCTTCGGGTCGGTTGCGAGTAGCCATATTGCGTATGGCCTCCGCATACAGGTTGCGCGCGCGACCGCCCGTCGCATGAAGACGTCGATCGGGCGTAAAATCGGCTTGGATTGTGACCAGACGTTTCTCAAGCGCAACGTTGCGGATAAAATTGAGAAAGAACGTCTTCCCGGCGCCGTAGTCCCCAATAACAAAGCGGATTGCGGCGCCGCCGTCGGCGATCCGGTCGAGGTCGCGAACGATTGCCTCGACTTCGCGCTTTCGCCCGACCTGAATATGACGAAGTCCTACGCGCGGGACTACACCTGCGCTAAGCGCCTGGATAATCGTGTCCCGTTCTTTCGGTCGAATCGCTTGCGCCGGTGATTTCATATGGCCTGCTCACTCGTCATTGATACTTGACCGGATCGGATGAGATGGTGGGCAATCTCGATTGGGTCGCCCTCATCGAGTAGGGCTTCCTCAAACCGTTCAAATGCCCATTCGTTGATGGTCTCCATCGCTCCGGCCGGAAATAGGCCGTGCTTTTGGGCCAGGGCTGCGAACGTTGCCTGATCGATAATGTCGCCATTACACACCTCATCGAGGAGAAGTGCATGTCGCTGGTCAAGCCCAGGAAAGAGGGTCTCGCGCGCCATAGCATTCGCTTCCACAGGGCCATTTGAACTTATGTTTGCGGGGTCGACGACAGCCTCTCTGTGTGAGCCCGTTTCGTCGAATACCTCTCCAAGAATGGCCTGGAGCGCGACCGTGTCGGCCTGAATACTCGCGATTTTTTTCTTATCGAGCTTTGATCCTCTAGCCTCAGCAACCGGCTTCGGTGGTGGAATCGGAACGCCGCGAGCCGGCGTCGCAGGCATGACGGTCGCTAACTCGTCCCCCTCAGGTGCTTGGTCTTCCGCGCCGTTAGTCCGTGCAAGTTCCGGTACAGCTCTTCTTTCGGGAGCCCGAGTGTCTTGTAGGTACGCTCAAGTAGCTTAATCTCCTCTGTATGCAGATGACCATCGGACGCAGCCGCTAGTACGGCGGCCTCTGCTACGACTTTACGCTCTTTAAGACTTCGGTCCTTAAATCTGGTGATGATGCGTTGATTTGGCGGATTACAGACGAGAAATCCGAGATAGGCGATAAGGCGAGCGCGCTCGAAATCCGAAATCCCAGGGAGAGCCCTGATCCTTGCGATAATTGTCTTTGCCTCGGCATCTCCAATTTTTCCATCGGCGGTCGCGACCAAGACGGCAATTTCGATATTTGATCGAGCCGCGGTAAATTGAGGTGATACGGTGTGGGGAGAGTGTTGCCCGTTAGGCGGAATAACATGACATCGGCATCGATAGGTGGTGTCGGCCCGCCGTGGCGCGGATCCGGCTCGATCGCAAAGCCCAAGCGCTCCAGGGCACCGGCGACCGCGACCGCCTCCGATTTCGTCGCCTTGTCGTTCGAACTACCTGCGATCTCAAGCAGCTTCCGCAAATCTTCGTATCGGATCATGGCGGAGGTGCGCGGCACCAAAGTCTCAATTCGCGCCTTTAGGGCTGCGATGGCGCTACCGGGCTTCGGATTTCGGAGGAACTCCTCGGGGAGGGTGAGTTGCGCTGTGACGGTTTCACCGGCTGCCGGATCGCGCCCAACCAATCGACTGTAAGGGTCGAGTGCCGCGGTGCATGCGATCGCGATTTGGTCAATCTTGGCGAGTGGCGCGGTCAGGGCCACCACATCGGGCAGTTTTTCAAACTCTCCGTTGAGATCGACGGTAAATGCACCGCTTGCCGCTCGGTAACGTGCGGAAAGTCGGCGACGCGGTGGAGACACGAGTAGTCCATTCGGATAGGTCGCCGCAAATCGTTGCTCAAATAGCGTCAGAAATTCTGGGAAGCAGCGTTTCGCAGGCGTGCGCAACCGGTAAGCAGGGGCAGCAAGGTACCAGGCAAGCGCCCAGTCCGCCGTAATTGGCTTGCCCTCCTGCACCAAACTGCCAAGCGCGCCGCGCAGCCGCAGGGGCATTTCCTGCGGTTTCCTCTCTGGACTAACGACCTGTACGTTCGACCAATTATTGGCAAGTGCAGCCGCCGCGTCCAGCAGGTTTGATGCATAGAACCAAAACGAATTGTTTTCGCCGTATGTCGAGAGCAGCCGTTCGACCTCGCCGACGATGATCTTCGATTGGTCAAATGCCTTGTCAAAAAACAGGCGCCGCTCAAGACCATAGAAATATATGAAGACGTACCCGATGTATGTCGATGGATTGTTGCGAGGATGTTTTTTACGCGTATATATCGCGTATATATAAAGTCTCGATGCCCCGCTCGCCGACGGGCACGTCTCGGGTTCAAGGGATGAAACAGCACCTGCGCGTGCTTGCGATTGGCGAGATGACGCCACACCCGATAACCACTACAAATATAAGGTTATCTTTGCGGCAACGGATCGCGAAGGCCCGGGGAGATGTGATATGCGAAGCGCATTCGGGTTCATTCTATTCGCGGCCAGCGCACCGGCCAAAAGTCTCCCAAACCCCAAAACCCCAAAACCCCAAAACCCCAAAACCCCTTATATATTATCATTAGAAGATAAGAACAATACATAAGTAATTGAATAACTCATGTTATTGTATATATTAATCTTTAGAACGGGGGGTATAATAATATAATCGGCTTTGTTTTTCTAGATTTAATAATATAAAATGGCTTATATATAAAAGGGTAGATTTCAAGATGTATCAATAAAATGAAATCAAAAGCTATTCTTTTCCTTTTCCTTTTCGTTACTTTTTGTTTATCCATAAAACTTTCTGAAGTATTCCATTGTTTTGATTAACTCATAGCTTGAAGACTTACTTGACGAGGTTGAATCTGAAGTATATCAAACACCTGATCCCACCCTTGACCAGTCAGCGACCGATGCTACAGGAGGCACTGGCAGCACTTTAGATCAATCAAATCCCAGTGATACTACTCAACAAGACCAAGGAGCAACTGTAGATAATTCACAAACCCCTGCTGATACTCAAGCAGGTGCTACAACAGCAGATCAAACTTCTGCAGATCCTAATGCAGTAGATCAAACTTCTGCCGATCCAAATGCTGCCGATCCAAATGCAGCAGATCAAACTTCTGCAGATCCTAATGCAGCCGATCCAAATGCAGCTGATCCCAATGCTGTTGCATCAGACCCAACTACTGGACAAACAACTCAGGATTCAAATACAGTAGACCCAAATACTGGACAGGTAGTTCAAGATCCAACAACAAGCGACCAGACTACAGGTCAAACAGTAGCAGATCCAAATGCAGTGGGTCAACAAAACCAAGTTGATGATTCAGGAAGTTCAACTGGAAGCCCTACATCTGATACTAATGATCCTACTAGTAACCAAGGAACATCCGATTCACCAACTAGTGATCAGCAACCAGCAACTTCAGGCAAGAACTACAAAAGAGGAAAATATAATAAAAACTCAAAATATAACAAAGGAAATTTCAAAAACAAATACAACAGAAATTTAAGAAAACCTTTCAAGCACGGAAATTACCAATCAAAGCATGGCAATTATAATAAGGGAAAGCTTTATTAAGGTGTTAACCCAAATTTAACGTTTCAATATTTCATTTAACTCATATATTCATATATCATGACTAATATGTTTTTATATACATTAATATATCTCATTATTGGGGTTTTGGGGTTTTGGGGTTTTGGGGTTTTGGGGTG
>CAVXZR010000074.1:0-4480 GCA_963765965.1 uncultured Pseudomonadota bacterium
CTGGGGGTGGTGAGCTTTCCGCTGAAACGCCAGCATGCTCAGCACTACGTCAAGCAGGGTGTGGCTCTGGTCGGCGATGCTGCGCATATGATCAATCCCTTGGCAGGACAAGGCGTGAATATTGGACTGCTGGATGCTGCGGCCTTGGCTGAAGTTTTGATTCAGGCGCATCAACAAGGTAAAAACATTGCCGATGTCAGTATATTGCAGAATTATGAGAAAGAACGCCGCAACGAAAATCTGAAAATGATGACAGTCATGGAAATGTTCTATCGATTTTTTAGCAACGATATTTTGCCGTTGAAATTGGTGAGGAATCTGGGGCTGGGCTTGGCGCAACGTATCTCGCCGGTCAGAAATAAAGTCATGAAAGCTGCAATGGGGCTTGAGGGAAAACTGCCGAAACTTGCGCGTGGCGAAACCCTGTTGTGATGAGAGGCCGAAGATGCAGATTTCCAAGAAAATGACCCACTATCTAGTTTTTTTTCGAAATTTTAGATATTTTATCGGTTGTGTTTAATATTTAAATTTCTGCACATTCTCAGGCAAACGCCAAGGTGAAAACATAAATCACCGTAGGGTGCATTATATGCCAATGCCGTTCCGGTTCAGGACAGCATTCGTCGCCAAAAGCCTAATATACCCTACAGCGTTCGACATACTGGCTGACGAATCTTGCTAATCGGGTAAACTGCTTAGTTTTGAACTCTTACCAACCCCAAACCTTACCAACACACAATCCGATCAACGGCGTTCTCTGACACGACTCCCTACACCCAAAACTTGATG
This sequence comes from uncultured Pseudomonadota bacterium, assembly GCA_963765965.1. GTDB lineage: Bacteria > Pseudomonadota > Gammaproteobacteria > Methylococcales > Methylomonadaceae > Methylomonas. Next base: position 790 of record CAVXZR010000074.1, read on the forward strand.
TGCGAGGAGTGCATTCCCCTTTTTTAGCCGGAATCCGGAAAATTCAATAATAATGCTGGTAACTGTATGGGTTTTTTATAATAATTGTCCGGCAGCCGGTTCAGTTGGCGCTAAGTCGTCGGCCGCTCATAATAATTAATAAACACAAAGGAGGTACCATGTTAGCTAAAATTGCCGTTGCCGATTTTATGACAACAAACATCGTTACCGTTACACCTGATATGGAAATTTCTCAGGCAATCAAGAAATTACTGGATCACAAGATCACCAGTGTGCCCGTCGTTGATGAGCGCGGTAAACTGGTTGGGGTTTTTTCCGAAAAGGATGGTCTCAAGGTTGTACTTGAATCGGCTTACAATCAACGGATGGAAGGTAAAGTCGGCGATATGATGACCAAGGAGCCGCCGACTATTGAAGCCGACGCAAGTTTGGTGGATGCAGCTCTAAAATTTCAGAATACGCCGACCAGAAGTTTTCCGGTTTTTAAAAACGGCGAATTTGTTGGCATGATCAGCCGGATTGATGTATTGAGAGCCTTGTTGCCTATGCGTTAAGATTTCGCTCAAAGCCAATCGAACGTATCCAAAAGAAGCACGAGCTTTCAACCCTAGCATTCCCACGCTCCGCGTGGGGATACATTTCTGGAGGCTCTGCGTCTTCCTTATCACCAACAAACCGGATAAGGAGCTATCTTGCTGTTGTGCCGTATCGCGAAGGATGCGCCTCCTATTGCCGGCACATCCTACCTTGATAAAAAACGGTTCTTTCAGATATGGGTCAACGCGGCTGTCCGGCAACGGTGGCTTCGGGTACTTCCATTAAACGACCGGATTTAACATCGTATATATAACCATATACCGGAATTTCAGCTGGAACCAGCGGATGCGATTTGATTCTGGTCACGTCTTCCAGCACGCTTTCAGCCTGATTTTTGATGGTCAGCCAGTCTATGTATTTACCTTCGGCAGACCCCGGACCTTCACAGCAATCGTGCCAGCCGGAAGCGTCTATACTGGCGGTTTTCAGGCTGCTGCTCAGCAGGTCGCGCATGACATCGTCGGTGAACGTTTCCATGCCGCAATCGGTGTGATGAATCACAAACCATTCCTTGGTGCCGAGTAATTTGTAGGAAATGACCAACGAACGAATGGCATCGTCACTGGCTCGTCCGCCGGCGTTGCGTATGACATGGGCATCGCCTTCCGATAAACCGGCATATTTTGCCGGATCGAGCCGGGCATCCATACAGGTTAAAATTGCAAATTGGCGAGCAGGAGGCATCGCCAGATCGCCTTTGTCAAAGCCAGAAACGTATTCGCGATTGGCCAGGAGTACTTCGTTGTGAATTTTGCTCATAAAAACCTCGGTAGGTTAAAAAAACGTCTGGCTTGAAACCGCAAAACCAGACGATAACGACTATCTCCACTCTTTATTATATAGACTGATTTCGCTAGTTTAAAGAGGCTGTTTAGTTTATAAAATATAAACTACAAGTTTATATTGAGGGATGGCATGGATAAATTCAATAACATGCAGGTGTTCTGCAGGATAGTCGAACTCGGCACATTAACCGCTGTCGCAAAAGAGCAGAAATGCTCGACGATGATGATCAGCAAATACATAGCGCATCTGGAATCGTCATTGGGTGTGGTGCTGCTGAATCGTACCACGCGTAGTTTGAGTCTGACCAGTGCCGGCGAAGCCTATTACAACCGCAGCCGGCAATTGCTGGAAGATTTGGCCGACCTTGAAGCATCCACAGCGCAGATGGGCGAACGGGTGAAAGGCCATATCAAAATCAGTGCGCCGATTGATTTTGGCGGTATGTACATGGTGCCGGTGATAGAACGGTTTCTGCACCATTATCCCGAAGCAAAAGTACTGATGACGCTGGATAACAAGCCGCCGAATTTGCGTATAGGCAGTTTCGACATTTCCTTGCTGGTGACCGATACCCTCGATCCGGGCGTGGTGGCAAGAAAAATTGCCGAAACCGAATTATGCACCTATGCCTCGCCTGCCTATCTGGCCGAAAACGGCTGTCCGCAATGTATCGAAGAACTGGCCTTGCATCGCTGTCTGCATTATATCGATACCCCGCACGGCGATTATTGGCTGTTTAAATTAGACGGCGAGATTAAAAAAATTAAAGCCGACTGGCTGCTGTCCTCGAACAATGGCCGGGCCCTGTGTCAGGCGGCGGCCTTAGGGATGGGAATCGTCCGTGCTCCTAAACTGTCGGTAGCCCCTTATCTGCAAAACGGTGAACTGGTGGAGATTTTGCACGATCACCGGGGGCCAACCCTGGCAGTCTACGCCACTTACATGCAAAGACGGTTTTACCCAGCCAAACTTACGGCGTTTATCGATTTTTTGATTCAATATTTTGAACGCTAGTAATGCACAAATAATTAGTGCATACCCGTTACGCCGAGCCCTAACCCGGTTTAGAACTGGGGCCGAGTTCGGACTCAGCGTTTCCGGCTAGTTTGTTAAAGAAGCAATATAAGCAGAAATTGCCTTGATATCGTCATCGGACATACTTTTGGCAACTGCGTTCATATGGTCTGCTTTGCGTTCGCCACTCTTAAAATCATGCAACTGTTTGCTTAAGTATTGCGATTGTTGGCCAGCCAATCTCGGAAATTGTCCTTGCCCCTTAAGTTTTTCGCCGTGACAACCCATGCACATAAAGGTTTTGTCTTTTCCCTGTTTTGCTAGATTCGCATCGCCGCCCGCCGTATTGGCCGGCAAGCCGGCAAAATACGCAGCCACATTCTGGATGTCTGCATCACCCAATCCGTCGGCCATCGGCTTCATGATAGGATTGATGCGCATACCCGATTTAAAATGCCTTAATTGAGCTTCGAGATAGACTGGCGTTTGGCCTGCCAGATTGGGCCACTGCGGATTAGGGCTGATACCGGTACTGCCATGACAACCCTGGCAAACGGCAGACCGGCTCTTACCGGCACTGATGTCGGCGGCGTTAACATTGGTGCAAAACAGCCACAACAGCATGGCAAGACCGAATTTATAGTAATTGTAATTCATGGCAGTACCTCGATTGGCATGTTGAAAATGACACGAAAGCCTATTGTAGTCCCGGTTTTAATCAGATGACAAAGCAAATAAAAAATTCACGAAATTGTAAATTTCATTGAACTAAAACTAAATTCCAATCAAGAAAGCATTGTAAAGTGATCTCCGCCGCATCCCAAACTCCTTAATCGACCTGAAAAAAATGCCGCTATTTACAGAGCCTGCCAATCTCGCGCCCTTCGATGGTGAACTCTACCTATATAGCGCTTTTTACGCTGCCAAACAAGCAGATCAATACTACAGTCAACTGTTCCGGACACTGGCTTGGCAAACTGAGCAATTACGCATTTACGGGCGCTGGCTGAATGTGCCGCGTTTGATGGCCTGGTATGGCGATGCAGGCGCACATTACCTCTACTCGGGGGTAGAGCATATTTCACAGCCGTGGACTACAGCTTTACTCGAGCTGAAAGCCGATGCCGAAGCCATTTGCAGACAGCCGTTTAATAGCGTACTGGCTAATTTGTATCGCGATGGCCGCGATTCGATGGGCTACCATGCCGACGATGAAAAAGAACTAGGCGTAAATCCGCTGATAGCCTCGCTCAGTTTCGGGGAAAACCGTTTATTACGGTTCCGTCACCCATAG
>CAVXZR010000075.1:0-17443 GCA_963765965.1 uncultured Pseudomonadota bacterium
TTTATTTACCTGTTCTGGTTCCATTACGTATTGCTTGAATGCCTCCTGCCGAAAGTTGGCGGATGTTGGATTTATCGCGTATGGCGTTCGTATTGTTCATGGCTGCGTTCATTAGGAACAACTCGTTGCATGCAATTAGGTTTCGATAGTACGGATTATCTTAATCATCTGCGGATGGCCTATGAGCTTTCAAAGGCAGACTGTAATATCGGGTTCGAAAGTCTATTTCTTGTCTTTTCGCATTAAAAAATCCCACATAAAAGGACATAGGAAACGCATTTTTAATATTATGCACAAACCATTCTGATATGAAATCAGTGAAAATACCTACTCAAACAGATCCATCTTAGAGCTAAGATAAAATTACCTTCTTAAAGAAGCGGTTTTTTGAAAACTTAATTAGAATGATAAAACGTGGCCATTAAAGCCGGTCGTATATCATTGCCTTGGTAAGGTTTTAAATATTGTGACAAAAATTGCTATAAGACATTTAAAACCGATATAAATCCTGTGTTGTAGAAATGAGTATAGTGTGTGCCTGATAGGGTAGATAAGGGGGTTAGTACGTAGGTATTTATACCTATTGTTATTAGGAGTGAAGAAAGAAACAATCGTCGCAAATACAATCATAGCCTTGGTGAGTTGGTTTTCAAATTTTAGTTGAAAACCAACAGAACATTCATTATTTCTATTAGCTAAACCTTACAGGTAAACAGGCAAATTATTAAGGATGAGCATCTATAATTATCCTTAAATATCAATCACCAATCATATTGGAGTTTTATTTATGAGCAATATTGAAACAATTGACAGTTTGCTGAGAGATGAATTATCTGCGACAGAAACTTATAAACAGGTATTGGATAAACTTAGGGAACATGTCTTACTGGGCGAAACGGCGTCCTTATTCCCAATTTATGAAAAACATAAAGAAGCAGCTTCCATTTTACAAGCCCAAATCCGTGAACTGGGTGGCACTCCATCCGAGGGCTCGGGTATCTGGGGCGCATGGACAAAACTAGTTGAAGGGAGTGCTATTTGCTTGGAGAAGAAATAGCGCTAAAAATGTTGCTGGAAGGCGAAAAAACCGGCGCTGTGGTTTATGAGCAAGCATTGCTGGATGAAGAGCTATCTCCGAAGTTCCGCTCCTTGATTGAAACCGACCTGCTCACTGCTCAACGGTCGCATATACGCATTTTAGAGCGGCTTTTGGATTCTCAGTAATTGAGGGATCGAATCGCTTATTGAAAGCAAAGCCCAGAATCGAGCATGAAACTATTTCGGACGGAACCCGCTAGACAGGAATTGCGCGAGATTTTTTTTCAACACTGCCGATGACTATCGCGCTTTAACAAGTCATTTTTTTAACCCGGCGGCCCTGTCACATTAGCCTTTAGAGCCTTAGACACTACCATACCAAAATTGGCAAAATAACCCTAATGAGACAGAAAAAGTTTCTCAACAGAACGACTCATATGAGCATACTTAAATGAAACATAATGCCCACTTTAGATCGGTTCGGCATGCAGATGTATGCCTAAAGCTTTTGTAACCCTGAGGATCGTATCAAAACTAGGAATGTGCTCACCGTCCAGAGAGCGATATAGGCTTTCACGGGAAAGGCCGGTATCTTTGGCAATCTGCGACATACCGTGCGCGCGGGCAATATCGCCAAGCGCCTTTGCAATAAAGGTCGCATCACCATTTGCTTCTTCGATACAGGCGTCCAGATAAGCAGCCATTTCTTCGGTAGTTCTCAAGTGCTCAGCTACATCGTAGCGAGTGGTAATGGTTTTAGTCATTGTGTTGTCCTACAGATTACGGGCAAGACTATGGGCGGTTTTAATGTCAGCATCTTGGGTGCTTTTATCACCCCCAGCCAACAGAATCACTACTTCGTTGTCTCGCTTCACAAAATACACCCGATATCCGGGACCATAGTCGATACGCATTTCCAATACACCTTCTCCAACTGGTTTTACGTCACCTGGATTGCCTGCTGCCATACGTTCAACCCTGGCTTGGACTCGCACACGTGCTCTAATGTCACGTAGATCATCCAGCTATCTGGAATATACACCGGGTTTTTAATTTCGACCATAGATTATGGTGTAGCCTATCCGCTATATTTGTCAAGCGGACGCTATCGTTCCCTCGCTCCGGCGTGGGAACGCATCCCCGGACGCTCTGCGTCTTCTTGATGAGCAGCGCATTAAAGTCCGTCGGCATAATTGCGGGTGATTTTTTAGGCTTCAGATAAAACGCTGAGTAATTACAATTTTTTTAACCACCCCGGTTCGGCAATGTGTTTATAGGCATAAAATATTTTAATTCTATCTATATTGTTAGCCACTTCCGGATTAGAGCGGTAACTTAGAAAATTAACTGCATTATTGCCCATGATATTAATTGAAGCAGTATTATCCTCAGCTCCTATGATTTCCGAAATGCCGTTATAAAAGTCCTTGAAATAATGTTTCCAGTTTTTTTCTAATGTTAAAAAGACTCCAGTCTGTGCCATACATTAATTTGTTCTTCAGTACCGGAAAATCGTTCACCAGCTCTTTAACAAAGGCTACAAAATCATTCCATTTTTCTACAGAACGTTTTTCGTCTTTTAAAAACTGCTCCCAATAGCTTAAGTCTGCATAAAAATTAGGATATTGGCTAACAATTTGGGCAAAATCAGTGTGAGGTCAGGGTCAAGGTCAGCGAGGTCAGGGTCACGAGGTCAGAGGTCAGAGGTCACAGGGTCAGGGTCAGGGTCGGGTCAGAGTCAGGGTCAGGGTCAGAGTCAGAGTCAGAGTCAGAGTCAGAGTCAGAGTCAGAGTCAGAGTCAGGTCTTGTTTTTTGCAGAATGCAAAAAACAAGACCTGACCCTGTGTGCTGTGCAATGTAGCTCTTGGCCGTCTTTATAAGCTCTACGGATAAATTTGGGTCAGTTTTGATGATGTTTGTCATACGTCTATACTCTGTGCAATAGGTTTTGAGAATAACGATTATCAGAAGTAAAGCCAGAGTTTAAGCGGGCTATACGGGGGTATGCAACCGCGTATGTATGACGCTAGCATGAGCCGGTGATCGTGCAGTGTGCTGGTTGATAGAGCAACATAGATTCAGCAATTCAATTCGTCGTTACTGCGTAACGGAAGTGATTAGAATTTGGCTGCATCAAAGCTACGCACAAAAATATAGTCGTTACCCTCTAACTTGTCTTGTAAGTCCTAAGTCCTAGGGCTTACTGAGCAGGAGTAACAAGACATAAAGCAAGACTCGTCCAGCCCGCATTCTGTCGTTAGGCCATAAATGTCTTGGAACGTAAACAAAATGAGACACTTATCATAGCAGGGAAAATCAGCTTTTGGGTCATCCGTCGCATTGGTATTACAAACAAGATTGTTGAAATTACAGCACGTATCCTAGATACTGTGACACCAAAGACGCGAAAATCGGTTAGCTTCAAGGTAGAAACAGTGCATGAGGAAAGATTTCATACTCAGACCGAAGAAGCATCAAGTGTTCAAATATATAAAAGTGTATTAAAATCAAAAAGAGGTTCAGAAGAGGTTCAGAAGAGGTTCAGGTTCAGGGTCACCCATTAGCCAGCCGGTATCAATACGTTAAAAAAAAGCCTGCCGATAAAAATCAGCCTATATCCAATCCATTCCCCAACATCCGCTCGCACCCATTATTTCTATACCTAGTGTCGGATCGATTATCCGCACCGGTCACCCATCTGGATCAAGGCATCAACGACGTGATACTCAATCGTTTGCCCCTGGCGCTAAGCGCCCCACAAAATCCTTGGTTCCGCATCGTGTCCAATGATAATTTGACAGATCTCGTGGTTCTGCTGATGCAGTCCAACCCGAAAGTGGCTCACGATACGGGCGAATAATGTTCGGAAATGGCAAACCGTGGCGTCCAATCAGAGTCTCATGGTTTTACCAACCCCTTTGCCTGGCTCGCCACGGCCGCCAAACTCAGTTTGCAAACAGCTTTTGCGCGTCGAAGGTCGTCTGGTTCCGCAGCATGTAATAAGCCGCTCTCGCCAATTTATGCGCGACTGCCCTAATCGCAATAATGCCGTTGGTCTTGCGCTGTTTGCGTTCAAAAAACCGTTTTGCCAAAGGTTCGTACCGAACCGCAAAGTGGGCCGCTTCCGAAAAGGCCCACGAGAGATATTTGTTACCGCTCTTGGCGTTGCCTTCGCCTTTTTTCTTGGCGTTACTGACCTTTTCGCTTTTGACGCAGCGGCAATACGAGGCGTAATCGCCGACTTCTTTAAAGCGCTGTATATCCCCGGTTTCCAAGGCGATGGTCATCCCCAGGATCGTGCCGATCCCCGGTATGCTGTTCAATAGCTGACCCTGTGTGCTTCTGTGTGCTGCTGTGTGCTGTGTGGTTTGACCCTGTGTGGTTACCCCGTGTGGTTTGTGTCGCATGGTATTTATCCAGCCAATTGGGGATATAGGGGAGAATTTAATATTGATGCCGGTGAATAACGCGACAGATGCGCCTCCTTACGTCGGCAGCATCCTATGGGCTCTTCGTGTTTAATTTGAGTTAGCGCACCTTATCGCGTTGAAAACCTACTAGATTGGTTTGGAATTGGAGGGAATCGGATTCGTCCTACACATAGGGGTCGCTCGCGCCTTTACCTTATCAAAACCGTATAACTGTAAATGTCAGGTAAGCGAATTTAAACATTAAACTCGGATATGGGTTTCGTTGATCACCAAAGATATTATGGCAACTCATTGTTAATATCCAACTTAAATCCCCTCCACTTCCTTATCATCATCCGCCGACAAATCCGAAATTTCTTTCAACCGGGCTACGGCTTTGAAGTTGATGCTGCCTTCCGGATATTGGCCTTCCGAGATTACAGCTCCCGCTTCGCAGTTCATCAGCAGGCTTAAAGTTTCGTCTACATTGCATACCGAGTAGATTGCAAACAGGCCCTGCGAAACCGCATCGATGACTTCCTGTTTCAGCATCAGGTTGCGTTTATTGGAAGCGGGGATGATGACGGCTTGCTGGCCGGTAAGGCCGCGTGCCGAACACAGATTGAAAAAACCTTCGATTTTTTCGTTAACGCCGCCGATGGCCTGAACTTCGCCATACTGGTTGATGGAGCCGGTCAAGGCGAAGCCTTGTCGAATCGGAATCCGTGTCAATGCTGAAATCAGGCAGCATAGCTCTGCCAGCGAGGCGCTGTCGCCGTCGATATGGCCGTAGGATTGTTCCATGGCGATGCTGGCGGAGATGGCTAGGGGAAATTGTTGAGCGTAACAATGGCCAAGATAACCGGTCAAAATCATCACGCCCTTGGAGTGGATGGGTTGGCCCAGTTCCACTTCCCTTTCAATATCGACTATGCCGCGCGAGCCGGGATGAACGGTGGCGGTGATGCGGGCCGGGGCGCCAAAACTGCTGCCGCCGATATCCATAACGGTTAGACCGTTGACTTTACCGACGGCTAAGCCGTCGGTATCGATCAGGATGGTGCCTTCCAGCATTTCCTCAAGAATAAGTTCGGCGATCCGGCCGTTCCGCTGTTCTCGAGCCGATAACGCCAGTTCGATCTCGGTTTTATCGATTTGCGTAGCACCGGTTTGGTTGCTCAGCAAATTGGCTTCGGCGATGATTTCCAGGCAGTTGTTGACGTGTGCCGACAATTGCAACTGGTTTTCGGCCAGCCGGCAACTATGTTCTATCAGACGCAGAAGCGCAGGGCTGGTAAGCGGTTTCATGCCGGCGTCATGGGTCTGTTGGTTCATCACTTCCACAAATTGGGCGATATTTTCCGGCGTGCGTTTGATATGGTCGTCGAAGTCGGCCAGCACTCGGAACATTTCATTAAATTCGCTATCCAGTTCTTCCAGCAAATAATAAATGTCGCGCGAACCGACCAGAATGACCTTGACGTTGAGCGGGATAACCTCGGGTTTAAGGGTGATGGTGTTGATGCCAAGTTCCGAATACGGCGATTCGATTTCGATACAACCGGCTTTCAGGGCTCGTTTTAAGCCCTCCCAGACAAACGGATAAGTCAGTACTTTTTCTGCATCCAGAATCAGATAACCGCCGTTGGCCCGGTGTAGCGAACCTGGGCAAATGCGACGGTAATTGGTGACCAGCGCGCCTTGATCGCTGATATATTCGATGCGGCCGAACAGGTTTTGATAGATGGGATGCGGTTCATAAATAACCGGTGCGCCGCTGCCTTCATGTTTGTTGTCCACCAGAATATTAGGTAGATATTGCTCTGTGAGCATCAGGCGTTTTGCGATACTTTCCCGGCTTTCATGATTGCGGCTGGGCATCAGGTTGTCGGTGATGGTATTGCCGAGATTTTTTTCGACTTCTGCCAGATAGGTAATGACATCATCGACATTTTGGTACTTGTCGTTCAATTCGGCAAACAATGGTTCAAGCGCCAGTTTGATGGTCTCGTTGTCAAGCTGGCGCATTTCTTCAACCATGGTTCGCCGCCATTGCGGCAGTTCGAGCAACACATCGCCCAGGTATTCTTCCAGTTCTTCGGTATGCTGGTGAAAAGCGTCGCGCTCGGCTTGCGGCAACAGCGTAAATTGTTCTTCGTCCAGGGCTTTGTCGTTGCGAATCGGCAGGAAGGTGATGGTATCGCTGTCGCGGTAGAGGGCCACGCTCATGGCTCTGGCTTTAGTGTCGACCAGATCGATGGCGCTGTTGTAGCGTTGGTTAAAGCGGCGTTCGATAGCGGTTTTTTTCTGCTGATAACTGGGACTTTCGAATGCGGCTGGAAAAGTGGCTAGTATGTTGTCGATGAGTTTTTCGATGTCCTTGCTAAATTGTTGCCCTTCACCGGACGGCAGCTCAATGGCTACCGGTTCGCGGGAGTTTTGGAAGTTGTCAACGTAAGCGTAGGATAACGGCGACTCTTGTTGTTCCGCATACCCGGACAAATAATGGCTGACCATGGACAAGCGGCCGGTACCGGGATCACCCATGACAAAAATATTGTAGCCCGGCGCTTTCATGGCAATGCCGAAGGACAAGGCCGATTGAGCTCTGGTTTGGCCGATGATGCCGTTAGTTTGGACGGCATTACCGGATGCGGCAATGCTGGTTAGGTCGATAGAAAGTTTTAAGGCCGTGACCGGCAGTTTTAAATGATCAAGCATGGCGGGCGTTATTTGCTGTCGGGCATCGAAAGCAAATGGTGCATGCGTTCGGCTTTGGTTTTAAGATAATCGGCATTGTCGAGATTCGCATCGGTTTCGATGGCGATCCGCTGGTTAACCTGAGTTCCAAGTTTGGCCAATTCGTCGATTTTTTTGGGATTATTGGTAATTAGGGAGATAGAGCGAACGTTTAAATCCTTAAGAATCAAGGCTGCAATGTCATATTGGCGTTCATCGGCCAGATGACCCAGATGAATATTGGCGTCTACAGTATCGAGTCCCTGATCCTGCAGATTGTAAGCCTGAAGTTTTTTCAGCAGACCGATGCCCCGGCCTTCCTGGCGCAAGTAAATCAACACGCCGAAACCGGCCTGATTGATAATGTTTAGCGCCATGTCCAATTGTTCGCCGCAATCGCAACGTCTGGAGCCCAATACATCGCCGGTAAAACATTCGGAATGAATGCGCACCGGCACATCGTCTTTATCGGTAACGTCGCCTTTCACAAAAGCGATATGCTCCTTCTTGTCGATACTGTTGGTGTAATAATGAAGTATGAATTCTCCGTGTTTGGTGGGAATTCTGGATTGAACTTTATCTTCTATGCGTACTTTCACTGGTGTTGAAATCCTTATTTCGCGAGGCTGTCAGCAGTTTGCCCTGGAGCCTTTCTCAATAGCCTAGGCAAAAGCTATTGAGAAAGGCTCCAGGCCTGAGTGTTTCGCATTACGGCGGTATTTGCGTTTGTCGGCATATACCAAGGCTTTGTTGAACTGGTGTGCGAATTTCGCGACCGGATTATTTAGCGGTTTATCTGCCAAGAGCTTTGTTTTGTTTCGTTTTCCCATGATTTTTTCCTCATAAACTATTAAGATAGTATTTTTATTTGACCATAAAATACCAGTGAAATTCCAGAAAGACTTTGATGTGATAGTGGTAGGCGGCGGTCATGCCGGTACTGAAGCGGCTTTGGCTGCGGCACGAAGCGGCGCTAAAACCCTGTTGCTGACACAAAATATCGAGACCTTGGGGCAGATGAGCTGTAATCCGGCGATAGGCGGAATCGGCAAAGGACACCTGGTCAAAGAAATCGATGCACTGGGCGGTATCATGGCAAAGGCCATCGATCAGGGCGGTATTCAGTTCAGGATTCTCAACGCCAGCAAAGGTCCGGCGGTACGTGCAACCCGTGCACAGGCTGACCGGCAGCTCTATAAACAGGCAGTACGTTACGCTCTGGAAAACCAGACTAATTTATCATTATTTCAGCAAATCGTCTCGGATCTAATTGTAGAAGGCGATCGGGTTAAGGGTGTTATAACCCAGATGGGCCTAAGCTTCAATGCCAAGGCCGTGGTATTGACGGCCGGCACGTTTTTGGCAGGCCGCATTCATATCGGCCTGGAAAATTACAGTGGCGGCCGCGCAGGCGATGCCGCATCGATTGCGCTGGCTGAACGTTTGCATGAATTGCCGTTTCGCATCGGCCGCTTGAAAACCGGTACACCGCCGCGTATAGACGGCCGCAGCATCGACTACAGCAAGTTGCAGGAACAGCACGGCGATACGCCGGTGCCGGTGTTTTCTTTCATGGGTAATCGCCAGCAGCATCCCCGGCAAATTTGTTGCCATATTACCCGAACCAATAGCGAAACGCACGATATTATCCGTTCCGGCTTGGATCGTTCGCCTATGTATACCGGTGTCATTGACGGCATTGGTCCTCGCTATTGTCCGTCGATTGAAGACAAGGTCGTGCGTTTTGCAGAACGGGATTCCCATCAGATTTTCGTGGAACCGGAAGGCTTGAATACCAATGAGGTTTATCCCAACGGTATTTCCACCAGCCTGCCCTTCGATATCCAGTATCGCTTTATTCGAACCATGACCGGTTTTGAAAACGCCGAAATCGTCCGGCCCGGCTATGCCATCGAATACGATTTTTTCGATCCGCGCGATTTAAAAGCGTCGCTGGAAACCAAGCCTATGCAGGGCTTGTTTTTCGCCGGTCAAATCAACGGCACAACAGGCTATGAAGAAGCGGCGGCACAGGGTTTGATTGCCGGTTTGAATGCGGCGCGTCTGGCCAGCGATCAAGAAAGCTGGTGCCCCGCTCGAGATGAAGCCTATATCGGCGTTATGATCGACGATCTGATTACCCGAGGAACTGCCGAACCTTACCGGATGTTCACCAGCAGGGCTGAGTATCGTTTACAGCTTCGGGAAGATAATGCCGATTTGCGGCTGACAGAACAAGGCCGGGAGTTGGGTCTGGTGGACGACCGGCGCTGGCAACGTTTTGAAGAAAAACGCGAAGCCATAGCCAATCTGCAAGGTAAACTGGCTAAAAAATGGATCAGGGCGGAGAGCGATGAAGCAGAATTGGCTGAACAACTGTGGGGTAAAAAACTGCTGAGGGAAGCCAGTCTGATGGAGTTGCTACGCCGCCCGGAAGTGGATGTCGAGCAGTTGCTGAATTTTAGCGATGAAACGGATGTTGACGAGCAGGTTGCCGAGCAAGTGGCGATTCAGGCCAAATATGCCGGATACATCAATCGTCAGCAAACCGAAATCAACCGTACTCAGCGTTACGAAAATTTAAGGTTGCCGGACTATGTCGATTACGGTTTAGTCTCCGGCCTGTCCAATGAGGTCAGCGAAAAACTCAAAAAACAGAGACCGGAAACTTTGGGACAGGCATCAAGGATTCCGGGTGTTACACCTGCGGCGATTTCTCTGCTGTTAGTGCATCTGAAAAAGAAAAGCGCTTAATGAACGCCTGTCGCGTTAAACTTCAACAAGGTGTTGACGCCTTGGCGCTGAATATCGGCGATTTGCAGTTGGATGCCTTGCTAAGTTTCATCGAGCTGATTGCAAAATGGAATAAGGCCTATAATCTTACCGCTGTGCGCGATGCGGAAGAGATGGTGGCCTTTCATATTCTCGATAGTCTGGCGATTTTGCCGCATATCAAACCGCCGCTGGTTGCGGATATCGGCACCGGCGCGGGTCTTCCCGGGATACCGTTAGCGATTTGCATGCCGGATTGCCGTTTTGTATTGGTCGATTCCAATTCCAAAAAGACTCGGTTTGTGCAGCAAGCCGTGTTGGAATTGCAACTGAAAAATGTTGAGGTTCTGCATAGCCGTGTCGAACTTTTCAAGCCCGTGCAACTCTTCTCGACCGTGATTACCCGTGCGTTTGCGAATATGGAGGATATTTTGAAATCGACCGGACATTTATTGGCTGATGACGGATTGCTGTTGGCAATGAAGGGCCGGCATCCCGATCAGGAGTTGGCGGAATTAAGGTCGGCTTATAGCGTAGTTCCGATTAAGGTGCCCGGTATCGATGCCGAGCGCTGTCTGATTCGAGTGGAGAAGCAACAGCATGGCTAAAATTATCGCGATTACCAATCAAAAAGGCGGGGTGGGTAAAACCACCACCAGCGTTAATCTTTCCGCAGCGCTGGCGGCGACCAAGCGCAAGGTTTTGTTGATCGATCTGGATCCGCAAGGCAATGCGGCAATGGGCTGTGGGGTGATAAAAGAGAACATCCAATATTCAAGTTGCGAGTTATTGCTGGAGGAAGTGCCGGTCTCGGAAATTGTCATTAAAAATAAAACTTTGGGTTTCGATCTGATACCCGGCAACGCCGATTTAACCGCAGCCGAAGTAAAATTGATGAGTGCCGTGCATAGAGAGAGGCGTTTAGCCGATGCCTTACTGAGCATTAAAGATCAATACGATTACATATTGATAGATTGTCCGCCCTCGCTGAATATGTTGACGGTGAATGCAATGGTGGCGGCTAATAGCGTTTTAATTCCGATGCAATGCGAATATTATTCGCTGGAAGGTTTGTCTTCGTTGATGGCTACGCTGAGAAGCATTCGCGAAAACATTAATCCGGGCTTATATCTGGAAGGTATTTTGCGCACCATGGTCGATAGCCGCAGCCGTTTGGGCAAGGATGTCTCCGATCAGTTGCTCGAGTATTTCAGCGACAAGGTATTTCGAACCACTATTCCGAGAAATATCAGGCTGGCCGAGGCTCCAAGCCATGGATTGCCGGTTTTGGCTTATGATAAAGCATCGCGCGGCGCCGTGGCCTATATTGCTTTGGCCGGCGAAATGATTAGAAAAGAAAAATCGGCAAAAAAATGATGCAAAAAAAACGCGGTTTAGGGCGAGGGCTGAGCGAGTTACTGGGAGATGTAACGCCTAGCCGTGAAAAATCACAGGATGTTCAAACTTTGCCTATCGAGTTTTTGCAAAGAGGTAAATACCAGCCGCGCAAAGATATCGATCCTGAAAAGCTAAAGGAATTATCGGACTCGATTCTCGCTCAAGGCATTATTCAGCCGATAATCGTCCGCAAAGTCGAGGGCGGCAAGTACGAAATTATTGCCGGTGAGCGTCGTTGGCGCGCAGCACAATTAGCGGAATTGCAGGATGTGCCGGTCGTGGTCAAGGATATTGACGACCGTTCGGTAATGGCGATTGCCCTGATCGAAAATATCCAGCGCGAAGATTTAAGCGCGCTTGAAGAAGCCGAAGCATTACGGCGCTTGCAGGACGAATTCGAGTTGACGCATCAACAGATAGCCGCTGCGGTTGGCAAATCGCGTACTACTGTGACCAATTTATTGAGATTGCTGGAGTTGGCGGCAGAAGTAAAGACTTTGCTCAGTAAAGGTTTGCTGGAAATGGGCCATGCCAGAGCATTGCTGGGACTTAATGAAGACCGGCAAATCGAAATTGCCAATAAAGCTGTCAAACAGGGATTGTCGGTTCGGATGGTGGAAAAACTGGTTCGCGAACAGCAGGAAGAAAAACCGGTGATAGATAAGAAAATCGATCCGGATACTTTACGGTTGCAACAAGAGCTTGGCGCGAAAACCGGCGCCAAGGTTAAAATAAGTCATCAACAAAACGGCAGAGGAAAGTTGGTTATTCACTACAGTAGCCTTGATGAACTTGACGGTATTGTCAAAAAAATCCACTGAATTCGGTGCCGGGATGTTCCGCCGGCGGACATCCGTGATTCATCCTTAGTAGTGCCGTAAAATGAACTGAGCGATAGCGAACGTATCTGTCGCGGGTGATGTGCTCATCCTAACGTCGGCACATCTTACGGCTCATGCCGTATTTTTTCATTATGTTAGCCGGGATAGATAAATTGTCTGATTTGCGAGCCCAATGTCGCCAAATTGTCGGACTTATTACAAACCGTTGAGATTATATATTTATAACAATCAGTGATTTAAGGTATGGCATGTATTTTGCTTTTTATGTTGCTGGTTTGAGTTGATTTATCCTATTTTTGGTGTGGTAATCGGCTGGTGGGTGTTGGGTTTGCATGATATGCCAATAAAATATAAAAAATTCTTGATTTAGGTTGCGCTTGGTCTTGTTGCCTTGCTTTAAGCGTAAGGGCTGGATATAATCTACAAGCTTAATGGTCGAGGGCATAGTTATGGCAGTTGAAAATCACTTTTCTACTGTCGGAAGAGTGTTGTATGCACAAGTCCTGATGACTGTAGCGGTGATGTCGGTATCCTTGTGGATAGGTGGTTGGCAATATGCTGTTTCCCCCCTAATCGGAGGCTGTGTTGCGCTACTTCCCAATCTGTTTTTTGCATACAAAATCTACCTTGCTAGAAATTCAGAGGCGCAAAGTATCGTCAATGCGTTTTATGTGGGCGAAACGATCAAGCTGATATTAACAGCAGCCCTTTTCTCTATTGTTTTGCAGATCCCTACAGTTGATTTCTTACCGCTGTTGGTTGGTTATGTGGCAGTTTTGTCGGTTTTTTGGTTCGCGCTTTTATTCTGGCGCGATTAGTTTATTTGTGAGGAAAAATGGCTAGTGAAGGTGGCGCTACAGGTTATATAGTCCATCATTTGACACCGTTATCGGTGGGCGAAGGATTTTGGACATTGCATCTGGATACTTTGTTTTTTTCCGCAGTGTTGGGCAGTTTGTTCATCTGGTTTTTTAAGTCGGTAGCGGACAGAGTCACTTCCGGAGTCCCGGGGCTGGCGCAGAATTTTGCGGAAATGTTGGTGGAGTTTGTCGATAATCAAGTGAAAGACACCTTTCATGGACGCAGCAATTTGATCGCTCCTTTGGGTTTGAGCATTTTTTGCTGGGTATTTTTGTGGAACGCGATGGACATGCTGCCTGTAGACCTGCTGCCAATGATAGGCAATGTGATGGGCATGGACTATATGCGTGTAGTGCCAAGTACCGATTTGAACTCAACATTCGCTTTGTCGATAAGCGTTTTTTTCCTGATTTTATTTTACAGTATCAAAGTTAAAGGTATCTTTGGCTTTATGAAAGAAATGACCTGTACGCCCTTCGGACCTTGGTTGATGCCATTCAACCTGATGTTGAAATTGGTTGAAGAGCTTGCAAAACCCATCTCCCTGGCCTTACGGTTGTTCGGGAACCTGTATGCCGGCGAACTGATATTCATTCTGATTGCGCTATTGCCGCCGATAATACAGCCTGTGTTGGGTTTTCCATGGGCAATATTTCACATTTTAGTGATTACTTTACAAGCTTTCATATTCATGGTTCTAACCATCGTTTATTTGAGCCTGGCGCATGAAGAGCACTAAGCTCAAGTATTTTTAACATTATTTTTTTGATAAGTATTTAGGAGACATTATGGAACTCGCAGCATTAATAGCCAACGTACAAGGCTTGACCGTTATTGGAGTTGGCATCATTTTAGGGCTGGGTGCAGCCGGAACCGCGATAGGTTTTGGTCTGCTTGGCGGAAAATTTTTGGAAGGCGCTGCTCGTCAACCGGAAATGGTTCCTATGTTGCAAGTAAAAATGTTTATCGTTGCCGGTTTACTTGATGCGGTAACCATGATTGGCGTTGGTATGGCGTTGTTTTTTACCTTTGCAAACCCATTCCTTTCAGCTGTTCAATCTGCAGCAGGTTGATTATCAATAGTTCGTCTGTTCTAAAAGACAACCGTCTTCAAAATGCTATTTAACTTGCAATATCGG
This sequence comes from uncultured Pseudomonadota bacterium, assembly GCA_963765965.1. GTDB lineage: Bacteria > Pseudomonadota > Gammaproteobacteria > Methylococcales > Methylomonadaceae > Methylomonas. The sequence goes on from CAVXZR010000075.1 coordinate 14,200, forward strand.
CAAGTTGTGGTGAGCAGACACAAATGACAACAGCATTACGAGGAAAGCATCAATGAGTATCAATGCTACTCTGATCGGGCAAATGATTACCTTCACGCTTCTGGTTTGGTTTACCATGAAGTATATTTGGCCGCCTATCATTGCCGCGCTTGAAGAGCGTAAAGCCAAGATCGCAGATGGTCTGGCTGCCGCCGAAAAAGGTCAGGAAGGAATAAAGCTGGCTGAAAAGAAAGCCAAATCCGTGATAAAGGAAGCAAAAGATCATGCGGCGGAGATTATAGCCTCTGCGCAAAAGCGTGCGAATGAACTGGTTGAAGAATCTAAGCACGAGGCAAAAAAACAAGGCGACCGCGAATTGGAAGCTGCAAGAGCCAAGATTGAACAGGAAATGTTGCATGCCAGAGAAAATCTACGCAAGGAAGTATCGGCTTTGGCTTTACGTGCTGCCGAACAGATTTTGAAAGAAGAAATCGATAAGGCCAAACACCAAAATATTCTCAATAGAGCAATGGAAGAATTAGGTTAAGTAATGGCTGAATTATCGACATTAGCAAGACCTTACGCTGAGGCAGCTTATAAAAGAGCGAAACAGACGAATTCAGTCAATGATTGGTCCGATGTGCTGCGGTTTTTGTCAACGGTTGCACAAGACCGGGAATTATTGGCCATTGTCGGCAATCCCAGAGTCAGTAAGGAAAAAGTGACGCAATTGTTGCTGGATATTTGTCAGGATCACATAATCGACGAGGGAAAAAATCTTCTCAAGCTGTTGATCGAAAACGGCAAACTGATTTTGTTGCCAATTATATCCAAACTGTATGAACAGCTTAAGGCGGAAGATGAAGGTTATGTCAATGTCGATCTTTACAGCGCCTATTCGTTATCCAAAGCTGAGCAGAGCAAATATACCGCCATGCTGGAGAAGCAATTGAACAAAAAGGTCAATGCTGTCGTTTCGGTTGACAAATCTCTGATTGGCGGCATTTTGGCCAAAGCGGGCGACAAAGTGATAGACGGTTCTATCAGAGGCCAGATTCATCAATTAGCCAAAAGGCTCTAAGAGCTAGATCGGGAAATATAAAATGCAATTAAATCCATCAGAAATAAGTGATCTAATCAAGAAAAAGAAGATCGAGAATTTCGATACCCATCTTGAAGCGCATACGGAAGGTACGGTTGTAAGTGTTACTGACGGTATTGTTCGCGTCCATGGTTTGTCGGAAGCAATGCAGGGAGAAATGCTGGAGTTTCCCGGCGGTTCTTACGGTATGGCCTTGAATTTGGAAAGAGATTCGGTCGGTGTGGTCATGCTGGGCGCATATCAGCATATTGGCGAAGGCGATACAGTCAAGTGTACCGGCAGAATTCTGGAAGTTCCGGTTGGGAGAGCATTACTTGGCCGTGTGGTTGATGCCCTGGGAAACCCCATAGACGGCAAAGGCGCTATCGAAACCGACCTGAGTTCGCCCATAGAAAAAATTGCACCGGGAGTTATCGCTAGACAATCAGTCGATCAGCCGGTGCAAATCGGTTTAAAAGCTATCGATTCGATGATTCCGGTTGGACGCGGTCAGCGGGAGTTGATTATCGGTGACAGACAGACCGGTAAAACAGCTATCGCCATAGATGCCATTATCAATCAGAAAGGCACCGGCATTAAATGTATTTATGTCGCTATCGGACAAAAGCGTTCTTCGATTGCTAACGTGGTTCGTAAGTTAGAAGAGCATGGCGCAATGGCGCATACCATTATTGTTGTAGCATCGGCTTCCGAATCGGCAGCCTTGCAGTTTATTGCACCGTATACCGGTTGTTCAATGGGTGAGTTTTTCCGTGATAATGGTGAAGACGCCTTAATTATTTATGACGATTTAACCAAGCAGGCTTGGGCATACAGACAGATTTCCTTATTGTTGCGCCGCCCGCCAGGTAGAGAAGCATATCCGGGTGACGTATTTTACATACATTCGCGATTGCTGGAACGTGCTGCGCGGATTAATGCCGTCGAAGTTGAAAAGTTGACCAATGGCCGGGTCAAGGGGCAGACAGGTTCATTGACCGCATTGCCGATTATAGAAACTCAAGGGGGGGACGTATCGGCTTTCGTTCCAACCAACGTCATTTCTATTACCGATGGCCAGATATTTCTGGAAACGGGCTTATTTAACTCCGGTATACGTCCTGCCGTTAACGCCGGTCTATCGGTATCTCGAGTTGGTGGAGCAGCGCAAACTAAAATTATTAAAAAATTGGGTGGCGGTGTCCGTCTCGATTTGGCGCAATACCGGGAACTGGCTGCTTTTGCACAATTTGCATCCGATTTGGATGAAAGTACCCGTAAGCAGATCGAACGCGGTCAACGCGTAACCGAATTGATGAAACAGAATCAATATGCGCCAATGTCGGTTGCAGAAATGAGTGTGTCTCTCTATGCAGCGAATAGCGGATTCCTGGACAATCTGGAAATTAAAAAAGTCCGCGATTTCGAAGCCGCCCTGCTGAGCTTTATGAAATCTGAAGAATCGGCTTTAATGGTAAAGATTAACGAAAAAGGCGACTTCAACGACGAAATTAAAGACGGCATACACAATGCCATAGAACGTTTCATTAAAACGAGTAGTTGGTAAGGAACGGCAATGGCTGTTGGCAAAGAAATACGTACCAAGATCGCAAGTATTAAAAATACACAAAAGATCACGCGCGCCATGGAAATGGTTGCTGCGAGTAAAATGCGTAAAACTAAAGACCGCATGCAGGCAACGCGACCATACTCGAAAAAGATTAGTCAGATCATCAATCATCTGGCGCATGCAAATCCCGAGTACAAGCACCCGTTGATGATGCAGCGTGAGCTTAAACGTGTTGGTATCATCGTTATCAGTTCGGATAGAGGCTTATGCGGCGGTTTGAATGGTAATCTGTTCAGAAAAGTACTGGTTGATATGCAGGAGTGGAACAATAGCGGGATAGAAGTTGATGTTTGCACGGTAGGCGCTAAAGCGGCAAGCTTTTTTAGCATGATTAAAGCCAATGTGGTGGGACATGTTTCCAAATTAGGTGATACGCCGCATCATAGCGATATTGTCGGCATCATTAAAATTATGCTGGATGCATTCACCAGTGGCGAAATTGATCGTTTGTACGTTATAAGCAATGAATTTGTTAATACCATGACACAACGTCCGGTTATAGAACAATTATTGCCGGTTGTCGCCTACGAGACGGATGAAGTTTTACGTGGGCA
>CAVXZR010000076.1:0-72863 GCA_963765965.1 uncultured Pseudomonadota bacterium
ACCCCGCATTGTTGCTCAGCGTGCCGGCATTGACCAAGATGCCGCCGTTTTCGATGGCAAGGGTTGAGGCGTAATTGACTACGCCTCCCTTTTCCAGCGTAAACGTACCATTTTGATTGACATTGATGGTGTTCGCGTTAAGCGTGCCGCCCTGAAGGTCATAGGCTCCGCTCGTAGTGCCGATACTGAGATGCCCGGTAGTATTGACGCCCCCACTTTGAGTAAAGGTTGAAGACCCTTGTAACCCCGCCCCTATATTCTCAAAAAGCGAATTGAGCGTTACGCTGGACCCACCGGATAAAGTGTAGGAGCTATTACCGGCTAAGTCGAACTCTAATGCCTGATTGGTGCCGCCGCTCTGTTTGAAAATCAACGTGGCGTTGTTGGCGCCATAACCAAGCGTCTCCGTCCCCGTGGTGGTCAGGCTGCCGCCCTCCAGCAGATAGGTGGCCGAGATATTGGGCATATAGCCCATCAATAACCCTTCGCCTGCGTTATTGGTAGAGCCGGCTGCCTGAGTGAATGTATAACTAACTGCCTGCGTGTTCGGCTGCCCGCCTTGTAAAATGGCGGAATCGAGTGTTTCGCTCCCATTACCGCCAGTGTTTACCAATCCGCCGGCGTTAAGGTTAAACGATGAAAAGTTCACAGTACCGCCGCCACCGAACGTAAATGCGCCGCCGGAATTGACATTAATAGCCCCCGCGTTCAACACGCCGCCCTGCAGGACGTAACTGCCAAAGCTATTAAGGGTCAGCGCCGTGGTGACGTTGTTAATGCCACCACTTTGCAGGTGTTCGGCGGATCCGGTCGTGCCGATGGTCTCATTGATCGACGTCAGTGTATTGGCGGCCTGGGTAAGATGAACCGGTTGCCCGCCGGCGTTCGAATCGATCGTCAGGCTGTGAAGACTCGGATTGCCGGTGGCGTCGTAGTTCACCACCGTTGACCCGCTGGCGTTGGTGCCGGTGGTATTGGTCAGGAAAACATCGTCGCCGGTTTTTACCGTCGTTGCCGCACCATTCCTCAGCCAATTGGCGGTACTGTTCCAACTCAAATCCGTCTGTCCCAGGCTGGCGCTATTCAGATACACCTGGGTTGTGGCCGCCGCAGAAAAATCTACCCCAAACGCATAGGTTCGACCCTGGTTTCCGAAGTAATTGGATATGTATTCGTAATTTACCGCCGGGTTAGGATTGATTCCGACGCTGAATACGGAACCCACACCACCTGGCGGCGTTGCCATGAAGGAGTTAGGATTGGATGCGTTCTCAAAAGTTGCGTCGCTTCCAGGTGCGTTGTTTGCAGTCTGCGGGTAGTAAGGTCCGGTGCCGGCGAAAGCCAGCAAATCACCGGCGGCTACCGAGAAATTTGATGCCGCAAGGGTCTGAACGCCAACTGCCGCAGACCCGGAAAAACTCTCCGAAGCAGCGACTTCGAAGGTTTGCGTATTATTGCCGGATGAAACCGGATCCAGCGCATAGACTGTAAAATTGTAGTTGCCCCCATAAAACAGCACATCCGAGACTGTCCCGGCGCTGGGGAAGATGATTGAGGAGGTGGTCAACGGGCCGGCCGGACTGTAGTCCCCAAGAATAACTAGCGGTGCGATGCCATCCGCGCCACCGTTTGAGACAGTCAAGCTATTTCCGATGTAAGTTGTGCCCACCGGAGGAGTGGCCAAGCTATCCTTCGTACCGACGAGGGAGAGCAGTAGAACAGTACAACGCCATCCTAGCGGCTTGATACGAAACTGATTCCAAGGTGCCATGATTTCTGAGTCGTGCGGAACAGTTTTATTCATTTTATATACCTCACGCTAGCCTATTTAGGCAGTTTCCAAAATAAATTAATACAACTAATATTATGAATGCATCGTAGCTGGCCTGAAAGCAGCTAAAAAGAGAGGAGGCTGTATTAGTCTACCGCATGCAAAAAATAATAGAAACTGAAAGCGATTACCGAAGCATTAACTTCAGCAGCTAGCAAGGTCTCTGTCTGCCGAACCTTTGAATTCGTATGCTTACGTACTTTTACAGATAAATATGAAAAGGATGCCTATCCGGAGAAGGCATTATTATTGGAGCGTTCCTTTTTTCTAAGATTGATGATATCAATTCCGAAAATAGTTTTATTAAACACAATAATGAATGGGTATTTATATTGTACTAAGGTACAACCGTAACACTCTTCCTGCTTTCATTTAAACAAAGCTTCACCACGACATGATGTGTCAACACTTTTCCGGACACATGGTTAAGCAGCTATCTGCTGCAATTCGTAGTCTACCGGTGACAAATAGCCATTGGCTGAATGTCGTCGTTCACGGTTATAAAAGACCTCAACATACTTGCCACTTTTCAAAGTCAGTGTCAGCAGATTGTCAAAGCCGATGTCAGCCGGGAGTTGTGGAGATGCCGTACAAATTCTAATTTTCGCGACAACCTATTTGTACTGCTGGTTACAAGGTTTCTGTTCTGCCAAACAGCTCTTCGCGCGACTGCTGATCTACTCATATTTGCGCCGTACTGACACCGACTTCGACAATTTGCAACGTGCTGACGTCGGGTTTGACAATCTGCTGACACTGACTTTGAAAAGTGACAGCTATTCCACCAATCCGGGATTCCAGTTGAACGCAGATAGCACTTTCGGCAGCTTGTGAGCCAAAACGAAGTAAGCTCCCACTTCGACATCGATGCATTGCCGGACGGATGGGGACCGTGCATCTGTTATGTACGCGTCCAGCAGATCGCTTAGGCGGCTTGCGTCGCTTGGCGTGATGCCGTAAAGCGGATTTTTTACCGCCATTTCCGGGATAGCCTCTAATTGATTTACCGAGAAAAAGGTGGCTGTAGGCTCTGCCACTACCTCTGTTCGGACAAACCCAGCGGCAGCGAGAACGGCTCGGCAGCGCTCTGGCGTTCCAGTGTCTTGGCCGACAACTGCAACTCGGATGCCATGTCGAGCAGCGATGGCCCGAAGTAGATGGCCAGTAGCATAAGATTCCTCCGCCCAACAGTTGAATGCAAGCCGGCCACCTGGCCGAAGCAGCGAGTGCCATAGCCTCAATGCTGCGGGAACATCGGTCATGTACGGCAGAGCGTTGCAGCAGAAAATGAGGTCGAAGCCGCCAGCAGAGTAATCCAAGGTTTCGGAGTCCGCCTGTATGAGTTCGATGTTACTAACACCTGCGGCCACGATGGCCTCCGTGGCCTTCTCCAGCATGCCGGTAGAGATGTCCACGCCGACTACCGTACCCCGCCCCCCGACTAACCGGGCGGCTAGGATCGCCACGAAACCTGTCCCTGTAGCGATGTCTAACACCCGTTCGCCGGGCTGAGGAGCCGCGAGCCGGACAAGTCTGTCGGCCAGCCGGGCATGAGTCTTGCTGCGGCTATAATCGGTGCGAGCGTCAAAGTGTTCTGCAATTGCCCGCTTGTACTCATCAAGGACTATCGGTGAAGCCACGTTACGTCTGCTGTCGCCTACCTTAACTGAAGAATTTCTTGAATATCCGGTTTCGGAAAAACGCCCGGCGCTACGGCTAACTGGGACTAAAAATTCATCCCGAATTTTCAGCGGATGAAATGGAGACGGCTTAACTGAAAGAATCAACCACGCCCCAACAAAACATAAAAAGCCCAAACAAACAGTAGAATTTAATATTTATCCAAAAGGTGATTGGTCTCTCCGAACGATATACCGTAGAAAACCGGCCTTGCACTGAGCCTGTCTTAAGTCCATATGCTACTAAGCCAAACATAATTGGTGCGTACAGAATTTTATCTAATGGGGTCAGGGGCGCGCGGTCAAAGTTGCCGTGACTTTCGATAGCCATAACAACTACAAAAAAAACGATATATCCAACCAAGACCGCAAGATAAGGATTGGAAAATCTCCACGGCAGCCAGTCACTATTTATGAGATGATTATTCCGGTTTTTTTCCGGATGCTGGATGATATTTTGACGCTGAATGTATTTTTCGTAAATTACGCCACAGCGAGGACACTGGTATTCAGGTTCAATATCAGTGTTTTTGCGCGTGTACTTGCATTTTGGGCAAGGGGTATATTGTGATTTTAGGCTTAAATTCATCTAATTTGCCCAAGTTATAATCTTGCTGTAGCAATCGGAGCAGAGCAAGAGTCACGAAAAAGCCGGCTTTATCAGAAATTCCCGACATAATCCCGGCATCATTTTTTTGAGACCTTCACTATCTCGAAACAGTGCTTCAAAATCCTGCATATAAAAGAATATACCAATTTGGCAGTCATGCTTGGTAAGCATGATAAGTCCACGCTGAGCAGAATCCAACCTACGCGGCTATTGACCCCTAAAAAGTACCCGGAGCATTAAATAATTTGCCCTTGATTGTCCGGATAATGTGTGTCATGTTACGGAACAATCCGATCCCTATCATCTGTTCCTGCTGACGAAAGATATTATGCGGTTTGTCGGGTAACTGTTATTTAGAAAACTATGACCCAGCTTGTAGCCCCCTCTCCGTCCCACTTTAAACGCTAACGCCGGCGATAGGGAACAATGCCGTTTTCCGGGATTTTTAGCTTCAAAAGTCCGCAACCCGCACACGCGTCGCGCCTATGTCCGGGCTGTAACCGCGTTTCTAGAATACATGAATCAAGTCAGATCAATGTCCAAGTAATGGATAAGCAAGATGCAGTTTTTCGGATACGGCATAGACTAAAACTTTTTATCAGAAAACCAAAATTCCGTTACACTTCCTTGTAGTTATCGGTTTTTTTAAACGCCTCTCTCAAGGAAGCCATGCTCGAACTTACTCTACAATTTGTGCTGGCATTACTCTATGCCAATCTCGGCGAATGGCTCTTTCACAAATTGATCCTGCATGGGCTTGGGAAAAATAAAGACAGTATCTGGGCGTTTCATCTTCATGAACATCATGTCATTTGCGCCAGAAACGCCATGCTCGATCCTGGCTATCGGAATTTCAATTTATTTGTCTGGAACGCGCTAACAAAAGAATTGGCGGTTTTTGCCGCTGTAATTCTGCTGCATTTACCGTTGCTTTGGTATGTCCCGGTTTTTACCCTGACACTTTATGCATCGCTGACGCTTTATTATATTAAACATCGTAAAGCCCATCTTGACCCGGTTTGGGCAAAAGAATGTTTAAACTGGCATTATGAACATCACATCCATCCAGGTTCCGGTAATTGGTGTGTCACCTGGCCCTGGTTCGATTACATACTGGGCACTCGCACTAAATCGGAGTGACGGTTAAAGGAGAAGATGTCAGCTTCGACGGTCTGGACCGGCCACCGCTGGAAACCGGCCCGGATTTCGTCAAGGCCCTCTCCATTGATCATGCTCTCGATGGCGAAGTGATGATCGCCTGGGCCATGAACGGAGAAGACCTGCCGATGCTGAACGGTTATCCCCTTCGTCTCATCGTCCCTGGGTATTATGGGACGTATTGGGTCAAGCACCTCTCGGATATCCAGGTACTCGGCGAGAAGTTCGAGGGCTTCTGGATCAAGACGGCCTATCGGATCCCTGATAATCCCTGTGCCTGTGTGGAACCTGGAACCGCTGCTGCAAAAACGATTCCTATCCAGCGTTTGAATGTACGTTCCTTCATCACTAGCCTAGGCGAAGGGGTAAAGTTATCCGCCCGACGGCAGACCCTGCTGCGCGGCATAGCCTTTGATGGCGGATACGGTGTCACGGAGGTAGCGGTCTCCACCGATGGCGGGCTGTCATGGAAAGAGGCAGCCTTGGGTACGGATTTCGGTAAATACTCTTTCCGGGAGTGGACCGCACCGTTCACGCCCGCCAAGAAAGGGCGCTACGATCTAAAAGTTCGGGCGTTCAACCGCATCGGCCAAAGCCAGCCTTTGGAACCATTGTGGAACGCCGCCGGCTACATGCGCAACGTCGTCGAAACCACGCGCGTTGTCGCGGTTTGAAGAGGAGGCAATATGCGCATTTTATCCACAGTTATCGGCCTTCCGATTATTTTGACGGGAATGTTGGGCGGCCTGCCGGCCGCGCACGCGCTAGAAATAACATTGCCGCAGGAGACTGCGGCCTACAAACCGAGCGATCTGCCGGGCTATACCCTGGTGCAGCAGGACTGCCTAATCTGCCACTCCGCCCAATATGTGCTGTACCAACCGCCATCCTCGCCGCGCAGTTATTGGGAAGCCACCGTCAAGAAAATGAAAAAACCGTTCGGCGCCCCCTTTTCCGACGATGACATCCCTGACATGGTGGATTACTTGGCGAAGACCTATGGCGCAGAAAGAAGCGCGGTTACGCCATAAGGGGCAATTCCCTTTGGACGATTCCATCCGTATGGATGCTCAACGTTTGTGGCGGAACCTTTTCAGATTCCGCCCTACGGCTCTAAGTTCTGTTTAATTTATGGCCGGCAATTGCACGGCAGGTAGCAATACCATCGTTTGTCCGTTAAGGTTTTTAACTTCCATCGTTGCAAATATTTCCCCATTTCGAGTGCAGGAATGCGTATAGCCTTGCACAGAGTTGGTATGCGGTTCCGATTTGGAAACTACCGCATACACGGACCCCGGTACCGGTCCCGAGTTTGCAGCGGGGTTCGGCGGGAACCATGTGATGGTATTCACAGAGCCGTTACTCATGGGAACGGTTTGTTGACTCAAAACGTTCCCCTCCGGATCTAAAATCGCCAGGGTTGCCTCACATTCGCCTACGACGGTTGGCGATGCGACGCGAACCGCGTTTAGAGCAACATACTGGGAGGCGCCTACTCCGATTACACCGATAACAGCAATTGCGATTGGAAGTTCAATAAGCGTAAATCCTTTTTGGAAAAAATCTATCGTTTGACGAAACATAATTATTCTCCTGATTTACAAGGTAGAAAATGCCAAAATACATTTTGGCATTAGCGGCTGCTTGCACAGCCGCAACGACATCCGGTGATGAGATGACATATATTTTGCGAGATTCGGATGTTAAAAAGCATTAGAGCATGTTTATAAAAAATTACTATTGGACTATGGGACTATCCCCCTGCGGTAAATAATCACGCAATCACCCAGGACCGTAGGGTGGATGCCGACAGGCGATCCACCATTCGTGGGGTATCAACAATCCAACATTGTTTCCAACCGATTATTTCAAACATACACATTGAATGCTTATCGGCTTCGATTGGTGGATCGCCTGTCGGCATCCACCCTACATATCCCCGGTCTGGGATAATTCTCCCGCTTCTGATAAACGGTAGACAAACACCGTGGCTCCTATCACCGCAGCCTGGGTAATCAATAGATTAATCACCGGCAAACTCAAGCCCAACCCTATGGCAGCCCCAAAACTCAATGCGCCGAACCGTGATTGCCTGAAAAACTGCTTTTGTTCTTCGAATACCAAGCCGCGATTCTCCAGCGGATATGCCATGAATTCCATGGCGACGCCCCAGGCGGCGAACATTGCCCAGAGCAGCGGGGCTACCAGATTCACCACCGGTATCAGGAATAACAGCAGTAAGGGCAAAATCCGCACTAATAGATAGCGGATGCGGTTCAATTCGCCGAAAAATACTTTATTCCAGGGCAACTCTGCCTGAATATGGCTCTGTTCGCTAATAAGTTGCAGGGTTTTTGCCGATAATACGCTGTAATACGGGGCGGCGATCAGGTTGGCAAGCAAAGTAAAGGTAAAGAAGGCGATGATTACAAAGCTTATAAAAAACAGCGGCCATAAAATCCAGCTCAACCAGTGGAGCCAGCCGGGGATCAGGTGCTGAATCAGGCTGGAAATGGAATAGTAACTGAGCGCAAAGGCCATGCTGTATAAAACGATGTTAATCAACAGCGGAATCAGCAGGTATTTTCTTAATTCCTTGCGAGCGAGTAGTTTTATGCCTTCCAGCAAACAATTTAATGCGAAAACCGGATTATTACCGCCTTTAAAATTTAACATTGTTGCAAGCTCCTCACCCCATGCTGTCCGGGATTAATGACGACGCCGCGTTCGGTGACTATGGCTGTGATAAATTCTGCCGGCGTGACATCGAAAACCGGATTCCAGGCATTCACCAGAGAGTCTTCGCCCAGATAACAATCCGCCAGCAATTCTTTGGGATTGCGTTGCTCGATTTCGATGTGCTCGCCGTTCTCCAGACTGAAATCGAATGTGGAAGAAGGCGCAGCGACCATCACTTTTACACCGTGCTGGCGGGCTAAAACCGCCAGCGAATAGGTGCCGATTTTGTTGGCGACATCGCCGTTGGCGGCAATGCGGTCGGCGCCGACAATCACCCAGTCCACCTTGCCGGATTTCATCAGCCAGGCTGCTGCGGCATCGGCGATCAGCGTGGCCGGGATACCGTCCTGCGCCAGTTCCCAAACGGTCAGACGTGCGCCTTGCAGCCAGGGCCGGGTTTCATCGGCATAAATGTTTTGCAGTCTACCGCGTTTGTAAGCGCTGCGAATCACGCCCAGAGCCGTTCCGTAACCGCCGGTAGCCAAGGCTCCGGCGTTGCAATGCGTCAAAACCGCCCCTGCCCCGCCGAGCAGATCGGCGCCGCGCTCGCCCATGGCATGATTGGCTTTGATGTCATCATCATGGATGGTTTCAGCAGTCAGGCTAAGCGCAGCGATTGGATCGTCAGAGTTTTCGGCCAATTGCCTGCGCATTTTGTCCAATGCCCAGAACAGATTGACGGCAGTGGGCCGTGATTCGGCCAGGATTTGTATATCCGCTTTGACTCGTGTTTGCCAATCGGCGGCGGGATAATGCTGCTGCGCGGACAGGACCACGCCGTATGCGGCAGCTATGCCTATCGCCGGTGCGCCGCGAACTCGCATAGAGCGGATGGCTTCGCTAACCCCGGCTGCATCCCGGTATTCATCGTAGCAAATTTGCTCGGGCAACTGACGTTGATCCAATATTTTCAGACTGTGCCCGGTCCATTGCAGGGCCTGCACGGATAATTGCTTGGAGTCGCTCATTCGGTAAAAAACCTCAATAGGGATAATAGATGGAGTTGACAAGGTATAATCTGCATTTTTTGGCCGAGGAAAAAACATGCAGGTCGATCTCATTATTCAAGCACGATGGATTATACCCGTTGAACCGGCATCCGTAATCTTGGAAAACCATAGTTTAGTCATTGAAGCCGGTCGAATAGTCGATCTGCTGGACAGCGGGGAAGCCTTGAGCAAATACCAGCCGCGTACCCTGGAGAAACTGGACAGTCATGCCTTGATACCCGGCATGATCAATGCCCATACCCATGCGCCGATGGCCTTGCTGTCCGGTCTTGCCGACGATTTGCCCTTGATGGACTGGTTGCAAAATCACATCTGGCCTGCCGAGCAAAAGTGGGTGAGCGAATCCTTTGTCAGGGATGGCGCGGATTTGGCGATTGCCGAAATGCTGCGCGGCGGCACCACCTGTTTTAACGATATGTATTTTTTCCCGGAAGTGGTGGCCCAGCAGGCCATGCAGCATGGGATACGCGCCAATATCGGCCTGATTGTTTTCGATTTTCCGACAGTTTGGGCGGAAAATGCCGATGCCTATCTAGCCAAAGGCCTGGCATTACATGAAACATTGCGAAACGAACGCTTGATCACCACTTCGTTTGCACCGCATGCGCCCTATACCGTCTCCGATGAACCATTACGAAAAATGCTCACCTTTGCCGACGAAATGGATTTGTCGATCCATATGCATTTGCATGAAACCCAGCATGAAGTTCTGGAACAGCAGCAAAAAACCGGACAAACACCGCTACAACGCCTGTATGACATGGGCTTGATTACACCCTCTTTTATGGCCGTTCACATGACGCAATTATCGGACGCGGAAATAAGTCTGTATGCGCAAAGCGGCGGACACATCATCCATTGTCCCGAATCGAATTTGAAACTGGCCAGCGGCTTTTGTCCGGTCGCGAAATGCCTGGCAGCCGGTATAAACGTGGCTTTGGGTACTGATGGCGCCGCCAGTAATAACGATCAGGACATGCTGGCGGAAATGCGCACCGCCGCTTTGCTGGCAAAAGGCGTTTCCGGTAATGCCGGTGCGGTGCCGGCTATGGTTGCTTTGAAAATGGCAACCATCAATGGAGCCAAAGCCTTGGGGCTGGAAGCGGAAATCGGTTCTCTTGAAGTTGGTAAAGCCGCTGATGTCGTGGCTATCGATTTGAGCGAAGTGGAAACCCAGCCGGTGTTTAATCCCCTGGCGCAAATCGTTTATGCCGCCAGCCGTCATCAAATCACCGATGTCTGGGTTGCCGGTAAACAATTACTGAATAAACGCCAGTTAACTACACTGGACTTGCAGGATCTCAGGCAGAGGGTTTCGGTGTGGCAGCAAAGATTGCTGGAAAAGTAATTATTCAGCGTAAATTTAGGATAACTTGTAGGATGCAGCCTGCGTCAAGGAGCGCATCCTATAAAACCCTGATTGCAAGCGGTTAAACAACATTCAATACAAGCCAATTTCTAATAACCTAGTAATATAGTAAACTATACCCAATTTAAAGGTATGCCATTATGACTGCGATTAAAAACGTACATCCTCACGAAATTCATAAATTCGGCTCGCAAGCCGAGCGTTGGTGGGATGAGACCGGCGAGTTCAAGACTTTGCATGACGTTAACCCTCTGCGCATACAATTCATACAGCAGCATGCGCCGCTGCATGGCAAACGCGTGGTGGATGTCGGCTGCGGCGGCGGCATTTTGACCGAGGCGCTGGTAAAAGCCGGCGCCGATGCCTTAGGGATAGATCTCAGCAAAGATTTAATCGACATCGCCGATTTACATAGTTTGGAATCCGGTCTGACGGTTAGTTACCAAAAAATCAGCACCGAAGATTTGGCCGAACAGCAACCTGCGGCTTTCGATCATGTCACCTGCATGGAAATGCTGGAACATGTACCGGACCCGGAATCCATTGTTCTTGCGTGCGCCGGACTGGTCAAGCCCGGCGGCATGGTGTTTTTTTCAACCTTGAACCGGGTGCCTAAAGCCTATCTGCTGGCTATCCTGGCTGCCGAACATCTGTTGAAAATGGTGCCCAAAGGTACGCACGATTATAAAACCTTTATCAAACCCTCCGAACTGAGCCGAATGGCACGGCATGCCGGATTGGAACTACAGGCTTTGATCGGTATCGAATATAACCCGTTCAAGAAGACTTTCTATTTGGGCAAAGATATCGATGTCAACTACATTGCCGCATTCGTCAAGCCGGAATAATCAATGACCGATTTCAAACTGGATTGCGTTTTGTTCGATCTCGACGGTACGCTGGTCGATACCGCGCCGGATTTGATCGCCTGCCTGAACAAGTCATTAATTGCGCACGGTTTTTTACAAATCGATGATCTTGCCGTCAAGCCGCTGATTTCTAAAGGCGCGCTGGCAATGATCGATTACGCAGCAGTAGATGCCGGTCCGGCTTTAAAAAGCCAACTGCTGGAGTTCATGCTGGATTGCTATCAAAACAATATTGCCGAACATAGCCGATTTTTTGCAGGCATTGCCGAAACTTTGGATGCAATTGAGCGTCTGGGTTTGAAATGGGGCGTGGTTACCAATAAACGCCAGCGTTTTACCCTGCCGTTGATGGCGGCATTGCAATTGGACCGCCGAGCCGCCTGTATCGTCAGCGGCGATACCACGCCCTATACCAAGCCGCACCCGCAGCCGATGCTGGAAGCTTGTAAACTGGCAGGCGTCAAACCGGTAAACTGCGTCTATATCGGCGATGCTTCGCATGATATTACCGCCGGGAAATTGGCTAACATGAAAACGCTGGCAGCCTTGTACGGCTATGTTCAGGCTGACGAACAACCGGAAGACTGGGGCGCCGATGCGTTAATCGAGCATCCACAACAATTGCTGCAATGGATCGATTCTTCACAATGCCACTAACTCAACAAGTCATACTGATCACCGGCGCCGGTGGCGGTCTGGGCGGCACAGCGGCCCTGACGCTGGCTAAACTGGGCGCGCAAATTATTCTTCTGGATAAAAGCATTCCCAAGCTGGAAAAAATCTACGATGCCATCGTTGCGGCGAATGGCTCTGAACCCATGCTCTATCCCTTCGATCTGGCCGGAGCAAACGAGGAACAGTATCAGGACCTGGCCGATGCCATAGAAAACCATTACGGTTCCCTGCAAGGCTTATTGCATTCTGCGGTCGAATTTAGCGCTTACACGCCGATTGCCAATCAAAAGACTCAGGACTGGGGTCACACCCTGAATGTTAACCTGAATGCCGCTTTTTTACTCAGCCGGGTGCTGTTGCCGGTTTTGAAAAAAAGCCCAAAGGCTACGATAGTATTTACATCCGATTCGGCTGTCCGGAAACCGCAGGCTTATGCCGGCGCCTACGGCGTATCGAAAATCGCCTTGGAAGGCTTGGCAAAAATCCTGGCCGAAGAGCTTGAAGCAGGCCAAAAAATTCGTGTTAATACTCTGGTGCCGGGGCCGGTCGATTCCCCGGTCCGGAAAAAGGCATATCCTGCCGAAGATAAAAGCAAAATGCCGGCGATGAGCAGTCTTGAGCCTGTTTATGCTTATTTATTCGGTGCCGCAAGTATCGGCGTGACCGGCCGGATTATCGACGCACAATCTTTTAAACTTTAAGGCGCACTATGGCAGATAGAGAAGTCGTTTTCTTAACCCGTGATGTCAACATTGTCACCATTCCGGATGGTTATCCGGGTACTTTGCAAAAGGGTCAGGAAGTCACCATCCACCAGTCTTTGGGCAGCAACTACACTGTCATTACCGATTACGGTCATATGGTCAGGATAGCCGGAGCCGATGCCGATGCGCTAGGGAAAGAAGCTCAGGAATTGCATACCCTGGTCGAAGAAACCGACAGCAAGGCCGTTGAAAAAAATTGCTGGGAAGTGATGAAAACCGTCTACGATCCGGAAATTCCCGTCAATATAGTCGACTTGGGCCTGGTTTACCTTTGCACTGTAACTGCCAATCCCGAGGGCGGCAACGATGTGCATATCCAAATGACTTTAACCGCCCCCGGTTGCGGCATGGGGCCGGTCATACAGGGCGACGTGGAAAAATCGATACGGGCATTGCCGGGTGTGCGTTCGGTGAATGTCGAAGTGGTATTGGACCCGCCCTGGTCGCGGGAAATGATGTCGGAAGTGGCGCAGGTGCAATTGGGGTTGTATTGATATTGGCGGCAATAATGTCGAGTGTTGCTGGTTAAATCTGTTGATGAAATAGACCTCTTGGTGCATTGTCGAATAGAGCATTGCATTCGGCCTCCAAAATACCGCCAACAATAGTAGTCTTACGAAAGGTGGTTTGAGCAATCACTTCAGATGCGCGAATATTAATTTGGTGCCAATTATGTTCTTTTAAATAAGGGATAGACGTTCCATAATAAACGGAGCCAATACCTGCCCATTGAATGGCGCTTTGACACATAGGGCACGGCTCTGCTGTCGTATACAGATCAAATTCGGACCAATCCGTGGACCGCTGAAATTCGGCGCAACGGTTAATTGCCACCATTTCGCCATGAAAAGTCGGATTAAGTGCGGACTGATTAAAGCCTTCAGCAACAATCTCACCGGTTGCTCGTTTTACGATGACTGCTCCAAACGGAAATTGCGGGACTTCTAAAGCCAGTTCTATGGCTCTGCGCATAAAGTATTCATGATTCATTCGGTCATCCTACGTAACTATTAATAACATACTACGGGAGGTGTTCGTGATGCTTTGTCAATAATCGCGTCGCTTTATTTAGCTATAGTTTCTCAGATAAATAGTTTCCGGTTTAGACCGATAACAATCACATGGCTACCGCAAAATCCTCATGCAATTTTTTCATGACGCAAAGAATTTTACCGGCATCCTGCATATAAGGGGTACGGCAACGATTCCTTCATTTTTGGGCCATAAGCTCACATTGATATAAAAATGAGCTCTAAGCTATCGCCAACTTCGCTCCGGATCGTTCATAGAAATAACATCTGCCTCAATCGTTAAGCATACAATTCATCTGCACCATCCATATTCCCGGTATCGCTATAGTGCATAGGTACGCCGGCATTCAGAACATCCGCGTCCAACACCTGAACAATTACAATTTCATGATCTCCTGCCGGCGTACTATGACTAACAATACAATCAAAATAGGCTAACGCTTCGTTCAACACCGGCACACCACTTTGTGCCGGATGCCAACTGTACCCTGCCATTTTCTCGCGAATAGTAGAATCGCCAAAATGTGCGGCAACGGTTAATTGCCCTTTGGCCAAAACATTAATGCTACATTGCCCGCCACCTTTTAAAATCTGATAGGAATAGTGTTGCGGATTAATGCTGAACGCGAGTAATGGCGGATCAAATGATACCTGCATTACCCAAGCGGCAGTAAATGCATGCTCGCGCTCTTTATCTTTAACTGCAATGACGTAAACGCCATGTGTTAAAAAATTACATACATTGGCTAAATCTTTACTCATGTTCCGTGACCAGTTTAATGTGCATAGACAAATCGATTGCTTTGATAACTTTAGTTAGTGCGCCGATAGAATTATAATTGCCCCCCGTTTCAGCGATTTGGCGAATATTAGCCAAACGGTGGATTCAACTCCGAAGTGCAATCCTAGTTATCATAAAGTATCAGCAAAGAAGACCGAATGTTGTGTTTTGTAGTTGAGTGTTTTCCGGGGACGATGATTGAGTTTTTGTATTGCCAAAGCGTCTGCTTCGACTTACAGTCTGATTGAATCAGCCAAGCTGAATTATCATGATCCCTGTTTTTTATCTTCACCACATCTAGACCGAACTGCCCAAGTGCAAATCTGTCGAGGATTACGAAAAATTGCTTCCTTACAATATAGAGCCACGCAGTTTTAATTATTTCAAAGAATAGTCTGTTCGGCAAGATGGGACACGACTTCTCGATCTCTATTTTACCGGATAGATGATCACTCACACCATCGCATCCACACCGCAGCTCTTAGTTTCGCAGATCCTTGATGTTGAGAATACATGCGGCGTTTTTTCGCTTACGCAACAACCTGCAAATGATTTG
The DNA here is from genome assembly GCA_963765965.1 of uncultured Pseudomonadota bacterium. GTDB lineage: Bacteria > Pseudomonadota > Gammaproteobacteria > Methylococcales > Methylomonadaceae > Methylomonas. Next base: position 15,073 of record CAVXZR010000076.1, read on the forward strand.
GGTGATTTGGGACGGGGTATGCACCCCGTCCAACTCAGTTAAAAGGAAATTGCCGGCATGGGTGCAAACTTCTAAGTTAAGGATTCTGTTGATACATGGGCTGATAAAACTTCTATGTTGCCGGTATCATAATAAAACACCCATACCATTATTTTTGTTATGCTTTACAGTACGGAAGGATTTCTATTTTTCTAGAAAATGCGCTATTTCCGTGCGGTGATTTAAACAAATCATAATTAGGAGAGATACTATGGGAACTTTACCAAAACAAGTGATCATAATCCGTCATGGCGAAAAACCCGGCGACCCTGCCACGGATAATGAAGGCGACGACATCAATCTGTCGGCACGCGGCTACGAACGCGCTGGTGCTCTGGCGGCGTATATCCCTGCCACATTCGGCAAACCTAATTTTCTGTTTGCGACTCAGGCGTCGCATCACAGCAACCGGCCGGTGGAGACCATAACCCCGCTTTCACAAGCTTTGAACCTTGAAATTGACTCCAAACATGCGGACGAGGATTTTCAGCAAGTTGCCGATGATATCCTGCAAAACTCCAAATATGCAGGTAAGCTGGTGTTGATTTGCTGGCATCACGGCAAAATCCCGGATTTGACCGCTGCCCTGGGCGGTAATCCGCCGGTGAGCCCTTGGCTGGGAGATGTTTTTGACCGTGCCTGGCAAATCAATTATCCGCAAGGGATCGATAATCCTACAAACCTGCCGGTGAACAACCTGCCTCAGCAATTGCTGTATGGTGATTCGGCTGCTTGATGATATTTATTGCTTAGAACGTTGGGTTGCTGCGAAAAAAAGGTACCCCAATATTGCCCAAAGTTAAAAATGGGATTTGAACAGCTTTCAACTTTCCGGGTTTTCCAAAGCGGGATGGGGTATATACTCAATGCCGTTAAGTTAAGCTTCACTTATATTGACGGCGTGGCTTTGAGTTGACTCTGGATTTGGGTCGTTGCGCAGGACCGTAGGGTGGAACTTGGCAAGGGTTCCACCGAATCGAAGCCAATGAACGTTCGCTGTGTTTGTGTAGCGGCCTGTTGGAAATGGGTTCGGATTGTTGGTGGCCGGCGATGGTGGATCGCCTATCGGCATCCACCCTACGATCCTATTAACTTAACGGCATTGGGTATATACCCCGTCCCACTCCGTTTGAACAGGATTCAACTTTTAGCGTTTTCTCAGCCCCAAAACTGCAACCTGTTTATTCAAAATCGTCGGACAAAGGATCATTTTGATCCGGTTTACCATCGTGGATCAGATAATCCCGATGTTGCAGATAGGAGCTTTTTATAAAATCGTAGCGATCACCTGGCATGGTCGCTTCGTTCACCATATGTTCTTTTGACATTAAGCCGACACGATAATCCGTCGCATCCAGCGCGCTGGTGACCGCAGTTGCGGCAAAACCGGCAATACCGCCGAAAATGCCCACATAGGTTAACGGATCCAGCAAGGCATCGCCCAGCAAGCCTGCCGCCTCTCTTGGCGTACTGGGGCCAAAAAACGGCAGAACCCAGTACGGTCCGGAAGGTATTCCCCAAAAGCCCAAAGTTTGACCGACATCTTCTTGATGTTTGGTCAGGCCGATTTTGCTGGCCCAGTCGAAAATACCGCCTATGCCCAATGTGGTATTGATGATAAACCGGCTGACATCGATGCCGCTGTGTAAAAATTTAAGCTGTAAAAAATCGTTGACGGTGACGGCTATATCATTAATGTTCAAGAAAAAGTTTGACACGCCCTGGTCAATGGCGGCATTGGTGACATCCAGATACTCTAAAGCAACCGGTTTTAAAATGTGTTTGTCGAAGCTGTCGTTAAATGATTGGACACTCTTGTTCCAATCCTGCCAGGGATCATGTTGCTCTGCTTCCCGAAAGTTGGCACTCGCGCAACCGCTGAGCCAGACAACTGCTATGACCGCGATTAAAAATGGCTGTTTTGTAATCTTCGTTTTTTGCCAATTCATAACAAATCTCATGAAAGAATGTATGCAAAGCCTGATCGTTAACAATAGTTGATGTTTAGTTTTTTTGCTCGTCTCCTTGTAGAATCTGGTCTCTAAATGTGATTTACCTCAAATTTCAGGCAACCGAAAAGCCCTAGAATGTGCTGCAATATCAGGCATTGTTCAGAAACGCCAGGATTACTGCTGGAAACAAGCCTTGTTTACATGTCGTAAAAACACGGCATCCTTGAGTATCATGGATGCGCAAACCCAACTCCGGTTTTCGCAAGCCTCTAATTCAATAAAAGTTTTTTATTTAACTTTATTGTAATAATGTTTTTTGGGATCATTACGGGATTGCAACTCAGTCCACTTTGGTTCCGGCTGAATGCACTGCCGACAATACGCTGAATCGTGACGAAATGTTAAGATAAAATTTAACCGAACTCTACTTTAGAATGTTCTGTTTTTAGAAATCCCTCATCTGTTTCGCCGTTGTAAAGTAAAAACTACTCTCCCCTTTGAAAAAGGAATAGAGCACATTGATGAGGCCAACGGGGATTTATTTAACAAGTCCTCCTTTAACCCCTCTCTATTAAAGAGGTTTAAGAATGAGCATTATGCATATTATATGGCAATTAACCCTTCCGATATGAGTATATTGGTTTAAATACAAATTCTATTTCCGCAAACAGTGTTGCAAGCTAATGAAAAATGAAGAACTCTATGTTTCCCAAACCGAACTCGATAGTGTTTTAGAGCGTTACAATAGTATCTACGATAATGCGCCTGTTGCATATATAACAATGGACGCAGACAGCCATATTATTAATGCCAATCACGCATCCTGCCAGTTGCTGGGGGTGCCTAGAGCAGAGTTGTTTCATCAGCGTTTTGCTGCGATGCTTCGCGAAGGATCGCTGCCTGTATTTGATGCATTTATGAAATTAGCGATAGTTAGCGACCAGAACGAAAGCTGCGAAATTGCAATAGAAGTCGAGGGGCAATTGATCTGGATATTGATCGAGATAATTGCTAAAACAGATCGGCAACAGAACTTCCATGCCACCATCATAGACATCACCGAACGAAAGCGCATCGATGAAAGGCTGCGACTTACCGCACATGTGTATGAAACGGCCGCAGTTAGCATTATGATCACCGATATCGATCACAATATCATTGATGTCAATGATGCTTTCAGTCAAATTACCGGCTATTCGCGTTCGGAAGTGCTGGGAAAAAACCCGCGCATTCTCCAATCCGGGCTACAGGATAAGGAACTTTATGCGAAAATGTGGCATACCATCAATACCACCGGCCACTGGGAAGGCGAACTTTTAACCCGCCGAAAAAATGGCGATATCTACCCGGAACGCACTACCGTTTCAGCTATTACCGATGAAAAAGGCGTTGTTACGCACTATGTCGGGATTTCCTCTGACATCACTATTCAAAAACAACAGGAAAAGCAACTCGAACACATTGCCCACTACGATGCACTAACCGGTATTCCCAATCGGGCATTACTGCTCGATCGTATGCAACAGGCCATATCGCAGACCAAGCGCGAACAAAAATTGCTAGCCATCTGTTACCTCGATCTGGATGGTTTTAATGCTGTTAATGAGAACTTGGGTTATAATCAGGGCGATATGCTATTGATCGAAGTTGCCAGACGGATCAGTCAGACATTACGAGGCGCCGATACTGTAGCTCGCCTCAACGGCGATGAATTTGTCGTACTACTTAAGGGTATTGAAAATATCGGTGAGTGCGCCATTAGTCTCGATAGGCTGTTAAACGTGATTTCACAACCCATTCCACTCCAGGAGCAGGCGTTGACAATCACGGCCAGCATTGGCGTAACCCTTTATCCGCTTGATGATGAAGTGCCGGATAACTTGATTCGACATGCCGAGCAGGGCATGCAGTCGGCTAAACAATTCGGGAAGAACCGCTATCATATCTATGACCTTAAGCTGAATAACTACTTATCCACACGCCGTGAACATAGGATTCGTATTCAAAAGGGACTTTCGGCCCGGGAATTCGAATTGTTTTACCAACCGAAGATCGATTTGAACACTAATCGATTGCTGGGTGTCGAAGCTTTAATTCGTTGGCGTCATCCGGAGCGGGGATTATTGTTGCCTGAAGAGTTCTTGCCGTATATCGAAAACTGCGATCTGGACATCCATTTCGGCGAATGGGTCATCGAAACCGCTTTCAAGCAACTGGATGCCTGGAGCAAAGCCGGTTTGAAACTTGATGTTAGTATCAATATCTCTGTTTTTCACCTGCTATCCACAGGATTTGTCGATCAACTTCATCAGAAATTGACCGAACATACCGATGTTTGGCCTAATCAACTACAGATAGAAATCCTGGAAACCGCCGCCTTATCTGCCATTTTCCGTGTTTCCGGGATTATTTCAGCCTGTGAGGCTTTAGGGGTTGACTTTGCTATAGACGATTTCGGTGTCGGTTATTCCTCATTGGCCAATCTAAGCAAACTGCCTGCTAACACGCTAAAAATAGACAAAAGCTTTGTGCAAAACATGCTGATAAATAAACAGGATCAAGTCATTGTGCAAGGGGTTATTGCTTTGGCACGTACCTTTGGCCTCGCAACTGTTGCCGAAGGCATAGAAACCGAAGAGCAATTTCAGGCTCTGAGCGAGATGGGGTGCGATATTGGGCAAGGCTATGTCATAGCCCGACCGATGCCTGCCGCAGAGATTGTTGCTTGGGCGCGAATGTTTAACCCCAATCATAAAGATATTCCTTGCACATTAAATTAGGGAAATCCTTTGCTTATTAACAAGCGCGTCAGTGATGCAGTGCAAATCCATGAAAAGATTTCGGCAAGATCCAAAAGGGCTTTGGTGATATTAAGGAAAACTCTAAGTGCTTATCCAGACCTTACCGCATGGACAATTCAGGTATCAAATAATGCCATCGCCAGGACAATTGTGAAGTGGTTAAAGACCAATTCAGGCGGAGGTAGCCTCCTTCATGATTTTAACGATCGTATCTTCCACCTCTTGCGCCACCCCTTCAAGTTGCCGGGGTATTGAACATTGCTAAAAGAGTGGTTGGAGAGCATGCAAAATCGGGGGAGGCAGTCAAAACCAAACTTTTGAGGTGACGGAAAACATGTGTTTTGCAACTGGTTCTGCTGCATTTCATATTGAGTTATTAACTGCCTCCCCCGGCTTTGCATGCCCTCTGAAGTGGTGGGACTTGTGAGGAATAAATCGAGAAACCCAACTAAGATCTAAAGCCGGCCTTAATTCAACACAGACAATAAGCCGATAGCTGATCGTTATCCGACAATTTTACCTTCGTTGGCATTAATAGCGCCTATCCTACAGAGTTCATCGATTTATTTTTATTGAAGTTACTCGGCATTTAGCAGGCGCCGAGTCACGCGCTTTAAATCGTCTTCGGTATCCACGCCAGCTTCCGGCAGTCCGGCCACTATTCCCACGCGTATTTTTTCGCCTTGCCAGAGAATTCGCAGTTGTTCCAAGGCTTCCACGCTTTCTAGCTGCGATGGCGGCCAACTGCAATAGCGCTGTAAAAAACCCACGGTATAAGCATACATGCCGATATGCCGCAAATGCGGCAGCGGCGACAGCGAAGTTGCGTATTTATCCGGAAAAGCGGCCCGATTCCAGGGGATGGGAGCCCGGCTGAAATATAAGGCATAGCCATCCTTGTCCAATACCACTTTCACGGCGTTGGGATTGAAAATTTCTTCGGAATCGACAATCTTTGCCGCCAGTGTCGCTATACCGGCCTGATGCTGGCTAGCCAGGGCTTGCGCCACATCATTGATATAAGCCGGCGGAATCAAGGGCTCATCGCCTTGCAAATTGACGACGATAACCTCTTCCTGCCAACCCATAACCCTTGCCACCTCGGCAATCCGTTCCGTTCCGGACTGATGGCCGGGATCTGTCATCACCACCTGTAGGCCAAGAGCGCCGACAGTCTCGAAAATGCGGCTATCGTCGGTGGCGACGACCACTTGTTCGGCTTCCGCCTCCAGGGCTCGCTGACACACATGAGCAATCATCGGTTTACCTGCAATGTCCAACAAGGGTTTGCCGGGCAAACGCGTCGAGGCATAGCGAGCCGGTATCACCACTTTAAAAGCGGTTTTCATTTGCGTAGGGCTTCGCTTTCTTCGTAGCTTAATTCACGCGCTTCGTCTTCCAGCATAACGGGAATCTCGTCGCGGATCGGAAACGCCAGATTATCGGCTTTGCAAATCAGTTCCTGGTTATCTTTGTCGTAGATCAACGGGCTTTTGCAAAGCGGGCATGCCAGTATATCGAGCAGTTTTTTATCCATGAATTTTAGTTTTAAGTAATTTAAGAAATTGTTGGAAAAATGCCTCGGGCAGTTCGGCATCGACAGGTAGATACCAGTGTCCGGCTGCGGCGAAGCGACGGCATTTAACGGCATCTTTTTCGGTCATAATTAACGGCTTATCATCCTTGAACTTAAGATCGGCAGCCGTAAAGGCATAGTGATCGGTAAACGCATGGGTAGTACAATCGATACCGGCCAAGGTAAGTTGCTTAAAAAAACGCCCCGGATTGCCAATGCCTGCCAGCGCATGACACGCGACCGATTGAAACTCGGCCAAGGGTTTGCGTTCGCCGGTAAGCAGATTGACCAGTTCATCACCCCGGCAATGCATGGCAAACTCATCCGGATGTAAATCCTTACCGCCGTTTACCACCACCAGATCCACCTGTTTAATGCGTTCCGGCGGCTCTCGCAACGGTCCGACCGGCAGGCAATACCCATTGCCGAAGCGGCGTTCGCCGTCTATCACCACGATTTCGATATCGCGTTGCAAGGCGTAATGCTGCAAACCGTCGTCTGAAATAATCACATCGCAGGCTTGATCTGCCAGCAATAGTCTGGCCGCCGCCAGCCGGTCAGCACAGATAGCCACCGGACAGTCGCAACGTCTGGCCAGTACCACGGCCTCATCGCCGACCAGTACAGTGTCGCTCTCCGCCGAAACGGCTTGCGGCGTTTGGTTGGCTTTACCGGCATAACCGCGGCTAATGACGCCGGGTTTATAGCCCTGTTGTTTTAACAGTTCTACCAGACGGATGACCAGCGGTGTTTTGCCTGTGCCGCCCACGGTAATATTACCGACAATGATCACCGGCACCGGCAGCTTGCTCTGTTTCAGCACGCCGATCCGGTATAAAAATCGTCGCAGGCGAATAGCGTCAACATAGAACATGGACAAAGGCATAAACCAGGCGGAAATATACATTTCCTTATACCAATGCTCCTCAAACCATCTGGCCAGCGAATTTTTCATTATTTCTCCGGTGGGTTTATCGCAAAGGTAATATGATGAAATCCCAATTGATTGGCCACATCCAGGGCACTGACCACCGACTGGTGCGGGGTCTTGCCGTCAGCGCTGATAATAAAAGGCAGTTGCCGGGATTCTCCGGCCAGTTGCGACAATGCGGTTTTTAGACTTTCCAGATCCTGCTTCGGCAATTGTTTAACCTGTTCGTCCGCATCGGCCAGAGCGTAGAGCCCCTTGGCGTCGATATACAGATTGATCACTTTGCCTTGCTGCTCAGTCTCTGTGCCGCCCGCCTCCGGCAGATTGATTTTTAAATCGGTATGATGACGAAAAGTGGTTGCCACCATAAAGAAAAACAGCAACACCAGCAACACATCGATCATGGGAATCAGGCCGATCTCGACCGGCGCCTTTCTTCTGCGGCGAAACTCCATCAGATGTCCTCTCTGTCGCCCTGCATAATATCGATCAACCGCAGCGATTCTTCTTCCATGCGTATCACGTGGTCGTCAACCAGGCGTTCGAAATAACGGTGAAAAAACAGGCTGGGAATGGCCACTGCCAATCCCGAGGCAGTACAAATCAGCGCTTCGGAAATGCCGCGGCTCAACACGGCAGGATCGCCCATGCCGCCCACGGCAATATCGGAAAATACCCGGATAATGCCGTTAACTGTGCCTAGCAAACCCAGCAAAGGCGCAATAGATGCCAGACTGCCCAGCGCGTTGAGATAACGTTCCAGTTCGTGAGCCACTTGCCGGCCGACTTCTTCGATACTGGCTCTCATCATTTCCCGGCCGTGTTTGCGGTTAACCAAACCGGCCGCCAGAATTCTTCCCAGCGGCGAACTGAGTTTAATGCGGCGGATGCTGTGGTCATCCAGCTTTTTTTCCCGATGCAGTTGCCAGATATAGGGGACTAACTCTTTGGGGAGAATACGTTTGCGCTGCAGGGACCAGAAGCGTTCGCCTATAATCGCCATGGCTACAATTGAACACAGGATGATGGGAATCATCATCCAGCCGCCGTTTTTTATGACCTCAAACACCTGTCGATTCCTCAACTGTTTATGTAATTAGGGATTTTAACCCAATATCAATTAATTTTCGCCCATCAAGTGAAAACCACGATCATCCAAGATGTTCAGGTAACCTGAATATACCGGAGGGCGAAAGATTACAGCCGGTTAGTATCGTTATCCTTTAAACGGTTTGTAAAACGGTTAATCCAGGCGCCGGCTCGATTTGCTTGCACTGCGCTCTGCGCCCTTGAACTGTTGTTCGGCATAGGTGAAAAAGACATTCAGAGGATTGCGTCTTTATGATGAACGTCACGTTTTAACTTATCGCTTCAATACAACGGAATAAGTTCACAGATTGTTATCGATAACTGGGATATTATTTTTTATATAGCCTGGCGGAGAGCCATCAAGTGAAACTTAATTCAATCAATCTAGCTACGTAACGCTACCGCCATGCTCTGGATTCTGGCTTCGCTGTTTTTCTGTTGGTTAATTTTCCGTGAGTGCCAACGTCACAAGGTGGCGCGGCTAGGTTACGACACGCCTGACCTCACGCCGGTATATAAACCCTATCTGGCGCTTTTGGTGGTCTTAGCCTTGTTATTTGCTTGGCCACCTATTCATTACTGGCACTTTGAGCGCTATTTATCATCCATTGCCACAGAATTAGCCGATTATCATCCCGCCAAAGTGCATTGCAACACGGGTTTTGATTCCATATTCGACAGCGAACCTACATTTAGCCACGCTAATCCAAATGACGGGAAAATAGTTTTCCAGCCCCCGGAGTGCGAAAGACTTATGGACTATCTTGACCATCCTGCCCGTGCAAGTCAGTCTGAATTACATAGCCTGAATACGCTTACCCATGAAAGCATGCATGTGCGCGGCGAACTTAACGAAGCCATAACGGAATGCGAGGCCGTCCAAAGAAACTACCGCACAGCAAAGCTCCTAGGCGTCCCGGCTAACATCGCAAGAAAAAACGCCCTTGAATACTATTCCGGCCCCTACATGCAGCTTAAATTCGCGGGGCCGAATGCAGCCCGCTATTTCTCAGACCAATGCGCCCCCGGTAAAGAATTGGATGAGCAATTAGTCGATTCCACATGGGTGACGGATTAGGCCCGGTGGGAGTAGCAACGTAACGTTAACAATTAGGGCTGTTGACAAGTCTTGAACGCTTGATTTCCGTAACATTCAAAGGTGGCGGTGCCTGTAGAACTCGTTGACGCCGCGTTATTTGCCTGTAAGCAAGTCGCTCATAGAAGCATGAGATTCTTTTTTTGATTTCTTCACAGCCTTTTTTTCTTTCGGGCTAAGCGCGGGTTTTTTCTTGTTTTCTTTATTGCTCTTCGGTGCTTTACTCATGACACTTTCTCCAATTAGTGGGTACTTGCCTAAAATTATTTAACTTTATCAGTCAATAATAAATAAAATTAAGAATAGAGGTTTTTTGTGACGTAGTCTGTGCGCTGGGCCGCTTAGGTAAAAATTTAGGAATATGCTCAATCCTGGAAAACCGGCAATCCGTAAACCGTTATCTATACATCGTTTTAAGTGCATTTAAAAGCACGCCGACATCATGCTGGCCCTTGAATATAGGTGGTATGTCCTTCTTGACATCAAGAAGTTTATAGACAGCCATTCGTACGTAGGGTGGATGCCGACAGGCGATCCACCATCGCGGGTCATCAACAAACCGACAATTTTTCCAACCGATCATTTTATCCAGCAAATGTGAACGCTCACCGGCTTCGAATTGGCGGAACCCTTTCAGGTTCCGCCCTACGGCCTTATGGATTACGACTTACGCGTTCAAATCCGCAAGGTCACAGAAAACTGATCGTGGAATAAATATTGGATTCCCGTTCACTCTTATCTCGAAACGATCTACTGTGCTTCAAGGATACTTGCTGTATGTGCAACTTGACTGAATAGTCTGCGGTCTTCCGTCGCTCGGTTTTCCGATTTGAACTTCATGCGTGTTGATCTTTACCTCTGCCAACAGTTTGCCCGCAGTAATGCTTATAAGCGTTTCACCTTGAGAAGCGACAAAGGTTGGTGGAGGGGCAGCATTTGTAATGCTTAGCCATCATTAACAACATAATAACGCCAACAGGAAATTTGAATCGCTGATTCATTGCACAACCTTGAGAACGTTATCTCCGCTATTGCCAATTTTGTCACGGATAGTCTTTTTAAGAACGGGGCATCCTTCAGAAGCGGTCTGGTTCCCAGCTGAGTTATCACCGTGAATGATGAAACCGCTACGATTAAACATTTGTTTTTCGATTAAGGCCACGCGATTGCTTTTGGCCGGTGGAAACTGTGAAAAAAACGGCAAAAAAATATGGATGAACGGAAAAAATCCGGTACAAAAATGCTTGAGAACAGGTGTAAAGAATGGCCGAACGCCATGGGGATGGTTTTGGCGTTACGGCGTAACGAAAATGGGATTAATGGTAGTGCGTCTCTAATTTGGCTCAAATCATCTTTTACGAGGTTTACCTGCATCGAACGCGATTGATGCGCCTGACGGCAGCATCCTATTTGGCGCACCTTATCGCGTTGCAGAGCCACGTCCGGTGTAACGGTTAGTTAGTCGGCTCAAGTCCAGTTGATCTATGACTTCAGCGATAAATCGGGCCAAGTGGTTTTCCGGCAACCACTCATCGATCGACGGTGGTAGCAGGTATAGTTGCTGACGACTGACTTGGATGAAGCGACTCATAAAATGAAAACCTGTAGCTATCTGTGTTGAATATGTCGCTATTTTACCAAATATAGTCAACAAATAGCCTGATTATATCCAATTAGCTTTGCCGAAAAGTCCGACAGACTCCTAGGTATAGAAATAATGGGTGCGAGCGGATGTTGGGGAATGGATTGTATATAGGCTGATTTTTATCGGCAGGCTTTTTTTTTAACGTATTGACACCGGCTGGCTAATGGGTGACCCTTTGCTGGTTTAATGCACAAAGAAAGACCTGACCCTTTGCTGGGTATCGCTTTGCACGCCGTTGCCGGTAAAATCGAAGTAAACGGGATTGGTGGTGCTGACGCCAGTGGTTTCCAGGCTGCTGCCGTTGAGTTCGAAGACTAGAGGGTCTCTGGGGCGGGCTTGGGTGGCGGCGGTGTAGAGGTCATTGACGATTTGAGATGGAATTGTTTTATTTTTGTTACCATCTCCAGGACCGAGACCTTCAATTTTATTGTGCCACATATTTAATGCACTAATTTCATTAAGTTCTGCCTGATTACTTGCCGGATTTTCCCAAGCAAACTGCCCTAAGTCTGGAGCTGGTGAAATTAAATACCATATTCCGTCTGCAGGATTATATCTGTAACCATCAATATAATATGGATCTTGATAACCTCCTATGTTCTCAGAATAAAACAGCCCGCCTATTCCTATAACAGGCATTCCAAGAGCAGAGTTAATCCCAAGTCCTGCTAAAAAATTATTTATGGCATTGTTAGATATAATTCCCATAATTTACCTATAAAATATAGTTTTTAATAAAAAAATTATAAAAACAAAGCCAGAAACACCTATTAAGGATATTAAAAATGGATTTGCATTGTCATTATAATACAAACTTTTCAATTTAAATAATTTTAAAATGCACTTACCTATCCGAAAAAAAACCAATTCAAACAAAAATGAAAATACAGCATCCAACATAGAATTTTTCCTCAAATTACATCCATAATAGAATATTCTGGTTTTTATGGTTAAGCATGGCATCGATATGAGTCTGCAATATTATATTGTATCCTTCCAAAATCGAGAGCGCTAACGGTAACAGTTGAAGGTAACAATATAGGCGAACTACTAACAATTGATGCTAATGCGGCACCCATAGATAAACTACCCAAGACTTCACTATAAACATTTATAAGAATACTTTGATCTGAAGTCGCTAACGGAATTGCAACATCTGGCCCTATGGATGCTCCAAAATAAAATGCGTTGACATATGAAGATATAAATTGAATAGCCGCTGGACTCATGATGTTTTAAATCCTATTGCTTGATTTTTATTTATTTGAAAACTGAATAATAAAAAAGAAAATTATTGATAAAAATAGAAAAAAAGTCCTAATATATAGGTATTTGCTTCTCGATTCGTAGTAGAAATTCTTTTGTTTCTGATAATCAATAATGATATTTCCTTCCACCTCAAGCTGTAATAGTCTATTATCTTTTAAAAACATCCCATCGTAGCTATAAAACCACACCCTTGCATTCTTTCCTTGGTATTCTTTTTTTTTATCTTCTGGTATACACTCAATATTGCTATCTCCAAAAATATTACAACTAAATAATGTTTTCTTTTTATCAGAATTAACCAAAGTAAATTTCGATCCAATTCTAGGCTGATACTTATATATATAAATAACGCCTTGGGAAATATCCAACTGGTTAAAATCTGGGATTTTCATTGAAAAAATATTATAATCACCTTGAGCCAGTATTGCTAAAAACAATACCACTCCTGCAGAAATTACTTTTGCCCTGCTATCAAATAAAAACTTAAATTTATTTATTAATGTTTTTTTTGCTATCAAGTTCTGCATTGAATATATTCCGCAATAATTATGAAACCAAAGCATCCTGCAATAATTTGATTTGGATTGGATTGTTTACCCGTGCGCCGTAATGCCGGCTTTCCATCGCCATGCAGGGCTTCTCGCCGGTTTCAAGGTGGTGCAAGCGCATTGTGACACTGTCGTGCGAGTTCATCCCTGACGGCTTCCTGTGAGGTGTGGGTGATTGTGGTGGTTTGCGAACTGCGTAGTCTAAAATCCCTTTAACGTCCCAATCCCATTAAATTGCCGCAGATTATGCCCTAGCCATATTTCTGTTGTCCATTTTTTTCGTAAGGTTATTCCAAGTATTTTCTGTTTGTTCGGCTAAGCCATAAAAGCGTGGCAATATTGACGAAGGGATAGTCAAATTTGCGATTTTCATGTTAGATTATGTCGGTTTGCTTGCCATTTTCCGTCTACTGGCGCGAACGCAGCCGCTTTATGCTCTTTTAGTCTCTTAGGAATTAAGACCTTGCCCTGTTAAGGAACACCGTGCATCCCCTGTTTTATACACTCACCGGCCCGATTAGCTTAAGCGCTACTTTACACACTGTCCTGTTGCGGCGGATATCTATGGGTATTGGCGGGAAAGTCGCCGTTTACACCGATTTAGCCTTAGCCCCTCTGCCGGCAAGGGACTACCTTTCCGGTACCGCCTAATGCTATTGGGACAGGGATCGAATCCGGCCGATAGCGGACTCTCCGCTTTATTAATGATGGCCGCCTTTCACGGCATTCCAGCCGACGAAGCAAAGCTGCGCCACGAATTCAGCCCGGAAGCCAACGCGGCCGGACATTTTCACTTTAACAGCAAAACGATTTTGCTGGCGGCGAAAAGCCTGGGCTTTAGCGCCAAGGCCTTAAAGCAGGCGCCTGGGCGCTTGCCGTTTGCGCCGCTGCCCGCCATTGCTCAAGATAAGGATGGCCGCTATTTCATCCTGGCCAAGTACGATGCCGGGTCATCGTCCGAAGCGGTGGACAACGGCGACACGTCTGCCGCACCTCTGGCTGCGGCGAAGCTGCTGATACAGCGCCCCAACGAGCCGCCGGCGATTTTATCCCTGGCCGAGTTGTTGAGCCTCTGGACCGGCGAGCTGATTTTCCTCACTTCCAAGGCCAGTTATGCCGGCGATACCGCCAAATTCGACTTCACCTGGTTTATTCCCTCGCTGATTAAATACCGTAAGCTGTTCGGCGAAGTGCTGCTGATTTCGCTAGTCTTGCAGCTCATCGGCCTGATAACGCCGCTGTTTTTTCAGGTAGTGATGGATAAGGTGCTGGTCAATCACGCCATGAAGACTTTAAATGTCATTGCCGTCGGCCTGATTTGCGCGATGCTGTTCGAGGCGGCGCTGACCGGTATCCGCACCTGGGTGTTCGCTCATACCAGCAGCAAGATCGATGTGGAGCTGGGTGCAAGACTGTTTCGGCATTTATTGAATCTGCCGATTGCCTATTTTCAGGCGCGGCGGGTCGGCGATTCGGTGGCGCGGATACGCGAGCTGGAGAATATCCGTTCCTTTCTGACCGGTAACGCCATTACCTTGCTGATGGATTTGCTGTTTTCTTTCGTGTTCTTTGCCGTGATGCTCTGGTACAGCCCCTGGCTGACCCTGATCGTCGCCGTCTCGATTCCGTTGTATATTGGGTGCTAATAAACAAAAGGCTCTAAAGTTTCATACAAATTTTCTGAATGCCTTATCCAGTAAGACTTCCAGCATGTTTTCGACTTCTCAAAATTAGCCCGTTCTGTCCGTGAAATTTTTAGGAGATTTAAATAGTTAGACTTTTTCGTCCCAAGAACAAAGAGTTTGTGTTAAGTATAGACCGATGTAGAGGCTTATAGAGCAACGCTATCTCTGCACCTAGGCCCAATGGTATCATTAGTTTGTCCCCGTGACCCACAATTACGATTACTTATAAAGCTTATGAAACTTTAGAGCCTTTTGTTTATTAGCACCCAAAATACAAAGCAATTCTCGGGTTGGTTGAGGAAGTGCGGCTGATGCGCCAGAACGATACTCATGAACCAATTCGAATCTACCAAGGTAAATAATCCGCCCGTACCCGCCTCATTGCCGGTAAATTCCTCTATGAACTGAAAGAACGTTGAATCGCTTAGGGTGACGGTGAAAGACTGCCACTTGGTCTGTTCAATATGATCGGTAAATACTGCGGGGTGTCCGAATCCCGGCCGGCCTTTGGCAATTTCTTCCCATAACGTCCACGAACCGCCTGATTTTTTCGAATTCAGAATGGCAGGCGCTGTCATAGAGCCAAGACTGGAATTTTCTGTCATGCACCCCAAGGTAACGAACACCAGATCGTCCTGCGCAACGGCAATATTATTACTCTCGTCATCGCTGGTATAACGAATGCCCTTCACCGATCTATGGTCAGCGCCTAAGTCGAAATCAAGTCCGGTAACCCTGGTGTTTAGCGAGAAATGCACGCCTTCCGCCTTAAGCCAGGTAGTGAGCGGCAGTATCATCGAGTCATACTGGTTATAGGGCGTGCGCCAAACGCCACCCATTTTGTTGAAATCGGGAAACAATTGAATGAACCGCAACAGATAGCGCTTGAGTTCAACCGCACTATGCCAGGGCTGGAAGGCGAACATCGTCGCCCACATCAACCAGAAATTATTCTCGAAAAACGTTGGCGAGAACCAGTCTTCAATGCGCTTGTCGCCCAGTGAATCTTCAGAATGGATCAGCAGAGCGAGTAAATCCAAACGATCCTTTTCACTCAGATCAAACGATGAGACATCGACTTTTTTGCCGTCCCTGACCAGGCGGCATCTGGAGGCGCTAACGTACCGGTGGCTAAACTCGAAAATTTCGTCTTTGACGCTCTTGGCCTGATCAGTCAGTGAGGGAATGCCGGCAAAGAGATCGTAGGTACAGACGTAGTGCTCTTCAATCATCCGGCCACCTCGAATGACATAGCCTTTCTCCGCTGAACCTGCCCCATCCAAACTACCGCCACTGCTCTTGAAGTTCCTCAAAAATCTGAATAGCCTCGCCTGGGATTAAACCATCCCGTATAAGAAAAGCAGCACCCGCGAGAGAGGCAATTCCGCTGCCGACGAAATAAGCCCTCCTGTTGCTGGGCGGCTTAGTGCCAAGCTCGACTGAAGCCTCCGATATATTGATTTGCGGTATGTGTTGCATGATAAGGTTCCTTTTTGAAGAATGATTTCTATTTACACGCTCTATCGACTCCGGTGTGTCGCGCTGATACCTTCGCCATTCCGCACATCCGAAAGCAGACGGCTAAATTCCTTTTTGACCACGGAGTAGCACTCACAAGTACTGGCCTCCAGTCCCAAGCGATCAAGCACGGCAATATGGCCGCGACGATAACTAATATAGCCGGTACGCTGCAATTTCCCGGCTGCCTCGGTAATACCCTCCCGGCGCACGCCGAGTGCGTATGCAACTAATTCCTGAGTGATGATCAACTCGTTGGAAGGCAGGCGATCGAGCGTCAATAGCAGCCACCTGCACAGTTGCTGCTCTATGGAGTGATGCCGATTGCAGGCTGCGGTCTGGAACATTTGCGTGGACAAGGCCTGCGTATAGCGCAGCAATAAACGCTGCATCAGCCCGGCGCGCTGGAACTCCTCCTTCAGTACCCGTCCCGACAGGCGGTAACCGTGGCCCGCAGTCTGTACGACAGCCGAACTGGATGTGGTCTCCCCGCCCATGAATAGTGCAATGCCGACTACGCCTTCGTTGCCGACCCCGGCAGATTCGGCAGCGGCGCCGGATTCCATGACGTAATGCAAGGATACAATGGCGGTAGTTGGAAAATAGGCGTGTTGTAACTTCTCGCCAGGCTCATAAAGCATTTGACCAAGCAGCATCGGAACCAGCTCCAGATGTGCCGAAAACGACTCCAATTCCAGGGTCGGCAGCACAGCGAGCAAATGGTTCTGAGTCGGACTATGGGGTAAGGACATCAGCGGCCATCCACATTAGTTATTTGAGATAAGCGAACGCCGACTCCACGGTAACCGATAAAGCGGCAGGAGCGATCGAACATTGGTTCACCGCTCACCTGAAATTTTTGTTGCGAGCCATTTGAGTTAATGCGGCTGAAGACATAATCCAGGAATGGTTGCCGGTCGGCAATTTTTGCCCGTACCACTTCTCGTTCATCATCATTCCAGCCACCCATCCTGAAAGTATTGCTTTCAGCCTCGCCGGCCTCATCCCGAATGCCGAGCATCTCCAAAACCGGACCGGAAACCTTGGTGAATTCGACCGGTCTCATCCTGCTCCCAGTACCAATCGGAAACCAACTCGACCAGACTACGATAACTCGCTTCGCTATGGCGGAGTTCAGAGGTCCGTTCCAGAACCGTCTGCTCCAACAATTTATTGTAATTCTCGAGTTTTTTATACAATAGCCGTACTTCCAGCATATTGTGGATTCGGGTCTTTACCTCGACTAGGTCAAACGGCTTGCTGATAAAATCCTTGGCGCCGGCCTGTAAAGCCTGTAGTTTGTGACCAGGTTGAGCAGTGAGCACAATCACCGGCAGATAGCCGTCGGCTTCTTCTGTCTTTAGTCCCTCCATCACCTGGAATCCATCCATGAGAGGCATATGCAGATCAAGCAGGATCAGGTCGTAACGGTTGTTTCGATGTAGAACGCACACTTCCAATGGATTACTGGTCGAGCTCACGTGAACATAACCGGCCTCTTGCAGCAATTGTTCAAGCAGACTGATATTGGAATCCTGATCGTCAACGATCAGAATGCCTGCATTAACAATATCGTCGGTACTAATAATCATACAGTTTCCTCTTTATGGAACTTGGCTGAGTCCATTTGCGCATATTCCATCGCCACATCCAAGGTATCCATGAACTCGTGAACCTTAATCGGTTTGGTTAGATAACGGAAAAATCCGGCCTCCAAACCTTTCTCAATATCGCGCGGCATAGCATTGGCGCTGAGCGCAACCACCGGAATGTGAGCTGTTACGGGGTCGTCAGCCAGGATTTTCAGCGCTTTTAAACCACTGATGCCGGGCAGATTGATATCCATCAGGATGACATCCGGCCGGAAGTTACGGGCAATCTCGACGCCACTATAGCCGTCCGTTGCACTCAGCAAGCGGATATCCGGCCTGCGCGTAATGAGATCCTCGACCAGCATCAGATTGGCGGGGTTGTCCTCGACGTAGAGCAGGGTTCGCCTCTGCTCGGCGGTTTGCACTTCCACCGGCGAGACAATCTTGGGTTCAACTGCCGAAGCAGAGGTTTGCGGAGAAGCCGTCAGGTTCATTTCGATCCAGAACATACTGCCCTCCCCCACAGTGCTTTCCACACCGATACTACCCCCCATCCATTCGATCAAGCGCTTGCAGACTACCAGGCCGATACCGGTGCCTTCCTCGCTGCCGGCTTCCTGTCCGAGACGATTGAACGGCTGAAAAAGCTGGGTAATTTTATCCGTAACCAAACCTGCTCCGGTATCCTTGACATAAATGCGGATGCGTTCCGGGGCGCTGCTGATGCATTCTACGACTACCGTGCCGTTCACCTTGTTATACTTGATCGCATTGGATAGCAGATTGATGAGAATCTGTTTAACCCGGGTCCGGTCGGCTTTGACAAAGTACAGTACTTCGAATTTAGGAAAGGTGACGGCGATACCGCGCTTTTGCGCCTGGGGTTCTATCATGATCTGGCATTCGTGCATGACTTCAGCCAGCGAGACCGGTTCCAGCGACAGCGAAAGCTTGCCGGATTCGATCAGCGCCAGATCGAGTATTTCGTTGATCAGATCCAACAGATACCAGCCTGCCTTGAGAATCTGATCGATGCTTTTCTTCTGAACGGCCGATGGCGGCGGCGAACCGGATTCTATCAGTTGCGCAAAACCGAGAATGGCGTTGAGCGGCGTTCGCAATTCATGGCTCATGCTGGAAAGGAAATCGGATTTGGCCAGGTTCGCCTTTTCAGCCAGATATCTGGCGCGCTCCAACTCGACATTCTTATCTTGCAACATCCGATCCAGACGTTTGCGTTCGGTCAGATCCCGTGTTAATTTGGCGAAGCCGCGCAGATTGCCACTATGATCCCTGATCGCGGTAAAGACCACATTGGCCCAGAACGACGAGCCGTCTTTCCGTACGCGCCAACCTTCGTCTTCGAAGCGTCCTTTGCCGGTAACGACTTCCAGGTCCCGTTGCGGACTGCCGCGCTCAATATCTTCCGGCGAGTAAAACCGGGAGAAATGCTGGCCGATGATTTCCTCCGCATGGTAGCCCTGGAGGCGTTGCGCACCGCTGTTCCAACTGACCACCAGCCCCTGCGGATCGAGCATGACGATGCCGTAGTCGGTTACGCTCTCCACCATCAACCGGAAACTCTCTTCCGTCCAGCGCAGTTGTTCTTCAACCTGCTTGCGCCCGGTAATATCGCGGAGAATGCCGGTAAAATAACGCTGGTCGCCCAGCCACATATCGCTGACCGCCATCTCGATCGGAAAAATGCCGCCATCCTTGCGCCGGCCCAGCACTTCACGCCCAAGGCCATTAGCACAAGCCTCTTCGCTAGCACGATAATATTCGAGGGCGCCATTGCGTTGATCCTGATCAAGTTCGGGTATCAGTAAGCTGAAATTTTGTCCGATAAGTTCGTCTGCCCTATAGCCCAGCATACGTTCGGCAGCCGGATTTACAGTCTTGATAATACCGCTGCCGGCATGGAAGGTGATGATACTGTCCGCCACCGTAGCAAGTATCGTCTGGATCAGCACAGTGCTGTCGCGCAAGGCCTGCTGAACTGCATATTTCTCGGTGACATCGCGGAACACCAGCACAGCACCGATCACCTGACCGTCGCGGTTGCGAATCGGTGCGCAACTGTCGGCGATATCGCATTCGCTGCCATCCCGGGCTATCAATAAGGTGTGGTTGGCAAGACCCTGTACCGTGCCATGAGCCAAGGTATCGATGACCGGAATTGTGGCGGGCTGGCGGCTTTCCTTGTTGATGATCTTAAAAATCTCGGCCACCGGGCGGCCAACGACTTGCGCCAGGGTCCAGCCGGTGAGCTGTTCGGCAAGCGGATTCAACAAGGTCACACAGGCTTCGTTATCTGTGGCTATCACGGCATCGCCGATGGAATTAAGCGTAACCGCCAACCTTTCCTCGCTGGCCTGTAAGGTCACATTAGTCTGCTGTAGCTGTTTATTGGTCTGCGCCTGAATCTCGATTAAATGCTGTCGCTCTGCTTCGACTTGCTTGCGCACGGTGTTATCAGTGCCGATCAATAGATAGCCGATGATGGCTTCATGGGCGTCGCGTAGCGCGGTGATAGACACCACCGCCGGAAAGCGGCTGCCATCCTTGCGGATATAGGTCAACTCGTAAATATCCTCAATCCCGCGCGCGGCCTTAAAAACCAAGGCATCGAAGCCCGGTGTAATAGCGATTCCCAGTTCAACGCTCAACGCTTCGGCATGGGCTATCACTTCCAGCGGGTCGGAAATGTCGGCCGGCGTCATCTTGCTCAGTACGTCGGCGGCCTTATAGCCCAACATGCGCTCGGCCCCAACATTGAAAATTTGAATCACGCCCTTCTCATCGGTAGCGATACTCGAAAAATTGACACTGTTGAAAATCGCGTCCTGCAAGGCGCTGGTTTTAAGCAAAGTATTCTGTTCTCGCAACTCGACGCCGCCCTCATCCGGGTGAGAAGAGGGATTGTCGATGATGTGGATTGTTTCGATCATGGCTTACCTTTGTGTAAATAGTAAAAGCATCAGGTGTTAAGACCGCACCATGTGTGGCAATAGGTAGGCAAACTTAATGAGTATTTCACATAAGCGGTTGCCGGCATCGACCTTCGCAGAAAGATTTGCTGTCAACGGTTTAATTTGAGTCATGCTTAACTTCACTTTCACCCACTAAAGCCAGAGCCTCATGCAACGTCGAAAATATAAATTGCCCACCTATCGCCGCTGTTATCCCATGCCTATCCATATCCTCTCGTAAATAAGCATTGACGCGCCCGAAGACAAAATTGATATTGCAGCGGTTAAATTCTTCACACAAATCACGTAGGGAGCGGGCAGCGGAGAAGTCAATATCCGTCATCGCACACGCGTCAATTACGAACCAGCGCACCGGGGTTGCAGCGTTTTCTATCAGCGTACGCACCTCATCGGCGAATCGGCCTTCGTTCGCGTAAAACAAATCCGCACCAAACCGGTAGACTACTAATCCCGGCTTAGTCTGCAGCCCAGGGCGCACCGAAACCGGCATCCACCTGCCGGATTCATCCGGCGCCAGCACCATGGTATGCGGCTCATAACTATGGCGTACATGCCGGAGCAGGGACAATGCAACCGCCAACAGGATGCCCTGCTCAAGTCCAACCAGCGCAACGACTGTCGCAGTAATAATTGCCAGCACGAACTCGCCCGGACTCTCATGCCGTATATCACGCAAGCTCTTTAGATTGACAAGGCCTAAGCCGATAGTAAATACAATGCCGGCGAGCACGCAGCGTGGCAGGTATTGCAGGGGCCCGGTTAAATAAAGCAGCACTATCAATACTATGCCGGCGAAAACCAACTGTGCGAACTGGCTGCGCGCACCCGCCAAATCCGCCATTGCAGTCTGCGAGGGACTGCCGTTGACCACGAACGCCCCTGACAAGGCTGCGGCAGCATTGGCCGCCGACAAACCCAGAATGTCGGCATTCTCGTCTACGCGCTCATGATGAAGCACTGCAAAAACGCGGGAAGTTGCCGCACTTTGAGCAATAATGATGACGAAACAGGACAAAGCAATAGGGATGATTTTAAGCAATTCGTTCCAACTCACTGCCGGGAAGGCAAGAGCGGGTAACCCTCCAACTATCGGTCCGATAACCGCGACGCCATGACCGGCAAAATCGTATGCATAGCTAGCGCCGATTCCTGCCAGCACAGCAAATAGCGGTACGGGCAGCCTCGGCAAAATGCGATGGAAACCAAGGATGCAGACCACCACCAAAGCTGAAATCTCCAGCGTAGCAGGGTGAACCTGCTGTAAACTGTTGACCAACTGTTGCAGTTGACTGATGGTTTTGTGCGCAGTCACAGGTATGCCTGACATTTCGCCCAACATGGCGATGCCGATCTGAAAACCGACGCCGGTCAGAAAGCCAACCAACACGGTACGCGAGAGGAAATCGGCCAGAAACCCGAGCTTAAAAATTCGCGCCAGCAACAGCAGCACGGCAGTCAGCAGCGCCACCATGCCGACTAAAGCCATGTATTTCTCGCTAGCCTGTGGCGCCATGCCGGACAGTCCGCTGGCAAAAATAGCCGCTGTTGCCGAGTCTGCGGCTACGACCAGATGGCGTGAGGAACCGAAGACAGCAAACATCAGCAGCGGCAGCAGCACCGTGTAGAGTCCGGTTACGGCGGCCGTACCGGCGATTCGGGTATAGCCAAGCACCTGCGGAATATTCATAGCCGCCAAAGTCAGCCCGGCAACACCATCGCGCAGAACCGTTGCACGGTTTACAGGCAGCAGGCCTGCAAAGAATTTCAGTTGCATAGCCTTCCGGCGCTAGCGACGAAAATTAAGCGGTAACACCAAACTGATGCCCGGAGATTGCGGAGGATAAGCGTAAACAGGCGGCGGCACATAGACCGGTTGCGCGTAGCCATAACCATAGCCGCCGCCGCGCCATCCGCCATGACCATGATGATCGTGCCAGCCGCCATCGCGCCTGCCGCCACCCCTGTCATGGCCGTTGCCATGCTCAGCTAACGCTGGCGGCATAAACAAAACGCCAATGGCTAATGTTAAGGCGAAAGCCGTTACAATCTTACCGGCAGTTGACTTAAGATATTTTGGACGCTGTATTAATGTTTTCATACTAAACTCCCTTCTCAAGGATGATTGCGGCACATAAAAAGCCCGGTGCACCATGTCAGACGCAGGCATCGCTATTTGTCATCCGGCTTTTTATGGCCATGTTTATGATCGCCGTGCCGAAACAAGGCATCCGCTTCCTTTTTCTGTGCGTCAGACATCATGTCATAGAGCGCGGCAAACACCTGCGTCAGTTTCTTAATCCCGTCCGCATGAGCAGCGGTGATCTCGCCGTAGGATTTTAGATCGTTGAACGGCAGTCATGTCCTTGGCGTGATCGGCCCTGGCCTGAGTAAGCTCATCCATGACTTTCGCATCCTCGCGCATCGTTTGTTCAACCTTGCCCCATTGTTCTTCCTGCGCTGCAGTAATCTTGAGTTTGTCGTGCATATCCTTGATGCGGACTTCAACGCGATCCTCTTGATGTTTTTCGGCGGCAGGCGCAATTCCCGGCGCAAGCCCCAGAGTGAGTATCAAAGCCGCCGTTGTCATTAGCCGTTTACTGGTATTAGCGTATCGATTAGCGTTTGGTTTCATTTTATTCTCCGGATTGTTATAAGTTTTGGCGCC
This sequence comes from uncultured Pseudomonadota bacterium, assembly GCA_963765965.1. Lineage (GTDB taxonomy): Bacteria > Pseudomonadota > Gammaproteobacteria > Methylococcales > Methylomonadaceae > Methylomonas. Next base: position 38,472 of record CAVXZR010000076.1, read on the forward strand.
CGATTCATATGAATAGGCGAGCTATGCAAAAAAGTCATAGTCAAACAACATCTATCTGCACTCCGTTCGTTAAGGTACATAGGTAAAGAATTTTTGAAATTTAGTTGCGTCGCATCCCAGCTAAACGCCGGCATCTTCGCTATAGAACCCTTCGGCCTTGTATGATTCTTAGTAAGACCAGGACGACCGCGATGACTAACAGAACGTGAATAAAACCACCAAGCGTATAGGCAGAAACCAAACCCAGCAGCCAGAGGATGATTAAGACGGTTGCGATTAATTCAAGCATTATTGCTTCTCCGTGAGGCCGTCAATTGCCGACGACAGGTATAACAGACAAATACCGGTAGCCTTCCCGAAAGTTAAGAACCGGTATCATTTTAAAGTTTTGAATATCTAATAAATTCGCTAAATTTCTAGAAATACTTTACTGCCGGGCACAACAAAAAGCTGTAAGAATCGGCTTGCACCAAGCATCAGGACAGCTTTAGGCAGCTGTCTTCCTGTGTTCTTTAAGCAAAGCATACTTCGCCCGGAACTGCCCTGAGTAATTCAGGACTTTTCCTGCTGCATCCACATCCCATACGCTCAACGCATTCCCCGCCAATTCCTTGCTTTTGATGTCTTGAAATAGACTCTTCATATGTAATTTCTTCATACTGTTCTCCTGATAACTTTTGTCCATAACCCAAGCGGTGAATGATCTCCCCGTCAGTGGTGTTAAATATACGAACAAAACCGGGCATTGTCGGTACGGCAACGTACATAGCCGGTCATCAATATCAAAGCTGTTGATAATTCTGATGATGGGGTTCTGTCTTAATGTGCGCTGACGTACTGAATCGGTTTATTTTTAACGGTATGCTTAGCACTCAATGATTTGAAACATCATCCGATGCTCAAGTTTTAACGACATAATTTATCAAGTGCAAACCATGTTCAAAGATCAAGAGGAGATCCAACGCATAATCTTCGCGAACAGCAAAAAAATATCTAAATTCGACAGTCTCCTCGGTACGCTACCGAACAGAAATAATACGCCGCACGTCCTATTCTTTACTCCTCGCAACCGGGCATAAGGTACATCAGCCATGAATCCAATTACATCCTTCCTAGTTACTGCCTTTTTCCTCCTCGGCCTTGCCGTCGGCAATTGGGTCAGTCCTTATCCGGCAGTGGCGTTGTTTGCTATCGCCCTCATCATTGCTGTTTCCCTGAAAATGGCTAACGCCTGGCAGAAGTTCGTCATCCTGCGAATGGGCAAACTGCAAAGTGTCAAAGGGCCGGGCTTGTTTCTTATTATTCCGGTCCTGGACAATGTCATTGCCATTATAGACGAGCGCGTTCAAACCACCGCCTTCAACGCCGAACAAGCTTTAACCAGGGACACGGTGCCGGTCAATGTCGATGCGATTATTTTCTGGCATGTGCACGATGCCGAAAAAGCAGCTTTAGCCATTACCAATTATCGGGAAGCCATTGACCGGGTCGCGCAAACCTCTTTGCGGGAAATGATAGGCTCCTCGATGCTCGCGGCGCTGTTGTCCGATCGCCAGGAGGCCGACGAACATTTAAAGGAAGAAATCGGTAAAAAAACCGCGCCGTGGGGCATATCGGTGAGTTCGGTGGAAATTCGCGACGTCGCCATTCCCGAAGCGCTACAGGACGCCATGTCTCGTCAGGCTCAGGCGGAAAGGGAGAAACAGGCGCGGGTGATACTAGGCTCTGCGGAAGCGGCTATCGCCGGAAAATTTGTCGAGGCCGCCGATATTTATGCCGGACATCCGGCTGCGCTGCAACTGCGGGCCATGAACATCATTTACGAAGCGACCAAAGAACGGGGTACTACTATCCTGATTCCAAGTTCGATGGCGGACACCCTGAACCCAACCGCAACGACTCTGGCGCTGGCGCTTGCCACTAAAGATGCAAGCTCTCTTGAATCGGAAACCATCCATCAGCAGCAGTCACAGCTTAATCCGGAAATTAACCGCCCACCTCAAGCTTCAGGCTGATTGCCTTGCCGAACGGCACAACCAAGCAACTCGGCGGTATGCCGTCCTGGCAAATCGAGATAACTGCAACCCTAATCGGACCTTCGTGGGCTGTAGGGCGGGTTACGATGCGCATCAAGTTTTGTTGGCGTTTCGCAAAGTCTCTCTGTGCATCTAACCCGCCCTACGGACTTATCAGGAAGACGCAGAGCGTCTGAGGATGCGTTCCCACGCCGGAGCGTGGGAACGATAATATCCAGCTTAAGCCCCACCTTCAGCTACGATCAAGCCCACCGGAAACTCCGCCAGTATTTGAGACACGGGCATACGCCATCCTGGCGGGTGCTGATGCGGTTGCAGCACTTTCCCGGTAAATACACAGTTATATTGCTTATCATGTTGATGAAAAGGCAGTTCCACGACGGTATTACCCCAAACCTTTTCCCCCAGCGGCAACAGTTCGGTTTTTCCGAGCAACCCAACGAAGAAGCGGGGTGCGACGGTGATAACGATGCGTTTACCGGCTATTCGGGCATAGGCGCATAGATGCGCCGACTGCTCGCCCCTGACTGCCAACGGTAAATATTTTCCTTTCTGAAACACGTCCGGCCAACTTTCCCGCAAGGTCAAGACCGAAGCCACAACCAGCATTTTCGTCCGCCCGTCCTCCAAGGAATCGCATAAGGCCTTTACATCTGCCATACGTTCTTCCGTTTTCTGTGCGCTAAGCGTCTGCAATGCCGTCAGCATTTTACGTAGGGAGTCAAAATCCACCGGCCGCCGGTTATCAGGGTCCACTAGGCTAAAATTCCAGCTTTCGCAGCCTTGATAGATATCCGGTACGCCCGGCGCCGTCAGCTTGATCAAGGTTTGCGAGAGGCTGTTGAATAAACCCAGCCTGGCGATCCGCTGCTGAAAAGGCCGAAAATCAGCCTGAAATGCACTCTCGATGGGTGCATTGACCAGTGCATCGCTGAAAGCGATGATTGCGTCTTCATAGGCGGTATTGGGATTTATCCAACTGGTATGGACCTTAGCTTCGCGCATGGCCTTGGTTAGATATTCTTTCATCCTGACAGCAAAACCAGCCATTTCATTGCTGTCCGGCTCACCTGGCGGCCAAACGCCCAGCAAGGTCTGGTAGATAAAATATTCATCGTTGCGGGTTGGAACCAACTGGCCATCCACTAGTTGTTTAAGATTTTGGTTGGCTCGGCTCCAATGCCTTAGCGCCAGGCGCCAGGCTGCCGGTAGTTCCGACAACACATTGAGCCGGGCGCGCACATCCTCGCTGCGTTTCGTGTCGTGCGTGGAAGTAGTCAACATGGAATGCGGACTAGACTCCGCACGCGCCTGATTGGCGTGATGAAATGCGCGGCGGGTCACGCCGAAGCGGCGCGGGTCGCCGCCTACTTCGTTCAGCGACAGCAAGCGGTGGTAGATATAGGCGCTGGTATCCTCAAGCCCTTTTGCCATTACCGGGCTGGTGAATTGCTGAAATTTCATGGCAAACGCCAGCACCTGCTCTGCGTGAGCGGACGCTTGCCCCTCTGCTGCGGCAAGCGTAAGCACCTCACGCAGGAAATCGAAAATACTGGTATCCGCCGTAGTGCTTCTGCGTTTAGCCGCCGCCACCGCCTGTTTGATGTTAGTGCGGTCTTCCGGAGCCACTTCGCGACCGCTGATATAGCCTCGATAAACCGGAAAACAGGCGACGATTTCCGCCAAAGCCGCCTGCAATCCGTTCAAAGTGTAATCGCAAGTCTGCCGGTCTGCATCGGCAATTTTCGAGAGCTGATTCGCCAGTACATTCAGTTCCGCCGACAGTGCAGTTTTCATGATCAACTTTTTGGAGCGATACAGCAGATCGTCGAAATCGACATGCGCGCCGATAAAACTATGATAAAGACGCTGCATGTGTTTGGCGGCGCCGGTATCCACAAACAGGCCATTGAGTAGATTAGTGAATTCATAACCCGTCGTACCGTGCACCGGCCAGCTACGCCGTAAATTTTCGTGTACCGCCAGGATTTTTTCCACCAGCAGATAAGGTGTGCGGCCGACACAGCCGCAACGCTCGAGCAGTTTGCGAAAATACGCTTCCGGATCGAATAAACCATCCGGATGGTCCAGACGCAAACCATCCAGCTTGCCTTCCTCAATCAGCCGCAACACTACCTGGTGGGTAGCGTCGAAAACTGCATCGTTTTCCATGCGCAGCCCGGCCAGATCGTTAATATCGAAAAATCGCCGGTAATTAATCTCATCCGAAGCTACCCGCCAGAACGCCAGCCGGTAGGCTTGCGTTTCAATCAAGTGGTGGAGTTGATCGAAACTGGCTGATTTCCCAACCTTACCGTTCAAGATAGACAGGTTCTCTGCTATAAACCCGGCGATGTCGGCAGAACCGGCGACCAGACCGGCCAAATGCCGCTTATGCACTTCCTTGTCGCGCTTACGCTCATGCTGGCGTTCTGGAGATTGATCATCACGGGACGGCAGATTTTGGAAGGTAGTGATCAAGCTCTGATATTCCATCAATAGCTGGTTTTCCTCCCCCAGACGCAGGCTCAAACACTCCATACGATACGCCAGTATCTGCGGGTATTCCCGTGGATCCACCGGAAAATGATGCTCAAAATAATAAATACCGAATTCACCGTGCTCCGCATCAAAGCGCAATTGCAATTCGGCATTTTCCAGCACGGCGCCATAATGGTTCCCTAATACCGGTAAAAGCACCTTGCCATACATTTTAGCCTTGACCGGCGCCCAATCGATATCGAAGAAACCGGCATGCACGGCTGTCTGACCGTTTTCCAGCACGTCCAGCCACCAGGCATTGTCTCCGGCCTGCACACCCATATGGTTAGGCACAATATCCAACACCTGGCCCATGCCGTGCCGGGCCAGCGTTTCACACAGTTGTTCGAACTCTGCGTAGGTGCCGATTTCGGGATTCAAGGTGTTATGATCGATGATGTCATAGCCGTGCCGACTGCCTGGCCGCGCCTTGAGATAGGGTGAGGCATACAGATGGGATGCGCCCAACATACTCAAATAGGGCACAATTTCGCGGGCATGATTAAACGTGAAATCGCTGTTGAATTGCAGACGATAAGTGCACAAGGGAATTCGTGGTTCAGGTATCTGCGCTATGCCGCTCCGTTGCTGTTGCGGCTGTGTCTGCCCGGCTTTATCATGTTCAGCGGTAATATCCTCGATAAAGCGCGTAACATTTTCATGTTTCATTTCTGCGACTCAGCAATAAACCAGGCGACGCTCCAGGGCGGCATGCGTCCGGCAGCGAAAAAAGCCGGCAGATCGTCCCGGCTAACATAAAAGGCTGCTCCGGCATGGTGCAGGCCGCCCTCGACCATGCTATCGCCCAAATTAGCCGACAAGGTCAGCAGAGTGCCGTCGCTCAAACGCCAGCGCACAACCAAACCCGTCGCCACGGCCAATTCGAATTCCGCACAAGCGCCTTTCCCAGGCAAGCGCGGTACAATATGCCTATGCCGCAGCGCCAGCAAACGCCGGTAATAATCCAGCCTGACCTGGTGTTGCGGCTGATCCAGGCAATCCCAATTCAGCTTGCTGCGTAAAAATGTTGCCGGATCGTTAGGATCCGGAATATGCGCCGTGTTGCCGGATCTGCAAATGCAGCGAAACCGGCGAATTCGCGCCGTCGCCCTTCGGTGACAGCGGCGGCCAGTTCCCCCTCAAAATCGCAGAAAAACTGGAATGGCGTTGCCGCAGCAAATTCCTCGCCCATAAACAGCATGGGAGGCGAAGGCGCTAACAGCAATACAGCCAGCCCAACATGCAGCCGTACTTGTGGCGCTAGCATGCCGATGCGCTCGCCATAAGCGCGATTGCCAACTTGATCGTGCGTCTGGCTAAAATTAATGAAAGCGCCTGACGACAGGCATCGGCTGGATTCACCGCGCCGCCGGCCATTTCGAAAACCGAAGGTTCGCCCTGAAAGGCAAAGCCTTCAGCCAGACAACGCGCCAAATGACGTAACGGTTGAGCGGCATAATCGGAGAAATAGCCATCGCATTCGCCGGTCAGCAAGCAGATGCAAGGCATGATGAATATCGTCGTTCCACTGGGCGGTAAAGCCTCCCGGCTGCAAATAGCGGGCTTCATTGCCGTCGTTCTCCAGTATCAGATGTATATGCCGGTTGCGGCCCGGCCCGGCCTGCACCACCGCAGCCAGTTCTTCCAGAATATCGGGTCGGCTGCCGTCGGCAATAGCGTGAACCGCATCGAACCGTAGCCCGTCGAAATGGTATTCTTCAAGCCAGTACAACGCGTTGTGTATAAAAAAATCCCGTACTATCCGGCTATCTTCGCCATCAAAATTAATTCCAGCCCCCCACGGCGTATGGTGGCGCTCGTTAAAGAACTGCGGCGCATAGCTATGCAGATAATTGCCGTCCGGCCCGAAATGGTTGTACACCACATCCAGCAACACCATCAATCCGCGCGCATGCGCCGCCTGCACCAGCGACTTTCAGTTCGTCCGGCGTACCATAACTATTATCCGGCGAAAACAGCAGCACGCCGTCGTAGCCCCAATTGCGCGTTCCCGGAAAATCCGCCAACGGCATCAACTCAATGGCGGTGACGCCTAATTCAACCAGATAATCGAGACGCTGCATGGCGGCCATGAAACTACCTTCAGCCGTGAAGGCGCCCAGATGTAACTCATAGATGACCGCTTCTTGCCAGGGGCGACCCAGCCAGCCCCCGTCCTGCCAGCTAAAGGCGGCGGGATCGATCACCTGACTGGGACCGTGCACGTCCTGGGGATTGGCTCGCGAAGCCGGATCCGGCACCAGCAAACCGCCATCAATACGATAGCGGTAAAGTGCTCCCTGCCTTGCCTGTGGTGTTTCGAGCTGAAACCAGCCGTCCGCAAGCCGGTTCATGGGTAATACAATATCTCTGTCTGCCTGCTGTTCAAGACACAAATCGACTCTGCGCGCCGCCGGCGCCCAAAGACGGAAACGCACCTTGCCGTCGGCCAGCATACTCGCCCCAAACGGCATGTCATGCATGCGTTTCATATTGGCTGCGCCTGTTTCAGCAGCACCAGCGCCCGTCCGCTTAGCGGATAAGTTTGCCCGGCTTTGTAACGCGAATTCTCCGGAACGCCGATGGCGTCGATTGTGTCGATCAGCACATCCCAAGTGTGATGTTCCTCGAATTCCGGCAGCATAAAGGCGATATCTTCATGATGCGCATTGAACAGCAACAGCAAATTATCGTCCTTTAATCGCCGTCCGCGCCGGTCGGTTTCGATCAGTTTACCGCCGGCGAAATACACGCCCAAACAACGCGAAAACGCCTGATCCCAATGTTCATCGCTAATTTCGGAGCCATCCGGATTCAGCCAGATAATATCTTTCACCTCGCCGCCGCGGATGGGACGCCCCTGAAAGAAAAAGCTACGCCGGAACAAAGGGTGACCTTTGCGCAAGCCGATGACGCGCCGGGTAAACTCCAGCAACTCGCTATCCTGGGGTTTGAGTTTCCAGTTCAACCAGCTAATCGGGTTGTCCTGACAATAGGCGTTATTATTACCTTGCTGGCTGTGGCCCATTTCATCGCCGGCTATCAGCATAGGCACCCCTTGCGAAAATAGCAGGGTAGCGAGAAGATTGCGTTTCTGCCGGGCGCGCAGAGCGTTAACGGCAGCATCGTCGGTATCTCCCTCGGCGCCGCAATTCCAGGAAAGGTTATTATCGTTGCCGTCGCGGTTATCTTCTTGATTGGCCTCATTGTGCTTGCCGTCGTAGCTGACCAGGTCATGCAAGGTAAAGCCATCGTGGGCGCAAAGGAAATTGATGCTGGAATGCGGCTTGCGGCCGCTACGTTCGTACAGATCGCAGGAACCGGTCAAGCGTTGCGCCATCTCTCCAATCAAGCCGCCATCGCCCTTCCAATAGGCGCGGATGCTATCGCGGTATTTATCGTTCCATTCCGCCCAGCCCAGCGGAAAATTTCCGACTTGATAGCCGCCTTCGCCAAGATCCCAGGGTTCGGCAATCAGCTTGATGGTACTCAGTACCGGATCCTGGCGGATGGTATCGAAAAAGGTTCCCAACTGATTCACTTCGTGCAACTCACGCGCCAGCGCGGAAGCCAAATCGAAACGGAAGCCGTCCACATGCATTTCCAGCACCCAATAGCGCAGGCTGTCCATGATTAACTGCAGTACACAGGAATGTTGCATATCGAGGGTATTGCCGCAACCGGTGTAGTCCTTATAATAGCGCTTATCATCATCCTGCAGGCGATAATAGGACGCATTATCCAGGCCTCGGAAGGAGAGGGTCGGCCCCAGTTGATTTCCCTCGGCGGTATGGTTATATACCACGTCCAGAATCACCTCAATGCCCGCCTTATGCAGGGTTTTGACCATGGTTTTAAACTCGCTGATCTGGCCGCTGGCTGAATAACGGGAATCCGGCGCCAAAAAGCCGATCGAATTATAGCCCCAGTAATTGTGCAAACCGCGTTCGATCAGATGCCGGTCGTCAAGGAAAGTATGCACAGGCATAAGTTCAATGGTCGTCACGCCTAGACGCTGAAGATGTTCGACAGCGGGGTCCATCGCCAATCCGGCGTAGGTGCCGCGAAACTGGGGGGGTATATCCGGATGTTGCATGGTAAAACCTTTGACATGCGCCTCATAGATCACCATATCGCGCCAATCGAATGTCAGGCGGTTGATCGTTTCCCCAATTAAAGGACTGATCGACAACCCTGCACTTCGGCATTTCGCCGGCATTGTCGCGGCGGTTAAATGACAGATCGGCATTCTTGCTGCCGATGGTATAACCGAAATGGGCGTCGCTCCAGCGAGGCGTACCCACGATTTCCTTCGCATAAGGTTCTATCAGCAACTTGTGCGGATTGAAACGATGCCCCTCCTGCGGACGGTAAGGCCCATGGACCCGGACGCCGTACAACAAACCGGGTCGTGCCTCGGGCAAAAAACAGTGCCAGACCCAATTGGTTCTCTCATGCAATTCGATGCGCTGGACTTCGCTACGGCCCTTGACATCGAACAGGCATAATTCAACTCTTTCCGCATGTTCGGAAAAAACGGCAAAATTCACGCCTTCGCCATCCCAGTAGGCACCTCTTGGATATGGACGCCCAGGCCATACCGCCGTTATCGTCTTAGCCATGCTGTATTCCCCTGTTTGAATTATTATTGGACAAATTAAGCTGTCGGCTGCACAGACGGCAAAGCGACAGTTGGTTTATTCATTATTTCCAAAATTCCGCGTAGCGGAATAACAACCCAGTCCGGGCGGTTGTCAAGTTCGTAACGCACCTCGTAAAGCGCTTTTTCCAACAAGAACAGATCAAGCAAGCCGCACAGAGGTGAATGCGGTGAGACCAATCCTGAACCTAGCGTTGTTTCATCGTAGGCTGCGAGAAATACCCGTCCGACTTCAGTTTCCCAATCCCGCAGCAAAGCCTCTAACTTTACCGAATCTTCGGGGCGTTCTGCGATTTCCAGCGCAATTGCCGTGTAGGCGGCATAATTAAACGACAGCAACATGCCGGCCACATCCCGCAATGGCGAATGTTTGTGGCGGCGCTCGGCGAGCGTGCGTAGCGGCTCGCCTTCAAAATCAATGATCACGAAATCATTCTTGGTCAGTAACACTTGCCCCAGATGATAATCGCCATGGTAGCGGGTTTTGATTGTGTCTATTTGTCCGGAAATACAATGCTGAAGCCGGTCCGCAAGGACATTACGCTGCTCCAGCAACTGTTGCGCCAACGCCCTAACCTGTTCGCTTAACCCCGCCAGCCTATGTTCAAGCTGAGCCAACGTGGCATCGGCCTCCGTCTGCACATGCGCCACCCATTCCGCCAGATCGGCGCCGGTCACAGTCTCGGGGTCGAAAGGCAGGATCACCTGTTACCATGCCCAGCGCATTATGCAGCTCGCCGGTGCGTTGCCCGAGTTTTTGCATCAGCAGCAAGTAGGCGGCATGTACGTCTGCCGTCGGCTCGGCATACGGAGCCGTAGCGCGGTATTCTTCCAGGAAGCGCCCCAGGTAATCCTGTGTATACTGCCAACAATCGCCCTGGTTTTCGACATGGGCTTGCAGCAAGGCAATCGTCATGCAGTTTCCTTCGGCCGACTCGTATTCGACAGCACCCGCCAGTGGCGCCAGATTGGGATATAGGCCGCCTTCGGTTAAAAATCGTCCCATCTCAAACTCCGGATTCATTCCGGCTTGTAAATGCCGATAGCCTTTCAGGAATAGCCGGTCACCCAGCAAAACCGCGGTATTGCTGCCCTGGATGGCGACCGGGCGTACCGGCAGACCGGCCACCTCCTCTCCGGCAAGAGCCGCATATGCACGGGTAGGCGTAAATCGAAACACGCCTTGTTGGCTAGTGAAGGTTTGCTCCGCGCCTATGGCTGATACCAGCGCCCGGCAAAACGCCGCGTCAGTAAACGCATCGGCAATGATGCCAACATGCGCTTGCTGACGAACTTTAGCGACGGTGGCCGGCAGCATGGCATGCAGGCGTTCCGCATCGCTATTTTCCCATGCCAGTCCCAGCGGCAAAAAATAGCTGAGCGGCTCTGCCAGATCGGTTTCGATACTGACCAGGGCCAACAGCCATTTATAAGACTCATTACCCCATTCGGCATAATCGCTGATGGCCACCCGCCTGAGTCCCTCGCCTTTGGCTCCGTACCAGCGTTGCGTTGCAACAAAGCGCGGTAAGGCGTCTATTTCGAGCTGGCTACGAACATTCGCCGCCATGGCGATACGCCAAGGCTCGACCTTATCCCGAAAAAAACTCCGCCAACCCGCGAAAAGTACCAGCGTCGGCAATTCTTCCGGCAATAAACGTTCCCCATGCCAGGCCGGCTCCTCTGCTTCGCTTGAGATGCGGAACCAATAAAAGTTATAGCCGGGCAAGGTCAACAAATAAGGCAATTCGCCTATGGGAGGAAAAGCCGAGCGCCCCATCAGTTCCACCGGCACATAGCCCTTATACGCCGAAAGATCAAGCTCGACAGCCTGCGCGGCGCGCGACAAATTGCTCACGCACAGAATAATGTCGTTTTCGTATATTCTGAAATAGGCGAGGATCTTGCGGTTGCCCGGATGCAAAAAAACCAGCTTGCCGCGACCGAAAGCCTGATGGTTTTTGCGCACCGCCAAGACCCGTTGCATCCAGTTCAACAGCGAAGCGCGTTCACGCTGCTGGGCCTCCACGTTGACCGCCCCGTAGCCATAGACCGGGTCCATGATAGGCGGCAGATACAAACGCTGCGGATCGGCGCGCGAGAAGCCGGCATTCCGGTCCGGGCTCCACTGCATGGGGGTGCGGACGCCATTTCGGTCGCCCAGAAAAAAATTATCCCCCATGCCGATTTCATCGCCGTAATAGATAATGGGCGAGCCGGGTAAGGACAGCAGCAAACTGTTCATTAGCCGGATCTTGTTGCTCTCATTTTCCATCAGCGGCGCCAGCCGGCGGCGGATGCCGATGTTAAGGCGCGCGCGCGTATCGCCGGCGTACATCTGATACATATAGTCGCGTTCTTTATCCGTGACCATTTCCAGGGTAAGCTCATCGTGATTGCGCAGAAAAATTGCCCATTGGCAAGAATCCGGGATATCCGGGGTCTGGCGGATGATGTCCACAATCGGGTGCCGGTCTTCCTGGGCGATTGACATATACATTCTCGGCATCAGCGGGAAGTTGTAAGCCATGTGGCATTCATCGCCATCGCTGAAATAGTCGCGAACATCCTCCGGCCACTGATTAACTTCGGCGAGAAACACCCGATTCCGGTAATACTTATCCAGTATCGCACGCATTTGTTTGATCACAGCATGGGTTTCCGGCAAGTTTTCGTTTTGGGTACCGTCGCGTACGCACAGGTAGGGAATTGCATCCAGCCGTACCCCGTCCACGCCATGGTCCAGCCAAAAACGCATGACTCTGATCACCGCCTTCGCCACTTGCGGGTGATTGAAGTTGAGGTCCGGTTGATGAAAGAAAAACCGGTGCCAGTAATAAGCCTTAGCCACTTCATCCCAGGCCCAGTTCGATTTCTCGGCATCGGTGAAAATGATGCGGGTCTCGGGAAACTTCCGGTCGCTATCGCTCCAGATGTAAAAATTACGCTTGCTTGAGCCTTTGGGCGCCCGGCGCGCCGCCTGAAACCAGGGATGCTGATCGGAGGTATGATTAATAACCAGTTCAGTGATGACCTTGAGATTACGGCGGTGCGCTTCCTTCACGAATAGCCTGAAATCGGCCATCTCGCCATATTCAGGATTGATTTTACGATAATCGGAAATGTCATAACCGTCGTCGTGCATCGGCGAAGGATAAAAGGGTAATAGCCAGAGCGTGTTGACACCTAAATCCTGGATATAATCCAACTTCTGAATCAAGCCGGCGAAATCTCCCACGCCATTATTGTCGCTGTCAAAAAAAGCTTTGATATGCAGTTCGTAAATAACGGCGTCCTTATACCACAGCGCGTCTTCCATCCATTGCGCGTTATAGACCGGCGTTTTTTTTATTTGGCCGGGTTTTGTAGCGCTCATGGTTTCCTCTTAGCGGAGGCGAACCGATACGCCCGGTTTTGTCTGCTGCTGACGATCATAGAACCCTCCTACAGAAAATAGTCGAAGTCATGTTCGGTACGCACGCGCCGGCGCAATTTAAAAATATGCGCAGGCGCAACCTGCGGATTGATTTCTACGTAGTTGCGCGAGCCGTTCCACAAAAAGCGGGCGCCGGTCAACTGGTCGTGCATCTGATACGGCCTGTCATCCAGACCGAGCAGTTCCAACTGCAAGGTAATCCAGCCGGTCTGGGTATGATGCGGATCGAGATTGGCTACCACCAGAATGATATCGGCGGTATCCTCGGCGATTTTTGCGAAACACAGCAGACTCTCATTGTCCACAGCCAAAAAATGCAAGCGGTGATTCTGCTGTAATGCCGGGTTTTCCCGGCGTATGCGGTTCATCCGCGCAACAAAATCCTTTAGGCTGTCTGCACGCGCAATATCCCAGCGGCGCACCTGGTATTTCTCGGAATCGAGATATTCTTCGCCGCCGGCTTCGCGGGGCGTCGCCTCCATCAATTCGAAAGCCGGTCCGTAGATGCCGTAACTCGCTCCCAGCGTAGCCGCCAGCACCAAACGTAGCATGAAGGCCGGGCGGCCGCCGAATTGCAGATATTCGGGGAGAATGTCCGGCGTATTTGGCCACAGATTGGGCCGGAAATATTCGCGCACTTCCGTTCGAGTGAGTTCGGTGAAATAGGTCTCGATTTCGCTTTTGGTATTGCGCCATGAGAAATAATTGTAAGATTGGCTGAAACCCAGTTTGGAGAGCCGATAAATGACTTTTGGGCGGGTAAAGGCTTCAGCTAAAAAAATGGTCTCAGGATGGGCGCGCTTCACCTCGCCTATCAACCACTCCCAGAACGGAAACGGTTTGGTGTGCGGGTTATCGACACGAAAAATCTTCACCCCGTGCCCGATCCAGAACAAAAACACCTCCAGCAGTTCCTGCCATAGCTCACGCCAGGAGTCGCTTTCAAAATTGAACGGGTAAATGTCTTCGTATTTCTTGGGCGGATTCTCGGCATAGCGGATACTGCCGTCCGCTTGCCGGCGGAACCAGTCCGGATGTTCGTGCAAGTAAGGATGATCTTGAGAACACTGGAAAGCGATATCCAGCGCGACATCGATACCCAGTTCCTGCGCTTTCATTACAAAGCGCCGGAAATCGTCCAGCGTACCCAGTTGCGGATGAACGGCTTTATGGCCGCCATCCGCCGAGCCGATAGCCCAGGGACTGCCGACATCGGCTTCGCCGGCTAGCGGCGCGTTATTCGCCCCCTTACGTTTACTCAGGCCAATCGGATGGATCGGCGGCAAATACGCCACATCGAAGCCCATGGCCGCCACATAAGGCAAGTACTTTTCACACTCGGCGAAGCTACCGTGTTGCATGCCTTCGCTTACGCAGGAACGCGGGAAAAACTCGTACCAGGTGCTAAATAGGGCTTTTACCGGTTCCACCCACACGCATAAGGTAAAGGCATAATCCGTCGCATGGCTACGCTCCGGATGGCTGCTCATAAGGTTTGCCAAAACTTCGGAAAACGCCAGAGCCGATCCGGGCTCCGGTTCGACTGTCCTCAGTTCCTCGGCAAACTGTTGAAGTTCCGCTTGATTTTGGCCGGCGGCCCGTTTTGCAGCCTCCGCCACCCGCATTGCACCGACCTGCAGCGCCATGCCGATATCCCCTGCATCGCTTCGCCGAGCAAATTCCTGCCTCCAGGTTAAAAAATCATCGGTCCAGGCTGTAATGGTATAGAGATACCGGCCAAGCCCGGGCATCGGGAAGGATCCGCGCCAACGGTCGCCGCCAAGCGGCAGCATGGCGGCCTCACTCCAGGCGGTTTCCGATTCGTGCCGATAGCGCAACACGCAGACCAGGGCATCCAGGCTATCTGTGAAAACATCCGCCTCCACTTCCAGGTTCTGACCGATAACGCGCTTGACCGGAAACCGTCCGCAATCGATTTCCGGTTGCACATTTTCAATGACCACGCGCCTTCTGCCGTCGATTTTTTCTATGTTTGTCATGAGCCGCTCTCCTGCCGGAAGAACAGAACGCCAAGCGGCGGCAGGCGCAGCATCAGGGCATGATACATTTCACCGGCGGAAATGGGGCCGGCTTCGACGCCGCCAAAATTCCCCACGCCGCTGCCGCCATAGAGCTCGGCATCGCTGTTAAGCACTTCCCACCAAATGCCGCCGCTTGGGGCGCCGACCAAATAATTCTCGCGGACAACGGGCGTAAAATTGCAGACCACCAAAAGCGTATCCTCAGGGTTGCGGCTGCGGCGCACAAAACTCACCACGCTTTTTTCCGCATAGTTGCAATCCATCCATTGAAAACCATCGCGGCTAAAGTCTTGCTGATAAAGCGCCGCCTGACTGCGGTAAAGACGATTTAGATCCGCGACCCAGCGCCTTAGCCCGCCGTGATATGGGTATTGCAATACCCCCCATTCCAGGCTCTCATCATGCTGCCACTCATGTTTCTGTCCGAATTCGCAACCCATGAACAACAGTTTTTTGCCGGGGTGGCCCCACATATAGCCATACAATAAACGCAGATTTGCAAACTGCCGCCATTCGTCGCCCGGCATTTTTCCGATCAAGGAACCGTTGCCGTGGACTACTTCATCATGCGAAAACGGCAGCACGAAATTCTCCGAAAAGGCATACCAGATGCTAAAAACCAGTTGCGCGTGGTGATACTTCCGGTTAATCGGATCTTCCGAAAAATATTTCAGAGTATCGTGCATCCAGCCCATATTCCACTTCAGGCCGAAACCCAGTCCACCCGCAGCAACCGGACGGGAAACCAGAGGCCAGGCTGTCGATTCTTCTGCGAAAGTTTGAGTATCCGGGTAATCGCGATACACAGCCTCATTCAGGTTGTGAAGGAAAGTGACCGCATCCAGGTTTTCATTACCGCCATTGCGATTTGGAATCCATTCACCCTCCTTGCGGCCGTAATCCAGGTATAACATTGAAGAGACGGCGTCCAGGCGCAGACCGTCGATATGATATTTATCCAGCCAGAACAGGGCGCTGCTGGTCAAAAATGCCCGCACTTCAAACCTGCCGTAATTAAAAAGCGAACTATGCCACTCCGGTTGATAACCCTGGCGCGAGTCGGCGTGTTCGTAAAGAAAGGTGCCATCGAAATGTCCAAGACCATGGGCGTCGCCTGGAAAATGCGCCGGCGCCCAATCCATGATCACGCCGATGCCATGCCGATGCAGGGTATCCACTAAAAACATGAAATCCTGCGGGGAGCCGTAACGGGCGGTGGCTGCAAAATAGCCTGTGGTTTCATAGCCCCAGGAGCCGTAAAAGGGATGTTCGGTCAGCGGCAGGAACTCGACATGGGTAAACCCCATCTCTTCAACATAAGGCGGCAGCCATTCCGCCATCTCGCGGTAAGTCAGGAAACGATTGTCTTCTTCAGGAATCCGCCGCCAGGAGCCCAGATGGACTTCATAAATGGAACAGGGCGCGTTTAGCTGATTTTTCTCGCGGCGTTGCCCCATCCACTCAGCGTCACCCCAGGAATACGCCAGATCCCAGACACGGGAAGCGGTCAAAGGCGGTGCTTCCCAACGGAACGCAAAGGGATCGCCCTTATCGGCTATGGTTCCGTCACCGGAAACAATCCGATATTTATAGCGTTTCCCGGCCGTAACCTCAGCAATAAAGCCTTCCCAAATCCCCGAGCCGTCTTGACGAAGCTGTAATGGATTCGCTTCTGCATTCCAGCCGTTAAACTCACCGATCACCGAGAGGGCAGAGGCATTAGGCGCCCATACCGCAAAGCGGCAACCTTTTATGCCAGCCACTGTGATCAGGTGCGAGCCGAGTTTTTCATACAGGCGAAAATGGCTGCCTTGTTTAAACATATAAATGTCAAGATCCGTCAACTGGCTGGCATCATTGACATCTGCTGCCGGTACATTCGTTAATGTGGACATTTGCTGACCCTTATTCGGCTGATTCCCGCCGAAACTTAAGAAACTGCGGAAAAAGAGACTGTAGCTTGGCGTAAACAGCTTAGCTTTTCCGTACGCTATCGCACATATTCGCAGCCTTTTAGAACGGACTGAGGGGTCCTAAGTCCTCAACATTCAGCTTGTCGAATTTCAACACGTCATCTGCCGGGAGATTCCCGTCGTGAATCAGATAGTTTCGCCTTTCGATATAGGCGTTTTTAAGAAACTCGTAACGATCTATTGCGGCTTCATTGATCACTTTTTCAAGACCTAAGTTATTGGCGCGGGTATCGATGGATCTTAATGCCCCCAAGCCACCGGAAACGGCATAAGCTGTTAGCGTAGAGCTAAAAAAGATACCGGTGTAGCTGATAGGGTTCATCGACGCATCACCGATCAGACCGGCTACCCCGCGCGGCGAACTAGGCCCAAAGAACGGCAACACCAAATAAGGACCGCTGGACACCCCCCAAATACCCAGGGTTTGATCGAAATCTTCAATGTGTTTTGGTAAATCCAGCAGGGTGCCGATTTTGCATACTATCCACCTTCTAAACCATCCGCTTACGCATAAGCCTGAAAAACCCAATAAAACCAACTCTGTTGTTAAATTTATACATTATTGATTTCAAGTAACTTTCTGACTTGTGCGTCAATAAATACTTCGTAACTATTCAATGAATTCTTGATACGCCCATCAATTCGATGAAATTGAAAGTGTTTTGGTACGCCCCTGGTGGGGTTACGATGCGCCCAACGAATTTAACTTTATCTAAACTCAACGAGTTGCGCATCTAACCCACCCTACGCTGGATAATTACAATACTTCTAAGATGATAAAAAAACGCTATCGGGCCGCCACTTGAGTATGCGCTTTCTTTTTAACGCGTTTTGTCACGATCTTGACATGGGCGATACCGTTTTTTTTCATATCCAGCTTCTTAGCTGCGCCTTTAGATAGATCAATGGCCCGGCCCTTGACATCGGGGCCACGATCATTAATGGTAACTGCGACTTGCTTGCCGTTATCAAGGTTGGTCACTTCGGCTTTGGTTCCCATCGGCAAACTCGGATGGGCTGCTGTCATCGCATTTTGGTTGAATGTCTCGCCATTGGCGGTTTCGTGCCCTGCAAACCCCGGACCATACCAGGATGCCTTGCCGACCTCCGTGTGAGTTGAATTGGTGGCGGTGCTTTCATTCTGTTGCGGTTTTTGTGCATTTTGCCCGCCCGTCTGTTCGGAACGGCAGCCGGAAAGAACCACTGCGCAAATAAACACGGCTGGGATTAATCTTGAAATTGGTGCCGGTAGGATCATCACGTTCTCCTATTGTGGGTTGCGCTGGCCGAAAGGCACAACTTATCTAATCTCCCGACTCTGGCGTCCAGGCAAACTCCACTGTACTCAATTTTCCCGACACGGTTACTTTTTTATTCATGACATGACCGTCACGTTCTGCGGAAATGCTGTAATGGCCGGGTTTAAGCTTAGCGTATAGCATAGGCCCGTCAGCCACGGTATCCAGACAGACGGCGCCTTTGGCATCCTTGATTTTAACGTTCACGTCGCTGACATATTCTCCGGAACCCTTTACCGCAAAAAGCAGGCTCAAGTCGTAGTCGCCCCGCATGGCCTTCATCGCATCCCGTTCGTCTTCCCCAACGCCGCCGCTAACGTATGTGACCTCGCCCTGGGTTTGCGGCGTGAGCGGAGCCTGTTGCGCTATAGCAGGGAAGCCGATCAAAACACAGGGAAGAATAAGTGCTAAATGTAATCGTTTCATAATAATTACTCCTTGAATGTAAATGTTAAAGCGGTTCTGAGGCATTCTGAGGTTCTATCCCTTTTGCTAAGAACCTTGAGACTTGTTAAGGCTGTGCGGCTTAAGGTTTAAGGCCGCACGTCAGCTTCCCAAGAAACCCGTGCCGGGCACCATTGGTAGATCCCCAGCGTCAAAATCCGCGTCAAAACGGTTGGTACACAAGCGCCCTTGCCGACCTCGACTTCCCGGTTGATCAACCGGGAACTGTCTCCGCAGCGCTTGAGGTAATCATCGGCTTTAATATCATTAAGATCGGTATGGGGCATCAAAAACGCCACCACCGGGATAGGGACTACCGCCAGTGTAGAGTCATCCGCCCACTCGGAGCCTGAGCAATGGGAAGTACCCACAGTGGACTGTACGTTGTCATCTTTGATCAAAGTCGCAGAACAGCCCGACAAACACAAAATAACCGCCGGCAGTATTAGCCGATTGAGTTTGGAACGCCGCATGGTATGTTTCATAAAAACCTCCGACCGGATTGCCGTCATCAAGGAATTAACCATTTAAATTTCAAAAGAATGTGGCGACTGGTTTATTCGTAACAGCCTTCATTAGATTAATAATATAATCGTATTATTCGTCGCAGTCTGTACGTTTGACCACATAGGCCCGTCATTGCCAACCGCCTCGCGGTCAGGCGTTGAGCTAAAGAATTCGTCACTATTCGGCGGATGCCAAGAAGAACGCCCATATAGACTATATCGTTCCCACACGGAGCGTCACTGCCATTAAGTTAAGCTATAAATGTGAACCCCGTAGGGTGCATTTTATGCACCAAAACCACCACGAATAGGGCGATGGATCATGAATATCGACGGGCATTTATAAAACAGCGCACATAAGGGTGCATAAAATGCACCCTACATTATTTCAGACATTCGTCGAAAGCTTAACTTAATGGCAGTGACTCGGAACGTGGGAACTATACGGAAATCGATAATACTTATTTGCCCGCTGCGCTGGCAGTCAAGATCAGTTCGTTTTGCACGGATTTAACATTTTTCTGGCTATTAACCAGTCCTACGGCTCTGGCGATGAGTTGTTCGGAATCCAAAGTACCGGTTAATTTGACGACGCCGTTAACCGTCGTCACTTCAATCTGCGACCCTTTCAGCGAATCGTCTGTGATCAGCACCTCTTTAACCTTTGCGGTAATCAGTGAGTCATCGATATAGTCACCGGCGGTATCAGCTTTCCGGTCAACAGATGACTTAACGCTTTCGAGTTCTTTGCCGGCTTCAGCCGTGACTTGATCGATTTTTTTCCCGGCCTTTTCCGCAGGCCCTTGTTGTTGGCAAGCCGCCATAACAAGTACTGCGCTTAAACAGATCAAGGCAAGCACTTTTTTTTGCTGATAAATATCGGTGGTTTTCATGGATTGTTCCTTGGTTTGGAGTGAGTAAAAACTTGGTCGAAGAAAATTAAAATACGCTGCTTAGCGACAAGGATTTATTTTTTTGACTCAAGCGTAAGGCTTTATATTTGATAAGAATTCTATCTGTACGATTAAGCCGGGTCTGTACGGCAACGTACATACGCCACCAAGGTGATGGACGGATTTTTTAATGGCAATGCGGGGATTTATGTTTTCGCAGCTTACCTGAGCGAGGCACAGAACCTACTCATTTCCTCAAGAATGTCGAATGGGTTTCGGCTGTCGCCTCTACCCATCCTACGCCTTAAAACAATTTTAGATTACGGCTGTTGTCTCATTGTTGGATCCAAATCAACTCGACACGACGGTTTTCTTTCCTACCCTCTTCCGTGCTGTTATCGGCTACAGGATCGGCAATGCCAAAACCTTTGGCAATCAGTTTATTGGTAACTCCCTTCTCTTTCAAGTACTTAACCACAGAAACCGCACGCCGTTCCGACAAGCGCATATTGTAGGCAGAGCTGCCTTCGCTGCTGGCATAGCCTTTGGCTTCAATTTCAGTTTTCTGCGGATCATTTTTAAGATCAGTTGCGAGAGCATCCAGAATTTCTATGGCAGCCGGCAACAATACCGCTGAATCGTATTTGAAATGCTCGCCCTTCAGCACAATTTTGACAGGGCAACCGTTCGCATCCACGTGAGCGCTTTTGTAGTGTCTACCCGGACATGGGTCAAACGGCGGCGGAACCGGGGCTGCGATGACCGGCGCGGGCCGGACTTCCGCCACACGCTTCGGTTTGTCGCCGAACGGAATCACAAAGCCGACATTAACCGTCATATCATTAAATTGATCTGTTCCGGCCTGGACGTGATTATTGAGATTGTTGTTGTAACGATAACGCACATCGCTGCGAATCAATAAGTGATCATCCAATTCATAAGTAAAACCCAAGCCGGCTTCGCCGATCACACCGGCGCCGCATCTGGAGCCAATACAACTGCTCATACCGCCGGCAGCGACCACAGCATAAGGCGAGAATTTATCGCGGAAAAAATAATACTGTAAATCAGCCGTGCCGCCGGCCAAATCCCAGGATCCGCTTTTACCTGCAAAGTTATCATAGAAGCCTCTTAGTTCGACATTGAAATGCCGATCGAGAATTTTACCGACGCCCAAACCGGCGCCCCAGCCATCATCGGCTTTGCGATCGCCGCCGGTGTGCACATAGGAAGCAAAAGGCGCCACATACCAACGATCATCCTGGATTTCGTCGGCGGCCTGCCCCAGCGGCATAAAGCCCACACCTATTAATGAGGCAATTGTCGTAAGTGATTTTCTCTTCAGCATAGTTCTTTCCTTAAAGGGTAATAAAAAATCGGAAGCTCCAAACGGCGGATTGTGCATGAGTAACCCGCTATTGCTTAATTAATAAAGTTTCTAAAAATCTCAATTGGCACCTTAACCGCTACATTAATCTCTTTTCCGTGCGTTATCGCACATAAGCATTTCCCATTGTAAAAAAACGGGAAAAAATCCGGTTCATCCGGGTATTTAAGTCTGCTTAGTGCAAGAATTTTTGAAACGATTGATACCATTCAAAAAGCAATAAAGAAGCCCAGCCTATATGTACGATACCGTACTGACTAATACCAGCCATACGATTAAAGTATTTATAAGGTTTTGAATCCAGACCGGCCGCTCCGAAAGATTGAGTCCGGTCAAGATCATCTACCTTTTTAGATTTTTTTGGTTTACAGGAGATTAGTCATGAAACACCTATTCAGTGTATTTGCCGCGTTTGTTTTGGCTTTAACCTTATTGACCGCTACTGGCTGTGCATCCACGCCAAAATCCGAAGGTACCGGCGAGTATGTGGACGACAGTGTCATCACCACCAAGATTAAAGCCCAGCTATTCGATGAACCCGACCTTAAATCCCTTCAAATCTCTGTTGAGTGCTATAAGGGCGTAGTAATACTCAGCGGATTCATCAGCAATCAATCCAGTATTAATAAAGCGGTTAAAATTGCCCGCCAAACCGGAGGCGTTAAATCGGTCAGGAATGATATGCGTCTCAGATAAGAAGAATCCGCGCCTATGTTGGACAACGAACCGTAAAACTCTGGATAATTTCTTATTATGGATCTGTGAGCCGATCTTTGGCTCACATTTTTCATTAATTTAACGAATGAGCTATTAACGGCAAATGCATATGAAATTCCTTCAAAGGAAACTTAGCAATTTCTGGTCAGGCGCAGCATTAATGTTAAACACTGAGCTTTCAAAGACTGAACTTTCAACAACGCACGCTGAAAAAACCACACCCGCAGTAACGGCCACAGTTCAGACTTGGTGCGAAAAGTTCCCATCGATACGAACCGACTTCCTGCTGGCAATGAGAAAAGCGGGATTTATCACCGAAAGTGAGTTTAATGACTACCGCTAAAATTGCTAGGCTGGTTGAAAATTTAGAAAAAAAACTTTGACAGCCGGATATAGGCATTAAGAATGCAGAAAGTTCTGCTCTAAGCATATTGGACATTAAAAATGTCCTTGCCTTTCAAATGGACAGGGGAATGCTTGGCATCCGGCGGTTCAGGCCAAACCATGGTTGGATTGTACGATGGCGGGGGGGGGGGGGGGGCAGGCGTTGGCTAACGGGGAGCAGCCGGTCAAATTCCCGATTGACGACCTGGTAGCACTCGCAGACCCTGGCTTCCACGCCGTCTCGATCCAATACCGTGATACGGCCCCGGCTATAATGAATCAATCCCGCTTGCTGCAATTTTCCAGCCGCTTCCGTGACCCCTTCGCGGCGTACGCCAAGGTTATTGGCGATCAATTCCTGAGTCATGATCAACTGGTTCGAAGATAAGCGGTCAAGGCTGAGCAGCAACCAACGGCAGAGTTGCTGGTCAATGGAATGATGGCGATTGCAGACTGCTGTCTGTGCCATCTGGGTAATCAGCACCTGGGTATAACTCAGCAACAATTTGTGAAGCTCTCCCTTTCGACGCCCACCGCAACGGTTGAATTCATAGATGAGCCGATGCGCCGGAATTCGATACGCGTCGCCGGCGCTCTGCACGACGGCACGGTTCGGCATGGTTTTACCGCCCATGAACAGGGCGACCCCGACGATGCCATCCTTACCGACCACTGCAATTTCGGCTGACGCGCCATTCTCCATCACGTAAATCTTCGACACGATGCAGGTCGTAGGAAAATAAGCGTAACGTAAATCGACGCCCGATTCGTATAGAACAGTGCCTAAGGATAACTCGACCTTTTCCAGATAAACGGAAATGTTCTCGAACTCTCTTTCAGGAAGGGCCGCTAGAAGTTGGTTTTGTTGAGGGAATGAGATCATTAATCAGACTCCGTAATATTTGTTTGTCAAGATCGAATCATTCTGTCAAAAAAAACAAGTTAAAAACCTCATTTTCCTGAAATTGATAGCCGAATAATCGGTAGTGGAATGCCATCTACATCTCCTGTATAAAGTCGATACGTGCTTTTTAGCATATTCCTTATGAGATTGAATGAGTACAACTACCTAGAATCAGGTCAAAAGAAAATGCGTATAAGCTATTAGAGAGCGTGTTGCCCACGCTATGGCGGCTCCGTTTCCAATTGAAAGGAACGCTGTGCGTTACTTCAATAAGGCTTCGAACTTCCCAATCGGCACCGGCTTGCTGAACAAATAGCCTTGATATCGCCAACAGCCGTGCTGTTCCAGAAACTCACGCTGAGCCTCGGTTTCCACGCCCTCGGCGATGACCTCTATTCCCAGGTTTTGAGCCATGCCGATAATGGTCTGCGCAATTACCGCGTCACTGAGTTTCAAGCTAATGTTGCGGACGAAAGACTGGTCTATTTTCAACTGGTCCAGCGGCAGCTGCGTCAGGTAGGAAAGCGACGAATAGCCGGTGCCGAAGTCATCCAGAGAGAAACGCACGCCACGCTCTCTAAGCGCATGCATCTTGACAATGGTGTCGTCGATGTCGTCCATCACGACGCTCTCCGTAAGTTCGAGCTTAAGCTTGCCGGGGTCTATGGCGATTTTTTCAAGCACGGCCATGACTTGTTCCACAAAATCAGGCTGGTAAAACTGGCGGATACTGACATTCACGGCCAGCATTAAATCCCGTAACTGCGGGACTGTTTCCCATGCCTTGAGCTGGGCGCAGGCGGTTTCCAGAACCCAGTGCCCGATCTGCACGATCAGTCCCATTTCCTCGGCCAGGGGGATGAATTGCCGGGGGGAGACCAGGCCGCGCTGGGGATGCAGCCAGCGTAACAAGGCCTCGGCGCCAAAAATATGCCCGTTTTGGTCAACCTGTACCTGATAAAAAAGACTCAATTGATTTTCCGCCAAGGCGCAATGCAGATCGCGCGCCAATGCCGTGCGAAATTCCAGGGCCGCCTGCATGGCAGGATCAAAGAAGCGCCAAGTATTTCCACCAGTACTCTTAGCCTGGTACATGGCGGTATCGGTACGTTTAAGCAATTCGGCCTCAGTCGCATCCCGGCCGATAAACAGGCTGATGCCGATACTGGTGGAGCCGTGGTATTGGTGGCCTTTTAGTGAATACGGTTAACTGAGAGCGACCAAGATCCTGTCAGCGACGGCTTGCGCCTCGATAGAGGCTTGTGCCGATGTTCTATGCAGTGCCTCCAGGACGACAATAAACTCATCGCCGCCCAAACGCGCCACCGTATCGCCTGCACCTATACAAGCTTGCAAGCGGGTGGCGACTTCCATCAGCAACTGGTCGCCGATATTATGTCCCAGGGTGTCGTTCAGATTCTTGAAGTTGTCGAGATCGAGCATCAGAACAGCACCATGTTGAGTATGCAAGGCATGGTTAGCCAGCCTTTGCTCCAGGCGGTTGTGCAGCAGGCGGCGATTCGGGAGTGCGGTCAGCGGATCATAGAAGGCCAGATGCTCGATTTCATCCGCAGCATGCCGGCGCTGAGCTTCGCGTACCAGGTTATCCAGCCCGAAGCTGATATCCCTGGACATTTCCAGCAACAGGTTGCGGGCATCTTCGTCAAAGGCGTTTACCTGAGCGGAATACAAGACGAAAACGCCGATCACCGCCTGATTCTGAAACAGCGGCAGTGAGGCGGAGGCGGCCCATCCGGCTTGAGCGCCGAGCTCACGCCACGGCATGGTGAGCAGATCATGCCTGTAATCCTGGCACCAGACCGGCCGTTTTTCACGAATGGCTATGCCGATAGGACCGTTCCCATAGCCAATGCCGGTCGTAGCTGAAATTTCGATATCACGTAGTTCGGCGGCTTCGTCGCCAAAACTGACGGCTGAGTGCAGCATCTTGGTCTTTGGGTCGATCAGGCCGATATACGCCATCTTCATGCCGCCGAATTCCACTGCGGCCCGGCAGATTTGCAAAAATAACTCTTCCTTGTCCGTGCAATGAACGATGGCCTTGTTACATTGGCTCAATGCGGCATAAAGTTGCTTGTGACGCAGAATTCTGACATTGAGCGCATTTCGCTCGCTAATATCGCGGATATTGCACTGGATGACTTTGACGCCATCGCAATAGTAACTATTGGAGACGAATTCAACCTGGATGAGCGCCCCGGCCCTGGTTTTTAGCGGCAAATCGTCATAACGGACATAACCTTCGGTTTGCAGTTCCTTGAACAAGTCTTTACTCTGCGCAATGTCGGCGAACGCCCCCACTTCCCATAGTTTTTTACCCAGGAACTCCTGATGCGAGTAACCCAGCATGTTGATTAGGTATGGATTGACATCTTCGATCTGTGCGGTTACGGCATTAAGCAACAAAATGCCGTCTTGAGCGGTTTCGAACAGCCGGCGGTAACGGCTTTCGGAGGCCAGCAAGGCTACGCGAATGCCATCGGTTTCACAGGGTAGACAAAGCGGTCTTAGCATAAGCCGTCGAGTTAAGCTAACTGCAACTGTTGTAAAGAAGCCATCGCATCCGGAGCGTTGATGTCCGGAATGATGCTCAGCTCAAGCACCCTGGCTGCCTCGGCAAGACTTTCCGGATTTAACCAATCCGGGCCGGGAATTGCGCAGCCATGCCGAACGGGTGTTATGATATGCTTGTGCATCGTTGCTGCCTCCTGATTTTGAACTTCGGCCAAAGCTAAGCAGCTTTAATAGCGAAATTTCTGAAACCGCTAAGTTTGCATAATAATGTTGTCCAATCAAGAAGCAGACAACTTAATGATTCTAGAATTCCATTTATCATTTCCTTTTTTCAATAGCCGGTCTGTTCGATGACGAACATTGATATTGATAACGTGTGCACGCTTAAGTACCTGTAAGCCGATGGAAGGCTCACAGTTCAAAAATAAGGTATAGCCGGAAATCAGTCTGTGCGCTATCCAACACATTGACCTGATGGGTGAATTGTGTGTCAGCGTACCGACGTGGGTTAATATTACGGTAATACTGCCTGCTAACGGCTAAAAAAAGCCGTGCTTGATCTACAGCAAATCAGAATGGAAAAAAAATTATGAATACGGAAAAAGCCGCAGCTTTTAATAAAAACCTGGAAAATGAAGATTGCCGGCATCCTGAATTAAGGATGGAATATGCCTATGGAAGCCCAACCGGGAATTTCATCTGTTCAAAATGCGAGCGCCTACTCCCTGCCGATTTTGAGAGCGTAAAGGCATTGCATGGTTTTTGGGCAAACACCAATCATGAGTTAACATTCTGAGCCCCCCCCCTGACGAGGCCGGATTTTACACTCTACCTTAACTAATAAGGGTTCCGCCAATCGGAATTGTAGGGGCGAAAAATTTTTCGCCCCTACTGACCGGCTTCAAGTGGCGGCAGTGTCAAGGGCAGGGAAATAGGGAAGCAAGCGATCGGATTCGGTTTTGACAACCTGATAGCACTCGCAGACGCGGGCTTCGACACCCTTGCGGTCAATGACGGTGATGTGTCCCCGGCTATATTCGATCAACCCGGCCTGCTGCAAGTTCCCGGCTGCCTCCGTGACGCCTTCGCGGCGCACGCCCAACATATTGGCGATCAATTCCTGGGTCATCTTTAAGTGATTCGAAGGCAATCGGTCCAGGCTTAACAGCAACCAGCGGCAAAGTTGCTGATCTACCGTATGGTGCCGATTACAGACCGCTGTCTGCGCCATCTGGGTAATCAGCGCCTGCGTGTACCGTAACAGCAGGTGCAGCATCTCCCCATAGCGGTTAAATTCCTGCATGATTTGTTTAACCTTTAACCGATAGGCGTAGCCCGCACTTTGCACGACAGCTCTGTTAGGCATGGTTTCTCCGCCCATGAAGAGCGCGACGCCGATCATGCCGTCGTTACCGACCACGGCAATTTCGGCGGAGGCGCCATTCTCCAGAACATAAAGCAGCGAGACGATGCAAGTGGCCGGGAAATGGGCGTAACGCAACAAGCCGCCGGACTCGTAGATGACCTGGCTTAAAGACAACTCTACCCGTTCCAGATTAGGCAAAAGCCGCTCATATTCCTCTATAGGCAGGGCATTGAGGAGATGGTTTTGTCTAGGACTATCGAGGTCTAGCATAGAAAACCGTCCTTTATTTTTTGCGTTAACAGATTAGCTTTACAGAATTGGTTGGTATCGAAAAAGCGTTTCAAGGACACACCGTTCTAATAAGTGTAATATACCACATATAAAAATGATCTCAAACTGTCAATATTTTTACGGTTTTTTTTAATGAGTTGCGCAACAAGCCGCAAAGTTATCGATTGTTCGTGCTTAGAAAATCAAAAAACCTATTGTCAGACCACGACGCATAAAACCTAACTTTAAGCAAAGGAAGATGTAAAATAATTAAAATAATCGGTTATTAAGGAAAATCCAGCATGAACCTAAAATGGGATGGTATCGAACGACGTAAGTTTTTAAGAGCGGAGGCCGAGACCATGGTAGCCCGTTTTTATCCGAAATACGTGGCGGAGCAGACCCCTGAAAAACTGTTGCATGAACTCCTGGTGCATAAAGTCGAACTGGAGCTCCAGAATGAAGAACTTCGACTGGCTTATGCCGCAATGCAGGAGATGCGGGATAGCTATAAGAATCTGTATGAGTTTGCCCCAATCGGCTACCTTAGTATCAACCGAAAAGGTCTGATTGGTGAAATGAACCTAACCGGTTCGGCTTTGCTTAATCTTGATCGAACCCATCTGATCGATGATCGTTTCTCGAACCTGGTCACTGCCGGCGACCAAGACCTTTGGCATCTCTTTTTCACCAAAATGATGGACTCAGCCACCGGTGAAAAGCAAGAAATCGAACTGACCTTGAGACGTGCCGACGAATCATGGTTTTATGCCCGTCTTGTATGCCTGCGCTGGGAAACAGCGGATAGTCAAGCGATGTTGCGCATCGCATTGTCCGATATAAACAGCAGCAAGCCGGCTGAAAAAGAAGCCTGATGACAGTAGGGTATGAGACTGTGAAAGAACTTTGATTTTATCGCGTAGGATGGGTAGAGCGACAGCGAAACCCATCAATTAGGCCTACAAAGATGGGTTTCGCTGTCGCTCTACCCATCCTACAGGCTAAAACTCTCAGCCGAATCCGAGAGCGTTTATTTTGTGGCCGGCATGATTTTAGTTTTTAAATCCGTCAGAGCTTGCTTGACTTTTGCCCAGGTCGCAGCCGATTTTTCGGTATGGATGGTGTTTTTTATGTCTTCTATGATTTTATAAAAGGGCTGATAATCGTCTTTGCCGCCATAACCCAGCAATTGGGCTATTTTCAGTTTTTCTTTTGCCGCATCCACCAACTTAAGCACTTCATCCCGATTTTGTTCCTTGGATAAATCGGATTTTTGCTCCAGCTCGGAAGCTTTGATGATTAATGCTTCTGCACGCAGCAGCGGTAAAGGTATAACTTCTGTTTGTTCGATCAAGCTATTCAATGCCTCTTCCAAAACCAGCGACGCTTCCTTGACTTTACCGGCGTTAATCTGCGCGACCGCATTTTTAATGGCTGTTGGATAAGTGCCTAGCGGAATATTAACGGTGGTAATTTGCATTTCGCTGGCCAACTCGTCTACGACCATGCGACCGGCTTGCAGTTTACCGTGACTGAGCAATTGTCCCGCCTGCTTGACTTTTTGTTCCACCGCCAAGGCATTGCCTTTAAAATCGATTATATCGATTTCAACATCCGCAACCGCCAACGCCAAGGCGGCATTATTAGCGTGAATCTGTTCCAGTTTATTGCTTACCGCCTGCAAGGTGGCCAGCGCGGCGGCGCTATCGTTTTTCTCTAAATCAAGCAACGCCTGCTGGGTACCCAACAGCGACTCTTTGGCTTCATTGATAATCTTTTGATTTTGTTCAGCCAATACCTTTTGCTTGTTCAATTCCTCGCTAGTGTCTGTCGGTATGGCTGTAACCGAACTTTGATTTTTATCCTCAGCCGCCTGCACATCCAGGCACATAGGCAGAGAGGTAAGCAAAATTAGGGCGCTGTTGACGGCTATTTTATGGATAGGATGTTTCATAAGCTTCTCGTTGTCAGTAAGTGACAACAGTATAAGGAACTCATGCGAATTGTTCTGTACGACAGCGTACATAAATCGGACTGCCAGGTAAGGGGCTATTCCCTTAGACAAGACTTCTCACGCGGAAATCACATCGAACAACTCATCGAAAAAAACCAGCGTTGGTTGGGTTGCGCTGTTTGCAACCCAACCTATGTAGTGCTCTAACGGCTTAGCATATGGGTCTGTTGCGATTCTCTATCGGCTTGGGATAAGTCGACCATACCTTTAAGATCTGAAAAACGTTTCTCAGCTTCTTTTAGGTGTTCAGTGGCTTTACTCAAATCACCTTCTTTAACGGCAGCTCGAGCTTTTTTCAAAGAATCATTGGCACGGTTACGATTACGGTCAACTTTATCATTAGCATTGATTTCTTTGCTTACCGCTAATGCTTCTTTGATATTCTCTATGATTACATCGTCACCGGCATGGTCTGTGATAGCTTTCAATGCTTCGGTCACTTGAACTTTAGTAGCTTCGATTCCTTCAATTGGAGTCATTTTATTATACATACATGCCATACCCAAACAGATGTCGGCAGAAGTCGAAAAAGATCCTAAAGAAAGTGCCAATGTAGTAGCTACGACAGCGCATTTTAATAATTTCATGTAAGATAAACCTCGTTATTGTTATTTTTATCAGGTCTGCAACTGCGTAGATATTCAACATATTTAATTAGTTACATGACGATGTGAACTTTATCACAATTTTTTGAGAATATTAAATGAATTAAGTCGGTTTCATGAATTCAAGGCCGTAGAGCGGATACCGGCTGGCGATCCGCCAAGCAGCCCTATGATTTCGACAAGGCTTCGTAGCCTGAAATCACATCGAATAACTCATCGTCGATGCCGCTCTGACGTAAACGATGAAAAGCGGTTTTAAGATTTGCCAGCAATTCGTCGATATTTTTATCCGCACGTTGCATGGCCGCCAGCCGGCTGGCGTTTTCGCTGGCCAGAGACTCGGCACTGGCCCGGAACAGCGAGACAAACAGGTATTCGCGAATCAGGGCCCGTAAAGTCATACCACCGCCCATTACTTCCGGCAAGTTGGCGCTTGGCCAGGGAACTTCGGCTAATTGGCGCCGCCAATGCTCATCCAGCGGCAGCAGGCGCTGGCTAACGGGTGCATAAACCGCCCCGGATGCCGGGTGGTTATAGAATAGATAAAATTCGCCGACGCCCTGCTTGCTGTCGAACGCTTCGTAAGCTAATAGAATCTGCCCGATGAGCGGGCTGATGGCCTTGACTGAATTCGGAACATTGAACAGGGTCTCCAGCGGCAGGCCCGAGTCCGCCAAGTGCGTATAAACTCGCTCGCCGACCACCCAGAGATGCGGTTTTCCAGGCAGAGCCGCCAGCGTCTTAAGCGCATAATCGGCCACTAACTCATTGAATTGGCCCACCAGCCCCTGGTCAGAGCCGAACACCACCGCGCCGGTCACAGCAGCGCCCAGCGCCGATTTCGACTCCAATATGAAGGACTGGCGTTGAATTTCCCGAAAGCAGACACCCAGACCCAGTTCGACACTGCGGGAGTAGTCGGCCACGGCCCGTACCGATTGTTCGTATTGGCTGATACTGGAGGCCGCCAAGGCCTTCATGGTGCGAACCACGGACTGCAGCTCTGCCGCGCTGTTTATCTTTCTGTTCAGACTAGCCGTAGTATCGCTCATAATCAGGGTGCGGGCTTTATATCGGCCTTGGGTAGAGATTCAGGCTTAACCAGAAACCCGGCGAGTAAAGGCCGGGCGATTTCGATGATTGCTTGCCTATCCGCATCGCTCAAGGGTTTCGCGCTATCCAATCGCTCCCGGACTTCCGTAGGCAGATTCGTAGCAGCTGCGGCCACCGCCTGTTCCGCCTCCATCATCTGTTCGACAGGCACTGCATCGAACAAGCCCGCCGTTAAGGCCAACAATATGGCCATTTGCGCATGTACGGACACCGGGCTGAACTCCGGCTGCTTCAGACAGGCGCGAATGCGCCGGCCATGTTCGATGATGTTGCGCGAATCTTCATCCAGCCGAGCGCCAAAGCGGGCAAAGCTCTCGAGTTCCTCAAACTGGGCATAGGCAAGCTTAAGGTCGCCGGTAACTGCCCGATAGGCCGTCCGTTGCGCCTTGCCGCCGACTCGCGAAACCGATTTGCCGACATCTATTGCCGGCAGCACACCCAATTCGAACAGAGACGGCGACAGGCAGATCTGTCCATCGGTGATAGAAATCAGGTTGGTCGGAATATAAGCGGAAATATTCTGCGCTTCGGTTTCGATGACGGGTAGCGCTGTCAGCGAGCCGCCGCCAAGTTCCGGACCCAGACGGGTGGCGCGCTCCAGCAGCCGCGAGTGAATATAAAAAATGTCGCCGGGAAAGGCTTCACGGCCGGGCGGGCGGCGCAACAGCAAGGAGAGTTCCCGATAAGAGCGGGCATGCTGGGTGAGATCATCGTAAACGATCAGGACATCGCGGCCCTGTTCCATAAAATACTCGGCAATGCTGGTCGCGGCGTACGGCGCTATATAGGCGAGACCAGGCGGATCATTGCCTTCGCTGACCACCACCACGGAATAAGCCATGGCCCCCTTGTCGCGCAAAATGGCGACGGCTTTAGCTACCGCCGAAGCGCGTTGGCCGATGGCGCAATAGACGCACAACACATTCTGGTCGTGTTGATTGAGTATGGTATCCAGGGCAATTGCGGTTTTGCCGGTCTGCCGGTCGCCAAGAATCAGTTCGCGTTGCCCTCGGCCAATCGGAATCAGTGCGTCGATGACCTTTAGGCCGGTCTGTAACGGTACAGTGACCGGAGCCCGGTCCATGATGGCTGCCGATGGGCGTTCGATGGGCAAGCGCAGGTTCGTGAATATCGGCCCGCCCCCATCGAGCGCCTTGCCGAGCGGGTCGATGACCCGCCCCAACAAGCCCTCGCCCACCGCCACATCCATGACCCTGCCGGTGCGTTCGACCTCATCGCCGGCGTTAAGCCGCCAACAGTCGCCCAGCAGCACCACGCCGATTTCGTCTGCGTCCACATTGAAGGCGATGCCGTATACGCCGCCGGGAAACTTTAGCAACTCTTCAAAACCGGCGCCGGGCAGGCCTGAAACCTTGGCGACACCGGTCGATACTGTTATGACCCTGCCGATTTCGCGCGGAGCCAACGTAGGCTTGACTATTTCCCGAGCTTGGCCGATGCGGGCGAAGGCGCCGTCCAGCAGGGTTTGCAAAGCATAGGGCGATCCGGTCATTTGCCCGCCCCGGCAGGGTTTGGTTTAGCCGCGTCCTCGGGTTTGGCGGCGTCGCCGGTTTCCGGTTTGGATTGCTGCGTGAACAGCTCGCTGACCTGGTTTTCCAGCGAGTCTATATAATCGGCAATACTCCAGGCTAACTTCCAGCCGTTCGCACTAAGTTCTATGCCGCTTATCAAGTCCGGCGCAGACTCAAAACAAATGTTGATTTCAGCCGAAAAGCTTTCGTTAAGTGCGTTTTGTATCGTCGCCCGTTGCTCCGCCGGCAGGTCGAACGCACAGCGCACCACTGCCGGTTCGGCGGCTGTTTTCAGGGCCTCGGCGAAACCTTGCCGGGTTTGGACGTCCATTTCTGCCAAACGCCGGGTGAACACGGCGCCCAAGCGTTCTTCCAAGCGAGTGTCGGCAAGCTCCGCCAGCGCCTTGCGGGCTATTGCGAATACTTCCTTTTGCATCCGGCGGCTGATGCCAAGATTTAAATTATGGGCGTCGTTTTGCAGCGTTTCCAGGCGCTGAGCGCTCAAAGCATCCGCCGCCAGCCGGGCTGCGTCGAGCAAGCGTAGCCGCTCGGCTTTCGCTTCTTCCGTTGCCTGCTGCAACAGAGCGGCGCGCTGCTGATCGAACACCGCGTTCTTATTCTGAAACTCGTCGCGTGTTTGTTGGGCTTCAGCCTTTTTCGCGTCGGCATCCGCGAGTTCGTCTGCGATACGCTGCTCGCGCTGATCGATGGCATGCAAAATCGGCTGATAAAGAAAACGCTTCATCAGCCACACCAGGATGAGAAAGTTGAGCGTCTGTGCAGCGACGGTAAACCAATCAATTAACATGGCTCACTTGCCTGCCGCTTGCGAGAGGAAGTGATTCCAGAACGGGTTGGCGAAGATCAGTATCATCGACACTACGAAGGCGTAAATGGCGGTGGATTCTATCATCGCCAGACCGACGAACAGGGTACGCGTAATGGTCGCCGAAGCGTCGGGCTGCTGAGCCAGCGCAGTCAACGCTGTGGCGACCGCCTTCCCCTCCCCCAGCGCCGGACCTAAAACACCGATGCCGATGGTAATGCCGGCGGTGATAATCGATGCCACCGCAATAATAGTCATGCTATCCATAATATATCCTTTAGGTTGATAGGTTGTTCAGGATTTGGGTGCAGGCTTCGCCGCAGCATTGCGCTTATCCGTGCCGGTAGCGGCCGCGATGTAAACTGCCGCCAAAATACTGAAAATATAGGCCTGCACCATGCCGGTCAGCAAACCGAGCAGCGTCATGACAACCGGGAAAATAAAGGGCGTGATGGTCAGTAAAATGCCGATAATCATGGTTCCGCTCATCATGTTGCCGAACAAACGAATCGCTAGGGCCAGCGTCCGGGAGAATTCGCTGATGATATTAAACGGCAGCATGATGACGGTAGGTTCGATATAACTCTTCAGGTAGCCGCCTAAACCCTGCTCATGAATGCCGAACAGCGGCACGGCCACAAACACGCACAGAGCCAGCGCCGCCGTGGTGGAAAGCGAGCCGGTCGGCGGTTCGTAACCGGGTATGATGGTGCACAGGCCGGCTATAGCGACGAACAGGAATAGCGTGCCCAGAAAACCGAGGTATTTCCGCGGCTCGGCCATGCCGACCTCTTTGATTTGTTGCTCGATTGCTGTAACCAGTATTTCCAGAAGATTCTGCCAGCGCGAGCGTTGCAGATCCGTGGCAAGACGGCGGGTAACGAGTTTGGCGCCTACGGTCATCGCCAGC
>CAVXZR010000077.1:0-5836 GCA_963765965.1 uncultured Pseudomonadota bacterium
ATATGCCGCATTTTTTGATATATTTTGTAGATTAGCACACAAATTGGAAACAATAATTCTTGTTTTCGTGAACAATTTTTAGGTGAAACCACTGATTGACAGACCGAAAATACAAACCAACTTAGAAGCTCTATACACAGCCATGTTTAGGAAAACGCGTAAGCCGGTTGCCTCGCTGCATAGCGATTGCCATGTGTATTATGGGAAAACATTGGTCAATGCTATTTTGTCGAAGAAAAGCGCGATAGGGAGTAAAAAAAAAATATAGAACACAAGCTTAGCCCATAACCGGCCGTTATGGACTTATAAAGAACACAATTTGTTAATAAGCATACGCATGAAAAACTCAATTAACCATCTAGATTCAAGTGGGTCAACTTGCAAGCGAAAAACATTTTCTTCCCTGGATTCCGCGCCCAGCAAAATCCTTTCAGCCTTCATACATTTAAGGTCAACCAGGCGGCGATACCACAGTCCTGCATAAAATACCTTCTTTCCATCCAAAAAACCTAGGCGCAAAACATAGCGATAAACAAAATTGCAAACCGATCTAAAAAAAGCTGTAGTTTGCCTTAAATTTTCACCTTGAGCGGAAACATTTTACCCAACATGGATGCGGCAATACTGCCGGTTTTATCCGTGGGAAAAGAATAACAATGATTTTTTTTATTATGGGTAATAATTTCGTAAAAATAGCCCCAACCATTATAGATTCTCATTCTAAGTACGAACGAGGAGGAATGTATCGGTCTTATTCATGAAGATTGCCTCTAATTTGCCGCGATTTAATTAACTGAGCTGCTGGATTTCCACTGTATACCTGCCATGATTGCAGATTTTTGAAAGCCACAGATCGCGCGCCGAGGACAGCACCATCACCAACCGTTACTCCTCGTTACAAAAGCTTCGGCGCACACCCAGGCATCCTTACCAATTATAATTGGCTTGGCAAATAAAGGAAAATTTGGGTCATTATAATCGTGCGAGCCAGTACATAAATGCGCGCCTTGGGAAACTATGCTGCTTTCATGCAAACAAACTTTAGCTTGGTTATAACAAATCACATTATCAGCAAGAGTCGCATAATCTTTTATTTCAAGATTCCACAGGCGCCCAGATCTAAACCATTGGATAAACATAGCAATTTCGACCAATTTGCGCGCCAAAACAGCGTAAAATAAAAACCCGCCAACTGTGAAAAGGCCTGGGTGAAAATCGAAAAACCAGATTGTAGAATAAATTCCATAACAAGCGCATAATGCGGTTTCTCAGGCTAAAGCTAGGGACGGAAAACCGGTTTTTGCTAAAAATTACGTTTGATTCAGTATTATTTATCATTTAGTTTAAATAAATTATTTAAAGGAGATTTTTTGACATCCAGTGTTTACCGCCAGAGATTTGCTAACGCTATGTATGCATAAGTCCGTGCCGATTTTTAGGTTAGCTATACATTTTAAAAGTGACTCACGCTTAAACAGTTGATAATCGAGCAATAGTAGCTTATTTTAAGATAAAAAATATAAAAACCGAAATTAACCATTATATGTATCTACTTTAAATTCCAGGGTAAACGGTGTTATTTATAAAATAAAACCTTTTCTAATCATATGCTTGGAAAAGTTTGTCATACGTTTTACCCTGCTTTTTAAAGTAGATACCATTATATGTTATTCAACTGAAACCTCTTATATTCGAATTTTAAGGAAAATAAGCAGGCAGTTCAGGCAGCATGACTTTCATGAAAGCCTGCAATCGCCGATCAGCCAAGGTAATATCTTCCGTTTTATCGATACTGGTAATCAACCTAACCATGCCGCCATCCGTTCTATTAAGAGTGATGGCATCGTAAAAAATATACCACTTGACCATAAATTCGTTGGTCAGAATGCGGCCGCGTTGTTGAAACCAGTAATAGACTAGCGATTTGTTGTCGCCTTTTTCAATGATGACCCTATGTAGCCACAGCGGTTGTCCACTCATTTTTAATTCAGGGAATTGGCGTTGCTCATAGAGTGTAATTTCCCAGCCCTCGCCCGGCAAACAACTACGCGGCGAATGAACAACCGCGCCTTTTCGTTGCGTCTGGTAATAGACGCTGTAAAAATTGACATTGCTGTTTGTTGCCGCGTCAATAAAATTTTCACTCACATAATCCGTGAGTTTAAGCGCATCCAGATACTCTTGATTAAGATAGCTCTTGCGCCCGCTCCAGCCGGCGATTTGCGAGGGAAAATCCAGAAAGGTTCGACGTTGCATAATCAGGTCTTCCCGGTCTTTCAAGGCGTCGTTTGCTCCAGCGCCTGCCAGTAACAATACAAGTGCGGCAAATAGGGCCTTATTTAAAGCAATCGGCGCAGGCTTAATTTCGACTCTAGACCGCCATTCATGCGGAATTTGCACCAATTGACGGATCGATAGCTTATGGCCATTGATACGGCTTAAGAACCACATTTCGACAAATAGCAGAAACATACAGAGGATAACTATCATGATGCCTTCGAAGTCATGCAGAAAACCTTCGGCCATTTTATTGCCCCAGCGATCGACCAATACCCCAATCACGCCGATGCGAAAACTGTTCATGAAGACGGTGAGCGGCGCGGATGACAAAAAAATCAGCAGCTTTTGCCAAAAACGGCCTTTAAACAGGGCGGCGCAGAGGAATGCCAAACTGGCGAGAGGAAACAGGTAACGCAAACCGCTACAGGCGTCCACCACCTGTAATTTATAGCCACTTAGACTAATGACGTTGCCATCAAGGTACACCATGATGTTGCAGGCGCGAATAAATTCCACACCCAGCCAGGAAGAAAATAATTGCAGTTTTAACGATAGGTTATGCAGGATTATCTGAGGAAATGGCACCATGAAGATCAGAAAAAATAATGGCACACCTGCAATTCGCAGGCTTTGCCTGCCAAAGGCCGTTGTAAATAAACCTACTATGACGATCAGAAATGCATATTGCTCAAGAATTTTAACAGTCGCCAAGGTTCCCAAAACATACAGCACCATTCCCAACACCATGACCAGCAAACCCGGCAACGAGTCCTCGAATTTCGAGACAAACGTCAATTCGCCATGTCCTATCCAAATTAGGTAAACAGAGATAAAAGGAATAAAAAAGCCATGGCTATATTCTTCAATATAAGTCCAGACGTTGATCATTTCTAAAATGTTCTCGCGGAATACCCAACATGCCAGTAAAAAGATCCCCTCCCCATACTAGCCAAATATTCAGCGGCTTCATTGGTTGGGCTATCAATTGCTGTTGTACTGATACATTCATACTTGTTAAAGGCTAGGTGATTTGATGTGGTGAAACCAAATTTATTAAAATTGGTTTTCTTATTAAACTAACTATCACGAGTTCCACATAAGGGTTGCCGTGATACGGATATTTGCCGCATGCATATATAACATCATCAGTCAATAAAATTTAAAGGCAGCGTTCAGAAAAACATGTTTATATGCAGTGACCAATACTGAGAATTCCGAATAAGTGTTGTTAAGCCTGCCTAAAACCCTGCTAATGCCCCGGGTTTTCTGAAATCCCAAAAATTTGTTTTTCATAAAATTGTAAAAATTTTAAGGTTGCCACAGGAAAACATCTATCCTACGGTAACTGTACGCTATAGACAATAATGCATATTGATTGTTAAGGTCAATACTTCAATTTTATTTTCAGTGGTTTTAGGCGTTGGCCGGCAAAAATTGTCTACACGCTCTATTTTAAAGACCTGTTGCCGGCAACAAATTACATTTTAAATTAATATGTTAGCGACATTTCAGCATAGAAAGTTTGATTTACCAACCGATTTGCATGTTATTGAATAACAATCCATTTCGTTCGTCTTAACAATATGCCGTTATAAATATATCGATTTGCAGCCTGCCAATAGCCAAATTTTTACATTTTGTCTATTGGCAAAGCTGGAAAGTTTGAAAACAAACACAGCCAACAACTCGACATTTTTATTGTAACCAGTGAGCAATTGACGTCGATCTATTATAGGGCGGGTTTTCTGGTGATCAGTTTGGAGATGATAAACCGGCTAAGTAACTGTCCAAAAATAACTTGTACAACTTTAGGCTGAAGAGAATATCGTGTAATTCCATTCGCCATGAAAAGAAGCTCTTTCGATGTGAAGTTTTTCAAGTTCTTCTTCGGATACATGTATACCTTTTGGGTAGACATTCCTGTCTATCTCAGCCTCAATCTTTAGCCCCTTTCGTGTAGTTGTTGCGGCAATCAAGTTAACGATCACTTCGTGGCTGATTAACGGCTTTCCACGACCAATTCTATATCCTTGTTTTTCAAGTGCATCAGCCAATTGCCGAGTACTTAGGCACGTCCAACGTAATGGATTTTCTGGGTCACCGCGAGTCGTTGGTTCCACCAATGCTTCCAGCGCCGATAGCAACTTTGGTTCTCGTTGTGTCAACTTCTTGCGTCCTCCCCCTTCTTTCCGTATACGGGGATGAGGCGAAACTGTGCAATTCACCTTTGAACTATCCAAATTCTGAGAATAGAACGTCATCCTTGATAAACCGGTTGCTTTAGCTACTATGCTTTGCCCTCCGTAACCAAGAGCTTCAGCCTCTGCCGACGCCCATAACTGTGACGACAGTGTGACAAGGGAGCTTTTTAAGAAAATATCTAAACTACGAATTTTGTAACTTATTGAATTCTATGGTGCCGAGGAGAGGACTTGAACCTCCACAGAGTTACCTCTACCGCGCATAACCTTCATACATATCAACGCAAACTTGTTGAATAGTCGCGTTTATCGGCTCTGGAATCGACTCTAAAAAGTCTTTGACCGTTTCTTTTTTTCGATCCGCCAAGACCGCCAAAATATGCTTTTCCTTCTGCTGGTTAATAGCGGAGACAATGACCACAAAATCTTTGTGTCCCTTCTTGAGGGCTATCTCATCAATGCCAAGTATCGGTAGGGCTTTGAGTTTTGTCCAATCAACTTGCTGATGTATATGGCGGTTGATGATACCTTCCACGGCGGCTTCACCAATACTTCGTTTCATGCTGACATCCGTAATCGTGCTGTTGATCAACTCACGCAATAGCCATTGCTCATAGGCTTTGGTGTGTGGGCTTTTACTGTCATACCAACTACACACTTGCGTGGTTGTTGGGTTACCATCGCAATCAGGACATTGATAACGTTTAGGTTTTATTTTTAGCCAAACAGATTTTTCTAATATTGGCAAATGCCGCAAGGTAATTTCTTTACCATAACCATAACATTTGTCGATCAATTTGCCGCAACACTTACAAGTCGTACCGTTGAGTTCGCTAATGATCGTAATCACGAAGCCTCGCTCTGTAGGCCCCTCACATTTTTCAATTTTGACATCAGGAATATCTAGGGGTATTTGTAGTAGCATGGCTCTTCTTTATTTTCTAAATTCCCAGCGATAGCTAGCTAGGTTCATTGATCGACTTGTCAGTATCATATACTACATGTAGTGGTTACCCCGCGAAATCGGGAAGAGCCATAAAATATGCTGCTCTTCAAAAGTCTCACAGCCTTATGCTAACGTCTTAAATGTGCCGTTGCGCTCACACTAGACCCAGTGTAGACTCCTCTTTACTTCTGATAACTCTTATTCTCAGAAGTAACAAGTAGAGAGTAGACACTATGCAAAACATCGTCAAAACTGAACCAAATTTACCCGTAGAACTTTTAGCAGTCGCGAAGCGTTACATTGAAAACAGCACTAGCAGCGCCACGCGCAAAGCGTAGGCGTTCTTGATGCTTGGATGTGGGCGCGTAAGCCGAAAGATGAGAACGGAGAACGAGACGGTCTCCGGGAA
>CAVXZR010000078.1:0-38416 GCA_963765965.1 uncultured Pseudomonadota bacterium
CGACGACTTCATCTTCTTTACAATGTGCCAGTTCTTTCATTTCAAATGCCATCTGGATGCCACCGATGCCCGCGCCTACAATTACAATTTTTGCCATGTTAAATACCTCTTCTTTGCCGGTGTCACCGGCATTTTTCTTCTCTACTACCCAATTTTTTCATAAAATTTCCAGCGGAAATTCGAGTAAAACCGCTTTGAAACAGATTGGCACCGACAAATGAAGTCAACCAAAGCCAATTGCTATTGTGAAATAGCGGACTGCCCTCCACAGGGCCCTGAGTTGAGGGAAAGCAGAATATGAACCGGCCACGATTCTGACTATACGGTCAGTGGTCATAATGAAATCTCCTTAAGTATGTTTAGATAAACTATCGCAAGATTGTATCGATGCCGTGTGTGTCGATATCGCACACCTATTCCAGCTCACACTTCCGTGTTGATAATCGAAAAGGCTGAGGCAAAACCGACGCCGAGTATCCAGGTGAAGTACCACATTGTGTTTCTCCTCAAGAAAGTGTGTAAAAATCATTCAATACCGAAGCTTCTGCTACGCTGCCCCATAATACTCTTGTACACCCAGCAGGTATAACCATAGGCAGAAACACCACGGCTATCTAGAAGGCCAATAATAAGTGTGGTGTGACTGAAACTGGCGTCCCACAAGGTCAAGCTGGAGCTTGGGTTGGTAGAGGAAATCAGTAGAAACGGAAACGGACCGAAGCCCAACGTCAATAGCAAGCCGGGAAATACCGAGACTGCTGAACATAAACGCCCTCACTCGGGCGGTTGCCGTATACCCAGGCCATCGTGAGACCAGCAAAACCTGCCAGTGGCGCCGAAAATATTGAGGGATGTGTGAGAAAATGCTTAATCCACCCCGCACCCACTGCGATGACGGTTTTATGCAGAGGATTCGATGGCTGATTGCTTGAAGCCATCCGGATTATCTCCGGTCGATCAATAAACACCCAAAGCGTGGCAGCAGCCAAGCCGGCCAACAACAGCGGCCCCAGTTTTCCAACCGCCAAAGTAGCGCGCTCATGAATTACGCCTTCAGTGCGCCATTTCAAAAACAAGGCACCAGCTTTCACGGTGCCTTGTTTTTGAAATGGCGCACTGAAGGCGTAATTCATGAGCGCGCTACTTTGGCGGTTGGAAAACTGGGGCCGCTGTTGTTGGCCGGCTTGGCTGCTGCCACGCTTTGGGTGTTTATCGGGATAGATCGACCGGAGATAATCCGGATGGCTGCGACCGATGCGCCATCGAATCCTCTGCATAAAACCGTCATCGCAGTGGGTGCCGGGTGGATGCAGCATTTTCTCACACATCCCTGGATGTTTTCGGCGCCACTGGCAGGTTTTGCTGGTATCACGATGGCCTGGGTATACGGCAAGGGACAGGCCAGAATGACGGCGTTTATGTTCAGCAGTCTCGGTATTTCCGGCTTGCTATTGACGTTGGGCTTCGGTTTGTTTCCGTTTCTACTGATTTCCTCTACCGACCCAAGCTCCAGCTTGACCTTGTGGGACGCCAGTTCCAGTCACACCACACTATTATTGGCCTTCTGGATCACCGTGGTGTTTCTGCCTATCGTGCTGCTATATACCCGCTGGGTGTACAAGGTATTATGGGGCAGCGTCACAGAAGCTTCGGTATTGAATGATTCACACACACTTTATTGAGGAGAAACACAATGTGGTACTTCACCTGGATACTCGGCGTCGGTTTTGCCTCAGCCTTTGCGATTATCAACGCGATGTGGCTGGAATCGGTGTGCGATATCGACACACACGGCATCGATCAATCTTGCGATAGTTTATCTAAACATACTTAAGGAGATTTCATTATGACCACTGACCGTATAGTCAGAATCGTCGCCGGTTCGTTTATTCTGCTTTCCCTCAGCTTAGGTGTGGAGGGCAGTCCGCTATTTCACAATAGCAATTGGCTTTGGTTTACTGCATTTGTCGGTGCCAATCTGTTTCAAAGCGGTTTTACTCGATTTTGCCCGCTGGAAATGTTCCTGAAAAAATTGGGTATAGAAGAAAAATGCCGGTGACACCGGCAAAAGCAAATTCATAATCAAGAGGTATTTAACATGGCAAAAATTGTAATTGTAGGCGCGGGCATCGGTGGCATACCGATGGCATTTGAAATGAAAGAACTGGCACGTAAAGAAGATGAAGTCGTCGTGATTGCCGATACGCCGACTTTTCATTTTGTGCCGTCCAACCCCTGGGTTGGTGTGAATTGGCGCAAACCGGAAGATATTAAAGTGGAACTGGCGCCGGTTCTCAAAAAGAAAAAAATCAGCTTCATTCAGCAAAAAGCGACACGTTTTCATCCTGAGAATAATCAAGTCGAAATAGCTGATGGGTCTATGGTGGATTACGACTTTTTGATTATTGCCACCGGACCTAAGCTTGCTTTTGAAGAAGTGCCGGGTCTAGGGCCAAATGGTCATACCCAATCCGTCTGTCATGTGGATCATGCCGGTGAATCCGGGGAATTCTGGAGTAAATTTGTCGAAGATCCTGGCCCCATCATCATCGGCGCAGTACAGGGAGCATCTTGCTTCGGCCCCGCCTACGAGTATATGTTCATTGCTGAAACCGACCTGCGCAAACGCAAGATCCGTGATAAAGTGAAAATGACCTATGTTACCTCTGAACCCTATATCGGACATTTAGGTCTTGGTGGCGTGGGCGATACCAAAGGCATGCTGGAAAGCGAGCTACGCAACAAACATATCGATTGGATTTGTAATGCCAAGGTTGATAAGATCGAGGCCGGCATGATGTATGTCACCGAAGTGGACGAAAACGGCCAGGAGAAAAAGAAACACGAGTTACCGTTCAAACACAGCATGATGTTGCCTGCGTTTAAAGGCGTGGATGCCTTGTTGGGTATTGACAAACTGGTTAACCCGCGTGGATTTGTGTTGGTTGACGAACACCAGCGTAATCCGACTTATAAAAACATTTATTCGGTAGGGGTCTGTATCGCCATTCCACCGCTCTCGCAAACCCCGGTTCCAACCGGTACGCCCAAAACCGGTTACATGATCGAGTCTATGGTTACCGCGACAGCGCATAATATCCGTGAAGAACTGGATGGCGGACAACCGACGCATAAAGGAAGCTGGAATGCTTTATGTCTGGCCGATTTCGGCGATACCGGTATTGCGTTTTTGGCCATGCCGCAAATTCCGCCACGGAATGTGCAATGGTCTTCCAAAGGCAAATGGGTGCATTTAGCCAAAATCGCCTATGAAAAATACTTTATCCGGAAAGTCCGGCAAGGTGTCAGCGAGCCCATTTATGAACGGTTACCTTTAAAAATGTTCGGCATCATGCGCCTCAAACGTAAGTCATAAAAGGCATTCAAGGCAGCGGCGTCCTGGTGGAAAACAGGCACCGCTGTTTATGCCGTTAGATAAGATTTTTTACGCAATCCGATGATCCATCTTAATTAAATTAACCTTGAATCTCAAATGAAATCATTAACTATTCGGCTTACGTCATGCGTTTTATGGCTGTTGTTTTGCAATAGTGCTAATGCCGAGACCGATCAACATCTCTATACCTTGGATCAGGCCATTGAGGTAGCGCTATCCAACAATCCGGAGCTAAGCATCATGCAGGCCCGAATAGACCAGGCCGATGCGCAATTAGGCCAAGCGATGGCCGGTTTTTTTCCGCAAATTAAAACCAGCCTGTCTTATCAATACAGCAATAATCCGGCGCAGGCCTTCTCCATGCTGATTTCGGAGCGCCGCCTGAATTTTGCAGGCACCGATTTCAATCATCCGGGTTTCGTCGAGGATTACCGCCCGAGTGTCACCGCCAGTTATTCGCTGTTTCGGGGAGGGCAAGATTATTACCAAAGCCAAGCGGCAAAATTGGGTATCGAAACTTCGGAACTGGAAAAATCCGCCACCCGCAATCGTCTGCTCAGCAACGTTACCGCCGCCTATTACGGAGAACTGGCGGCGATTGACGCTCACCAAATCAGTCAACGCTCGATTGAGGCGGTACAAAGCGAACTTGAGCAATCGCGGGTGCGTTTCGAAGCCGGCGCATTGCTAAAATCCGATGTGCTGTCGTTGGAAGTGCAACTGGCCGAGGCCAACGAAGCCGATATTCAAACTGCCAATGCCATCGAAATGGCGCAAACCATGCTAAAAACCTTGCTGGGCCTGTCAGCTCAAGACGCCTTCGCCATCAATGAGAATCTGACGGCGCCTTTGCCCAACGCGCCGCCGGTTTTCGACGAA
Organism: uncultured Pseudomonadota bacterium; assembly: GCA_963765965.1. Taxonomy (GTDB): domain Bacteria; phylum Pseudomonadota; class Gammaproteobacteria; order Methylococcales; family Methylomonadaceae; genus Methylomonas. The sequence continues at coordinate 4,277 of CAVXZR010000078.1, forward strand.
TTGTTGAATCAGGCGCTTAGCAGCCATCCCGAGCTAAAAGCCGCCGAAAAACGCGTGGCGATAGCCGAGAAACAACTGTCTGTCGCCCAGGCCGCGCACTTGCCGCGTGCCGATGCTTACGTCAATTATGGTTCCGACAGCAAGAATCTGACTTATAGTAGTAATCGGGATAATGTCAGCGCCGGCGTCATGGTGGAAATGGATATTTTCACCGGTTTCGCCACTCAGGAAAAGATTAAAAAGGCCGAACATGAATTGACCGCAGCTCAGGAAGGTGCCCGGCAAACCCGTTTGCGCATCGAAAATCAAATTAAATCGGCCCAGCTCAGATTGCAGGAAGCCTTAAGACGCATTCAGGTTAGCGCCGTGGCGGTGCAGGCCGCTGAAGAAGCTTTGCGGCTGGTCAATGAACAACGCCAGGCCGGCGTGGTGACGGTTACCCGTTATCTGGAAGCGGAAGTCGCTCGCGATAAAGCACATACCCGCCAAATCAGCAGCCGTTACGATGCCTTGCGCGCGGAAGCGGAACTTAAACAAGCCACCGGCTTTTGGCAATAACTTAATTAAGAGTTAGAGGACTCACTCATGACTGATGATAATTCAGTATCGCACCTGCCTAAATGGTTAATACCGGTTACAGCGATTAGCGCTTTAATACTGGTGATTTTGTTCGCACTCGGTGTGTTGGGCGGCGATAAAAAAACCGAACCCGGCAACACGGAGATTAAAGGACAAGCACTGCCAAACGGTGCAAAAACACTGAAAATCGCTAAACAAGCCGAAACCAACGTCATGTCCTGGCAAGGAACGGTTCGTTCTCGTTTGGCGGTTAAAATCGCGCCGAAACTGAACGCCCGCATTGTAGAGGTGCTGGTGCATCCAGGCGATCGTTTGAAAAAGGGCGATGTGATCGCCCGTCTCGACGACCGCGATTTACGCGCTGCTTATAATGCTGCCAATGCCGCACATATTGCCGCGCAAGCCCAGGCGGGGCAAGCCAGGTCGGAAGAAAAACGTATCATCGAACTATATAATAAACAGGCTGCTACCCGGCAAAATTACGATGCGGTGCTGGCGCAAGCTCAGTCCGCTCAGGCGATGGCTAATCAGGCGGCAAGCACTGCCCAACAAAGCAAAGTGATGCTGGGCGAAAATGTGCTATACGCACCCTTTGACGGCGTGGTTGGCGAACGCTTGCAAGAACCGGGCGACATGGGCATGCCGGGTCTGCCTATTATCACCTTTCTGAAACCGGATGACTTGCGTCTTGAAGTTGCAATTGCAGACCGCTGCTCAGCTCAGATCAAACTCGGCATGACGGTCACAGTACGAATCGATGTCATACAGCAGAGATTGACCGGAACTGTTGACGAAATCACCCCGGAAATTGACCCGCAAACCCGAAGCCAACAGATTAAGGTTCGGCTGCCTAAAGTCAATGGTTTACAACATGGTCAATTCGCCTGGCTGGAATTGGGCTGCCAAGCCGAGCAACCTGCCTTATTGGTACCGGCTACATCCATCGTACATTACGGCCAACTTCAGGCTGTCAAAGTCGCTGAAGGCCAATGGTTGCACGTCCGGCATATCCGTACCGGCAAAGAGTTTGGCGATCAAGTGCAAGTATTGTCGGGCCTGCATGAAGGCGACACTATTCTGGTTCGACGGCGGGTTGCAACCATGAGGCAGGTCGAGTCAAAAAAAGACAGTCTGACCGTCAGCATAGTTCGGCTCTTCACCACTTCGCATCTATCGCTGCTGTTTTTGCTGATTTCCTTAGTCGCCGGCGCAATGGCGTTAATGTTAACGCCGCGCGAAGAAGATCCGCAAATCATCGTGCCGGTCATGGATGTCTTCGTTCAAGTACCCGGCGCATCCAGTGAAGAAGTAGAGAAACAGGTCACCACCCCGCTGGAGGTTTTGCTCAGGCAAATTAAAGGCGTGGAATATGTCTATTCGGCATCGCGGCCCGGCGAAGCGGTGGTCACAGTGCGGTTTTTTGTCGGCGAAAATCTGGAAAACAGCCTGATCAAAACCCGCGACAAACTGCTGGCAAATCAGGACATCATTCCGCCGGGCGTCAGCGATTGGCTGGTGAAACCGGTGGAGATAGACGATGTGCCGATATTGTTGCTGAGCCTGTCGCCGCAAAATGCCGGCATCGACGCGATGGCTTTGCGGCGGATTGCCGATGAACTGATCGAGCGGCTGCGTAGCGTCGATAACGTCGGTAAAAGCTGGGTAATCGGAGCGACGCCTCGACGAATTTCCGTTTATCCGGCCCCCTCTAAATTGGAGGCTGGTGGCGTCAGCATATTGGAAGTTAAACAAGCGCTTGCACAAAACAATATAAATCTCCAAGTCGGCCATCTCACTGAAAACGACCGGGAAATTTTACTGGAAGCCGGACCGCACTATCAAAATGCCGAGCAGGTCGGCGCCACAGTGCTAAAGAGTATCGATGGAAGATTGCTGTATTTGCGAGATGTCGCCGAAGTGCTCGATGGCGCAGCCGACACCGATGAATATACCCGTATCGGTTTTGGTCCGGCTGTGGCGCAGATGAAAACCGTTGGTGAAAATTCAGGCCAATTGCCGGAAGCGGGTCAAGAACGGCAAATGGTGACTATTGCCATAGGCAAACGCCAGGGCAGCAATGCCGTTAGTGTTGCCGAACAGGTTTTGGCTTTGACCGGGCAATTAAAAGGTACGCTGATTCCGGACGATGTATTACTGACCGTGACCAGAAATTACGGCGAAACGGCTGATCATAAGGTCAACGAATTGGTAATGCATCTGTCGATTGCGATTTTGACCATAATCGTGTTATTGGCTTTTACCCTGGGTCTCAAGGAATCCTTGATCGTCTCGCTGGCGGTGCCGATGACCTTTGCCATCACGCTGTTATTCGATTTAATTTTCGGCTACACGATTAACCGTGTCACGCTGTTTGCGCTGATACTATCGCTGGGCTTACTGGTCGACGACCCCATCGTCGACGTGGAAAACATCCATCGCCATTACAAAATGCGTAAAGAACCGCCGTTGCAGGCCTTGCTAAGCGCGGTGAATGAAATCCGCCCGCCGACCATCCTGGCGACGTTTGCGGTCATCATGTCGTTTGTGCCGATGTTTTTTATCACCGGCATGATGGGGCCGTATATGGCGCCCATGGCGTTTAACGTGCCGATTGCCATGCTGTTATCGCTGATCATCGCCTTCACGGTCACGCCCTGGGCCAGCTACCGTTTACTGAAAGGTGACTACGGCAAAGAGCATGGCCCCGCTTTCGACTTGAAGGATACACGCGGCTTTAAAATCTACCAATCGATTTTGGGGCCGTTACTAGACAGTAAATCACGTGCCCGCTGGTTTTTGCTGGCCGTATTTATCGCTTTTGTGGTGTCGGCCATGATGGCGGTCACTCGTATAGTGCCGTTGAAATTATTGCCATTCGATAATAAAAACGAATTGCAGTTGATCATCGATATGCCGAAAGGCTCGTCTCTGGAAGCCACCGATCAGGTTGCCGCTGCACTGGGCAATTATCTGGCGACCGTCAATGAGGTCAGCAGCTATCAAAGTTATGTCGGCATAGCTTCGCCTATGGATTTCAACGGCATGGTGCGGCATTATTATCTCAGGCAAGGCGCGCATCTGGGCGATATTCGCATCGTCCTGGCCGATAAAACCCATCGGCAACAGAGCTCTCATGACATCGCGCTACGCATCCGGCCTGAAATCGACAAAATTAAACAACGCTACGGCGCAAATATCAAAATCGTCGAAATGCCGCCGGGACCGCCGGTGTTGTCGACGCTGGTCGCTGAGGTTTATGGTCCGCCTGAAGCCGGATATAGCGAATCATCAGGTTGCAAACCGGGTTAGAGCGGATATGGAGCACACCAAGGGCGTAGTCGATATCGACGATTTCGTCGAAGCGGAACACGACAAACTGCATTTTCTGATCGATCAGGAAAAAGCCGGTTTGCTGGGCATCAGTAGCAGCCAAGTCGCCAATACCTTACAGTTGGCGATTGCCGGTGGTAGCGCCGGCTTGCTGCATATCGCCGAAGAGCGTCAACCGCTGAGCATACAACTGCAATTGCCCCGCGCCTCGCGTTCTTCCGAGCAGGATTTGCTAAGCCTGACGGTGAAAACCGGGAAAGGTAATCTGGTGCGCCTCAGCGAAATCGGTCATTTCAGCCACGAGCATGGCCAGCAAGCCATTTATCACAAGAACTTGCAGCGGGTAGCTTACGTCACTGCCGAAATGGCCGGCCGCAGCCCGGTAGAAGCGATTCTGGATTTGTTCGACAGCTTCAAGAAGCAACCGCTGCCAAACGGCTATCAGGCCGAAATGGCAGGTGAAGGCGAGTGGAAAATCACTGTGGATGTGTTCCGCGATTTGGGGCTGGCGTTTGCGGCGGCGATGGTCATGATTTACATCCTATTGGTTGGCCAAACCGGGTCGCTGAGCGTACCGCTGATCATGATGATTGCGATTCCGTTGACGGTCATCGGCATCATGCCCGGCTTCTGGTTTATCAATCTGTTTACTTCACCGGTAGCAGGCTACCCCACGCCGATCTATTTCACCGCCACGGCGATGATAGGTATGATCGCATTGGCAGGTATCGTGGTGCGTAATTCAATTATTCTGATCGACTTTATCGAGAATATTTATCGCAACAATCCTGAGATCACGCTGGCCGACGCCATCGTCGAAGCCGGCGCAACCCGGCTGAATCCGATTTTTTTAACAGCTGCTTCGGCAGTGCTGGGTTCAATGATGATTGTCCTTGACCCGATTTTTTCCGGTCTGGCCTGGAGTTTTATCTTCGGGATTATTGCCTCCACGCTGTTCTCGCTGGTCGTGATACCGGTGGTGTATTATTCGATTAACCGGAATATGCCTAAGCAGGTGGCAAGGGACGAGTAGATCAGTAATTAAAAAGCATAGTACGGTTAGCGCCTTAACAAAGAAAGCTGGCCGATACGCTTCGCTTACCTTTGTTCACGTTTGCCCGGAAAACAAAAAAGGCTTACAAGTAAAGCTTGTATGCCTTTGATTTGTCTGGTAGCGGGGGTATCTACAGTAATATACTCTACAAGCAGCGAAGAATAAGACATTATGCGTTTACAAAACAGCATATTACTGCGATTGTTAATACATAAACGCCGCGCAACAATAGCGTTATCCATAAAACTTAATTCCTGTGAAAATTTGCTGGATTTTCTTTGCTTTCAATCCAGTTCGAATCCATCGGGAATTGGATTGCTTGAAATATGGAATTGAACAGATTGCTTTTGTAAAAACAATTAAATAGCAATGAAGCCTTCGCCTTGAACCTAGTCACGAGGGGTTGCAGTCAATCCTTTTAAACGAAGTTCAATAATTTTGCTGACAATTTGCTTAAATAAGACGGGTGGCAAAAAGCCATAGTCGTAAGTTCCGGCTTTTCCAAGTACGGGCCTTAAATCATATCCAGGCCATAAAAATTCATTGAAATCGTCAAGAATAATCCATGACTGTTCACCGTCCAAACCGAGGTGCTTTTTTACTCTTGGTGGAATTTCAATGGCGACAGCAGAATTTATAGGCGTCGTATGGGTGATCGGAGCAACGGTGACTGACCGGCTATCATTATCATTCTTGACTACCAGAATAATGGCGCATGGCCTGCTTTTTAAGCCTTCAATTTTTCCTGCTTTGTATTCATTTCGCCATAAATATGAATAGGAAATCACAAGTCCGCTTTCTGGTTCTGGTAGCGCCATACTTAATCCATTAAAGAATTAAGATTGTCGTGCGACGGGTTCATTTGCGCTGTTGCAATGGCACTTACAGTTTCTTCCGGCAGCTCACTTATATGGTATGCGTAGCGTGAGTGGGCTTTGAGAAGCAAGTATTCATTAAAATCATGTTCGGAAACGAAATATCCACTTGTTCGGCCATGACTTGTAATCGCAATTGCTTCCCGTTGAACTTGCTCTTTGTATTGTCCGAAATTTTTGACAAATTTGGTTGCTGGAACTTCTAGCATGACACACCTCTTACGTAAAATGCGTATTTTACGTAAAATCCGTACTTTTATCAATTTAGCATTTCAAAAATCAAAATGGGCGTTGTGCTTCGGAGAAACTTAATTGTTACTGAATTCTCTCAGGTATGCTTGTAGCAGTTGGCTTATGTGTTTGGCAAACGCACAGATGATGTTTTCAAACAACTGACGGCATTACTTGAACCCTTTGGCATCACCCGTTTCTACACAGATGATTGGGGTGCATATACGCGCCATCTGGATGCGGACAAACATGAAGTAGGCAAGCGTAACACCCAGAAAATTGAGCGCAAAAACCTGAACTTTAGGACCTGGATCAAACGATTAACGCGAAAGACTATTTGCTTTTCAAAGCGGGAAATCATGCATGACACGGTCATAGGATTACTGATCAACAAGGTCGAATTCAGGTGTAATGTTTACGCAAAATTCCAGATTTCACCCACTACCATATTTTTTATATGAATAGTGGTATTTTTACGCATTGACAATAAAAACAATACTATTTTATTGTCAGAATTTTTTACAAAACATCTAAACGTCAAAAGGTCTTTCTTTGTGCAGTTTTTAAAGGCTAACGCCGTACACGAGCAAGCGCTTTGGCGAGAAAATGCATGGGCGACCCCTTTTTTTATCATCACATCTGCATATTCTGTTATCGCAGCAATTGAAACCATGATACTGCGTAACAGTCCACCAGTTGCTGCCGCAAAAATGTTGCGACATTCAATGTATCCCCATGTAACGAGGTATAATCAACTCAACTGAAAGCATCTCATTCTACTTATGTCGCACGATAACGGCTATAAACTGCTCTTTTCGCATCCTGAAATGGTTGCCGACTTGCTCAAGGGCTTTGTAAAAGAAGAATGGGTTAGTCAATGTGATTTTGCTACACTTGAAAAAGTCAGTGGAAGCTATGTCACTGACGACTTGCGTGATAGAGAAGATGACTTGATTTGGCGCATACGATGGGGAGATGATTGGCTTTATGTCTATCTGCTGCTGGAGTTTCAATCTACAGTCGATCATTTTATGGCGGTGCGAATCCTCGGTTATCTTGCGTTATTATATCAAGACCTGATTCGTACAGAAAAACTGGGTACTCGCGATTTGCTGCCGCCTGTATTGCCTCTGGTGCTTTATAATGGCAAACGTCGTTGGAAAGCACCTGTAGAACTTGACAAGCTGATTCATCCTGCTCCTGCTGGACTTGAGAAATACAGACCTAAGCTGAGCTATTTGTTGTTGGACAAAAGGTGCTATGCAGTTGAGGACTTTAGCGGTCTCAAAAATTTAGTCGCCGCATTGTTTCAACTTGAAAGCAGTCGCACAGATGATGATTTTCGTGTGGTAGTTCGTAATCTACTGAAATGGTTAAACTCAACGGATCAAGATAGTTTAAGAAGAGCGTTTACTGTCTGGTTCAACCGAGTACTGTTACCCCGAAAAATTCTTGACACCGATTTTACAGAATTTAACTCTCTTGAAGAGGTAGAAACAATGTTATCTGAAGCAGTAAAGGGTTGGAAAAAAGAAGGCGAAATTTTAGGCACTGAAAAAGGTCGTCAAGAAGGTCGTCAAGAAGGTCGTCAAGAAGAAGCAGCTAAACTATTTTTGTTGTTGCTTGACTCTAAATTTGGCGCTGTAAGTCAGGATGTACAGGCAAAGATACGTCAAGCTAGTCCTGAAAAAATTGAACAATGGACAAAGCAAATTTTTAAGGCCGAAACACCTGAGGCTTTGTTAAATAGTTAGCGCAAAATCAGTTGCTGAAATTACTAGCGCCCATACTAATCCGAAAGAAGACCTGATGTAATTAGACTGTAACGTGCAGAGACATATAGGGCATTCAAGGGTATTATAAGGCCATTCCATTTCCTGAAAAACTAGTGCAATGCGATAATGATCAACAAGCTGAGCACATTAGGGCATTAAGGGTACATCTAAACATCACGCTCGTAACGCGAAGGTCGTAGGTTCGATTCCTATCTCCGGCACCATGTAGATGAGAAATATAAAGGTATAGAGCAGATTGCCTTTTGCGTTATTAAGGTCCGCTGCTCAAATATCTTGTTGGCTGGGTCGCACGTCGTCACTCAAGTCAACCGAGGTGCAGCATGCAAGCGATTGAGCTACAAGCAACTATCGACGAAAATCATCAGATTCATTTACAAGTACCAAAGGAATGGTTGCCTCAAAAAGTAAAAGTGATTGTTTTGCTGGAATCCCCGGATTCTGCTGAACCCAAAAAACGAGTATTCGGACAGTTTCGCGATCAAGTTCATCTTTCAGAAGATTTCGATGCAGAACTACCTGATGCTTTTTGGTTGGGCCAGGATGCATGAAATTATTGCTAGACACTCATGTATTTCTCTGGCTTAACAGTGCACCAGAACTGTTATCGGAATCTGCACGACAAGCATGCGACAACCCGAATAACAGCCTGTATTTAAGTTTTGCTTCGATTTGGGAAATTCAGATCAAACAACAACTTGGCAAATTGCGTACGAGGGGTCTTGATTTTTGCATTCTGCAAAAATCAAGACCTGACCCTTTGCCGCGAACGACGTTCGATTTTGGGTAACGCCCGCGAAAATCCGCTTTTGATCAAGCGCCAACGGGTACTAAAATCGGCGTCGCCAGGGGGTAAGGTCCATACTGCGTGCATAGGTTCCGGCAAAACCACCCAGGCATCAATTCCAAATGGGTAGCGATGCCGCACCTTCCTCACGGTTTCGCGTAACAAGCTGATTTCGCGAATCAACAAATCGTTGCGATGTCGTTGCAGCAAATTGACCGTAAAGAACCATGTGCCTCCCGGTATGAATGCGCGTAGATAGTTGGACATGGCTTTTTATCGGGTTAGCAAAAGACCAATGTTAACTCTACGGCTATTGGCATGCGTCCGATTACGCTTAGCTAATCGGACCTACGCGGGCTTTTTTGTAACCATTTACTACTAATCAATTTAGATTCCCGCTAATGTTTATTACTGATTTGATGCGAATAATCAAATCTTTCGGGGAAAATGGTTTTGTAATGTAATCGTTGACACCGACCTCAAATGCGCGAATCCTGTCAATTTTTTCCACTCGCGCGGTAAGCAGAATAATTGGCAGCGCGTTGTATCTGCTATCATTTTTTAAGCGCCGAGCTAATTCTATGCCACTGATACCAGGAAGCATCCAATCTAGAACAAGCACATCCACTTCGGCTTCCTCCAAGAGCTCCTGCGCTTGCTCGGCTGTGGCAACAGCAATGCCGTTCATACCGGCATTTTCAAGCACCAGCAAAAGCATTTCTCTGATATCTTCTTCGTCGTCAACAACTAGAATATTTAAATTTGGCATGAGTGTTTCAATTTAGTTTTAGATTACTTGAGTTGTTAGCAACAATAAAAGGCAATTGCGAACCCAATAGAATTTTTAACAAAATGATTTTTGACTGAAAACCTATCTAAATTTAAATAGCGGGATGGTGATGACGTTAACATTGGGTAAATGCTGCTGAACTTTGATTAACGTCATCTATGCGAATCAAACGTTTACGGCGCAGACAAGGAATATGTTTTTTCCCAGCTTCCCGAATGCAGTCATATGACCGGTCCTGATAACATAAAACACAACGGTTTAATCGACGCTGATAACGGCAATTTGCCCACATTACCAAGCGGCCAAGACGTTCAAACATTGCTTTGCTTTCTATAGACATCGTAAATTGCTTGACAAGTAAAACCGCATAAAGCTGACGCGCTTGATTTATTAAGATGTCATTATCCATTTACTACCTTCCTTCGCGAATTACTTGAAAAGATGTTAACAATGGCAAGGAACACATTGCCTCACTTTTGTGAGTATTTTCCAAATGGAAAAGATTGTCAATAATTCCGAAAAATTCGGTACTCAACATTTTGACTGATTGCTGCCGAAGCTGCTTCAAGCATTGTTTTAAATACCGCACGGGTTAACCCCATCATCATAGTTAGCGGCAAATGAGCATAAAACGCATGAAGTCAATTTTGATATCTCAAAGCACTTGGGATAATGGCAAGCAGCAGTGACATATCGATTAAAAATGCTCAACATTTCCGACGCTCTAACTTTGACAGGCTGGTCTCTATGCGGCTTCCATCTGCGCCAACACTGCACCTAACTCTTTAAGATCATTTGCCATGAAAAACCCCCGAAAAAAAATTATTCTAGCAGAAGTTTTGCTTACGTTAATGTGCTATTGAACGTTAATGACTAACTTAATAACCAGTTCATAGTAAGCAAAGTTATTGGGAGAGTGCTTAGATGAACCAAAAGAAGCGTCTATTAACTTTTGTAACAAAGGGGTCAGGTTGAATTGTTTTTTGATGGTAGCAAAAATTAATTTAACCTGCCGCTTTTTTGCTGGCTGGATAAATAGATAGGCCATACAAAACACCCTTAGATTTCGGGTGTTTGGCAAAGGCTTTTAGGAGGAACGAGTGGATATTCCTGCCTAATTCGCCACATTTATGCAGCTTATGCCGGCTCAAGCCGACAGGGATATCCTCACTGCGTGTTTTTTATATACGCCCAAGCGCCAAATTTTGATTTGCGTTGAACAAAGTCGGGTTGCTAATCGAAAACAACCCAAACTCTAATTTTAACCACTTCGAACAAAGATTATCTGGCTGCCGGTATTGGTGTTTGCGCTGAACGCATGAATGAAATTGGCGCATCTTCGGCAGCGTCGAAGGTTACCATTTCCCAGGCGTCTTTATCGTTCAACAAACTCAGCAGCAGCTTGTTGTTTAGTGCATGGCCCGATTTGAAGCCCTGATATTCGCCGATAAGGCTATAGCCAAGCAAATACAGGTCGCCGATCGCATCCAGGATTTTATGCTTCACGAATTCATCGGCATAACGCAGACCGTCTTCGTTTAGCACCTTGTCTTCATTGACCACAATAGCGTTATCCAGGCTTCCGCCCAGCGCCAAATTGTTTTCCCTGAGAAATTCAATATCTTTCATAAAGCCGAAGGTGCGGGCACGACTGACTTCCTTGACGAAAGTAGTTGAGGAAAAATCCATCACTGCGGTTTTAAGGTGTTCGGAAAACGCCGGGTGTTCAAAATCAATCGTAAAAGTCACCTTGAAACCGTCAAATGGTTCGAATGCTGCCCACTTATCGCCTTCTTCAACTCTAACCGCATGTTTGATACGAATATACTGTTTAGGTGCATCCTGTTCGACCACGCCGGCCGATTGCAACAAAAAAACAAAAGGGCCGGCACTGCCGTCCATGATCGGCACTTCAGGGGCGCTAACATCGACAATTGCATTATCGATACCCAAACCGGCCAAGGCGGACAACAAATGCTCCACGGTCGAGACTTTTACACCTTCACGCACAAGAGTGGTCGATAACTTGGTTTCTCCGACATTTTCGGGCCGCGCTTCTATCATGACCGGAACGTCCAGATCGACACGACGGAAACGAATACCGGTGTTCGGCTCGGAAGGATGCAGAGTCAGATAGACCTTGTCGCCAGTGTGTAAACCGACGCCGGTGGCGCGAATGGTGTTTTTTAAGGTGCGCTGTTTGATCATGAAATACCGATAAATTCGAAAAACAAAGGAGGGGAGTCTACCACAATTTAAGTGATAGCTCCTCCTAGGGCCTTGAATGATTTCTTAATCCGCCTGACGTCTTAGAAAAGCCGGTACGTCCAGGTATTCCAGATCGGTATCGTTTCTTGGTTGAGCGCCGAAACGTTTTTCACGTGATTCACGAGTCGCTTCCTGTCTTTGCTGACGAATGACAGTCGGTTTTTCCAATTGATCGTAATTGACTTCACCTGCCGCCACTTTTTGCACCAGTTTGATGGGTGCGTTAGCCTTAACCTTTTCGCCCATGCCGGTTGCAACCACGGTAACTTTGACCTCATTACCCATGGTTGAATTGACTGCCATGCCGATTTTAATGTCGGCATCCTCGGAAGCAAAATTATGCATAATGCTACCGATTTCGTCGAATTCGTTCAGACCCAAATCACCGTTGGAGGTCACATTAACCAATATTCCGCGTGCGCCTTGAAGATTAATATCTTCCAGCAATGGGCAGGCAATGGCTTTTTCGGCAGCGAGCCGGGCACGATTTTCGCCGCTGGCGATACCGGTTCCCATAATGGCGCTCCCCATATTGGTCATGACGGTTTTGACATCGGCAAAATCGACGTTCATTAATCCGGGATGAGTAATTAACTCGGTAATACCTTGCACTGCGTCCAACAACACATCGTTTGCGACACGGAATGATTCCACCAAGGAACGGTTGTTGCCCAAAGTCGGCAACAGTTTCTGATTAGGAATAATAATCAAGGAATCGACCATTTTTTCCAGTTCGCGCAAACCGTTTTCTGCAACGGATTTTTTCTTTGTTCCTTCAAAATCGAATGGTTTTGAAACCACGGCGACTGTCAGCACGCCCAGTTCTTTAGCCACTTCTGCAAAAACAGCGATAGCCCCTGTACCGGTTCCACCGCCCATGCCGGCAGTTAAAAACACCATATCGGCGCCATCCATGACTTCGCGAATGCGTTCCCGGTTTTCTTCCGCAGCGGCTCTACCGACATCCGGGCGAGTACCGGCACCCAAGCCTTTGGTTAATTCGACGCCCAACTGCACGATGGTATCGACGCTCATTTGCCTTAATGCCTGAGCGTCGGTATTCGCACAGATGAATTGCACACCATCTATGCCGCCATTTACCATGTGATTAACTGCATTACCGCCGCCGCCGCCGACGCCGATGACTTTGATAACAGCATTGCCGCTATTATCCATTAATTCATATTTCATTTTCACACCCTCCGTCACACAAATTAAAAATTACCTTGAAACCAGTTTTTGATTTTTGAAAACAAACCGGATCCGCCATCGTTCATACCTAATGCTCGACCATGATGATCCTTGCCGTACAGCAAAAGCCCCACAGCTGTCGAATAAATCGGATTTTGCGCCACATCGGTTAGACCCGACACATATAACGGCACTCCCATCCTTACCGGCATATGGAAAATTTCCTCAGCCAGTTCCATTAATCCCCTTACTTGCGAACTGCCGCCGGTAATAACCATGCCGGCAGCAATCAAATCTTCATAGCCGCTTCGTCTCAGCTCAGCTTGCACCAACAGCATCAATTCCTCATAGCGCGGCTCAACGATTTCCGCCAAATTTTGCGCTGAAATCTTACGCGGTTCGCGATCACCGATACTGGGCACATCTATCATGTGTTGGGTATCGGCCAATTGCGTTAGGGCACAAGCATATTTACGCTTTATGTCTTCCGCGTTTTTAGTCGGCGTACGAAGTGCCACGGCAATATCGTTAGTGACTTGATCGCCTGCTATTGGAATGACGGCAGTGTGCTTGATAGCCCCCTCCGAAAAAATAGCCAAATCGGTGGTGCCGCCGCCGATATCGATCAGGCACACCCCCAGTTCCTTTTCGTCATCGGTGAGCACCGCCGAACAAGAAGCCAATTGCTCCAGCACGATGTCATCAACTTCCAGACCGCACTTGCGAATGCATTTGACGATATTCTGCTCAGCGCTCACGCTGCTGGTGACCATGTGCACTTTGGCCTCCAGACGAATACCGGACATGCCTATCGGTTCTTTAATGCCTTCCTGCTGATCGATAACAAACTCCTGCGGAAGTATGTGCAGAATTTTCTGATCTGCCGGAATCGCAACCGCCCGCGCCGAATCGATCACGCGATCGATATCGTGTTGGGTGACCTCCTTTTCCTTAATGGCAACAATGCCATGCGAATTCAGACTTTTGATGTGACTGCCGGCAATACCGGCAAACACCGATTTAATCTGACACCCAGCCATTAATTCCGCTTCTTCGATTGCGCGCTGAATGGAATGCACGGTTGATTCCAGATTGACGACAATACCTTTTTTTAAACCCTTGGAAGGAGCGGTACCTATTCCGATTACTTCAATTTCGTCGCCACCCCGGTATTCACCTACGATGGCGGCGACCTTGGTTGTACCGATGTCCAGCCCTACTAATAAATTTCGATCTGTTTTTTTAGCCATTGTTATGCTCGATAAGCGATTAAATCAGGTTCTTGTTTTTTTCCGCGATTGCTTTCCAATCGATTTCCGTCACTTCCGGTTTCCAGGTGACGGCATAACCATTGGGATAACGAGTGTCAACGCTTGCCATCAATGCCACCTGTTCCGAACCCAACAAATCCATGGTTTTCAAAAAGCGTTGCATGTTTTGTAACGGCGCTTTCCTGCCTAATTGCATTTCCAATCCGCTTGCCAGTTTTATCCGCCACGCCCGTCTTTCATTGACGTGGAATTCGGCCAATTGCATCGATTTATCTTTTAATACGATGTAAATGCCTTTCATGATTTCCAGCAATTTCTTTTCTTGACCTTCCGGCCCCACTATTAGCGGTAAATTATTAAAATCGCCAATATTTTCGGGTATCAACACATCGCCTTGCTTGTTGAGCAGTGCGTTGTTCCCCCACCGGACTACCGGTATCTGTTCTGTTATTTTGATATACACTGCATCGGGCCAAACACGTTTGACATCGACTTTATCCACAAGCGGCAATGATTTAATGGCATGATGGATGGCATCCATATCGGCATGGTAATAGCCGCGCTTCATTTGTGGCGTTAGCACCTCTTTCAATCTGTCTTTACTAATGTACTGGAATGCACCCTCGACTTTTACATAGCGAATCGGTTTGCCCTTTATACTTTCAGTGTTTATCTGCCGGCCGCCCCACCAACCGCCGGCTACAACCAACAATACGATCATGAATAACTTCAAACCGGACACGTTAACCTGCCAAGCTCGTTTCTAATATCCGCCATACCAATTCATCAAAATTGATGCCTGCCGCTTTTGCTGCCATGGGTACCAAACTATGATCGGTCATGCCGGGTACGGTATTGACTTCAATCAACTGCGAGCAATCGTTTTGGTCAATGAAAACATCTACCCTGGCCCAACCTTCTACGCCCAGACCATGACAAGCTTCCACAGCCAGCGCCTGCAACTTTTGTTCCCGCTCAATACTTAACCCGCATGGGCAATGATATTGAGTAGTATCGGCACTATATTTGGCTTCGAAATCGTAAAATACATTCGGCGTTTCAACGCGAATCACCGGCAAAGCCTCGCCTTCCAGAACCGCCACTGTATATTCGCCGCCTTGTATCCATTGCTCGGCATAAACATGACAATCGAATTGCCGGGCTAGACGAAAAGCTTCCGCGAGTTCTTCGCGGTTATTAGCCTTGCTCATACCGATGCTGGAACCTTCCTGGGCAGGTTTGACTATCATCGGAAAATCCAGGCTTTCTATACACCTATCGAGATCCTGTAAGCTTTGCAGTTCAAACCACTTGGGTGTTTGCAGCCCCATGCCTTGCCAGCATAGTTTGGTGCGCAATTTATCCATGCTTAATGCCGAAGCCATCACGCCGGAACCTGTATAGGGCAAATGCAATACTTCCAATACTGCCTGTAACACGCCATCTTCGCCGCCCCGGCCATGCATCATATTGAAAACTCTATCGATTCGGGTGCCAGCTAAAGCGTCAATCGGACTACCGGTCACATCGATCGCCACAACTTCAACACCTTGCCGGCATAACGCCAGATAAACCGCATTGCCGCTCCGTAAAGAAATGTCCCTTTCTGCTGCGGTTCCGCCCATGATGACTGCAACTTTGCCGAAATCGGCCGCATTGATTATTTTTAATGACTTCATGCTTCCTCTCCTACCCGGCATACCTCGGTTTGCAAACTAATACCGAATTGCGCCTTTACTTCGGCCTGTATATGAACAATCAGCGCTTCTATATCCACTGCGGTGGCGTTGCCCAGATTCACAATGAAATTTGCATGTTTTTCCGACACCTCAGCACCGCCTATCCGGTAGCCCTTCAGACCGCAAGCCTCGATCAAACGCGCCGCAAAGTCGCCGGGCGGATTTTTAAAAACCGAACCGCAAGTTGGTTTGTTGGTAGGCTGGGTAGCGTTTCTTTTTTCCAGCAGAGCCTTAATCTGCCGTTGACTGGCTTCGCTATCGCCCTTGCTTAACGTCAGCTGCGCCGACAAAAACCATTCGTCATCAAGGCCCTTCACCGATCGGTAGGCCACTTCAAATGCCTGCTTGCCACGTTCGATCACTTCGCCGTGCGCATTGATCATTTCGACCCGATCAACAATACTCCAGGTCTCGCCGCCGAAGGCTCCGGCATTCATTTTCAGCGCCCCTCCCATGGTACCGGGAATACCGGCCAGAAACTCAGCACCTGTCAAACCAAGATCGCTGCAAAACCTCGCCACATGCGCGCAAGGCACGCCGGATTCCACATAGACCCGCTCGGAATCCAGCAATTGCATGTCTTTCAGACGGCTACGGGTATTTATCACCGTGCCGCGTATTCCGCCGTCGCGAACCAGTAAATTGCTACCTAACCCCATCCAGAACAATTGCTCTCCTTCGGGTAACCCGACGATAAAATCAATCAAATCCGCCTTGTTTTCCGGGATATACATTTGCCTTGCAGGACCACCGACTCGCCAGCTGGTATATTTCGACAGAGGCTCGTCTTTCAGAAGCGTGCCTTTTAATTCATTTCGATTAGCCATGACTCAGGGCCTTTGCAAGTTTTACCGGCAATTCAGCGGCAATTTGACCTACATTACCTGCTCCCATAGTCAAGACAACATCATCTTTCCGGAGGATTCCGGCTAAAATAATCGGCAATTCCTCCCGATTTTGCACAAACACCGGATCGACCTGGCCTCTTACCCTGATTGAGCGGCTTAAAGCTTTGCCATCGGCACCGGTTATAGGCGTTTCGCCGGCTGCATAAACATCCAGCAATATCAGTACATCGACGCTGGATAAGACATCGACAAAATCTTCGAACAAATCTCGGGTTCGCGTGTAGCGGTGCGGTTGAAACACCACCACTTTCCGGCGTGTCGGCCATGCCTGACGCAAGGCTTCCAGCGTAGCCGCCAATTCGCGCGGATGATGACCGTAATCATCAACAAACGTAAGAGTGCCGCCATCAAATTCAATGCCCCCGTTTATTTGAAAGCGCCGCCCCACACCCTTAAATTCGGAAAGGCTTTTTATAATGGCTTGGTCATCCACTCCTAAGGCGGTAGCAATTGTGATAGCCGCCAGCGCGTTAAGCATGTTGTGCCAACCAGGCAGATTCAGCGTGACGTTTAAGGGTGGCAAACCGCCCCAACGCAGCACTTTAAAATGGGTACGCAAGCCATCCTGTCTGATGTCAATGGCACGCACATCGGCATTTTCATTGACGCCATAAGTTTTTACTGGTTTGGAGATTTCAGGCAGAATGTCGAGAACGCCACTATCGTCGCTGCACAACACCGCCATCCCGTAAAACGGCAGTTGATGCAGGAATTTGATGAAGGTATCTTTCAGGCGGCTATAACTACCGCCGTACGTTTCCATGTGATCCTGATCAATGTTGGTGACAATCGCCATCATCGGTTGCAAATACAAAAACGAAGCATCGCTTTCGTCTGCCTCGGCAACCAAATATTTGCCTAAACCTAACTTGGCATTACTACCCGCGCTATTCAGCCGGCCGCCAATGACAAACGTTGGATCGAGCCCGCCTTCCGCAAGCATCATCGTGGTTAAACTGGTGGTTGTGGTTTTTCCGTGCGTGCCAGCTACTGCGATGCCGAAACGTAAACGCATTAATTCAGCCAGCATCTCTGCGCGTGGAATGACCGGAATACGATGTTCATAGGCAGAGGTGATTTCCGGATTCGAGCGATCCACTGCGGTTGAAGTGACCACCACATCGACATTGGCTACATTATCGGCATGATGTCCGAAATAGACTTTTACCCCCATGGCTTGCAAACGCTCGGTGGTCGCGGATTCTTTTATATCCGAACCGGAGACTCTATAGCCAAGATTAGTTAGCACTTCGGCAATGCCATTCATGCCGGTGCCGCCGATACCGACAAAATGTATTTTGTCAATATCGCCCAAAGCCTGGCCGGTTATCTGCATACTAGGACGATTCATAATGCAGCCTCCGCGATACAAATATCGGCGGCGATTTGGGTCGCGTCAAGTTTGGCTATTTTTTTCGCCGCTTGGCTCATGTCCGCGAGCGAGGCCATGGCTTGTTCAACAGAGTGACGTAAGTTTTCCGCATTCAATTCAGGCTGCGGTAACAATCGTGCAGCACCCACTTCACATAAATAGCGGGCATTTGCGGTTTGATGATCATCTATCGCATGTAATAACGGCACAAAAATCGCCGGCAAACCACAGGCTGCAACTTCACTGACTGTCATTGCGCCTGCCCGGCAAATAATCAGATCGGCCCATTGGTAGGCTGCCGTCATATCTTCGATAAATGCCAATACCTCCGCCTGCATACCCAAGGACCGGTAACGTTCAGTCACTTCGTTCCGCATCGCTAGCCCGGTTTGGTGTTTGACTTCCAGATTATTCATGGCAGACAGGGCTTCGGGTACATTATCGTTCAACACTTTGGCACCCTGGCTGCCTCCCAGCACCAAAATCCGTAAGTTTCGCCCTGACTCAGGTTGCCATACAGCTTTTGCCGGAAGGCTCAAAAATGCTTTACGTAAAGGGTTACCGGTACAAATGGCTGGTATGGACTTGCCAAAACTGTCCGGAAACGCTTCCAGAACCTTACAAGCTGCAAGTTTTACCAACAAACGATTGGTTGTACCGGGTATCCGGTTTTGTTCGTGGATGACAACAGGAATACCCAATAACTTGGCCACTAAACCGCCCGGACCGGCGACAAACCCCCCCATGCCCAGCACAACGTTCGGTTCGCGCAGCCTTAAAATTCGGCCTGCCTGTAGGCAAGCCTGAATCAATTTGAAAACCGCTATCAACTTCGACCACAAACCTTTTCCGCGCATACCTTCTACCGCCAGGCAATCCAAGTCTATGCCATGGGCAGGAACCACCCTGCTTTCCAGTCCTTTTGGGGTTCCAAGCCAACTGACCTGCCAGCCGCGTTCCAGCATTTCCTGAGCAACGGCCAGAGCCGGAAACACATGTCCGCCCGTGCCGCCTGCCATGATCACTATGCGCCCGCTCATGAGTGCATACCTTTAATATTGCTTTTGTTATATTCGGTAATTTCGTAGTGGATCCGAAACAGAACCGCTATCGAACCGCACATCACGATCATACTGCCGCCTCCATAACTCATCAACGGCAACGTTAAACCCTTGGTCGGCAACATGCCCATATTGACGCCCATGTTGACGAAAGACTGAAAGCCAAACCAAATCGCCAAACCATATGCCACTAAAGCAGAAAATTTGTCGCCGATTTTCTCGGCTTGTTCCCCAATGACAAAAGCACGAACAACCAGGGTTGTAAACAGACCGATAATTACGATCACACCGAGTAAACCCAGTTCTTCCGCTAACACTGAAAATAGAAAATCGGTATGTGCCTCCGGCAAATAAAATAGTTTCTGAATACCGTTGCCTAAACCGACACCAAAGAATTCACCTCTCCCGAACGAAATCAAAGCCTGTGTCAACTGAAATCCGGTATTTTTGGCATCGGCCCAAGGATCCCTGAAACTGAGCACCCTCGCCAAACGATAAGGCGATACGTAAACCAGTAAAACCGCCAAGGCTGTTACTAATGTCAGCAAAACCACAAATTGGGAGATACGAGCTCCGCCAAGAAACATCATGCCCATCGCGATGATCAGGATAACGACTGCCGAACCGAAATCAGGCTCCAATAACAACAACACACAGGCAACCGAAAACAACATCAACGGTTTTAGCAATCCGTATGCTGATTGCCTGACATGGTCGGCATGACGGGTGACATAGCCTGCGATGTAAATAACCGATATAAATTTGACTACTTCGGAAACCTGAATTCTAAAACCCACAATCGAAAGCCAGCGAATACTACCGTTAACCTTTACCCCGACCCCTGGAATCAGGACAATCAGCAATAGGGCTATGCCGACAATAAACAGACTCTGGCCTATACGTTCCCAGACCCTCATGGATACCATGGAGATCCCGGAGGCAAAAAACAGGCCGACAATGATATGTTTCAACTGGTTAAATGGATAATGAGATATATCGTTGGCCATCTTCACACCTAAATGCAAAGAGGCGGAAGTCACCATAAGAAAACCGATGCTCAACAAGCTGAAACAGGCCAGCATCAGCGGCTGATCGACATGCAATCTGTTTTGCGAGCGCGGATGGGTAGACGGCTTTAACATGTGGAGAGCTCCATCACTGCTTCAATAAACTTGTTACCTCTATCCACATAGCTTTTATACTGATCGAGACTCGCGCAAGCCGGCGACAACAGCACGATATCACCTGCTTTGCTTTGACTTTGGGCGATCTTGACCGCTTCTTTAATATGGGCGGCAAAATAGACCGGCACACAGCCTTGCAGGGCATCGTCTATCAATCCTGCATCTTTACCCATCAATATTACGCTTTTGGTTTTAGCCTTTACCACAGGTAAAAGTTCTCGCATATCAGCGCCCTTGGCATCGCCGCCGGCGATAAGAATCACCTTACGTTCATAACCCTCAAGAGCTGCGATGCAAGCGCCAATATTGGTGGCTTTGGAATCGTTCACCCAGAAAACGCCGCCAAACTCGCCGACTTTCTGCATTCGATGCGCCAATCCTTTAAATTTTTTCAGTGCGTTGCACATGGCG
This sequence comes from uncultured Pseudomonadota bacterium, assembly GCA_963765965.1. Classification (GTDB taxonomy): domain Bacteria; phylum Pseudomonadota; class Gammaproteobacteria; order Methylococcales; family Methylomonadaceae; genus Methylomonas. The sequence goes on from CAVXZR010000078.1 coordinate 25,121, forward strand.
TTTACATTAAGCCCGGCGGCATGACCCAAGGCGAGAGCCGCGAGAGCATTGGCAATGTTGTGCGTACCCTCAAGGCGCAGTTCCCCGGCTTCCATCAAAACACGTTCGCCCTGCATCAAATAATCGGTGTTACCTCTTTGCAAATAAAAATCAGCTTTTTGCTGAGTAGAAAAAGTGAAACAAATGCGTCCCTGACTATGCATCGCCATTACAAGCGGATCGTTCGACATTCAGAATCATGGCCCCGTTGCCATTAAAAATCCTTTGTTTTTCTTTAGCATAGCCATCAACACCGTCATGCCGGTCCAAATGATCGGGACTGACGTTTAGAACGGTGGCGGCTTTGGCATTCAGTGCTGTGGTTCTTTCCAGTTGAAAACTGGATAACTCCAAAACATATAAGTCGGCGTTTTGTTGTAATAAATCCAGGGCCGGTGTACCGAGGTTTCCGCCGATAGCGGTTTTAATTCCAGTTGCATTCCCCATGTCGCCAAGCATGGTCGTTACCGTGCTTTTACCGTTGGAACCGGTTATAGCAATAATCGGCTTGTCCGTTGCACAAGCAAATAGATCAATGTCGCTCATTACGGTAACACCCGTCTGCATGGCTCTATGAATTGCCGTTTCGTTCAACGATACGCCGGGGCTAATTAATAAATGTGTAGCGACGTCTAAGGCGGATTGATCGAAACCACCCAAGAAAATCGGCACATCCGGCATTTGCTCGCGCAGAGTATCAATTAACGGCGGTTTGCTACGGCTATCGATAATTGCAAACTTAATTGGGGTATTCAGCAAAAATTGTGCTGTAGAAAAACCGGTGGCACCCAAACCGACAATCAGCAACCTGGCATGGGCAGGATGCAGCTTGAATTTTGTTTCCAGTCTGGTGAGAAGATCAAGGGTATTCATTTTTATCTCAGCTTTAATGTCGCTAAACCAATCAGAACCAAAATGACCGAGATAATCCAGAAACGTACAATGATCCTTGGTTCTGGCCACCCCTTAAGCTCGTAATGATGGTGAATCGGTGCCATTAAAAACACTCGTTTTTTTCTGGTTTTGTAAGATGCAACCTGGATAATGACCGATATGGTTTCCATGACAAAAATACCGCCCATGATCACCAGTACAACTTCTTGCCTGACTAATACCGCAACGACCCCCAAAGCAGCACCTAATGCCAATGCGCCGACATCACCCATAAATACCATAGCCGGATAGGCGTTAAACCATAAAAACCCTAATCCGGAACCGACCAACGCGGCACAAAACACCACTAGTTCGCCGGATTTAGGAATATGCGGAATCGCAAGATATTGAGCAAAATTGCTATGACCGGACAAATACGCAAAAATGGCTAATGCTGCAGCAATCATCACTGTCGGCATAATCGCCAAACCATCCAAACCGTCGGTCAAATTGACAGCGTTACTGGAACCGACAATCACTAAGTAGGTTAATACCACATAACCCCAACCAAGATTGAGGGTGACGTTTTTGAAAAAAGGCACGATAAATTGAGTTTCAGCCGGTACTTGCGCTGTATAAAAAAGATAACCCGCTGCACCGAGGGCTACTACCGATTGCCAGAAAAATTTTGCTCTGGCGGATAAGCCGGCACTGTTGTTGAGCAACACTTTTTTGTAATCGTCAATAAAACCGATCACGCCATGAGCGAGTGTTACCAATAAAACCACCCAGATATAGCGATTGCTCAAATCGGCGCACAACAGAGTGCTGATGGCTAAAGCAAACAGGATCATGGTACCGCCCATGGTGGGGGTACCGGATTTGGAAAAATGACTTTTCGGCCCGTCTTCGCGGACGCTTTGGCCGATTTTATTGCGCGTCAGTTTCTTGATCATTACCGGGCCGATCATGAATGAAATCGCCAGCGCCGTTAATACCCCCAGAATCGCTCTGAACGTCAGGTAATGCAAAACCCTGAAACCGCTATCTATGTTTGATAAATAATCTACGAATAAAAGTAACATTATGCAGCTCTGAAATTATCGACCATTGCCGCCACCACATTTTCCATTTTTTGTGAACGGGACCCTTTAACCAAAAGCGTTTCCTTGCCTGTAATTTCATGATTCAAAGCTGTTATCAATTGCTCCTGATTCTCGAAATAATGTCCGCCAATACCGAATGCCTCTACGGTTTGTCGGGCAAGAGAGCCGATGGCAAAAACGCGTTGCACCGGCATCGACTTAATTAATTCCCCCATTTGACGATGGATACGCGGACTATCGTCGCCCAATTCACCGAATGCCCCCAAAATCAGCCAATTGTTGTCGTTACTGTTAAGTATTTCGAGAGCAGCCTTCAATGATGCAGGATTTGCGTTATAGGTATCGTCGATCACAATATTTCCCTTTCGCCCTCGCAAAGCTTGCAATCTGCCGGTAACAGGCTTGACCAGTTCAAGTCCGCGTTTAATGCTTTGCAGATCAAAGCCTAATTGCGTTGCTACCGCTGCAGCTGCCAAGGCATTTTTGACATTGTGATCGCCGGCCAAGAGCAGTCGTAACCCTATGCTAGCCGCTTCGGTCTTCAATAAGAATCGGGTTTCGAAACCATGGGGTTCCAATACCGTGGAAATGTTTTCTGCGGAAAAATCAGCATCATCGCCAAAACCGAAACTTACGGTTTTACGTTTACCGGCTAATTGCAGCCAAAAACTGTAGAATGCATCGTCCCGGCATAATACGGCAACGCCGTTACTGCCCAGATTTTCAATGATTTCACCTTTTGTTCGTGCGACGCCATCCAAACCGCCAAAACCTTCGATATGTGCGATTCCAGCATTGGTGATTACACCCACATCTGCCTGTGCATGCCGGCTGGTGTAAGCGATTTCACCCGCATGATTGGCGCCCATTTCGATAACCGCATAACGATGACTATCATCCAGCTTTAAAAGAGTCAAAGGCACACCGATGTCGTTGTTAAGATTTCCTTTGGTAAACAACGTGTTACCCTGTGTCGATAAAATTGCCGCAATCATTTCTTTGACTGTGGTTTTGCCATTGCTGCCGGTAACGCCAACCACTTTGACTTGTAAACGCCTACGCCAAAAACCGGCCAGTTCCGCCAAGGCTAAACGGCTGTCTCTGACAACAATTTGCGGCAAATCTGTTTTGCATTGATGCTCAACCATTACTGCAACAGCTTGTGCTTGCTCGGCTTTGTCGATAAAAGCGTGACCATCAAAGTTCTTGCCATTAAGTGCAACATAGAGTTCACCGGCATTAAGAGTGCGGGTATCTATACTGACGCCGTTAATGCTGACGTTTTTTCCGAGGACTTCGCCCTGGACCGCCTGACCGATATCGTTGATCTGTAATTTCATTACGCTTGACCCCAGACAGCTAATGACTGCTTTACGACATCCTGATCGCTGAAAGGCAATTTAATGCCGTCGATTTCCTGATAATTCTCATGCCCCTTACCGGCAATCATCACGCAATCCTCTTTGGCTGCTTGTTGAATTGCTGTTTTTATCGCTTTAGTTCTATCGTTAATCACTGTCACTTTCCGGCTTTGACAACCGGCCAAAATATCTTTAATAATCTCTTTAGATGATTCGCAACGTGGATTATCGTCGGTAATCACCACTTCGTCGGCCAGAGTTTCGGCGATCCGCCCCATTTCCGCCCGCTTACCTTTATCGCGATTGCCGCCGCAACCGAATACCACCCACAATCGACTGTTACCTTTTGCGGCTTTTAACACCTTCTCCAGCGCGTCCGGACTATGCGCATAATCGACAAACACCGTCGGTTTTTGCTCACCTCCGAATTTCTCCATGCGTCCGGCAATTGCTTTTAATTGCGCCAAGCGCGCTACCGCATCTCGAAAGGGTACATTAAATGCTAATAACACCGCCAAAACCGCCAACACATTTTCCAGATTAAAGCTCCCTACTATCGGTGTAAAAGCATTCATTTTCCGATCACGCCAGGATGCAACGAAATAAATGCCTTCGACACTGTGACGAATATTCTCCGCGACAATGCATTCTGAACCTGCAACCACTCTTGCCTTAGTGCTGAATGTCCAGCTTTGGACATTGCTAGCCAATTTTTTCAACACTACCAAGCCACTGGGATCATCCAGATTTATCACTGCGAATTGCAAGGACGGATTTGTAAACAAAGCCAATTTGGCTTGTAAATATTCACCCATGTCACTGTGATAATCCAGATGATCGCGGCTTAGGTTGGTAAAAACCGCACCTTTGAAATCAACCGCATTTACCCGTCCTTGATGCAAACCGTGCGAAGAAACTTCCATTGCCACTGCGGATTTATGCTGTTCTACAAACTGCTGCAGCATCCTATGAATCGCCAAAGCATCCGGCGTCGTGTTAGTAGTTGGCAACAATCGCTCCGGCTCCCCCCATCCTAAGGTACCAATCACTCCGCATTCGGGGATAGATTGCGCGATTAACTGACTGCACGTCGTTTTGCCGTTAGTACCGGTAATGCCGACCACTGCAAGTTTTCCGGAAGGATAGCCATAAAATCTGGCGGCTATCGCTCCCAGATGCCTACTCAAGTCCGGCACCGCAACCTTGACGACAGAAAAGTCCGGACAAATTTCAGCATCCAAACCGGCAGGATCGTAAATTACGGCCTTAGCACCGTTGGCAATCGCCTGTGCTACATGATCGATGCCGTGCCGAGTAGCGCCTCGCAAAGCAATAAAGGCATCGCCAACCTGCACTTTACGGCTATCCAGTTCCAGACCGTTAATGTCTAAATCAACTTCGCTTTCCGTAACACCATCCAGTAATTCGGTGAGTTTCATTGCCTGCTCAACAATAAATGCATGTTATCCATGCCGTCAGGCTCGACACCATAAACTCGTAGCGCCCCTGCCATCACTTTGGAAAACGCCGGCGCGGCAACCAGACCGCCGTAATATTGGCCTGAGGTAGGCTCATCAACCACGATCGCAATAACGAAACGCGGATTACTGGCCGGCGCCATGCCAACAAACACCGACAGATATTTATCGTCGGCATAACCGCCTGCCGTGGCTTTTTTCACTGTTCCGGTTTTACCGGCAACCCGATAGCCTTCCACTCTGGCCTGATAGGCTGTGCCTTCCTTGCTAATGACGTGTTCCAGCATTTCCCTGACTTTTCTGGCTGTTTCAGGTTTAAATATGCGCTGGGCATCAGGATCCTCGTCGCGTTTAAGTAATGTCACCGAATGAACGATGCCATCATCGGCTAAAGCGGTATACGCTCTGGCTAATTGCAAAATCGAGGTCGATACGCCATATCCAAACGACAAAGTCGCCTGATCAAATTCGTGCCAGCTCTGATAATCAAGCAAAGAACCGCTGGCTTCGCCCGGAAATCCGACACCGGCTGAAGTGCCGAATCCCAGTTTACTGTACACACTCCAGAAATAGATCGGCGGCATGGTCATGGCAATCTGCGTCACCGCTATATTGCTGGATTTCTGTAGAACATGAGTCAAATCCAAAGTACCGTAATTATGTACATCCTTAACCACATTTCGTCCTAAATGATAAATACCGTGGGTTTCTATCTGGACGTTAGGATCAACGTAACCACCATCCAATGCTGCTGCTATTACAAAGGGTTTGACAGTGGACCCGGGTTCAAAGGTATCTACCATTGCCCGATTCCGGTAATGGCTACTGCTAAAATCTTTTCTATTATTAGGATTAAATGCCGGCTGGCTCACCGTAGCCAATACATCACCGTTTTTAGCATCCAATACTACCAATGAAGCAGAATGCGCTTTATTCAACATCATCGCGTTTTGTAATTCCCGATAAGCCAAATACTGAATTCGTTCATCAATGGTCAGTTCCAGATCGCGACCAGCCTCTGCCTCTTCAATATTTTCAACATCCTTGATAACTTGACCCTTTCCATCCTTGATAACCCGTTTTTTGCCTATTTTTCCTCGCAAAATTTGCTCATAGCCGTGTTCCAAACCTTCCTGACCGACATCGTCAACATTAGTGAAGCCCAGTAAGTGCCCGGATACTGCACCGGCCGGATAATATCGTTTGAATTCCCGCTCGAAATAGACACCGGTTATTTCCAGAGCTTTCACCTTTTCCGCCAAGGCGGGATTAATTTGCCGTTTTAGATAAAGAAAACGTTTTCCCGACTCTTTTTTTAAGACTGTCAATAGTTCTTTTTCCGGAATCGACAGAATATTCGCCATCTGAACAATCTTTTCCTGCTCGGAATCCTTTATCTGACGAGGGTTAACCCAGATTGACTGAACCGGGGTGCTGATCGCCAACGGTTCGCCGTTTTTATCCTGAATCTGTCCACGATAGGCTGACACTGCAACAACCCCTACATGCTGTAGATCTCCTTTGTCCTGCAAAAAATCTTTATTCAGTATTTGTAAATATACTGCGCGTCCGACCAGCACCAACATACCTAATAACATGGTGTACAGCAGTAATTTTCGTCTGGCGGCAAAATCGCTAGCAGTATGCTGTTTGACTTTCGCTCCCGTGGTAATTCGCATTTACGGTCTTATGTAAATAATTTTATCTTGTGCCGGCAAGGTGAGCATCAAACGGTTTCTCGCTTCAATTTCAACCCGGTTTTCCTCAGTGAGAGTAGTCAATTCCAGTTGTAACCTTCCCCATTCCACTTCGTAATCATCCAGCTCTTTTTCCTTTTTCTGGATTTCCATAAAAATCAAACGGGACTGATATTTGCTGTAAATAACGGCAATCGCCGATAACATTAGTATGACAACCAACAAAATCAGCAACAAATTCTTTGCCGTAGCCATTAAATTTTCTCCGCTACCCTCATGACTGCACTACGCGCTCTTGGATTTTTTTGCAATTCCTGCTGGTCGGCACGTATCGACTTACCCAACTTTTTTAACTGTCCCAGCTGAATGTCTATCTCTTTAACCGGTAGCCTGCCAGGGTTTATTTTTCGTCCTGATTCATCGCGGATAAATCGCTTCACAATTCGGTCTTCCAAAGAATGGAAAGCAATGACCACCAATCGGCCGCCTGAAGCCAATACCTCAACCGCCTGCTTCAATCCTGCTGTTATCTCTTCCAATTCCTGATTGATTTCAATCCTCAACGCCTGAAAAGTTCTGGTAGCCGGATGCTTATATTTGTCACGGAACGGCACACTGTTTTCAATCAATCTTGCGAACTGTAGGGTAGTTTGCAATGGTTGCTGTTGACGCTGTTCAATCACTGCATGGGCAATACGCCTGGCAAATCGCTCTTCACCATATTCAAAAATTACCCTGGCCAACTCTTGTTCGTCCACTTGCGCCAGATACTGAGCGACCGACATGCCGCGACTAATATCCATACGCATATCCAAAGGGCCGTCTCTTAAAAAACTGAAACCTCGTTCAGCGCTATCCAACTGTGGCGACGAAACACCTAAGTCCATCAAAATGCCATCGACCTTTCCCTTATAGCCGCGACACTCGACATGCTTTGCTATTTCCGAAAAACAGCCGTGATATAAACTAAAGCGCTTATCAACCAGCAGTGCTTGGGCCTCGCTACTAGCTATTGCCTCGATATCTCTGTCAAATGCCAACAATCTCCCGGAATCGTCCAACATTTGCAGAATTCCCTTGCTATGACCGCCACGACCGAATGTGCAATCCAGATAAATTCCATCCGTTTTTATATTAAGCTGCTCTAATGCTTCCCGGTATAAAACTGCCTGATGGGTTAACATTTTTATCAAAACGACAATGAGCCCAGATCTTCAAGGCCTTCGTTATCGCTGCCATCCAGCCATTCTTGCTCTTTTGCTTGCCAAGCGGCCTCGTTCCAAATTTCAAATTTATTCAACTGCCCGACCAAAACGATATGTTTTTCCATACCGGCAAATTCCCGCAATTTTTCCGGCAGTAACAATCGGCCCTGACTATCCATTTCGCACTCGGTAGCATTGCCAATAACAAAGCGTCGCAATTTTCCGGCCATCTTGTTTAAAGTCGGCAACTTACTGATGGTTTGCTCAAGCCTCTCCCACTCGGGTAAAGGATAAAGCCACAGACATCCAGGCTCACCGACACATTTGTCGTCAACAGCAACGGTAACAACCATTTGCCGGTCACAGCAATCCTGCAACTCGTCCCGATAACGAGTAGGAATCGCAACGCGCCCTTTTGCATCCAAGCTTATTGAACTAATACCTCGAAACAAGATGAACCTCAAATAACCAAAAAAATCCCTTTTTATCCACTTTACATCATTTTTGGACCACTATAGTTTTCAAAAGGCGCTTAGTCAAGAGGCGTTCGATTTAAATTCTTTCTTTTTCTACAATGACTTACGTATTTCTTTTACTCATCCAAATTTGACAGTGAGTTCTCTATAAAGAAAGTCCAATTTTTCATAAAGTTAATTGTATTTATTGATGCAGGTTGTAATCATTTAATTTAGTAAATTACTATTTTCTAATATATTGAAAAGTATCAAATTCTGGATAAGTTCCGAAAAAATATAGCGTTAATTCAAGCACGAAAAAACTAACCAGACCCGCACAGCAAGCAAACAATTGCTCCTGCTTCGGTAAAATGTTGATAAAACGAAAGCCCTTGGGCTAAAAAGAGGCAAATACAGAAAGGAATAAACTAAACTTCGGATTTTTGATCGCGAGCAAGAAGATTATTTACGGCTAGCTTAGGATCAAGACCATTGAACAATACCTTGTAGACTTGCTCGGTAATCGGCATTTCGACCTGGTATTTATGAGACAAAGCATAAGCTTCGCGTGCTGCGGAAATTCCCTCAATCTCTTGCGCTATCTCATCTGCCGCTTGCTGCCGGTCTCTACCCTGCCCTAATGCCAAACCGAAACGACGATTTCTGGATTGATTGTCCGTACACGTCAAAATCAGATCACCAAGACCCGCCAGCCCCATAAAAGTGTCGGATTGCCCACCCAATTTAATACCGATGCGCATGATCTCAGTCAAACCGCGGGTAATTAAAGCGGCGCGGGTATTGGCGCCGAAACCTAAGCCATCGGCAATACCGGCCGCGATGGCAAGCACATTCTTACAGGCACCGCCGACTTGCACGCCAACCATGTCTGTGCTGGTATAAGTTCTGAAACGCTGGTTATGCAAAACTTGAGTAAGCTGAGAAATCAAATTTTCCGAAGAAGAGGCAATAGTGATAGCAGTCGGCAAATCGGCCGCCACCTCAAGAGCAAAAGTTGGACCGGCCAGCACAGCAGTTGCAACATGGCCACCAAGTATTTCTGTTACAACATCGCTTAATAAACACCCGCTTTCACAATCAAAGCCTTTCGTTGCCCAAACAACATTTGAGTTATGGCCTAAGAAAGGTTTGATTTTCAACAAAGTATTTTTAAAGGCATGACTGGGAACGGTAATAAGCAGCAATGAACTATAATTAATTGCCTGCTGTAAATTATCGGTCACCCTTAATTTATCCGGAAATAGAAAACCCGGGAGATACCGCTGATTTTGGCCAGCCTGTTCAAGCAGGGCGACATGCTTAGCATTATGCCCCCATAAAAGCGTGTCGCAGCCATTTCTAGCTGCCAGAAGAGCCAAGGCGGTCCCCCAGGAGCCAGCTCCTAAAATACTGATTGATTGCGACATTCAGCTTAGTTTAAGGTCTTCGATTCAGGGGCTTGCTGAGACTGTTGCAAATGCTGCATATAAAGGGCATCGAAATTAACCGGCGCCAAAATCAGTTGCGGAAAACTACCCTTGCTAACCAAATCCGACACAACTTCTCTTGCATAGGGAAATAAAATATTCGGACAAAAACTACCCAGCATCGGCCCTATCTCCTGCTCGGAAAACCCCGCTATCGAAAAAATACCGGCTTGGTTAACTTCAACCAGATAGGCGGTCGTGTCAGCAATTTTTACTGTGACCGTTAAAGTCAGAACAACCTCGAAAGTAGAATTTTCCAGAGACTCCACATGGGTACCGAGATTAAGATCTAAAGACGGCTCCCATTTTTGCGTAAAAACCTTCGGTGCATTAGGTGTCTCAAAGGAGATATCCTTAGTGTATATTCTCTGGATAGCGAATTGTTTTTCGGCTGTTCCATTTGTTTCCGACATGATTCAAACTCCACGTTTAGTTAAATTAATCTTTGTTTTTGCTTGTATTTTTGATTGGAAATTTATTCTCTTCCCAAGACTGCATACCGCCAATCATACTATAAACTTGGCCGAATCCGGCTTTGATCAGAGTTTTACATGCCGTAACGGAACGAGCACCGGTTTGACAAACAACGATGACCGGAAATTTTTTATGTTTCTCCAGCGAAGGCAGGCGCTCTTCGAGCTTGCCCAAAGGGATGTTCATAGCGTCTTCAATATGGCTTTTTGCAAATTCGTTAGGTTCTCTGATATCGATCACTATAGTATCCTCACTATTCATTTTCGTGACAGCGATTAGAGGCGAAACACTCTCGAACTTATTGAAAGAATTGGATACGAAATCTTGGATTAACAAGAAAATAACGCATACCAGAGAGAAGACAAGTAGATAATGATTGGTGGCAAATTCGATATATTGATCCATTGCAAGGTCTTAGTTGATTAGTTGATTAGTTGATTTAAAGTTATGATGCACCGCAAAACACACCGCGCATCATCCTAATTAGATGAATGACGCGTTCGTCATCTATAAAATAATAAACGCGGTTAGCTTCTTTTTTGAAGTCAAGTATGCCTTTGTCCCTCAAAATCGCTAAATGTTGAGAAATGTTGCTTTGGCTGGTACCCACCTGTTCGACTATATCCTGTACGCTGATAGAATTGTTACCGAGGACGCAGAGTATTTTCAAACGTAAAGGATGTGACATAGCCTTTAAACACCGCGCGGCGCGGTTAATCTCGGCGTCATCGTAAAGGATTATATTGTCTGAGGCTTCCATATAAGAGATCGGCTAAAAAAATTGCTGTTTCCAACGGTATATTTTCACGCTACGACAGCATACAGCATAGGCATACTGCTATAATGCCACAATGACAAGTGATGTTTAGACACTGGATATAGCCGCAAAAGATTAACAAATCTAACAGAGTGCGCTTTATTGTTCAATACCTGTGCATTAGACTTGGCAATTTTAAATCGCCGTCGGCAGGATTATAACTTTTTCATCGAAGTGGCTATCAACAAATATCTGGAGAAACCAAATTTTGGAGTTTTTAATAATGGCGAATCGACCAAAACCCTTGCTGCTACAGATCCTTGACGGCTTTGGCATCAGAGAAGAGAGAGACTACCATGCAATTGCCCTGTCCAAAACGCCTTGCCGGGATAGCTTACAGCAAGACTATCCGATGACAACCCTAGACTGTTCCGGTCATGTTGTCGGATTACAGAGGGGCCAGATGGACAATTCCGAAGTCGGTCATTTGCATATCGGCAGCGGTCGGCTGTTACGTCAGGAATTATCCGGAGTTAGTTATGAGGTTGAAGAAGGCTCATTCTTTAACAACCCGGTGTGCGGAAAACCGGCTGATCTGGCCCCGACAATCCTAGCTTTTCTCGGCAGTCAACAACCGGTAGAACTGACAGGACGTTCGCTTATTTAACAACCATGAAAACCGGCATCTGTTTATTGATAACGGTTATCGGCATCAGTCCGGCCTTTTCGGTTGCGGCTGTTGCCGAAAAAAGAAAAGAATTGAATCAAGTTGAATCGAAAATACAACAGGTGGGTGCCGATCTGAAAAGCCTGTCCGCTGAAAAATCAGTCCTCATCGACAGACTAAAGCAGATTGAAAAGCAATATAGCGAACTAGCCAATAAACTAATCGCTATTAAGGCCGAGGTAAAACAACAAGAAGAAAATTTACTGGCGTTACGGAGCAAGATTTCAGCCACGCAAAAAGATATTCGGGTTCAGCGCCAGGGTCTTGAAGGCTTGATTAAATCGGCTTATGCCATTGGCGACCGGCAAGGATTGCAATTGATTCTCAACCAACGCGACCCAAGCTTAACCAGCCGCATGCTGATGTATCACAGTTATATCAGCAAAGCGCGTTTGCAAAAGATGTTGGCAATCAAGGAGGAATTTAACGCCTTACAACAAATGGAAGCACAAAAAGACACCGAAAGCCAATTACTGCTAAGAACGCTTGAAAAAAAACAGCAGGAAACAAACGACATGCAGGCACTGAAAAATCAGCGCGAAAAACTTCTCACCCAACTCGAAACTGACTACCAATCGAAGAATCGGCAGATGGAAAGATTGGTACAAGACAAGAAAAAATTAGAAAACCTGGTAGCATCATTACAAAAAACTGATGATAATGCCTCTACTGAACACTCACCGATTGCCGAAACAAGCCTTAATCGGCTGAGACAACCCAAAGCTGATCAGGATACACCGGTAAAACAGCAAAAAATCCACAAGGAAATCCTGTCGAACACAACTTTCGCAGATTTGCAAGGTCAATTGCCATGGCCGGTACAGGGTGCAATTACCGAGCGATTCGGCAGTCGTCGATATGAAACTACTTGGGACGGCATCGTTATCAGCGCACGAGAAGGCGCAGACATCCATGCTGTTGCTCCCGGGCGTGTAGTTTATGCCGATTGGTTGCGAGGCTACGGCTTAATGTTGATCGTCGATCACGGAAAAGGATACATGAGTTTGTATGCATTCAATCAAAGCTTGCAAAAAAACGTTGGCGAACAGGTTCGATCCGGGGAAACCCTTGCTTCGGTTGGACGTAGCGGAGGACGCTCGCAAGCCGCGCTTTATTTTGGTATCAGAAAAAAAGGAAAACCGGTTGATCCAGAACAATGGTGCAGAAAAGCAGCGAGAAATTAATTTTACAGGAAACAGGTTGTTGGAGTTTTAAAACACATGCGAAAACAAAGAAATATTTTAATTTTATTGATCGGCTTCATTTTAGGAGCAACGCTGAGCTTATGCAGCAGCGTTTTAGCGGAAAAAGAAACGCCTACACCGCCGAAAACAGAAGAAACACAAACTTTACCTTTCGACGAATTACGAAATTTTACCGAAATATTCGGGCGTATCAAACAGGATTATGTCGAGCCTGTTTCAGACAAAAAACTGCTTGAAGACGCTATTCGCGGCATGCTGTCAGGTCTGGATCCCCATTCAGCCTATCTGGCAAGCGAAGAATACAAAGAATTGCAGGAAGGCACTACAGGGCAATTCGGTGGATTGGGTATTGAGGTTGGCATGGAAAACGGCTTTGTGAAAGTCGTATCGCCTATCGACGACACGCCGGCACAAAAAGCGGGTATTAAAGCA
>CAVXZR010000079.1:0-4170 GCA_963765965.1 uncultured Pseudomonadota bacterium
GGAATCGCAGGAAGTCAAAGTCAGCCGTTTGATGCGGGTCCGCTACGCGGGTGTGGTGCTGCCGGAACGGGTTAGAGCGCATTCGTTTTATGAACTGGAAGCCAAGGAATTACAGGACTTGCTGGCGTTTGTCGAGCTGTAGGGCGGAACCTGAAAGGGTTCCGCCACTCTCGAAGCCGGTAAGCGTACATACAGTTTGTTCAAGATGATCTGTTGGAAACTCAGACGGACTGTCGATGCCCCACGAATGGTGGATCGCCTGTCGGCATCCACCCTACGCACTATTAAACCCAGCATGCATCGTTGCATCATAGAGTTCAGTGTTTGGCTTGGTAAATTGAATCAAGGGCAAAACATTGCCGGTCACCAAGCTGTCCAATCCGCAGCTTTGCCTAAGTTTTTAAGCGTTTTCAGTTAGCTACCTTTATGAAAACGGCAATCATTAAATTGGCATCAAGATTGCTTAATTGACGATATAGAGCAAGGCGTTAGCCTAATGCGGCAAAATTCAGCAAGAGGAAGGCGGTCATGACAACATCAGTGATCAGTGAGGGCGCAAGTAGCAATGTATCCGGCGTAACCGGGGCAATTCACCTAAGACGGCAGGATTTTAAGTCTATGGAAAATGCCGTAAAAAACGGCAATATTCAGGGTGCGCAAGCGGCAATGTCCGCCTGGCAACTGGATACGCAGAATCTGCAAAAAATGACCGGTATTTCAGCTTCTGCCAGCTATTCGAATAGTTCTTTTCAAAACGATCTAAGCTCGTTTACCAATGCGGTGCAAAGCGGCAATATCGGCAGTTCCCAATCATCGCTTGCTAAACTACAACAGGATAGGCAAGGTGTTTCCGCAACGGGATCGAGCGGTCAAGCTTCAAGCGGATTTTTGAACGATTTGCAAGCAATGCTGCAGTCTCTGCAATCCTCAAATACCGCAGCAGCAACCGCGCCGCAAAACGCCGTCAGTCTCCAAAATGCCGGCAATCAGGTAAATGCTGCTTTAAATGTGGATACGGACAGTTATTTAAAAGCGTTTATGGCAAATACCCTGCCATCCGTCTCGGCAAGTTCAAACGCAGCTAATGCCAATACTACGGCTCTTAATAACGTTAACGGCAATGGCGGTATCAATTCTGCTGCGCAATCGGCTTATGCGGCAATAATGAAAGCACAGGCCGGTTCTTCTTTTAGTTCGATGGCCTGAGAATTTATATTAATCGTTTCATAAGTTCTTGCACTGGAGGTTTTTGGATGCAGCGGATTTTGACGCCGTTGTCCCGGTCCCAGGACGCCGTGAATACATCCCTGTAGATAATCTGTTCAAAGTCAAGTTTATAATGCCGAAATTTTATGCTATTTCGCAACTGTCGGAATAGCATAAAAGCGGGTGTTGTCGAATGGCTTGTCATGTTTGAGCATACCGTGAATTGCGTGTAGTAATTTACGCATAACAGCACAATACCCTTGCAGTGGAAGCTTACCCATTGTTTGGAGAAAAGAACGAAAGGTATTTGCTTTCTTGAGTCATAAACATGCGTTTTGGTAGTTTGTTAACAGGTATTGTCAACTTATCGCAGATTTTTATGGCAAACAAAATTAAACTTTCCAGAATGAATAGACGTAGATTTCGTGCTGTACTCAACGGCAATCATTCTGTTAATGGGATGCGAATAATCATTTTTAATTCTACCATATTTTAGTGCTTTGTTTGATGATTAGCGCAGTCGAAAACCTAGAATTCGAACCGTAAATTTCGTTTAATTATGTTGAAAAAATTGATTGAAATATGCAAATATTTATTATTTTGGTTGTGCAGTTTATCGTTCCCACGCGGAGCGTGGGAACGATTAGGACGAACGGCGGCCGCGTATATTTGAATAAACTGTACCGATACAATTTTTGTAACTATTCAGTGAATTCTTGATACGCCCATTAATTCGATGAAATTGAAAGGGTTTTGGTACGCCCCTAGTGGGTTACGATGCGCCCAACGAATTTAACTTTATCTAAACTCAACGAGTTGCGCATCTAACCCGCCCTACGCTGAATAATTACCAATTTTTTAGAATTATGAATATTTTTAGACGCGCTTATATCCGTTACATTCTGCACCGGTATGCCATAAATCATGAATTATGGCTGGAAACCGAGCGGAGAATAGCTATTTTGCATGGATTGAGCTCGGTGGAAAAAGTCCATTTGCGAGAGCTCGGCACCTTGTTTTTGCACGAAAAGAACTTTGTTGGCGTACAGGGTTTGGAACTTGACGAGTTCATGCGGCTTAGCATTGCCGTGCAGGCCTGCCTGCCGGTACTGAAGCTCGGGATAAAACTATTGGAAGGCTGGATCGATGTCATTGTCTATCCGGGACCTTTTCGGGTCCACAGAGATGCTGTCGATAGCAGCGGTGTCGTGCATCATCAGGAACAAATTTTAAGCGGCGAGTCCTGGTCGCGCGGGCCCATCATCTTATCTTGGGCGGATGTCGAGCAGGATATTGCAGCGCCGAATTCCGGCCGTAATGTGGTGATACACGAAATCGCCCATAAACTCGACGCACTCAACGGCACTTGCAACGGCTTTCCGCCTTTGCATACCAATATGTCGATAACACAATGGACAACGATCCTAACCACAGCCTATCGAAGCCTGATTTCCGAACTTGAGCGCGGCCATTGCCCAGCAATCGATCCTTATGCCGCAAACAGTCCTGCCGAGTTCTTTGCCGTCATCAGCGAATATTTCTTCAGTGCACCTGAAACCCTGCAAAGCCATTACGCCGATGTTTATCGGCAATTACTGGTTTATTACCGCCAGAATCCGTTATTACGTTTGTAGACAAACTCATATAATCTATTTAGGTAAGCGCTATGGGGCTTATGCCAATTTGCATCCGGAATCGGCATTTCGGCAAATAATTGCCCGGAATGTCAAAATGTGAGCAGCTTCAATAATACTTTTGAATTCATTGATAATTTGTTTGATTTGTGTGTATGATTTGTATACATGATTTGACCGTGGCGGTTTGGTAGTCATTAGAATCACAAACCTTTGAATATTAGTATCGCCCAAGGTTGTGTCGGTCTCTGTAGAGAGCGGCAAGCGGCGCTAAGGATATAACTTTTTGCCCAAGGCGGCGATAGAAAATCAACTCAATTTAAAATAGATCGAGTCCGTCCGTCGATCGATTTTTGGCTGAATTAATAAACATACTTTCTTTAAGGAAATATTTGAAATTAATTGTTATGATATTTCACCTGACACCGCCTAGTGACGATCAACACATTAATTTTCGTCCTGACCTACCTAACAATATATTCTTATATTCTGTAACAGAGGCTGAATGATGCTCGATTGGATTAATCAGTTTTTAGCCGGTTCGAATCACTTTATGCCGCATGGATTCTGTTTTCTGTGGCTGCCATCGCTTATCTGGTTGCATGTCATTAGCGACGCGATCATTGCTACCGCTTATTATTCAATTCCATTTGCGCTATTGTATTTTGTCTACCAGCGTACCGATCTTCTCTACCGCTGGGTGTTTGTGCTGTTCGGGATTTTCATTTTTTTATGCGGCACCACGCATTTGATGGGTATCTGGACGATATGGCATCCCGATTATTGGTTACAGGGTGCCATCAAACTTGCCACGGCACTTGTTTCGATCATTACCGCCATCCTCATTTGGCCGTTGATTCCAAAACTATTGCAATTGCCTAGCCCAACGGCTTTGAAAACCAGCGAAACCTACATGCGGGCCATTTTCGATGCCACGCCCGATGCCATGCTGATTAGCGATGAACAGGGTATTATCACTATGGTCAACCATCAGAGCGAGCGTTTGTTTGGCTATACGTCCGAAGAGTTGATTGGCCAGTCGATTGAAATATTGGTGCCGGAACGCTTTCGTGAAGTTCATCCCGAAGTTCGCGGCCATTTTGCCGCTTCGCCATTTACTCGGCCGATGGGAATGGGGCGCATGGTGCAAGCTTTAAAAAAAGATCAAACTGAATTTGATGTGGACATCAGTTTAAGTCCGATTCTAACGGAGCAAGGCTTGTTTTTCGCCAGTGCCTTACGGGACGTTACGCTCAAGAAGCAAACAGAGGCGGCGCTACAGGCCAGCGAACAGCGTTTTCGCCGCATGGCGGATGCATCCCCGGCCATG
>CAVXZR010000080.1:0-34818 GCA_963765965.1 uncultured Pseudomonadota bacterium
TCGGCAAAACCGCCATCGTGGAGGGTCTCGCGCAGTGCTTAATCGTCAACGGCGAAGTGCCTGAGGGCGGCCGAGCAAAAAGTGCATCCTGGCGCTCGACATGGGCTTGCTCATCGCCGGCGCGAAATTTCGCGGCGAGTTCGAGGATCGCCTCAAAGCCGTGCTCGCCGATCTTGCGAAGCAGGAAGGCCAGATCATTCTGTTCATCGACGAGCTGCACACCATGGTGGGCGCCGGTAAGGCTGAAGGCGCGATGGATGCGGGCAACATGTTAAAGCCCGCTCTCGCACGCGGCGAGCTGCACTGCGTCGGCGCGACCACGCTCGACGAGTACCGCAAGTACATCGAGAAAGATGCGGCGCTCGAGCGTCGTTTCCAGAAGGTGCTGGTGAACGAGCCGTCGGTGGAGGACACCATCGCCATCCTGCGCGGACTGAAGGAACGAAGCCGACCAGGTGCACCATGGCGTCGAGATCACCGATCCCGCCATCGTGGCCGCGGCGACCCTGTCGCATCGCTATATCGCGGATCTCGGCAGCTGCCGGACAAGGCCATCGAAATCCACTCGACGAGGCGGGCTCGCTGATTCGCATGGAAATCGACTGAAGCCCGAGGCGCTCGACAAACTGGATCGGCGCATCATCCAGCTGAAGATCAAGCGTGAGAAGCGCTCAAGAAGGAGACCGATGAGGCCTCGCGCAAGCGCCTCTCCACCCTGGAAGAGTCGCTCGAGGCGCTCGAGAAGGAATACTCGGATCTCGAGGAAGGTGTGGAAGGCCGAGAAGGCCACCGTGCAAGGCGCCGCGCACATCAAGGAGGAGCTCGAGCGGGCTCGCCTCGATCTGGATACCGCACGCCGTGCGCAGGACCTCGGCCGCATGTCGGAATGGCAGTACGGGCGTATCCCCCACCTGGAGCATTGATCGATCAAGGGCTGGGGAACATGTGGTGCGGCGGCAGTAACGATGATGCCATCATAAGGCGCATGTTCCGCCCAGCCGAAGTAACCGTTGTCGTTGCGGACAACTACATTGTCGTAACCCAGCTCTTTAAGTAAATTAAGCGCTTTTGATGCCAGTTTTTTTATGATTTCAACAGAATAAACTTGGGTAACCAATTTCGAAAGGATAGCTGCCTGATAGCCGGAGCCGGTGCCGATTTCCAGAATAATGTCGCTGGACTTGGTGTTCAACAAGTCGCTCATTAAGGCCACAATGTACGGCTGAGAAATGGTTTGTCCGGAGCCTATGGGTTGCGGTCCGTTATGGTAGGCAAAGTCACGTAAATCCTCGGGCAAAAACTCATGTCGCGGAACTTCCTGCATGGCCGCCATGACTCGAATGTCCAATGAATCCTTGCCTATGAAATGGCGGGTATATTCCACCTCCATTTCAATATCGCTCAACATGCGTTTAAGGTTGTATACCAATGTCATATCCTCTTACTCGACAAAGCAGAGACACGCCGCCAAGTGCCGTAGTTCCTCAAAAAAACCAGAAAGTCCGGCAAAACGGATAGAAATTAGCTTAAAAGTAACAAACTTTTCTGGGAACCTGGAAACCAACGGCACAGCTTCAGGAACGCGAATCCGGAAAGATTGTTTCCATCCTTCGAGAATAGGTGAGAAATGCAAAGCTTTTAGTCCTTGCTGGAATCTTATCTTAGGAAGGATAGGCAAAAAATGCAAGCCGATTTTCGGTTAGCCGGCAAAATAGCTTAAATCGTTGTTGGTACACTGAGTATAGGTATTCTTACGCATAGTAATGAAATTAAAAATGCTTTAATTTGAAATAACTGGCGTTATAGTCTTTATGTCTGCTATATAGAAGCGAGGTGCAAGATGCCTGAACATGTTAAAACAAAAAAAGAGTTATTAATCCACGAATCTCTATTACCAAAAAATCTCCCGGATATGAATACTACCATTGCCGAATTGGCTTATTATAAATCTCAAAGCAGGGGTTTTGAACCTGGACATGAGCTTGAGGATTGGTTACAGGCTGAGCGTGAGTTTTTATATTCCCAAAAAGTTAATTATATCTAATAAAAAATTATAAAAATTTGCAAAACATAAGGAAATGCCAATTCGCTGCCGTATTTCCAGTCATGCCATTCAATGTCGCTGACAAGTATTGTACTGTTAAGGAAAGTGATGGAAGATCGTCCTGCATCGGCAAAAAAAATTGACTAGTACTGTGAAAGTGGCTTTTGTTGATTATAGAGAATTATATATACATACATTTTGTAGAAATGTTTTTGATATTGGCTTTTTTTGGTGGGGCAGTATTGATTTATTTATCGAAATACAGATCCTTAGCCATCGCCCAACGAATCCCTAAATATATCGATGATAGCAAAACAAACACCAAACACAATACATCCGGTTTCAAAAAATCTAGTCAATAATGGAAGTCTGTCAAGACAGTACAGAATGGTTCATCTCCAATACATACTGATAAAGTTATAGCAGATCTGACGCAACAATTGGACGAAACAGTTCTTAACTTAGAGCTGTTTTTCGCTGAAATTCGCGTTACTTTGTCCCAAACCATTGATACAGAATACGAGTTTTGTCCCGCTAGATTCGGTGAATTGGACGCCAACCGGAATACCGCCTTGAATAACAAGCTGCAAAAGCTCGAAAAAATACGCGGATTGGTCGGCTTTATGGCCAAGATGAACAATATGGCAATGAATAGTATGGCGGCGAATGTGGCCGAAATTACCGAGCAAACTCAACAGTTGGCGGGTGCTGACGGTCTTGAAATCGATAGTGCCAATCAGCAATGAAAAATGTGTATTTGATGACCATACATTTATCAAGGAGCAGTTCCGGCATCATGAGCGCGAAGCGAATCCATGCCGGAATGTTATCGATACGAAAATATAAGATTTGAAGAATCTCTGCGATCAGGAATAATTAAACCTTTTTCACAAACTCCGATTTCAATTTCATTGGACCTATCCCGTCAATTTTACAATCGATATCATGATCGCCCGAGACTAAACGTATATTTTTGACTTTAGTGCCAACCTTGACAACCAATGAAGAGCCTTTCACTTTCAGATCTTTGATGACAGTTACCGTATCTCCGTCAACAAGAACATTTCCGTTAGCATCCTTAAATGAAGCCTGAATATCGCCAATGTCGGATGAAGCATTTTTTGCCCATTCGTTCGAGCACTCCGGGCATATATACATGTCGCTGTCTTCATAGGTGAATTCTGAGTTGCATTTTGGGCAGTTAGGTAAGTCACTCATGCTTTTACGTATCCTGTTTCTGGTTAATTAATAAGTCTGCAAGCAATCCGATTTTTTTGCTTGCAGTGTTTGTGGATAGAGCGGGGTTAAAAAGAATCCCTGCAAGAAAAATGACTGTTTCACGCTCGTGAGGTGTCTTCTTCGAGATTTCGTAGGCTTGCCGGTAACAGCTTGGAGTCTGTCTTCCTTAGGTTTGTTTTATTCACAAATCTGTCAGAGTCATGATCTAAGCCGATAGAAATGTTTTTACCGCAAAAAAATCTTTAATATTTAAGGATTTTATTACAAATACAAAACTGCAAAAAGGCATACTCTTAGCTGATTAAATTTTGACACCGGGGTATTTTGTCTGAGGTCGAGTTGAATGCATGTCTTTAGTTGACATGAATCAAATGGAAGTGTTAAGTGCGGATGTTGCATTTGCAAAACCGTGACCAGAATACCACAGAGTTAATTTAGGAACTACGGAAAATTATAGCCTATATCTAATAATTAGATATATATATTCTTTATTATCATTAAAAAACCTTGCGACCCTGCGGGCATAATATCGCTACTTATCTAAAGTTAAGAACAAAAGGCGATTATCTATGAATTTAATGTATACAGCATCAGGTTTTGCTGTGGGTTTGCTGGTTGGCATCACCGGAGTTGGTGG
Source organism: uncultured Pseudomonadota bacterium (assembly GCA_963765965.1). Classification (GTDB taxonomy): domain Bacteria; phylum Pseudomonadota; class Gammaproteobacteria; order Methylococcales; family Methylomonadaceae; genus Methylomonas. The sequence continues at coordinate 3,921 of CAVXZR010000080.1, forward strand.
CGGTTCTCTAATGACCCCATTGCTGGTGTTTCTGTTTGGCTTCAAGCCTGCGGTAGCTGTTGGGACCGATTTAATTTATGCGGCCATTACCAAATCGGTTGGGGTATTTGTTCACCACGGAAAACATGGTTCCGTAGACTGGAAAATCGTCGGCTGGCTGGCCTTGGGCAGCTTGCCGTGTTCCGGAATGACACTTTACATAATTAAAAATCTGATGGCTGTCGGCAAAGAAGTAACCGGCACCATAACTTTTACGCTGGGTGTTGCCTTGCTTTTAACTGCCTGTGCCTTGTTGGTTCGAAGCATTATGATGCGTAGAGCAGCGAAAATTGCCATCATTGACGACGAACATAGCTCACAGGATAACAGCGGCAGATTCTCGCCGCGTTGGGAGAAAGTCGCAACCGTGTTGACCGGGGCGATACTGGGCGTGCTTGTCACGCTATCTTCAGTCGGAGCCGGCGCTTTAGGCACAGTGGCTTTGCTATTTCTCTATCCGCGCATGACGACTGTAAAAATCGTCGGTACCGATCTGGCTCATGCTATCCCGCTAACGGCTATAGCCGGTCTGGGTCATTTGAGCCTGGGAAATTTCGATCTGGAATTACTGGCTAGTTTGCTGGTGGGTTCTATTCCGGGAATTTGGATAGGTAGTCATTTGAGCGCGAAAATCCCTGAACAATTTCTCCGCCCGGTTTTGGCAACGCTTTTGCTGGTTATCGGCTTGAAATTTGTGACTCAATAATCTAAGGCGGTCCTACCCGGCATTGGCAAGGTAGGGGTGGTATAAAGGTTATTCCGCCGCTCTTGACGCGCGTTTCCGGTCGTTTTCGGTCAAGAGTTTTTTCCGCAAGCGTATCGATTGCGGTGTTACTTCCACTAATTCGTCATCATCTATAAATTCCAGCGCTTGTTCCAGCGTCATTTTCTGGATACGGGTCAAAATCAGGTTTTCGTCGGTACCGGCAGCGCGAATATTGGTAAGCTGTTTGGCTTTGGTTGGATTGACCACCAAATCGTTAGCGCGCGAGTGTATGCCGACCAGCATGCCTTCATAAACTTCATCCGCGTGTACCAAAAACAGTTCGCCGCGCTCCTGCAAGGCAAATAGCGCATAAGCCAATGCCTTTCCTTGCACCATAGAGACTAGTACGCCGCGTTTTCGAATACCGAACACACCGGGCTTCATCGGTCCGTAATGATCGAACACGTGGTAAAACAGGCCGGATCCGGAAGTCGAGGTCATAAACTCGGTCTGGAAACCGATCAATCCGCGTGATGGCACCATGTATTCCAGACGAATACGGCCTTTGCCGTCCGGTACCATGTTTAAAAGATCGGCTTTTCGTTCGCCGAGTTTCTCCATAATCGTACCTTGATGGATTTCTTCAACTTCGATAGTGACCATTTCGAACGGTTCGCACATCGCGCCATCAATTTCTTTGAAAATGACTTCCGGACGCGACACGCCCAATTCGAAACCTTCGCGACGCATGTTTTCGATCAGGATAGACAAATGCAGTTCGCCGCGGCCGGACACCTTGAATTTATCGGGATCGGAAGTGTCCTCTACCCGTAATGCCACGTTATGTTGCAATTCTTTGTGCAAACGGTCGCGTATTTGCCGGGAAGTTACGAATTTGCCTTCCTTGCCGGCGAACGGCGAGTTGTTGACCTGAAAAGTCATGCTGACTGTAGGTTCATCGACTTTTAACGGCGGCAGGGCTTCTACGGCATCCTGCTGACAAAGTGTGTCGGAAATTTCCAGTTTGTCTATGCCGGTGAAGGCGATGATGTCACCGGCTTGGGCTTGTTGAACTTCTACTCGGTGCAAGCCGTGGAACCCGAAAATTTGTAGCATACGGCCATTGCGGGTTGCGCCTTCGCGGTTAATCAAAGTAAGCTGCATATTGGGTCTGACCGCGCCGCGCTGTATGCGGCCGATGCCGATAACCCCGACATAAGAATTGTAATCCAGACTGATGACCTGCATTTGGAACGGTCCGTCCAGGTTGACTGCCGGTGGCTTGACCTTATCGACTATGGTCTGAAACAGCGGTGTCATATCGCCGGATTCGACACTGCTTTCCAGCCCGGCATAGCCTTTAAGCGCGGAAGCATAAACAATTGGGAAATCCAGTTGTTCATCGGTTGCTCCCAGACGATCGAACAAATCGAAGGTTTGGTCGATAACCCAGTCCGGGCGGGCACCGGGGCGGTCGACTTTATTAATGACCACAATCGGCTTTAAACCTAAGGCAAAAGCCTTTTGGGTGACGAAACGGGTCTGCGGCATCGGGCCGTCTACCGCGTCCACCAGCAACAATACCGAGTCCACCATTGATAATACCCGCTCCACTTCCCCGCCGAAGTCGGCGTGGCCTGGGGTATCGACAATATTGATATGATAGCCGTTCCAGTCGATTGCAGTATTTTTGGCAAGAATGGTGATACCACGCTCTTTTTCCAATACATTGGAATCCATTGCCCGCTCTTCGACTTTCTCATGAGAATCATAAGTACCGGATTGTTGTAGTAGTTGATCGACCAGCGTGGTTTTACCATGGTCGACGTGAGCGATAATTGCAATATTTCTGAGTTTTTGTATCACAGGATTTACTTGATGTTTTAAAAATTAAGCAGGTGAATCACGCTATCGCGCGATTCATCCGAAGAATTAAAGTTGGGCAGAAATCGTCAGCACAACCGATTAGAAAATTAACTTTGCTGCCAAGGCAAACCATGAAAACGCCAGCCGTCAATATTGCCGCGATGTTTGTCGGCATCCACAGCACCTTCAAAGCCTTGAACAATATTGATCAGATGCTGATAACCGGCTGCTTCAAGTGCCTTGGCGGCTTCCACAGATCTGACGCCGGTGCGGCATAGCAACAACACCGGCGCGGATTTATCGGGAACATGTTTTTTAACCTGTTCTACGAAAGCTGTGTTCAATTGCATGCCCGGAAATTCTTTCCAGGCAACCGATATTGCATTGGGCGGATGTCCGACAAAACTGTGTTCGATAAAGGTTCTGACATCGATCAGAACCGCAGCAGGGTTATTTTGCAATAAGGACCAGGATTGTTTGGGGTCAAGGTTTTCTATCATTGATAGGCTCCGATAATGGTTTCTGTCCGATTAAACACGCTTCGTTTCTGTTGCCGTATTGCAAGTTCCCTACCCGAGCGTATTCTTCATAGAAGATTAGCGTTAAAGGCGTAAACAACCGCAATAATTCATTCGTTGCCAATAAATAATCGGGTGTGTTTGGGCCTTGCCGGTCAAGTTTGTTGCGGGTAAATGTCTGGTAAAACAGTAGACCGCCAGTATTTAAAGTAGCCATTATCGCATTACACAGGTTACGGTCAAGAAAACGACTGATGACAACCACATCGTAACTATCGTTTGGCAGGTTTGCCTGTGTAATTATGCCTTGTCGAATATTGATATTGAGATTGCGTAAAGCTGCCTGAACCTGTAAAGCCTGTAAGGCTACCCCGGAAATATCCCAGGCATCGACAGTTAACCCTGCTTCCGCCAGCAATAAGGCATTGCCGCCTAAACCGCAAGCCAAATCCAGGGCTTTGCCCTGTTCAGGAAGCAAGAAACGGTTTTTGGACAGTACCTTTGCAGCTTCCGCCTGATACGGGGATTGCCTGTAAATGCCATCCCATTTTTCTTCCAGGCCATTCATGGCGGATCCATACCGATCCGGTGCGGTAACCACCCTTGTATAAATTCCAGAAACGACCGGACTTTAGCCGATAAATATTTGCGATGCGGATACACAGCGTAAACTTCCAATGGCGAGATGCCGTATTGATCCATCACGACCTGTAAGCGTCCCAACTCAATGTCCCGGCCGACTATATAACGAGGCAGCATAATCAAACCCAGACCGTTAACTGCGGCATTGCGGATAGGATCGGCCATATTGGCCTGCATACGGCCTGTTACTGTAACGGTCCTTTCGCCGAGGATGCCTTTGAAGCGCCACTTGTTTCGGGGCGGGATTGCCCAGTTGATCAGGCAGCTATGGTCTTCCAGGTCTTCCGGGTCCTGCGGGATTCCGCGGGTTTTCAGATATTCGGGCGAAGCGCAAACCACAAGCGACGAGTTGGCAAGTTTTCGCGCAACCAGACTGGTATCGTTAAGCTGGCCTAAATAAATGGCAATATCGACACCTTCGTCAACCAAATCCACTTGACCGCCTTTAAGCAGCATTTCGACAGACAAATCGGGGTAATACTTAAGATATTCGGTAAGGGCCGGCGAAATATGGGTCGCGCCGATCACCGGCGGTGCACATATTTTCAAGATACCTCGCGGTTCTGTTTGCAGCTTGGTGACAGCGGATTCCATTTCCGCCACGTCTAAAAGCACTTGCTGGCAGCGTTCCAAATATTCTTCCCCGGCTTCAGTCAAGCTTAAGCTACGGGTAGTACGATTAAAAAGCCGGGTATTTAATTCGCTTTCAAGCTGCATGATGTGTTTTGTAGCCATCGCTCGAGATATATCTAGATCTTTAGCGGCCTTGGCAAAACTGCCTGCTTTGGCGACGCGAACAAACACGTTCATGCTGGTTAGTTTATCCATTAAGCCTCCTTAAGACTAAGAGTTGCAATGAGGAAAAAACAATTGACATTTGCATTGTTTCATAATTGTATACAATTTGTTTATCATCTGCCTAATTGTAAACTTGTTTTTATCCTGTATAGTGTTCTACAACTGATCGGCAACGAAAAAATAATTTTGTCAAGATCCAACCAAGATAACTGGAATTTAACGCACAAATGCAGAAATTAAACACTAACATTCGATTGTTAAGCTGTTAATTTTCGAATTCTATGCCGTTGTTCCAAATTTTACGTAGTCGTTTTTGCCATCAATTCCGTAATGTTTAGCAATATTACCGGAAAAACCAAACTCAACTGTCGAACCTTGAATTTGTAACTGCCTCCTGCTGTTGTAATAACGAGTGGAACCTCCTCATAGTCATCCGCTTGGTTTTTGACCTCCCTCTGCGCAAGCATTGGGAGGTTTTTTTTTGCGGCGATGGAACGTGGTATGATTTCTACGTTATTATGAAGAGCGTTAATTAAATGAGTGACGTTTTACAGCAATTGGCCGAAGTTCTTGAGCAACGGAAAACGCAATCTGCCGATCAATCCTATGTTGCCAGTCTGTATGCCAAAGGTCTGGACCATATTCTGAAAAAAATCGGCGAAGAAGCGACCGAAACCGTAATCGCCGCAAAAGATGGCGACAAGGATAAAATTGTTTATGAAACCGCCGATCTTTGGTTTCATTGCATGGTCATGCTTGCTGATCAGGGCTTGGGGCCGGAACATGTTATCAACGAATTACAGCGGCGCTTCGGATTGTCCGGTATCAAGGAAAAGGCGCAACGCGATCAAGCGTAATTCATTAGTTATGGAGTGAGAAATGGGGTTAAGTATTCCGCATTTATTAGTGGTACTGGTAATCGTTTTATTGGTGTTCGGAACCAAGCGTCTGAAAAATGTCGGGGCGGATATCGGCGAGGCCATCAAAGGTTTTCGTAGTGCTGTCAAGGAAGGAGAGGATGCCAAAAACATAGCCGGTAAAGAAGGGGAAGTGCTGGAAGGCGAAATCGCCGGCAAAGAAAAAGATAAGGTCTGAGCTGTCGCATGTTTGATGTCGGATTTTCAGAAATATTGATGGTAGGGCTGGTTGCATTATTGGTAATCGGTCCGGAAAAACTTCCTAAAGCTGCCAGGATAGCGGGTTATTGGCTAGGAAAAACCCGTAGCACAATTGCCTCTGTCAAGGCAGATATCAAACAGGAACTGCATGCCGAAGAAATGCGTCAGCTGTTAAAGCAGGCAGATATCAGTAATGAATTGCAAAAATCGGTAAACGATACGGAAGCGGCTGTTAGGGACATTAATTCTGCCCTGGAAGCCTTGTCTGACAATAAAGCCGAACCGCACGATGACAAATCAGCTTGAGCCGTCCTCCGAGCAGACTTTTTTTAGCCATTTAGTCGAACTGCGTGACCGTCTGTTACGTGTAGTGTTGTGCGTGTTGCTGGTATTTCTCGGTACAGCCAGTTACGCGAATGAAATTTATTCCCTGCTTGCCGAGCCATTGCTGCAACATATGCCGAAGAATAGCAGCATGATTGCGATCGATGTTGCCTCCCCGTTTTTTACCCCTTTTAAGCTAGCATTTGTAGTGGCAGTGTTTATTTCCATCCCTTATATACTTTTTCAATTCTGGGGTTTTGTTGCGCCGGGTCTTTACCGTCATGAAAAAATGATGGCTTTACCGTTGCTGCTTGCTAGCACGTTGTTGTTTTACGCTGGTGCTGCATTTGCCTATTTTCTGGTTTTTCCATTGGTTTTCGGTTACCTGACCTCATCCGCGCCGACCGGCGTTACGGTGATGACAGATATTGCCACCTATCTGGATTTTGTGCTGGCCATGTTTTTTGCATTCGGCGTCTCGTTTGAAATACCGATTTTTACCATCGTTCTAGTCTGGGCAGGTATAGTCACTCCTCAAGCTCTTGCTGAAAAAAGGCCTTACGTGATAGTCGGCGTGTTTGTCGTCGCAATGTTTTTAACGCCGCCGGATGCATTGTCGCAGACTTTGTTGGCAGTGCCGATGTGGATGCTATTTGAATCCGGCCTGTTGTTTTCGCGATTTTTTGTCGGAAAACAGCGGGAATCCGAGTAATGGATAGCATCGCCGAGCGTTTTCAACAAACTCGCTCACAAATACGCCATGCAATCGGTATTGCCGGACGGTCTCGCGGCAGCGTAAAATTACTGGCAGTCAGTAAAACCAAGACGACACAGGATATTGCTGCACTGTATAGGCTGGGGCAGCGGCATTTTGCTGAAAACTATCTGCAAGAAGCACTGTTGAAACAGCAATTACTTGCCGGATTTAATATCACCTGGCATTTTATCGGTCCAATTCAATCCAATAAAACCAAAGCCATAGCCGGTCATTTTTCTTGGGTACATAGCGTTGATCGATTGAAAATCGCTCAACGTCTTAGCGAGCAACGACCAGGGTATCTTCCGCCGCTGAATATCTGTCTGCAAGTTAACATCAGCGAGGAAAACAGTAAATCCGGTGTTAGCCTGGAGGAATTGCCGCTCTTGGTGGAACAGGTTCGCTCTTTACCGAATCTGCGTTTGCGTGGCGTGATGGCCATCCCCGAACACGTTAGCAATTATCATAAACAACGCCATCCTTATCGGCTGCTTTATCAAGCCGTTCAACAACTGAACAAACCGGAACTCACCTGTTTTTCCTTTGGTATGAGCGATGATTTGAAAGCCGCTATTATGGAGGGCGCGACTATGGTTAGAATCGGCACGGCATTGTTCGGCGAACGCCGGAAAGCTTAAACCGTCCGGTGACTTTCTAGCCATCGGCGGCTTTTTGATGGATAATAAATTCTTTTTGTATATTTTTATTTTGCCGCCCTAATGAAACACAAGCTTGAATGCCTTTTGCAACATGCTGTTGAAGCCCTTAAAGCGCAAGGCATTCTTGATGGCGATTTGTCTGCCCAAATTACTCTGGAGCGAGCCCGTGATACCCAGCACGGCGATTTTGCTAGCAATGTGGCGATGTTATTGGCAAAATCCGCCAAGCTCAATCCAAGACAGTTAGCAGAAAAAATTGTAGCTGCCATTCCTGAAGACAATCTGATCGGAAAAATCGAGATTGCCGGCCCCGGTTTTATCAATTTTTTCATCAATCCCGATAGCCAGTTTCAAATAGTAAAACAAATACACGATTCAGGTCGGGAGTTTGGTTTGAACACTATCGGTGCCGGCAAACGCATTCAGGTAGAATTCGTTTCAGCCAATCCCACAGGGCCATTGCATGTCGGTCATGGTCGTGGGGCGGCCTACGGTTCGGCAGTAGCCGATTTGCTGGAAGCGGTAGGCTTCGAAGTCGAACGGGAATATTACGTCAACGATGCAGGTCGGCAGATGGATATTCTGGCTACCAGTATTTGGCTGCGTTATCTGGAAGAGTGCGGCGAAGTATTTACGTTTCCTAGCAATGGTTATCGCGGCGAATATGTGCGGAAAACCGCTGCCGATCTTTATAAAAATGCAGGAACCAGTTATCACAAACCTGCTGAAATGGTTTTGGCAAATATTCCCGCCGACGAACCACAGGGTGGCGATAAGGAAATTCATATTGATGCCTTGATCGATCAAGCGAAAACCCTACTTGGGCCGAACCGTTACAGCAATATATTTCAAGCCGGCCTTGATGAAATTTTGCTGGATATTAAGGATGATCTTGAAGAATTCGGCGTAACCTATCAACAATGGTTTTCCGAACGGCTATTGATGGATGACGGTTCAGTTCAGAAAGCTTTGCAACGTCTGGAAACATCCGGTTATCTTTATATACAGGACGGGGCTACCTGGTTTGCTTCCAGTTCCTTGGGCGATGAAAAGGATCGTGTAGTGGTCCGTGAGAACGGTCAAACCACCTATTTCGCTTCGGATATTGCTTATCACATGAATAAGCTGGACCGCGGCTTCGACCAGATCATCAACATCTGGGGTGCAGACCATCATGGCTATATACCAAGGGTTAAGGCGGCAATGCAAGCGCTTGGGGCAGACGAATCGAAACTTAAAGTATTGCTGGTGCAATTCGCAGTTCTATTTCGTGGCGACGAAAAAGTGCAGATGTCGACCCGTTCCGGTGAGTTTGTAACCCTTAGGCAGTTGCGTAACGAAGTAGGGAAGGATGCCTGCCGTTTTTTTTATGTGATGCGCAAATCCGAGCAACATATGGATTTCGATCTAAAATTGGCAACATCCAAAACGAACGAAAATCCGGTTTATTACGTGCAATACGCTTATGCCAGGGTTTGCAGCGTGTTGCGGCAGCTTGACGAAAAAAATCGCCAGCGCAATTACCTTTTGGGCATGGAAAACCTCAATATGCTGACCGAGGAACAAGAAAGCGCAATTTTGACAACGCTATCGAAATATCCGGAAGTTCTGGAACGCTCAGCTATGCAATATGAGCCGCACCAACTGATTCACTATTTGCGTGAGCTGGCAAATCAGTTTCACAGTTACTATAACGCTCACCAGTTTCTGGTGGATGACAATAAACTTTGTAATGCCCGTCTTAATCTGATTTGTGCTGTAAAACAGGTACTGAGCAATGGATTGACGCTTTTAAAAATTAATACCCCAGAAGCGATGTAATGGCCAGAGATTACAAACATCGCGTACAGAGCGCCAGTTACATCAATAGCCGTAAACATCCGAAAAAAACGCCGAAAATGTTTTGGCGATGGCTTATGGTGCTTGTGTTAATTGTCGCTTTTGTGGTGTTTTTTAACATGATTCGCAAGATGGTGCCGGAGCTCATTGCCGGTAAACCGGAAACGGAAAGTCAATTAGCGGAAAACAAAGCTAAACAGGAAATAGCTATCAAGCAGCAAACAACGGCTGAACCTGAAAAGAAAACCGAACCAAAACCGGCAGAACCCGAAGAACCGCGCTACGACTTTTACACTATCCTGCCGCAGGCGGAAATAGTGGTGCCGGATTACGAAATCAAAACCCGGGTCCGAGAGGCATTGGTTGGCAAAACTAAAGCGACCAAATACATCATGCAGGCAGGTTCTTTCCGCGAAGCATCCGAAGCCGACCGGCACAAAGCCAAATTAGCGCTACTGGGCATAGAGGCACGCGTCGAAAAAGCCAAAGTGGGTAACGTAATATGGCACCGCGTCAAAATTGGCCCATACGATAGCCCAGCCAGTGTATCCACCATCAAGGAATTGCTGCAAAAGAACGGTATTGGCGTGATTGTTACCGAACTAGGCCATTAGTCAGCCGGATTCAGCTTTCCTCATAATCATCTAACGTGCCCCGGCTTATTAAAATCACTATAAGCTTTGTGAGAGCTATGGCAGGAAACTGCGTTATTCAACACAAACGGGCAATGAACAGTTCAACCAATGCTATTAATCGTTTCATAAGTTCTTGCACTAGAGGTTTTTGGATGCGGCGGAAGACGCCGTTGCCCGGTCCCAGGACGCCGTGAATACATCCCTGTAGGCTTTAATCGGCGTCCTGCCTCCTAAACCTGGGACCGGGCAACGGCGTCGAAATCCAGATCTTCTGGGTATTTAAGTCTGCTTAGTGCAAGAACTTATGAAACGATTAATATGCTTCAAACACTGCCGTTGTTAAGTTCCGCCTTTTTTAGGATGAATAGCAATTACCGATTAATGTTGGGTTGCACGGGATTTGCAATCCAACATTAATAAATCTGCTTTTACCCTTCGAAAAAATAAGAGGATTTATACGCCAAGCCTTGCGTGTTCACGTGCTTGTTTGTGCCCTGCCGGAATAATTTTTGTGGTCACTACCCGACTTGTCGGCTGTCTGGGAAAAGTCATACAAACAAAAATATGACTGGAATGGCCAAAGGCAGCTCCCAGCTTGCTTTTATCGAGTACCGAACACTACGATGGTTTTGCCATGGGCAGTAATTAAGCCCTTATCTTCCAACTCTTTTAAAACCCTGCCTGCCATTTCTCTGGAACAACCGACAATACGGCCGATTTCCTGTCGAGTGATGTGTAGTTGCATACCGTCCGGATGGGTAATGGCGTCGGGTTCCCCGGACAAATCCAGTAAAGTGCGGGCAATACGCCCTTCAACATCCATAAAGGCCAAATCCCGGAATTTACGGTTGGTGATCAATAACCGTAGCGATAATTGTTCTCCAAGGACTGTCAGTATTTCGACCGCGTGATCGCGCAATTCGTTATTCAGCAGCATCTTAAAACGATCGTAACCAATTTCCGCCATCTGGCAACGGGTCCGGGTTTTCACCAACGCGCTTCTTGCCTCGGTGGATTTAAAAACACCGATTTCTCCGACGAAATCGTGTTTGTTCAAATAGGCAAGGATCAATTCCCGGCCTTCTTCATCTTCAACACTGACGCTAACCGAGCCATCGACCACAAACAATAATTTGTCCCCTGTGTCGCCAGGGCGAACAATTGTCATTTTCGCCGGGTAACTGCGGACATGACAAAGGTGTAGAAAGGCACTAAGAGCCGGCGGAGAAATTTTATTGTGTTTAACAAAGCTCATAATTTTGATATTTCGGTTGACAATTAGACTACCCTAACCAAAATGGAAAGATTTTGCAAAAAAAATCAAAAAATTTAATGTTAGCAATGTAAAATTCGTCCTAGGATTAAAGATTGAGGATTTTAACATGCAAGCAACAATAAAATGGGTTGACGGCAGAATGTTTGTCGGAGAATCCGGCAGCGGTCACGCGGTCCTCATGGATGGGCCACCGGATCACGGTGGCCGTAATATTGGCGTGCGACCGATGGAAATGATACTTTTGGGCTTGGGTGGTTGTTCCTCGTTCGATGTAGTCGATATTCTGGAAAAGGGCCGTCATGAAATACTGGGCTGTACAACTGAACTTCATGCCGAGCGGGTCGATACGATTCCCAGCGTTTTCAGTAAAATTCATCTGCATTTCAAGATAACCGGCAGAAACCTGCCGGTTGCGGCTGTTGAGCGTGCGGTTAAACTGTCCGCAGAAAAATATTGCTCCGCTTCCATTATGCTTGGCAAAGCGGGCGTTGAGATAAGTCATGATTTTGAAGTGAAAGAGGATTGATCGATTGAGCAAATTACAATTACACGGGTTTAATAACCTCACTAAATCGCTAAGTTTTAATATTTACGATGTTTGTTACGCACCAAAAGAACAGGAAAAGGCCTACATTGAATATATAGACGAAGCTTATAACGCCAAACGCCTGACTCAGATACTCAAAGATGTCGCTAACATCATCGGTGCGCAAATATTAAATATTGCCCATCAGGATTATGATCCGCAAGGCGCTAGCGTTACCATGCTAATCTCCGAAGGGGCGGTGATTCCGGCCGGCATGAATTCAGAATCTCCGGGTCCGCTACCGGATACGATTTTAGCTCATCTGGATAAAAGCCATATCACTGTGCATACCTATCCCGAGAGTCACCCCGATACCGATATATGTACTTTTCGTGCCGATATCGATGTCTCAACCTGCGGGCAGATTTCTCCGTTAAAAGCATTGAATTATCTGATCCATAGCTTTGAGTCGGATATTGTCATCATGGATTACCGGGTTCGCGGCTTCACTCGCGATGTATCCGGTCAGAAAATCTATATCGATCACAAGATAAACTCGATTCAGAATTACATCGCGGAAAGCACGAAGGAGCTTTACCAGATGATTGATGTTAATGTTTATCAGGAAAATATTTTTCATACCAAGATGCGTCTGAAGGAAACAGAATTGGAAAATTATCTTTTCGAAAAGGAAAGCAATTTTTCCGATGATGAAAAGGAAGAAATCCAGGATCAATTGCATGAAGAAATGGCCGAAATTTTTTACGGTAGAAATTTTTCATAAAAGCAATTCGAATACGGCAATATAGGGACAGATGTGAAATCAAAGATTTCGCATCTGTCCTAGTATCCAGTTCTGCCGTTTGTAGAGATAAGCACTGGGTTGGTCAGCTTTAAATACCAGCGGATTCGGTAAGGTGGCAGCCAGCAATGCGGACTGTTCCTTCGTAAGTTGCCTGGCTGGGATAGCAAAATAACGGCGGCTGGCCGCATCGATACCGAACAGATGATCGCCAAACTCGGCAATGTTTAGATACATTTCCAAAATACGCGCTTTACTCCAAAACATCTCAATCAACAGCGTAAACCAGATTTCGGCGCCTTTGCGAAAAAAACTTCTAGCCGGGCTCAAAAACAGATTTTTGGCCACTTGTTGGCTAATGGTACTGGCTCCATGTAATTTCCCGCCATGCAAGTAACGTTGCAATGCTTTGCCGATAGCATCCGGATCAAAACCGTTATGCCGGTAAAATAGTTGGTCTTCCGAGGCAATCACAGCAGCGTATGCATTTTTTGAAATTGCGGAGCCGTTGACCCAGTGCTGATCGATAACCCTATAGCCCTTGCCGCTAACAAAATCTTCCAGATGCCGATGCAGCATGAAGGCAGAAGTCGGCGCCGGCACATAGCCTAACAAGCCGACCAACGTCACGGAGCCTATCAGGAAAATCGAAAATCCATAGACCAGGAGGCGTTTGAAAAACTGCATAAAGGCAAAAGAGGTTTTGCGCTTTGTTTGCAATTGCCTGTAACGAGAAGGATGACGGAAGTGATTCAAGCAAAAAAACAAGGGAAAGAAAATTCCTGTCCATTATCTATGATAGCGCTCTGTAAAATCCAAGAAAAAAGCCATTCGGCAACTTCCTGTTTAATTAGCCGCATCGGTTAATGTCACAATTCTTAGCTATTACAAGCAAAAATCGTTGGTAAAAATCAAGATTTACGTCAAATGCCATAAAATTTCAATGTTTTTTATAAAATTCAAGTTAAATAACATAGATCATTTAAATAACAGGACTGTATCCTCGCACAAACCCGGAGCTACCGGCATCTTTGTTTTGTGGCACATCTATTGCCTTATTAAAAGACAGGTATCAAGGATCAATAGTTCTCTCCCCCGCGAACAAGGAAAACAACGATGCCAGGGAGTAACCGGGTAAAAGCCAAAAAATTCGCAATTACCCGGTCAAGGATGACTTACCGTTTTATACCCACGCACTTTTTTCCCATGAAATTTACGCCGGACCAAGGTCATCTTGGCAAGAACGGCATTGGCAGAACGCTGCAGTCAAAAGATTAGATGCGCAATTTTATGGGAAAATTCGATGAATCTCAGGGTATTCCCCTCTCTCCGAACTTGAATTGGGTTAGCAAATCTATGCCATTCCCTGGCAAATGCTCAGAGAAATAATAAAATTGTTTGAAGCCGTCTGAAATTGCCTTAAATAAATACTCAAAACCGGTTAATCGCGTGGCATAATTTGACATTTCGTAGTGTTGTGTCGATTATCATTGACTAAACGACTAAACTGAGCACTTAATAGCGACAATTTTAAAACGGAGAGTCTTATGTTAAAAAAGCAGATGATGGTACTAATGGTATTGGCTCTGGTTATTCAAACCGGGTGCAGCCGCATGTATTGACCCAGCGAAGCTAAGGATGATGACCTTGTACAAGTGACTTACGAAGAGGTAAACAGCCTGATCCAAAATTTACGGCTACCTTTGCCTAAAGGCAGTTTAGTTGTTATCAACTCTCTGATTAATGTCGATGAACTCAATCAACGCCTGCCTTTTGGACGTATCGTCTCCGACCAGATTTCCTCAGCTTTTCATCATGCCGGCTATCTGGTGATGGGCATGGAATTACCAACCGAGATTTTTTCGAAAAACGATGCAGGTATTTTACAGATACCTGAAAAAACCAAAGAAGCCTTAAATCTGTTAGGCGCAAAAGCGATTGTTATCGGCTCCTATGCCCCCGGTCGTAACAATGTCTATGTATCGTTACGACTTGTTGAAATTGCTAGCCAGAATGTTATGTCATCTACGGATTATTCGGTAGGGATGGGGCCTGATGCTAAAGTCTTGGCCAGTCTACCTTAACCGCCAGTTCAAAAATAAATTCGGATCATGGCGGATTGGTCTGCAAACAATCCGTCAAACCTTCTCGCTTGAGAAGACAAGGAAAATTTGTAACTCTGCGGCGTCGATTGTATGGCTTATTAAGATACTATCGAGTTTAGTAGGGGTAATATACATATTTACCTTTCTCTGTTTACGTTCTGATTTACAGGTAAGGTAATCGAGAATTTTGAGGCAACGCCAACCGCTTTTCACTTCGATCAGATCATTCGGCACAACACGCCAACAGATAAGCTCGACGAGAATTGGAGTGGAATAATGGGGCAGTCATCGCAGCATCTTTGGGTAACAAATCCAAATGAAGTTTTAGTCCGGCATTAGACATTAAAACCACTTCAGCACCAGGGATCTGACCCATGGATTTAACTAAATTTATGGCGTTGGGATTTGCAGGATTCAGGCAGATTTTTGGCCTTTCACAACGCTCGGAGATAAAGTGCACCAAGGCGTCGAGTTCAGCCGAAGTGTTTTTGAAAGGTCTGGAAAAAATACTTCTACCGTGGTTCCAAAGTACTGCTATCCATTCGTTATTATCTGTTTTATCGATACCTACGTAACTTCGCTCATTCATGGTTTTACCCTGTTGTTGAAAACGGTTACTGTTTATGAAAAAGCGCGTAAAAAGGTTGTTAATATTTAAAAATCACAAGATTATGAAAATATAAAGATTCCGATTTATCCCAGCATTTTCTTCCTCTTGACCAGCCTTTATGCCGGCAGAAACTCCAGCCTGTTGCTAACACCCCGGTACTCCCTCTATACTTATGCCATGCGGCTACTAAACCTGTTCCTTTTAACATTACTCTGTATTGCGATTCCAATTCAAGGTGTCGCTGGTCTGTTGTTGCCTAATAAATCCTGTCCCGCAGAGTCGGCGGGTATAAGCACTGTGGAAACTGCTAATGACCATAGCTGCTGCCAAGATCCCGAAAAAATTGTTAAAACCGGTAAAGTTTGCAAGACAGAGCAGAATTGCCAATCGGCCACTGCTGCCATGCTGAATGCAATGGAAAATCGGTTACCGTTTGCCGTTGGCGCAAAAATGGCTGTCTTCTCCAACCGCTTATCGCTATCTTTCGATCCATTTGCCGCTTGGCGACCGCCCAATCGCGTCTAATCCTGACACTATCCATCCGTATCGCCTGCTCCGGTTAGCGTTACGATTTGAGTCTATTGTTGCAATCGACTGTTCTTCATTGCCGTAGCCGATACGTGCATGAGTCGTGCAATTTATATAGGAGAGACCATGTTGATTTCATTCACTTTCGGGCGAGAGCCGATTTATCGAACGGTGTTTGCCGGTCTTCTGACCATATTGCCTTTTACCGTCTTCGCTGACGGACTGTCATTTGCGGATGCGCTAACCCTGGCTTTGCGCGATGCGCCGGTTTTATCCGCAAATCAGGCCCAGATAGACGCTGCCCGCCAGAATGCAATCCCAGCAGGTGAGTTACCTGACCCACAGCTAGCGCTAGGAATTGATAATCTGCCGATTCAAGGCAGCGAGAGCTTTAGTTTATCGCGAGATTTCATGACTATGCAGCGGGTTGGCGTCGTGCAGGCATTTCCCAATACCGCCAAACTGGATGCTCGCGTGGCAGCGGCTGAAGGCCGTGTGGCGCTGGCAGAAGCCCAAACCAGGCTGGTTCGTTTGCAGGTTTTGCAGGAAACGGCAGTTGCCTGGATAAGCCGCGTAACCGTGGAACGCCAACTGGCACGCATTGCACAATTGGCAGATGAGAATCGACTGTTCGAGAGTGCTGTAAAGGCGCGATTTGCAGGCGGCAGCGCTGGGGCCGGCGAGTTGCTGGCTCCAAAGCAGGAAGCGGCGTTGATTGCCGAACGCCGCGATGAACTGGATAGCCGGCATGCACAGGCAGTCGCTCAATTGAAACGCTGGATAGGCGATGCGGCAGAACAGCCGGTGAGCGGCGAAGTGCCCGATTGGAGGATTAGTAAAGAAAGCTTGTCGCATGGCTTGCACCGCCACCCGGAGTTAGATTTGTTTGAGCCTAAAAACCGGGTACTGGATGCGGAAGTTGCGGAGGCCAAAGCCGATAAAATTCCGGATTGGGCGTTGCAACTGGCCTATCAACGCCGTGGTCCTGCCTATAGCGATATGGTGTCTTTGCAAGTGAGTGTCGATTTGCCAATCTTCCCGGATAGCAGGCAACAGCCGAAATTAGAGGCGAAATTATACGAGCGCAACGCTCTAGCCGCCGAACGCACCACCGCTTTGCAGGAGCATGCTGCCATGCTCGAATCGGCATTGGCCGAACATCAACGCTTGGTCAACGCCGTAAAACGCGCCCGTGAAATTTTGATTCCGCTCGCAGAAGAAAAAGTGGCTTTAACTTTGGCGGCCTGGCGTAGCAACCGTAGCGATCTGGCAACCTTGATAGCAGCACGTAAGGAACGCCTGGAAGCGGAACTGAAAGCCATCGCTATAGAAGGCGACCGCCAGCAATTGGCTGCCCGTTTGTACTATACCTATAGCGAACAAACCCTAAAACATGAGGAGCCGCAGTCATGAACAGGCTAAATAATCCGGCGTTTCTCTTGTTAATGGTTAGTTGTTTGCTGGCTGTTGGCGGCGGTCTAGGCTGGTGGCTGGCGATGCGCAGCAATCATTCAGCAGGCCATGAACAGGCTATGCCAACAGTCGCTGAGCGTAAAGTGCTGTACTGGTATGATCCGATGATGCCGCAGCAGCATTTCGATCAGCCAGGCAAATCGCCTTTCATGGATATGCAATTAATTGCCAAATACGCCGATGAAGAACAGACCGCCGCTTTAAGCATTGACCCGCTTCGTTCAGAAAATATCGGCGTCCGGCTGGCAACGGTTTCCCGTATTCCCTTAAGCCGGCAGATAGATGTATCGGGACTGATCGCCTTTAATGAGCGCGATGTAGCCATCGTACAGACACGCAGCGGCGGCTTTGTAGAACGTGTTTGGCCGTTAGCTGCCGGTGATGTAGTCAAGGCCGGGCAGCCGATCGCAGAAATTTTGCAACCGGAATGGGTTGCCCCGCAACAGGAATGGCTGGCGGTGCGCAATCTGAACGATAAAGCCTTGCAGGCGGCTGCACGAGAACGTTTGCAATTGCTGGGCATGCCGGAAAGCCGGATTCGGCAATTGGAAACCAGCGGTGTCGTGCAAAACCGCTATACCGTCAACGCACCGATTGCAGGAGTTATTCAGGCCCTGGAAGTACGTAACGGCATGACCTTGCCAAGCGGCCAAACGCTGGCACGCATCAATGGTTTAGCCGCCGTCTGGCTGGAAGTTGCCGTGCCGGAAGCGCAGATAGCAACTCTAGGCATCGGAGATAAGGCTGATGTCCGCTTAAGCGCTTTTCCAGAGCATAACCTTGCAGGCAAAGTTGCTGCGATTCTACCGATGCTGAACGAAACCAGCCGTAGCGTCCGGGTACGCATCGAACTGAAAAATCCCCGCTTACAACTACGCCCCGGCATGACGGCTCAAGTCAGGCTAAGCAGTGCCAATGCCGGAACTGGGCTGGCGGTGCCGACCGAAGCCTTGATACGCACCGGTAAACGCACATTAGTCATGCTGGCGAACGAAAAAGGCCGGTTTTCGCCGCAGGAAATCAGCATAGGCCAGGAAATCGGCGCTCAGACCATCGTCACTGCCGGACTTGAAGAAGGTCAGCAAGTGGTTTCCAGCGGACAGTTTTTAATCGATTCCGAAGCGAGCCTTAACGGTATAGAAGCGCATTCGCCAGCCGCCGAAAACCTGCCTGCTATGGATAACGCGCCATGATAGCCGCACTGATACGTTGGTCGGTCGGCAACCGCTTTCTGGTGATTCTGGCTATCCTGTTTATCATGGCCTGGGGGATTTGGTCGGTTAAAACCACGGCCATCGATGCCCTGCCGGATTTGTCGGATGTGCAGGTAATCATTCGCACCAGTTACCCTGGACAGGCGCCGCAAGTAGTGGAAAATCAAGTCACCTATCCGCTGGCAACCACCATGCTGTCCGTACCCAGCGCTAAAACGGTACGCGGCTTTTCCTTTTTCGGCGACAGCTTTGTCTATGTATTGTTTGAAGATGGTACAGACTTGTATTGGGCGCGTTCGCGAGTGCTGGAATACCTTAATCAGGTACAGGGCAGACTACCGGCTTCTGCGCGGGCCAGCCTGGGGCCGGATGCCACCGGTGTCGGCTGGATTTTTCAATATGCGCTGATCGATAGAAGCGGACAACATGATTTGTCGCAATTGCGTTCCTTGCAGGACTGGTTTCTGAAATACGAGTTAAAAAGCTTGCCGAATGTCGCCGAAGTCGCCACAGTCGGCGGTATGGTCAAGCAATATCAGGTGGTACTCGATCCGCTAAAGCTGGCTAATCTGTCCATCAGCCAGCAACAAGTCAGCGAAGCGATTATTCAGGCAAATGCCGAAACCGGCGGTGCAGTGCTGGAATTAGGCGAAGCGGAATTGATGGTGCGCTCCAGCGCTTATTTAAAAAGTCTGGACGATTTTAAAAATATTGTGATTAAACTGGCAGACCGGGTGCCGGTGCTGCTCAGCGATGTCGCGCATATCCAGATCGGCCCGCAAATGCGGCGCGGCATCGTCGAACTGGATGGCGAAGGCGAGACCGTGGGCGGTGTGATCATTTTACGTTCCGGCAAGAATGCCAGAGAAACCATCGCTGCCGTCAAAGATAAGCTGACAACCCTGAAAGCCAGTTTGCCGAAGGGCGTGGAAATTGTCACCACCTATGATCGTAGCCGGCTTATAGACCGGGCAGTGGAAAATCTCAGCGATAAGTTGATTGAAGAGTTTATCGTCGTGGCGCTGGTTTGCACCTTGTTTCTCGGGCATCTACGCTCGTCGCTAGTAGCCATTATTGCTCTGCCGTTGGGGGTGCTCACCGCTTTCGCCATCATGCGCTATCAGGGCATTAATGCCAACATCATGTCGCTGGGCGGAATCGCCATTGCGGTGGGGGCAATGGTCGATGCGGCGGTGGTGATGATCGAAAACGCCCATAAAAAAGTCGAAAACTGGCAAGATCGGCATCCCGGCGAAACTCTTAAGGGCGAAGCGCATTGGCAGGTCATGACCGAGGCGGCGGTTGAAGTCGGCCCAGCCTTGTTTTTTTCGCTATTGATTATTACCTTGTCCTTTATACCGGTATTTACCCTGGAAGCACAGGAAGGCCGTCTGTTTAGCCCGCTGGCATTTACAAAAACCTATGCGATGGCGGCAGCGGCGGGGCTATCTATCACCCTGATCCCGATTCTAATGGGCTACTGGATACGCGGAAAGCTGCCCAAGGAAGCCGACAACCCGCTAAATCGCTGGTTGATAAAAACCTATAGGCCACTACTCGATATAGTCATCCACCAGCCTAAAACCACGCTGGTCGTGGCGGGTTTGCTGTTTCTGACGGTATGCTGGCCAATTAGCCGTTTGGGGGGCGAATTCCTGCCGCCGCTAGACGAAGGCGATTTGTTGTATATGCCCAGCGCCTTACCGGGGCTGTCGGCGCAAAAAGTCGGTGAAGTGTTGCAGCAATCGGATCGCATGATCAAAACCGTGCCGGAAGTCGAGCGCGTGTTCGGTAAAGCGGGGCGAGCCGAAACCGCAACCGATCCGGCGCCGCTGGAAATGTTTGAAACCACTATTCAGTTTAAACCGCGTGAGCAATGGCGGCCCGGCATGACCACAGAAAAACTCATAGAAGAGCTGGATCGTGCCGTCAAAATACCGGGGCTATCCAATATCTGGATTCCGCCGATACGCAATCGCATCGACATGCTGGCAACCGGCATTAAAAGCCCGATAGGGGTCAAAATTACCGGTAGCCACCTTGCCGACATCGACCGGGTCGCACAAAATGTGGAACGCGTCGCCAAACAGGTGAACGGCGTGTCATCGGCGCTGGCAGAAAGGCTCAGCGGCGGGCGCTATATCGACATTGATATCGATCGTGCCCAAGCTTCCCGCTATGGCCTGACGGTCGCGGAATTGCAAGCTATCGTCTCGGGTTTGATCGGCGGCGATAATATCAGTGAAACCGTGGAAGGCCTGGCTCGCTATCCAATCAATCTCCGCTACCCGCGCGAATGGCGCGACTCGTTGGAACGCCTGCAACAGTTGCCCATCGTCACAGCTATGGGCACCATGATTACGCTGGGTACTGTGGCTCATATCCATATCAGCGACGGTCCGCCCATGCTAAAAAGTGAAAATGCTCGACCTAGCGGCTGGGTGTATATCGATGTCCGGGGCCGAGATCTGGCCTCCGTGGTTGCCGATCTCAAAAATGCCGTTGAACACGATGTCAAGCTGGAGCCGGGCATCACGCTGAGTTATTCCGGACAATTCGAATTTCTGGAGCGAGCCAATGCTCGTTTGAAGCTGGTGGTACCCTTCACGCTGCTGATTATTTTTGTGTTGCTCTATCAGACTTTTTCCCGCTTCGAGGAAGCCTTGCTGATCATGGTAACGTTGCCTTTTGCCTTGACCGGCGGCGTATGGTTTCTGTATTTGCTGAATTTTAACCTCTCCGCAGCTACGGGTGTCGGCTTTATTGCCCTGGCAGGAATTTCCGCAGAATTTGGCGTAATCATGTTGCTGTATCTGAAACAAGCCTGGACAGAACGGCTTGCCAAGGGCCAGAACTCCGAAGCCGATCTGCTGGCGGCAATCCAGGAGGGCGCCATTCTGCGTGTACGCCCTAAAGCCATGACGGTAGTGGTGATAGTCGCCGGATTGCTGCCGATTTTTTGGGGCAGCGGCACGGGCAGTGAAGTGATGAGCCGGATTGCGGCACCGATGGTTGGCGGCATGATTTCAGCGCCGTTGCTGTCTATGTTTGTTATTCCGGCGGTTTATCGGTTGTTGTGTAATAGGAAGTTAAAAAATACGCAGAAATTGAGTTAATAGTCATAAAAATACAATCAATCCTTTGAGGTGTGGTATGTTCACAGTAGAAAAAATCAGCGTTGTTTTAACGCTAGATCTAGCTTTATCAAAAGATTAAGAGATTTAAGCAATCGAAATTAACTTGATTGAAGTCTTACAGGCGATTACGACCCCGTGTGCTAAAGGCCAACATGCGGCGCAATACGGCTATCGCCTATTGCACCCTATCGCGTTGTAAAAACAGAATAATTCGATAGAAGAAAATGTTCTTGAAGAACGCGCTTGTAAAGCGTAAAGCATCGAGATACACTCAGCCATAATTAAGAACTTCCGCCAGAAAGGTATTCAGCAATTTTATGAAACTGGCTCGAAAGCTGGTGTTGCAGCGGAACATGCAGCAAAATTATCGAGACAAATGCTGTTATTGAATGCAGCCAAAAATCCACTTGAAATGGACATCGTTGGATGGAAACTCCATCAACTTAAAGGTGAATCGAGCGGCCACGGGTCTGCGCGTAGGGTCATAGTGCGCGTAGGGTCACGCGTAGGGTCAGGTCTTTCTTTGTGCATAATGCACAAAGAAAGACCTGACCCCTACTGATGACCCCTACTGCTTCTTTGATTTTAAATAAAATTAATTTAGTGATTTTGACTGAAACTTGTACGTAATCAGGAAAGTTTTTAACATTTCTAGTGACAAATCCATCAACACCTACATTAGCTCCAGAATAATATAAAACAGAAACCTCAAAATTAGAATGGAAAAGGAATTAATCTTAAGCTCAATGGCAATCAGACTATAAGCTACCACTCGCTATGAGTTTTGCTGCATGTGATATTATTTTTCCGGATAAGCCGTTAAACATGACGGCTATGCAAGGGTTTTTATCCGGGGGGTAAAATGCTTAAGCGGCTACTATTTTGTTTTTTCATTTCCGTACTCTGCGCGTTTTTCCTCTCCCCTGTCGCCAGTGCGGACGAACTTGAGGAGGCGGTCCAGCTACAAAAGCAAAGCGTCGAATTATTCCAGCAAGGCGACAGCAGCCAAGCTGCCGGTTTGGCGGAGCGGGCTCTGGCGATACGCGAACAGGTTTTGGGGGCAGATCATCCTCTTACAGCGCAATCTCTTAATACATTGGGCGATATTCAGAGGTCTTTAGGCGATTACGATAAAGCGGAGCAACTGATTACACGCGCTTTGGCGATACGCGAGAAAGCTTTAGGTCCTGAAAATCCCGCCATTGCCATGTCTCTTAATAGTCTGGGGGAATTGTACCAAGCCAAGGGCGATTATGCCAAAGCGGAACCCCTATACGTTCGCAGCCTGGCAATACGCGAGAAGGTTTTGGGGGCGGAGCATCCGGCCACTGCCGCTACTATCAATAATCAGGCTGGTTTGTACCGGTTATTGGGGGACTTTGCTAAAGCCGAGGCTTTATACACAAGGGCCTTGGCAATCCGTGAAACAGTCCTGGGGCCAGAACATGAGGCTGTCGCTACGACCTTGAATCAGTTGGCGGAGCTGTATCGCTCATTGGGTGATTATGCGAAAGCGGAGCCGCTAAACACACGGGCCTTGGCGATACGCGAGAAAACTCTGGGTCCTGAGCATCCGGCCACTGCCGCTTCTCTAAATAATTTGGCGGAGTTGTACTTGGCAATGGGCGACAAGGCCAAATCCGAGCCCTTGTTTAGCCGTGCCTTGGCGATACGCGAAAAAGTACTGGGGCCTGAACATCCTTTGACGGCACTGTCGGTGAATAACTTGGCGGATTTATACCTGTCCAGCGATGAATACGCCAAGGCGGAACCTTTGTACACAAGGGCTTTGGCAATCCGCGAAAAAGCCTTGGGTCCCGAGCACCCGGCTACGGCCGCCTCTCTAAACAATCTGGCGAAGTTGTATCTGTTCATGCACAATTACGCCAAAGCGGAGCCTTTATACGTACGGGCTCTGGCTATACGGGAGAAAGTTCTTGGGCCAGAGCATCCCGCCACTGCCGCAACGCTGAACAATCTGGCGGAGTTATACCGTATAACACATGAATACGCTAAGGCAGAACCCTTGTATTCGCGGGCGTTGGCTATACGCGAGAAAGTCTTTGGGCCGGACCATCCCGTCACATCCACCACAATGATCAATTTCGCGTTTGAACAAGGCACAATTAACCATGACCAGCAGGCTTTGGATCTTTTTGATCGTGGACTTCAAGGGCAGAACAGGATGATAGCCAATGTATTCACCATAACAAACGAAGATCAAAAACTGCTTTTCGTGCAGAAATTAGCCAGGGGATACGAAGGCTTATTGTCGCTGGTATATCGTAAATTTCCGAGCGATCAGCCGGCCTTACAGGCAGGGCTAAATGCTGTGCTTTCCCGAAAGGGCGTGGTATTTGACGCAGAGGCACTTCAGAGCGAGACGATTTCGGACAATTGATTCCGGCACGCGTGCAGATTGGAATCAATTGTCCGAAAAGCGCGCAACACTGGCAAAGCTGCTTGAACTAGGGCTGATCGAGTCCGAATTGACACTATACCGGCAACGGATAGATGCTCTCAAACTTGATATCGAAAAACTGGAATCCGCGCTGGCGTCTAAAAGCCAACAGGTAGCCGGGGAATTGGCCGAGCAAAGGATTACTTCGGAAAAACTAGCGGCTCATTTATCCGCCGGGACCATATTGGTTAAGTTCGTAAAGATACACGATTTCAATTGGGATAAAGGCAGAAAAACTAACACGCAACGCTATCTGGCCTTCCTGCTGCATCCCGATCAGCATATCGAATTGGTCGATTTGGGGGATGCGGAGCAAACCGATGGGCTAATTCATCAATTTCTCGATCTATTAACTCAATCCCAATCCGCCAAAGCCCAGGCGGAAGCTGCAGCCGCCTTATATCAACGGATTTGGGCGCCGATAGAGAATGCAGGAGGACGGAACGCTCGGGTTTTTGTCAGTCCGGACGGCACCTTGAATCTATTGCCCTTTGCCGCGCTGATGGAACCGGGCGGCGCTTTCCTGCTGGAGAGTATCGAATTCAGCTATCTGACCTCCGGTCGCGATCTGGCGGCGGTGAAAGATGATAAACCGGGCATGGGCCTGTTTCTCGCCGCCAATCCCATGTTCGACAGGATACGGAAAAATAACGGCAGCACTATGCCGGCAGCGGCCAAACCACATCGCAGCTTATTTCGATCGCGTGAATTTGCGTTGCAGTTCGAACCGTTACCGGGTACTGCTGTGGAGGCGCAAAACGTACCCCCTTTAATTCCCGGCGGTAACCAGGTGGTGCTGACTAAAGCCGATGCCACGAAAAGCGCAGTACTGACAGCCAAAAGGCCTAAGGTTTTGCATCTGGCCACGCACGGTTTTTTTCTACCGGACCAACCGGAGCCGGCTATTGATGCCCAGGACATGGATCAGGATGATCATCTAGCCTTAGCTAAAGACTTTGAAAATCCGCTGGTGCGCTCAGGTTTAGCTTTGGCTGGCGCCAATCAAGCTTTAGACACCAAGGATAGCGAGGATGGACTCCTGACGGCGCTTGAGGTTTCGGGAATGGATTTGCATGGTACCGATCTGGTGACGCTTTCGGCCTGTGAAACGGCGGTCGGCGAGGTGAAAACCGGCGAGGGTGTTTATGGTTTGCGGCGGGCCTTTGCTTTAGCAGGTACTCGCAATCTGATGATGAGTTTGTGGCCGGTATCGGATGATATAACTGCACAACAGATGATTAGTTTTTATAAATTGTACGGAAGCGGACAAGCGCCGGCTCAAGCGTTGCGCGCTGCACAATTGGAGACCATAGATAAGCTTAGAAAACAGACTGGAGGAAAGGCTCTGCCGTCTCTATGGGCGCCGTTTATTATGCAAACTAGCGGTGACGGAGCAAAATGAAAAAGGCTTGGCTAGAGATATAATTCTCAAAACATAATGGGGTCAGATCAATTTTTTAAAAATGTATACTATAAATCAATAAGCTATCGTTTTTTTAGACCGTTTTTTATGGTCATAGTTAACCGGCTGAAATCTGTGAATAAATGCCAAAAAAGGAAATAAACCACCTTTGTTAGAGGTGGTTTATTTCTGTTGCTGTTAGAGCCAGAATTTAATAGTCGGTAGCCAAAGCCTGTCCGATTGGGGTGCCAAGACCAGTCACATAATCAAAACCTTTGGCCGCCGTACATAAAACACCGCAGGTGCCGTTAGTGCCGATTGTTACGTCATGGAATATTGACGCATAATCATTTCCGGTTTCAGCAAGGGTATAAACAGTGGCACCGTCGCTGGTTTTTAGAGCATGCAATTGATTAGCAATCGCAAAAAAAGCCGCCCATTGTGGCGACCCCGCGCTTGTTCCGCCAATTTGTAACCAGCCTACTTGACCGTCAAAAGGAATACTGGTGTATATCGAGAAGCCGATATTAGGATCGGCGCCATACGCAACGTCAGGAACACCGCGATAGCCCTTGGTATCATTAGACAGCTTGTATTTTGATTGGTCAGCAGGTTCTTTCTCATAATTGCTGATACCACCGCCACTACCGCTCCACGCGGTTTCTGCGGAATAAGCACCCGTAGTATCCACAGTGTGCATGGTTGTGCCACCAACCGATACAACATAGGGTGATGCAGCAGGATATTCGACACCGTGACCGCTATCACCGGCGCTGGCAACAAAAGTGACATTGGCTGCTTTTCCAGTTGAGAAATAGGTATCGAAAGAGGTTTCTCCGTTGAATTCCGAACCGCCAAAGCTCATTGAGACAACATTAGCACCGTTATTAACGGCATAGTTAATCGCTGTGAATATGTCGCCGAAGTTACTGCTAGCGGCCTCAACCAGCATAATAGTTGCATAGGGGGCAATAGCATGAGCCCACTCAACATCAAGCGCAATCTCTGTTGACCATCCGGCATTTGCTGCTGGTTGGCGCCCACTGGGGTAAACTTTTTTAAAGCACTTGTTGGCGGTTGTGCAGGCTGGTAGACCATATTGTTTGCTAAAGACGCCTAAATCAGATTCAATGCTAGCCCATATTTAACATTCCGCCCCTGAATTTCGCAAAAAACCAACGGATAGCCCTGTGTAAGTTATTGATATTACATTATATCAACTCATCTTTAATGTTATTTTGATTTTGTAGTGCCATAATATTTTTACAGGGTATTGCATTTTTTCTCCCTGTGCGCTATGTTCGCGTTATGTATATCCGACGCACCCATACCAACAATTCGTCTACCGGCGAACGTTATTTCACCTTTCGCTTGGTGGCTAACCAGCGCGTGGATGGCAAACCGCGCCAGACGACCTTGTTGAACCTAGGCCGGCATTTTTCAGTCGATCAGGACTTGTGGCCGACACTTTGCGCCCGCATCGAGCAATTGATCAGCCATCAGTCGGTGTTGTTGCCACTGGATTTGCCGGCCGCCGTTGAGAAAGCCGCTCAACACATCGCGGCGCAGCTCATCGCGCAACAAGCGTCAGCGACCCCTACCGTCTCTGCTGTGGCCGATGAGCCTTCAGCGCCTGTTGAGCCGGGTACGATTGTCGTACCGGTTCAGGTCGCCCCCACCGACATGCAAACCGTCGATGTGGATACGCTGGAGCTGAGTCGGCCTAGAACCGTGGGGGTGGAACAGGTGGGGCTTTGGGCGCTGCAACAACTGGATTTTATGGCCCTGATGACCTCATTGGGCATCAGCGGTGTCCAGACTGCGGCGATAGCGGGCTCCATGATTGCCCGCATGGCGGGCGTGGGTTCCGAACTGGCTACTTATAAGTGGCTGATCAAGCAAAGCGCGCTGGGCGAGTTAATCGACGCTGACTATGAAGCCCTGTCTTTGATGACCCTGTACCGGGCGGCGGACACCTTGTGGAAACATGGGACCCGATTGAACAGACCTTATTTTCGCGGATCACTGATTTATTCGGTTTTTCGACCACGATCACCCTGTATGACTTGACCAATACCTATTTCGAAGGCGAAGTTCCGGACAATACTAAAGCCAAGCACGGGCGTTCAAAAGAAAAACGTTCGGATTGTCCGCTGGTGACCTTGGGATTGGTTTTAGATGGGAGCGGCTTTGTGCGCCGTTCACAGACCTTTGCCGGCAATGTCAGCGAAGCGGGCACCCTGGAAACCATGCTCAAAAATCTGGATGCACCGCCAGAGGCCTTGGTGGTGATGGATGCCGGCATTGCCACGGAGGACAATATTCAATGGTTACGCGAAAAAGGCTATGGCTATCTGGTCGTCAGCCGCGAGCGTTCCACGGCAATTCGACCCGATCAAGACGATAGTTTCCCTTAAAACCGCGTCAGATGATACAGTACGTTGCTAAAAAGTACTCGCCGACGATGGACAGGAAGTGCGACTCTATTGCCATTCACCCGGTCGTGAACAAAAAGAACAGGCGATCACGGAGCGATTCGCCAGCCGTTTCGAAACTGAACTCAAGGCCTTGAACGAAGGATGAAACGACCACGCACCGAAAAAAGGGTCAACAAACTTTGGGAACGCATAGGCCGAATGAAGGAAAAGCATCACGGTATCGGTCAGCATTATCAAATCGATATGCAAACCGACGAGAGCGGCGATAAAGCCGTTAGCTTGACCTGGCGTCAACACATTGTATCAGGCTCTTATGTCGATCAGCCCGGCGTCTATTGTTTACGCAGCAATCAGACCGATTGGACTGAAGAAACGTTATGGCGCACTTATATCATGCTGACCGACTTGGAAGCCGTGTTTCGGTGCTTGAAAAGCGATTTGGGCCTGAGGCCGATTTTTCATCACAAAGAAGAGCGGGCTGACAGCCACCTGTTTATCACTGTCTTGGCCTATCAATTGGTACAGCTTATTCGCCAGCGTCTAAAGGTCAGCGATAGCCAATTTCAGCAGCAGTTGGCGGACAATCCGTGAAATCTTGAATACTCAAAACCGGGTCACCGTTAGTTTCCGTCGCGCCGACGGAAAAGCGTTACATGTTCGCAAGGCCACCAGAGCGGAGCCAGAGCAAATGGCTATTTTTCGGGCGTTAAAAACCAATCCGGCTCCTGGAGGCATCAGCAAAACCATCGTCTAAAATACTGAAAATAGACTCTATTTTTTAAAATGTAGTGCCACACCAATTTTTTACGATCACAAGATATTGTTTTTAAAGGAACATTAAGTGGGGTTGTTAAATATGGGCTAGGATCGTCATAAGCGTCTATAATAGCAATGACTTGCCTGGCCCCGGTGTTGAGGTATTATCTTGTCAAAGCCATAGAAATGTTTTACCTGAGCCGTGACAAACCAACCGGACCGCTTGCAGCATCTGTGTGACGTGAAAAAGTGGCCTTGATTGGCCTTCGTCGGGCAATGCGTTACCGCTTAAATGCAAAGTATTTCCCGTTGCCGGATCGACTTGGCTTGTTTCGGCAACAGCATAACTAGTCCCCAATAGGGCAATTACAGCTGCCACGATTATTGATTTTGTATTTTTATCTGTATTCATCTCGGTCACCTTTGGTTATTTTTACTTCAGTAAGCACACCAACCGAACCAACTTACTAAAGAGAGATCACCTTTCGGTTTACTCTGGTAGAAATATCCCACCAAATCAGTACGTGTTTAATTTATAAAAGCCTATCTAACGATTGTTTTTTAACATTTTTACGAAGTGTTTTCTGTGATGAGCATCTAAATCGCTATAGAAAATTGCCGAAGAGCATGACCGGGACATAGTAAAACTATGCGCCTATGCCGGCGCCGGTTATAGTCCGAAGAGAATCGGAGACCATTTTTGTTTACACAATCCCTGTTTCTGAAAAAAGCGAACAGGATAAAACATGGGACTATAAGTGTTATTTGGAAAGGTTTAAGTGCAACTATCCAACAAATGACAAGATCTTCTCATACCACGTGACCCACATAATGGATTCCGTCATTACGACACGGTGACATAAAAAATTAAAAAGTGGTAGATTCAACACTATACCGATTCCCAAATCAGTTTTACGATTGCATATGAAAACCATAATTCCTGAAAGTGACAAATTTGAACGAAAGAAAATCTCCTTGGATCAACCGACCTACGAAAGGCTCAAAACCTTTTCAAGATTCAATGGTTTAAAGTTGCGTTTAGTTGTCGAAGCAATGGTTAACGTGGTCTTACAGGACGAACAGCTAAGCCGGCGCGTCCTAGAACTGACAACTGAGCGAGATACTAACGAAGAAACATAGTTCTGTTTTTTAGCCGGAATCGTGCCAAGCTATTTTATACTGGCAGCAGAACCGTTATTGTGTCTGGCATCAATGCCATCGAACATGAAAACCAGGTATTCTGCAATATTTCTGCAATGCTCGCCACAGCGATCTAGAACTTGTATTACTTGCATAATATTTATCATCAGCTCGGTTAAGGCTGGATTTTTCTTCATGAATTCAAGCTGATGATACATGCTTTCCTGCAATACCGCCTCAAAGAAACGACCGTACTGCAATAGCGAGTAAGCTTGATTGGAATCTTTGATTTCTAAGACATCCATGACCTTATCGAGCATGATTTTTACCAGATTGCCTAATTTAAAGATGTCCGATAGCAGTTTTAGATCAGGAACGTTTGAGTTTGTGTTGAACAGGATCATCAGGTGCTTGGTAAATTCCACCAACTGATTACCGATTTCTTCCAATTCAATCGCAATTCTGCCGGTTAAAATAAGTGTGTGCAAGTCGCTTTTAATCAGGCGTTGTTCGGCCAGCACCATTAAGACTTCGGCATCAATTTTGATTTGATAATGGTTAACTTTCCTGTCACGTGCAATCACTTTTAACGCTAAGTCCGTATCGCAATAATCAAGTGCGTGTAAGGCCTGTTCGATTTGATACATCAGGAGATCAGTTATCTCCAGCAGCGAATTGTTTAATAGCGTGAGTTTTTCATCGGATACTGGCTGGGCCGGTAATATCTAGTATTCTTGTGTATCGGTTGTCATGAAGTGGTCTACAGGATCGGCATTAGAGCCGTTGAATTGAAATTTACGCCCACAGGATTACAACAGTGTGACCGTCAACGAAGCTAAATTGAGCTCAAGACTGCTAGCAACCATAAAGCGCCGCCCGAATAATTTTCATTTTTTTAGGATAATTTTTAACAAATCGATTTTTTTTTCAGACGCTAATTAAAGAAAAGAAAAATAAAAACAGCTTATTGGTTTGTCCTTCCTTGGGAAATAGAATATGCAGGTGGTGTCAATCAATTGTTATGAATCTCAATAATTATCACAGCCAAAGAGGGTTAAATTCCTTTATTTTTGTTAAATGCTGGCATGATATTAATTTCCGCAAAATCAACAAGGATGGGATAATTTTC
>CAVXZR010000081.1:0-5274 GCA_963765965.1 uncultured Pseudomonadota bacterium
GACTTATTGCTAAGAAGTTGTGCCTAACGCATCAATCGATGCCATTGATCCTTCATTAAAGTCACGTTTCTTGCGTGGCGATATGCCGGAACGGATGCGATTGAAAAAGCTTTACCTGGTTGCCGAAAACGAGGAACAGGAACCATGTTTAACCGTAACAGGCGTATTGCTATTAACGGCTCGACCAGTTGACTTTCTATCGTCGGCTTATGTGCAATGCGTTGCTTACAGCGGCACAGAACGTAATGCTGAATATCAGTTGGACGCCCAGGATTGCGAAGGTTCTGTCGACAGCCAGATTCAGCAGGCTTTCAACTTCGTCAAGCGCAACATGAAAATAGAAGCTATTAAGCGTCCAGGACGGATCGATATACCTCAATTCGACCTTGGGGCGGTGTACGAAGCCATAGTCAATGCCGTGGCGCACCGGGATTACGCCATGTACGGCAGCCGTATCCGCCTGCATATGTTCAGTGATCGACTGGAAATGAGTACGCCGGGCGGCCTGCCTAACAGTCTCACTGTAGACAGCATGGATTATAACAGCATTACCCGCAATGAAACGTTAGTCAACCTGTTAAGTCGCTACTTTCCAGCCGACCCGGCAAGCAAACGGCAGAACATGATAGAGCGAAGAGGTGAAGGTGTGCCGACCATTCTTGCAGCCAGCGAGAGACTATCAACTCGCCGCCCACTTTACGAACAAACTGACAATACTAAACTTAAATTAACTATATATGCCGCCAGTCGAGAAAATAACGGGCTATTGATGCAGTTTGACGATGAATAATGGATATCGTGAACAATGACCAAAAAACAAAAACTTGAACTGACATGGATAGGTAAGGATAAACGCCCGCGACTGGAGCCGCGAATTTTTCTGGAAGATAAAAACTTCTCATATCGCGCCGATAACCCGGTTATTTCGTCGCAAGTTGAAGTTCCATTTGATCAAGAAGATAACAATTCGCCGCAAGTTACACACGATAACCTGCTGATTCATGGCGATAATCTTCTGGCACTTAAAGCGTTAGAACAAAAATATACAGGAAAGGTTAAATGTATATACATAGACCCACCTTACAATACTGGCAACGCCTTTGAGAATTATGATGATGGGGTAGAGCATTCGCTCTGGTTGTCATTAATGAGGGATCTTAAAGCCGAGTATTCATGGAAAATTGAAACTAGTCGTCCTTAACTTGAAACTTAATTTTTAGGCTAGTGCTCACTTTTCAATACCAGCTTACTTAAAGCCGGCAGTACCACAAAAGTGCAAGCCATTATCCAGAAAATACCCATTGTGATAATCAAACCCATACTTGAAATACCCTGGTGTGGAGAAAAGGCAAGACCCACAAAGCTGGAAATTGTCGTCAAAGCGCCATAAAACATGCCTCTGGCAGTGCTGGATTGATAGATATTTTGATCTTCTGATAAGGAGTGGTGCAGTTTTTCTACCATATGGATACCGTTATCGACACCTAAGCCCATTAATAATGGTAAGGCGATAATATTGGCAAAGTTGATAGGTGTGCCGGTAAAAACTGTGCTTGCCATAGTAAATAAGCCCGCCAACACCAACGGCGCCATGACCAATAATGTATCAACAATGCTGCGGCGAATAAACAACAGCAAGACGGCAATGGCGATCAGCGCTATGGCTATGGCTTCCTGAAAAGAGCCGATAACCGCTTTCATCGACTCCCAATACATGATCGGCAAATCGGTGGCGTTTGGTTCTACCGCTTGGACATCAGTAATAAAGGCTTGTAAATTAGCCAAATCGTTCAAGTCTTGTTTGGGAAAAATCTGAATTCGATATAAACCGTCCGGGCTTAACCAACGATCCTTTATTTCCGCCGGAATACTGGATGGTTTGATTTCTTCAGCATTAAAGCTAATCAACAATTCGTTCATAACTGCGGGCAATGTGCCCAGCAAAGAGGTTTGGATTTTTTCGATAAATACACTACGATCCGCTGGAAAACGCGCATCCAGTTCGACCAATACATCTTGCAATTCCTTCTTGAAAGCTAACAGCGATTTAATTTCGGCGGGCTTGGATTTTTTCGGTAAATTGGCGTCTATTGCAGCGATCATACGCTGTATCCCAGGTAGTGGATCCGTGCCGGTTTTAATTTGCGGGAAAGACTGATTACGCTGGCCTAAAGTCATGGCCATTTCGTCTATTGTCGTTAGCTTTTCTTCCTGTTGTTCCGGGACAAAATCGAGCAGACTGACAGTTTTATCTACCGTTTTCAGTTTTGCTAGCCGGCTTTGCATGGCGCGGGCTTCTGTTTCGCTTTTGGCCAAGACAGTCAAGGTCATTGGCGAAGTTTCCTGGGTTTTCAAGAGTTCTTTAAACGCAATCACCGATTCGGTATTGGGATCGCGTAAATTTATAGGGTTAAAGTCGGTTTGTACCTGGAATACAAAATAAACCGCGACTATCGCTGCAAGTAAGGTTGCAAATGAAATTGACTTAGCGTAGTGCAAAGTAAAATGCGCCAATAGTAATGAAAATTTAGAGGCGCCAGGTTGCTCGCCGTGCAATTGATGAATAGGCGGCGCCGGCAAGATTTTTAATAACACCGGCAACAGCGTCAAAGTCACGAATAAACAAATAAACAAACTGGTGCCCGCCAATAAGCCCAACTCAGAGATGCCTTGATAATCGGTCGGAATGAAAGAATACAAACCGATAGAGGTAGTGCCTGCACACAGAATTAACGATGGACTTGTGGTTATTAGCGCAGCACGAATTGCCTTGCTTTTATCGCTGCCGTGCAAATCCAGATTATCTCGATAACGCAAACAAAAGTGAATCGCATATTCCACACCCAAGCCGATATTAGATACGGCAAATGCCACGGAAATTAGATTCAACTGTTTCACAGCTACTGCGGCGAATAAGCCGCGAATACCATGCCGATTGCCAAGGTCACTAAAGTCGCTATCATTAATATCCAAGAGCGATAGGCTATAAGCAGGATAACCAAAACCAAAACAATCGAAAAAACGCTGGCGGTAAACGTCCCTTGACTCATGCCGGCCATTTCGTCATGTTCCAGTCCTACTTCTCCGGTAATCCAGACTTTTATTTCCGGTAAATTGGGATCCTGGATTTTTTTGATCGCATGATGTATCGAATTGATTGCCGGCTCTACCGGCAGAATTTGGCTGTAATCAAATCTTGGGCTAACAATGATAAACGCTTTATCCGATTGCGTTTTATTACTCTTGTTTTCAGCGATTAGTTTTTGCCAGGAAAGCAAGTCAGTTTCCCCATTTAAGCTTTTATGTAAAGAGATAGTGACTTTGTCGATCAGTGAAATCAAATCTATAGGGACCGCTTCATTTTTACTTTCAGCATTAAGCGCATCTTCAAAAATTGAGAAAAAGCCGGTCAGACTTGGGTCTTGCGAAATCCGGCCGATAAAAGGCTGGGCTTGCGCCAGCGTAACTGAAAAATCCTGTAATTTATCCAGATCTAAATAGAGCAAGCCGTTACGATGGAAAAAAGCATTTTCGTCCGGCCGGTAAATTTTAGTGAAATGCTGTTCATCCGCCCGCAGTTCTCTTTCCAGACGGAGCGCAGCAGCCTTAGTCAATTCCGGACTGGAGGATTCCACCACTAACAATAGGGTGTGCAATTCCTGATTGAAAGCTTTTTCATAATTTCGTCTGTTAACTTGAAAGGGTGCGTCCGGTGCAATCAATTCGGCGGTATCGGTATTGATGCTTAAATGTGTTCCAGTGTATTGCACAGCAAAATATGCGGCTACCAGTCCGATAAACAGCACTAACAGCGGTGAGTACAAGAGCCAATTACCCCAGCGATACACAAGGTTGCTCATACGGTTTTCCAGCGACATATCAGTCGTCTCGGTTAATCTCAAGGAAAATCAATCTACAGTCCAGTGCACCAAACCACTATAAGCCGTGGCGAGTACCAGCAAACCGAAAGCAATACGATACCAGGCAAAAATAATAAAATTGTGGTGGCTGATATAGCGCAATAAACCTTTAACCGCCAGCAAGGCGCTGATAAACGCCGCAGCCAAGCCTACTGCAAAAAGTAGGCTATCATTTTCCATACTGAATAAGTCACGATGTTTATATAAATCATAAGCGCTGGCGACCACTAGCGTCGGAATCGCCAAAAAAAATGAAAATTCAGTGGCTGCTTTACGCGACAAGCCGAAAAATAAGCCGCCAATGATGGTCGCTCCTGACCGGGAGGTGCCAGGAATCAGGGCAAAGGCCTGAGCTAAGCCCAATTTCAAGGCGTCCAGGGGGCTTAAGTCATCAACCTCTAACACTCTGACTTTATGCTCTCGTTTTTCCGCCCAGATGATGATAAATGCCCCAACGATAAAGGCCAGTGCTACCGGTATCGGTTTGAATAGCAGAGCTTTAATATGCTTACCGAACAGCAGCCCTAAACTTGCCAATGGCAAAAAGGCAATGGCCAAGTTCAACACAAATTTTTGTGCTGACCTCTCACTAGTCAATCCGGCTAAAACCGAGCCTATCTTGCGGCGATATTCCCAACAGATGGCGAGAATGGCGCCCACTTGAATAACAATGGTAAACAATTTAGCTTTGTCATCATTAAAATTGAGTAAATCACCGGCCAGAATCAAATGACCGGTGCTGGAAACAGGTAAAAACTCGGTTAATCCCTCAATAATGCCTAGTATTAATGCCTTAGTTAGAAGTGTGATGTCCATTTATTAAGCTCCGCGGCTAAGAAATTCTAAAATCGAATTAGTCATAGTGATTGATTTTGGGTTGAATTGAGTGTTTCACCAGCATCCTAAGAGGTATGCAAAAGGCCGGTATTATAGTCGATTTATCAGTTACTAGGCTAATTAGCGGCGTGTGCTTGGCTATTCGAAGGCTGAGGGAAACAAGCGGCTTGACCATAATAATTGCCACTAGGGTCGTAAACATTCCAGACCACGGCCTGCTGAATCAAAAACCGTTTACCGCTCTTGGCTATGCGCACCCCAGTGTAATCATCAACAAAGCCTTTTGTGGCAACTCTAGCCAATAAATGTTCGCGTTTATCCTAAGGGCCGGATCGACAGAGTAACGCGAAGGCATACCGATAAGATCACTCCAGGAAAATTCGAACAACTCTAATGCGAGTCGATTTCCATAGTTGAATAAAGGATCCGAGTCGGTGTTATGAGAAAGTAAAGCAAAATCAGCTTCAAAGACTTGTTGGCCGATTGATTGCACGTAATTTGGGTTGAGCAATGGTTT
>CAVXZR010000082.1:0-9322 GCA_963765965.1 uncultured Pseudomonadota bacterium
GCAATTCCACGGGAGATCATTTCCGACGGCAGCTATCATGATGGGATTTCGACGAGCAACCGTTATATGGTTACCTCTTACACTCGCCTGATGGTGAAGGATCTTGTGACGGGCGAGGAAAAACAATTGTTTCTTCCCCCCCACAACGGCAAGGACGCAAACGGCTCCACGCAGGTTTGCAATGCCACCGTATCTCCGGACACGGGCCCAAACCCGCGATGCATGTTCCTTGATTTCGGCAGCCCAACCCCGAGCACCGTGACAGGAGTCAGTTATGGCATCCACCAGTACCTGTTTATCGCATCGTTTTCAGATTCGATAAACTAGTGCATGCCCTGCCCGGAGTCCGAAACGAATGGGACTATCCGAAATGGTCCAATGTGAATCGTTTCGCCGTTTCAAGCGCCAGGAACTCGGCAGGCAATGCACATAATGTTTATTTGGTTAACCTTTCACTGGGTGCGACGCTTGAAATGGTTTCGGGAGTCGAATTGGAGCAACCCTGCCTGTGGGTCAACAATTTTCCGGATTTGACACCGAACGGAATTGACAGCCTCGGCGCTTACAACGACCCACCCGTGTTTGTGACACAGGTACGATTCGCCGGGCGCATGCATTCTTCTGTCAACTGTGCGATTCCATGCAATTTGTATTCGTCGGAAGTTCTCACGCTGCTTTGGCCATCGATCCGCATGCGTTCAGGAATCGGACAATATACAATCTTGCGCCAACCAAGCATATCCCGCATAGCTCCGATTAAAAATTATATCCTTCCCAACCAATAGTTAGGTTTTCGATGTAGATATGCAACTGCGATGATAATGATGCTGCCGTTATTTAAGTCATAGAGTATGCCATAGGGAAACCTTTTTATCGATTTTCATTTATATTTTCTGCATCACTGCTGCATAACTCATCGTTTTTAATTTACCGGTTTTGTACTCCGACCATCTTCTCTGTGCTTCAACGCGCCATATTGTGTCTATTTCCGGATCTGGCGCAGCAAGGTCTGCTAATAATAATTCCGCCAATTGGAGTTTTTCTAAGGCTGGCAACTGAATGGCTTACTGGTGAAGTTCTTGGCAATTTGGCATTATGTCTCATCCTGTATGAAGCAAAAGAATTTTGATTGATTAATTGTAACTATTCAGCATAACCAGCTTTTACCCCGCCTGCCCATCCACGCGCGGCGCAGTCAAAATCGGCAGATAATAAAATATAAATAACGCAAACGCCGCCAACCAACAATAAGTTGAAACCAGCACAAAATCACTATACCAGGCCGGCAATAAGGCCGGGAACAAGACCCGGCAAACTGCAGCGAGATTGATTAACAAAAATGCTATCGCCATACCATTGGATACCTTCAACGCCCTACCGGTATGCCCTAGGGCCACCCTCGCCATCATGCCCAGACTTAACACGCCTATGCCGCCAACAGTAAATGCATGCAGCGCCAAAGACGGCGCAACCCAGGAAAAGGCGGCCAACATCAACAAGCCGA
This sequence comes from uncultured Pseudomonadota bacterium, assembly GCA_963765965.1. GTDB lineage: Bacteria > Pseudomonadota > Gammaproteobacteria > Methylococcales > Methylomonadaceae > Methylomonas. The sequence continues at coordinate 1,505 of CAVXZR010000082.1, forward strand.
AACCGAGCAGCAGCCAAGCGTAACCAACATATAAAACCCACAGCAACGGCACATATAACACCCGCTATCAAACCAGCCGGCTAGCCGCAAGAAGTTAAGCACTAAAGCCGCAGCGGCGGCCAGCGCCAAGACCACGCCGCTTACCTCAAACACAAACAACAGCAATGCTAACAAACTGGAAACTATTGCCGCAGCATCCAGCAGCGGATTGCGCAGGCAATGTACCCCGGATAAGCCGCGCTCAGTAAAAAAGGGAAATACCCGGCCTGCTATCACGACTATCATCACCACTATCACCGTCAGCGCCAAATTCAGGCCCAAGTTTGCGCTGTTTTCCAAACCCCCTAAAATTTGTACATGAATCAACCCGTTACCGACAGCCAGCGCCAACAATAAACCAACAAACAGCAACTGTTTAAAATCACCGGTTTTGAGTATCGGCTTACTGACAAAAAATGCTAATACCGGTAAAAACGCAAAATCCACACCGGCAATCAAAACATCCGGCAATAAGCCGGCATAAAACGGCATGACCCGACCGTACAACCACAAAAAAACCAAACCGGCGCATTGATCTTGATTGACGGGTTGCACACTGGTCCAGTTTTTTACAGCTGTTAACAAAAATCCGGCGATCACGGCTGAGGCATAGCCGAGCAACATTTCGTGCGCATGCCAGTAATTGGCTGGAAAATAATTGGCTATATGCAAGCCGCCTTGAGTCATAGCGTTCCACAGGGCGATAAAAGCCAGCGCCGATAAACCCGCCAGGGCAAAAAACGCTCTAAAACCCATAGCAAACAGCGGATAATCAAAAACCGGTTTTTTAGTCATATCACATTTCCTCCAGCCAATCGATTTCGTTATGTGTGAAACCGGCGATTATACGCACTTCTCGATTAAACGGCCCCTTGGGTTTACCTTGTACATGCTGCAAAATCAATTCCGTATAAGATTTCTCAGCATCACAGCCGCGTTCACGCGCCAAGCGCCGAAACCAGTACGAGCCCCGCTCGACATGGCCGATTTCGTCTTGATAGATACGAGTTAATATATCCACGCCGGTTTGATCGTCCAAAACCCGCAGCTTGTCTATCATTCCCGGCGTTACATCCAAGCCCCTGGCCTCCATGCACCGCGGCACCACCGCCAAACGCGCCAAAATATCGGTTGCGGTCTGCTCTGCATATAACCACAAGCCCCGATGCGCGGGTAAATCGCCGTATGCAAAACCTAAGTTAAGTAAATGCGCGCTCAACAAGCTAAAGTGCTGGGCTTCCTCATCGGCGATAATTAACCAATCCTGGTAAAACTCATCCGGCAACCCCCGGAAACGGTAAATGATATCCCAGGCCAGATAAATCGCGACAAACTCTATATGCGCCAAGGCATGAAAAAATGCCGCTTTGCCAGCTACGGTATCCAGCCTGCGGCGCGGCATATCCCGCGCCGGGAGACATTCTGGCTTGGTTGGAAACCGGGTCCGGCTGATAGGCAAAACCCCACCCGCATCTGCAAAAGATAAGCTGTTTTCGGCCAGCAATTGCCTGGCTTGATGGGTGGCTGTGAGTTTCTGCCGGATGTCGCTGCTAAACAGACAGCTTGCGGCAACTTCGAAAATAGTGTTCACTTGTGGTCTCGAATCGATCAAAAAAGCATAGCAGCGGGCCATGCCCGCGACAGCCTATGTTATGCTATAGGCCAAAATCGCGGGCCTGGCCCGCTGCTACTTAATAGGCGCTAAAAATGGCTATTTTTTAACAAAATGATACACATCGCCAAACTTGCCCTTCAAGGTCATGCTGTTGCTGCCTAGTTCCAGCAAGGTAAACACATCGAATTTATCCGGCCGGCCTAAGATCGAAATTTTCAATTTTCCGTTCTCAATCTCAAAAGGCACCGCTGGTTGATCGTAAAAAATTCCCTCTCTGGGAATATGCGTTAAAGTCGCTAAGCCGCCGTTAAACGCCCAGCTATCTTCCCGCTTGTTGATCTCTTCGGCAGTCACCGATTTTTTGGTGTACTCCAACTTCCAGTTACCCTGGACCTCAGCAGGAGATTTAAACGCCATATCCGCAAAAACCAGACCCGAAACCATAGACATGCCGCCAATTAGAACGGCTAAACTAAATTTTTTCATGTTCTTCCCCTGCTTATAATAATAGAATTTCTATTCTACGCGCCCACCCAAATTAAAGTTTGTTTATTCTTAATGTTGCTTCATTACTTGTACTCCATGACTTGCATATTTTTGCAAGCTTCGACACAAAAGGCACTGCAAGATAAAACTTTCCAGCATTGAACAAGCTCAGAGGAAATTAATCTGCTCATACTATCAACGCTGCTTTTCAGCAGTGTATTGAAGTTATCTTCGGAAAATAAAACCTGGGCTGCTGGTAACAGGTATAATTAAAGGCCATGCCGCATTGTTAGCGGCGCATTTTCTTTATGTTCAAATCAATCGAAGCATGCTAGACCCGGAATACAAGCGTCGTAGAACCTTTGCCATCATCTCTCACCCGGATGCCGGAAAAACCACCATCACTGAAAAACTATTATTGTTCGGCGGCGCCATTCAGCTGGCCGGATCGGTGAAAGGTCGCAAAGCCGCGCGGCACGCGACTTCCGACTGGATGGAAATGGAAAAGGAACGCGGCATCTCGGTCACCACCTCGGTCATGCAGTTCGATCATAAAGATTGCATTATCAATCTGCTGGACACCCCAGGCCATGAGGACTTTTCCGAAGACACCTACCGCACGCTGACCGCGGTAGACTCTGCCTTGATGGTCATCGACGTCGCTAAAGGCGTTGAGGACAGAACCATTAAGCTAATGGAAGTCTGCCGGCTACGCGACACGCCTATTCTCACCTTCATCAACAAACTGGATCGTGAAGGCCGCGAACCCATTGAATTGCTGGATGAAGTGGAAACTGTATTAAAAATCCAGTGCGCGCCAATGACGTGGCCTATCGGCATGGGCAAACGCTTCAAAGGCGTTTATCAACTCTATAAAGATGAAATACTACTGTTTAGCGCCCAACATGGCGGTCGCATCGCCAAGGCGGAAATTATCAACGGGTTACACAGCCCAAAACTGGATGAACTGATCGGCGATCAAGCGGTGGAACTGCGCGAGGAAATCGACTTGGTAAAAGGCGCCAGCCACGAATTCGACTTGGAAAAATACCTGGCCGGCGAACAAACTCCGGTATTTTTTGGCTCCGCGATCAACAACTTCGGCATCATCGAGTTACTGGACGCTTTTGCGGAATATGCGCCCGGCCCTAGACCGCGTAAAGCCGAACAACGAGAAGTTTCCCCTGATGAAGACAAATTCACCGGCTTTGTATTCAAAATTCAAGCGAATATGGATCCGGCGCATCGCGACCGGGTGGCTTTTTTAAGAATCTGCTCGGGCAAATTCGATAAAGGCATGAAAGTCAATCATGTCCGCATCGGCAAGAATATTCAGGTCGCCAATGCGATCACCTTTCAAGCCGATAGCCGCACCAATGTCGAAGAGGCGTATCCGGGCGATATTATTGGCTTGCATAACCACGGCACGATACAGGTCGGCGATACTTTCACCCAGGGTGAAAACCTAAAATTCGGCGGCATTCCCTACTTTGCTCCCGAACTATTTCGCCGGGTAGTCTAAAAGACCCGTTGCGGGCTAAAGCCTTGCAAAAAGGCTTGGTGCAATTCACCGAAGAAGGCGCCACGCAGTTATTTCGGCCCTTAAAAAATAACGACCTGATACTCGGCGCTGTCGGCGTACTGCAGTTCGACGTTACCGCGCATCGCTTGAAAAGCGAATACAACGTCGAATGCGTCTACGATAATATCGCCATCAATACCGTACGCTGGGTCAACGCGAAAAATCCGGTTAAATTGGAAGAGTTTAAAAACAAGGCTTTTGAAAATCTAGCCGAGAACGGCGGCGGTTATCTGGTTTATCTGGCTAATAGCCGCGTGAATCTGCAGCTAACTGTAGAGCGTTGGCCGGATATTACGTTTAGCGCTACTCGGGAACTTTAGAGGCTAAAGTTCTTGCCTGCTAAAAGCTATTTGTATCTGCCGGCCGCCGGCATGGAAGTCTCACCATCCCGGCCTGCACTATCGCCTGCCCGGCGATTTGCAATCCTGGCTGGACGAACCGGGCTCCCTGACCAAGCGCCTGCGGCACTTATGCGGCAGCTCTTTCGGGGTTAAGGTATTATTTAATCGTTGGAAACCTGCCTATATCGACGAATGCCGCCTGCTGGAAATTAACCCGGCCTGTTTTCATTTAATTCGCGAAGTGCTGCTCCATAGCAACGGTAGCGCCTGCTTCGGTACTGGCCCGCACCGTGCTGCCGCAAGCGACCATACGCATAGCTCGCCGCAATCTATCGCATCTTGGCAATCGCCCGCTAGGGGAGGTGTTGTTTGCCTATCCGGATTTGCAGCGCCGCGAGCGGCAATTAAGTTGCGCAGCGCCCAGTATTTGGTCGCCGCTATTGCAGGCGGAACAAGCTATAGTAAAACCGGTCTGGGGGCGACGTACAGTCTACGCCATCCACAGCCAACCCTTACTGGTAGCGGAATTCTTTTTGCCGGCTTTGCTGACATTTAAAAATAGTCTTAATACTTCCCTTGACCGGCGCTCAGTGATACATTCCCTATAAACCTTTAGGCCAAATGTTATGATCGTATTTATAGTTAGCTGTCTTTTAATCGCCACTTTAGTTTTAAGCAAAAGCGAATGGTTATACTTGTTGGAAACGCCGACTGCTTAGGCATAGGCATATTCGGCATGATCCTCAGTATCTTGGTCGGATATTTGAAAAAAGTCCGCACCATATCTTGGCACGACGGCTTCTGCACAGCGGGGCTATTGGTATGGTTTGCCTATTGGCGTCCGCAATTCAATGCCGACACGCCAATGTTCTATGTGTTTCCACTCTATTATGCCTTTTTAACGTCACTGGTCACTGTAGGCTTGATTAATAGAGTAGAAAATTTTGATGTGGACTCGGTGCTCTATATGCGCCATCTGGAAAAAATCACCCGTTTCGATATGAACGCAATTATCGCCTTTGTGATTATCGGTTTACTCATCACCCGCCACTATGCGTTATATCCTATGGCGATGACTTTTTTCATCATGCGCCATACCATGCTGATCTGCCTGGAGGCCTATAAACGCTAGAAAGACGGGTGCTGGCTTCACCAAGGCGCAATACTGCCGTCATAACGGATAAAACTCCCGGTTTGTTCCAGCGTGAACTGTTTAATCTGCTGCAGCATACCGCTGATACTTTCCTCAACGGCCAGCGGCGCTTTTACGCCGCCCATATCGGTTCTGACCCAGCCGGGATGCAAAATCAACACGCCTATGGATTTTGCACGTAAATCCAAGGCCAGACTCTTCATCGCCGCATTCAAGCCGGCTTTACTGGAACGATACAGCAAACTGCCGCCGCTGGTATTATCGGCCATGCTGCCCATTAAACTGCTGACCGCGACCAGCAATTTTTTCTGACTGCGCTCCAACTGGGGTAGAAAGGCCTCAGCCATTTTCACCGGCGCCAGGGTATTTACAGCCAAGGTCTGCGCCCAAGCCTGATAATCCAAGTTGCCAAAACCATGCTGAGCGGAATCCCCATAGACACCGGCATTGTTCAACAATACATCAATCGTATCTTCCGCCAACCGCGCCGACAATGCGTCAATTTGCGCAAAATCCGCCACCTCCAAAGCCTCAATTTGCACATCCGGGTACAATTCCGCCAGGGCAATCAATTCATGCGCTTGAGCCGGTTTACGGCAAGCGGCAATAACCCGCCAACCGGATTCCGCATATTGACGCGAAAACTCCAACCCTAAGCCGCGATTTGCACCGGTAATCAACACTGTTTTCTGCATGCTACTCTCCCCTATTATGTAGAAATAATTGTTTAGGCTTTTATACTTAGCAAAGTTCAAATTATGGCTATTTTAAATTTGAACGGCAATAGCAGACACAGCATCGCCACAATATTGTTTGCCGACGAGACTAAGATTGCATAATAGCCTCATTTCGATTATTATGGTTGGTTTTAGCCCTAGCTAAAATTAGGATTGTAGGAGAGGTGGCCGAGCGGTCGAAGGCGCACGCCTGGAAAGTGTGTATACGGCAACGTATCAAGGGTTCGAATCCCTTCCTCTCCGCCACGATTCTAAGTATTTGATTTAATAGGCTTATAAAGCCAATCTACCCGATGATGACAGTGTTTGCTACACAATGCTGTTACACAAAGGGTTGGCGCGTGTCAAAAATTCGCATATCTGTTTAGACGAAATCACATTTATTATTTTCGCATTACGTGTTCCTGCCGAGCACCAAAATCACTTTAATTGCAGCGAAGTTGTTCAAGAGCCTAAAGACTTGAAATACGATCTGAAGTGACCACAGGCCTTAAGTTAGCATCAAATTTCGAGTCAACCATATAGCAAGTTAAAGAATGGAAGAACCGGTAATAAACGCTGATAATACCCAGTCCAAGCTAATATATACCGTTACAGCTAGACCCCCTGCCCCTCCTAAACTCGGAAAATGTCTAAACCGTTACTATCCGTTGTCGTCGCCGATTTCTTAGATCACTACAGCCCGGACAACAAGGCAACGCTTACGAAACTGAAATCCACATTGCCTGTATTCGTTGAACTAATTGGCGACAAGCCAGTAAACAAGATTTTGCAGACTGACGTAAACAAGTATTTTGATCTTGTCCAGAAGTTGCCTGTACGAAGGGATGCAAAAATCTTTGCCAATATACCAATCAAAAAGATTATAGCCACTCATCGTGGCCGCTGTATTTCTGCCGGGACCTTCGACAGCACATACAGGGCCTGTGTTTCAATGTTTATAAATTGGGCGATCGTTCATTATCGCGACCAGGGTTTTCCAAATTCATAGTTAATGGCGCAGTGTACAAAGGTAAGCGCAAAATGGGCATCAACAAACAGCGGGCCTTTCGGCATGAGGAGCTAAAGATTTTGTTTAGACAGTGTAAAGATGAAGAACTTTGCATTAAATGCGGAGACCGCGCACTGTTGCTGGTTCCACTGATCGGTCTGTTCACTGGCGCAAGGCTGAACGAGGTATGTCAGCTAAATCCGAATACTGATATAAAGCAGGACATGAAAACCGGCATCTATTATTTTCACTTTACTGATGAAGGCCTAGTTGAAGGCATAGAGAAGTCCATCAAGACCAGTTCTTCGCGTCGCATTGTTCCGATCCATAGCAAACTCATAGAGCTTGGATTCTTGGACTATGTTGATCATGTAAAGAGTGGCGGTCATAAAATTATATTTCCATCCTGGCCGCCTAATCATGGCAAGGCATCAGCTAAGGTATCAAAGTGGTTTATAAATTTATCAAGAGCCTAGGGCTTAGAGACAATACTGAAGGTGCTAGGCTTAGTAGGTTTTCACTGCTTCCGGCATACCTTTATTACCTACGGTATGCAGCATAAAATTCCTGGTATTTTTAGCATAACCGGTCATGAAACGAGTCACCGTGGATGGATTCGGTGTTATAACAGAAGTCGCCAAGGGCTATTGGACACAGGGCTTGACTGATGACATACAAGAGAAACAAAGGATTGTTGAGCAGTTTGATTATGGGATTGAGTTTTTTAGGCCTACATCCTGAGTTTCAAAATAGTTTACGTAAGCAAATAGTTGACTGAGTCTTTGCAATCAAAGCAACAGCAGTTTCTGAAATTAAAATCCACGAAAATGGGCAAATTTAGAGATTAAATGTCGATTTGGCGTATGATCTTCTA
>CAVXZR010000083.1:0-7185 GCA_963765965.1 uncultured Pseudomonadota bacterium
CAGCCTTATTTACAGCAATTACCCCGCGATTATCCGATTCGGGTTTTATCCTATTCTCTGGCATTCCGGTTATGGCATCAGCAAGGCAAACTGCTGGCCTATCAGGAAGGCGACAATGCCGTCCGTATTCAGCGGCTAGGCATTCCGGGATTACAGAGTGTTTTTGATTAGGAATGCCAACCAACTTCCCGTCAGATCAAGTTATCTACAACCGGTTTCCGGCTGATCGTAACCCAATGTATCCAGTTCGGTTTTAGGATGCAAAAACCCCTCTACGGGCGCTACTCCGACCAACGAACGTGGCGCAGCCAGCAATACAGGCTGACGCAGTTGCCCGTCCCAAGGCCGGAAAGACAAAGGCTTGCCCTTGTAACCTTGCAGTGCAAACGCATCAGATAGCAAATAATCCTTGATGGTCTGCATGTCGGCGGATTTTGTGCGAACGCTGGCTTCGCCAATTGCTCTGACTGCCATATAAGCACCGTAATCCACTTCTTCCATCCAGCGTCCGGTCTGGTCATAAAAACGATTTTGCAATTGCGTGGCCCCCCATTGATCATGGGTTTTGTGCCAAGCTGTGGCGGTCAGTCCCTGAGTGCCGATCACCGGTCGCGGCAGCCAGGTTCGATAATCCAGATATTCGCCGAACAAACCTTGTTCATCAGCTACTACCAGCACATCGTAATCGACGCCTTGGGTAAATTCGGGCACGTCGGATTGTGCGGTGCGGCGCGAATCGAAATCGTTACTCCAGTTTTTTTCAGCAACTATTTTCATGCCGAAACGTTTGGCTGCGCGTTTAACCGCTTGCGCATATAACTGGTCCTCTTTGGCCGTACCTACCACTAGAAACCATTTTTGCCAGCGTTTTTTTAGCATGTATTGCGCCAGCGCATCGCTACGCATGGCCCGGCTGGGCAAAGTATGCAGAACATTGTGCCGGCATAGCTCGTTACGCAATTCGTCGTCTGTTGTCGCGGCGTCGAACAGCAATTTCTGTGTGGCCTCGACCGAATCCGCCAATTTTAGCAATTGATCGGCAGGAAGATTGACAACCACCAGACCTATATTGTCGCCAACTTGTTGCTTAAAAATCTGTACGATGTCGGCGCCGACCGGCGCCACAATTTTCTTTAACTCAAAACGTTGTCCGGTAAACTGACCGGTCGTATTGTTATCGTTAATTGCCAGTTCGGCTCCGATCATGCCTTTGTTCGGAATGAAGGGGTCGAGATTGGACAGAGCGGGCGGCGGTGCTTGCTCCTGAGCGAAATAGGCAATTTTTATGACTTGTTTAGCGGCAGCTCCCCACCCATCAACGCAAGCCGATAACAAAAAAAACAGCAAATAAAGTCTATACTTCTCAGTAATTCGCATAAAGTCACAGTTTTAGAAGATAAACCGGCGATTCTACCGAAAAACTAAAATGTTGTACGTATCCAATAATCGGTGTATTGCTATTGAATTTTATCCAGGTAACGTCAATACTTATCCTCAATATTAAAATTGGCTGGCGCATCATGTTTGAAAGCGATTTTTCATCGGATATCTTCGATCTTTTAGATCAGGAAATACTGCTAGACAGCTTAAGCCCTAACAAGCGCGTCGCAGTTCGTTACCGGCGTACAGACATAAAGGCAGTGATTCAAGTGCGCAGTCTGTTTTTTCCGCGCCTGTTGCTTGGCCAGCTACAAAATATCAGCAGTAGGGGGGCAGCTATTGTTTGCTCGAAAAAATTGCGTAAAAAAGCCAAAGTAACCCTTTTCTTGCTTTTTACCGACGGTAAGCGTTTCGATATCAAGGCGACCGTGGTTTATACTTCGGACGTTCAGATTTACGGCTTAAAATTCGATCAATATCAAAAAAAACTGGCCGATCATATCTTGTTGACGCAAACCGAGCTGATCTTTTCCTGAAATTCATCATCTATGCCTATTCTTAGCCAGATCTATGTTTTTCCGGTCAAGTCGTTAGCCGGCTTTCAGGTGCAGGAGTGGCCCGTGGATAAAACCGGGTTGCGCTACGACAGAAAATGGATGCTGATCGACGAAAACGGTCAATTTCTCAGTCAACGGCGTTTGCCGAAAATGGCATTGATTAAAACCCGGATTAGCGGCAGCGAACTGTTTCTGTCAGCGCAGGATCAGCCGGACATCGCACTGCCGCTTGAAAGCCGGATAGGCGAGGATATCAATGTCGGTATATGGAATGACCAGTATATCGCCAAAACCACAAGTCACCAGGCTGACGAATGGCTAAGCAGGTTTCTAGATTGCCGCTGCCGTCTGGTCTATCATCCCGATGACCGTATTCGTAAGGTCGATCCTGTGTATGCCACAGATAGCGATGAAACGGCCTTTTCCGACGGCTTTCCGTTTCTGATCGTCTCGGAAGCCTCCTTGCAGGCTTTGAATCAGGCTATGTCGCTGAATCTGTCCATGCTCCGTTTCCGGCCCAATCTAGTGGTTGCCGGTTGTGAATTTTACGCGGAAGATCGCTGGCGGCAAATCAGTATAAACGCCATCGGTTTCAGACTCCCAAAACCCTGTTCAAGATGCCTGGTTCCCGGCATCGATCCGGAAACGGCGGTCAGTGGTAAAGAACCTTTGAAAACCCTGGCGCGGTTGCGGCAATGGCAAAACAAGGTGTATTTCGGCCAGAACGCCTTGCATGACGGGAAAGGGATTTTGTCGGTAGGGAATGAAGTCAGGATTGATGTCATTGGGGAGAATCAGCCGCCGTTGTGACCGGCTTCCGATATACTCTAGCATTGTCAGCATGTTAGACTATAGTTGTCGGTATCTGCACATATCCGCATAAATTTTATGAACAAGCTTATCTTTATAGTAAGCAGCCTGTTGCTAATGTTTATTTGCAACACCCACGCTTTGGCATCGGAATTACCTGAGCAGGATGAAATTCAGCTACTGATTGACGTTTCCGGCAGTATGAAACAGACCGATCCAAAAAACATGCGCATAGAGGCGAGCAAATTATTGATCAGTCTGTTGCCGGAAAAGTCCATAGCCTCTATCTGGTTGTTTGCCGAAAAAACCACTGCATTGGTTCATAGTGATGCCGTGGATGCCGAGTGGAAAAAAAAGGCGCTTCAAAAAACCGGCAATATTCATTCTAATGGGCTTTATACCGATATAGAAAAGGCGGTGCAGACTGCGTTAATTAGCGGTTTTGCCGGCAAAGGCAGAAAGCATCTGATACTGCTCACTGACGGGCTGGTGGATATATCCAAGGATATTATGGTGAGTGCCGATTCCAGGGAGAGGATACTCAGCGAATGGATTCCAAAACTTCAACAGAAAAACATTCAGGTAGAAACCATTGCCTTATCGAATCAAGCCGATAAGGAATTACTGGATAAGCTGGCTTTCGATACCGGCGGTTGGACGGAAAACGCGGAATCTGCCGAACAATTGCAGCGGGCATTTTTAAAAATGATTTTAAAAGCTTCCCCAAAGGACAGCTTGCCGCTGACCGGCAATCGATTTGCAGTGGATAGCGGCGTTAAGGAGTTTTCTTTGCTGGTTTTAAAGAAGTCGAATTCCTTGCCCAGCAAATTATTTACTCCAGCAGAAAAAAAAATCGACAAACAAAATACGCCTGACCATGTCGCTTGGCTGGAAAGTGCTTCCTATGATTTGATCACTGTAAATCACCCCGAGATGGGTAATTGGCGGCTAGAGGCGGATGTCGATCCTGATGATCAGGTGATGATTATTACCGATTTGAAAATGCAGGTGGAGGAATTGTCCAATTATCTTTCGCAAATAGAACCTTTGGCTATAAAAATTCATTTCACCGATCAGGATAAACTGATCAGCCGCGCCGATTTTTTGGAGGTAATGACAGTTACAGTCTCCCTGGATCAGCAACCGCCGCAAATTTTACAGCCTGTTTCCGGCAAACCCGGTTATTTTACCTATATCTTCAACGAATTAACTCAAGGCAAGCATAATCTGGCTATCGTTGCCGACGGAAAAACCTTTAATCGCGACATCCGCAGGGAGTTTTCTGTGATTGCCGAACCGATCCGAATTGAAAAACAAATAGACTATGACAAACGCGAAGTGACTTTAAAGCTGCAACCTGATCTGAGCTTAATAGATGCAGGATCGCTAGTGATAGAGGCAAAAATTAATAGAGCCGATAAACCGGTTGAAACCCATACTATTGAGGCAAAAGACGGCTTATGGTCGATTAAGCTGGACGATTTACCTCCGGGAACAGAAGTTACGGTCAATTTTAGCGCGATGGCAAAAACAACGGATGGTAAACCGATTTTACCGGTCATCAAACCTTTCAAAATAGACGACGCTGTATTTACACCAGTTGTAAACCCCGATTTGCATGAATCCGAACAAACGGGCTCGGAAGCTCATCCTGTCCAGGCGGAAAACGTTGAAGAAAAACATGAAAAATCAATGCCGGCCCCAACTGACTGGCTGCAAGTCGGCGCAATCATATTAGGTGTGAATCTATTGTTCGTCGGTGGCGGATTTCTAATTTTTCGAGCGATGAAAAGGATCAGGCTTGAAAAACAACAGCAATTGCTGGAGAGATTGTCATGATGGAATTAGAGCCTGCTTTGGTAATCTTGCTGGCGGAAGGGCTAATAGCAATGATAGTACTGGCTTTGGGAATGTATTTTATGACCAGGAACAAGCGTGATAAGGAAGTGGCCGAGATTGAGCGTTTTGTCGGTGCATTAAGCGATGAAGACTTGCTCAAAAGCCAAATGCTGGAAACGTTTTTGCTGGAAAACTGTGCTGTTGATCGTAAAAGGGTAGACGGCGTTTTACAGGAAGTGAGCGCTACGGAGCGCGCATTGGTTCAACGGGTCATCCAGATGTTTTTACAACGGGATCCGTCATTACTGACTGAAATCGATCAATTGATAAGCAATCTGTCCGATCCATACTGCAAACTGTTAGCCGATTTGAATTCAGGCTTGGAATCGAACCAAGAAGCTATTAATGGTGGTAAAGCGCTGCTCAATATAGAAGCAATCGAGCATGTTAATCGGCAGTTAGAAAAGCAGCTAAATTTAGCCATGCAAACCATAGATGAAATTACTGCCGAATACACCAGGGTGTTTAGCGGAAACCAGTCGGCGCTGGAATTGGAAAACAGCAGTAAAAAAATGTTGCAAATTTTTCGGGATGCCGAGCATCGTATCAAGAATAATGATTGATAAACAGGAGATGTGAGCATGCAGCAAACACTGTCGATTATCGTCATAGAAATGTTATTAATGGTGCTAATCGCTCTGATAGTCATGCTTTTGCAAAACTGGCGGGCAAAAAACCGGCATCATCTCGCCCTGGAGAAATTAATCGATGAGGTTAACGGTGGACAAAAGATAAGGCGAAAAAAGATGGTGGCTTGTTTGACCGAACAATATGGGGTTGATGAAAACACTGCCAAAGATTTATCGGCTGCGCTTTTCGGAGCGGAAAAAATATTTTTTGTTCAGTTCATTGAGCAACAGATGCAAGGCTCATTGACGGATTTTTATGAACATTTATCCGAATTGTTGGATAGTTATTTGTCAACAATATCGACAATGTCAAAATCGGGCAATCGGTTAGGCAATACCGCAATACATCATGAAACCCAAGAATTTGCCAAATCAGAGGTTGTCACTCGAACAGAAAACGATACGGAGAATGAACCGCTACCGATACCGGATTGGGGGGATGTGTTTGAGTAAGCGGTTGGAAGTTGTCTTTATTCTGTTGTTTGTTTGCGGATTCTAGCTTGCAGTCCATAGGTATAGATCAAGCCTGAAAGTTGTGTCAGGTGCGGTTGAGTTTGAATTAAGATTAATCGATAAGCTATGCTGCATTCAAAAAAATAACATAATAAACAGCAGTTAATATAAATAGTTATGTATGATTATTGTTAGATAATTTGTAAATGCATGCTGATTATTGTTTTTTATGTGTAAACGACGAAATCTAATTATATGTAAACTATTTTAATTTCCGTTATATGCAATATTTTATTGTCGGTTTTTTTCAGTTTTCAGGTATTGTTCAATGCTTGTCGATGAAGTATGAAAACCGTGTAATCAATGCTTGAAAGTGTGATCCGAATGAAAGTCAAAATTTGCAATTTCGGCGAAAAGGTATATTATAAAATAACAGTTAAGCTCAAGTTGAATGTAGATTCCAATCATAAATCCTGTTTCAGCCCGCTTCATCAATAAGTTTGACGCTCAAACTTTATATCGAATATTCTGCTGTTCACTGATCTTTAGTACAATATTAATCTACTTGGTTGGATAGTATGATTTTGTTTTTATAGTTCATAAAGTGTCTGTGGCTTTTAGACTCTACACCGATTGCCCGAAAATCTGGTTATTGTTGGCAATAAGCAATTTTTTTCCGCTGAGTTACAGATGATGTTTTACATAAATTTCAATAACTTGCCTTTGAATGAGGCAAGATATATTGATTTATGACATAAATTTTCTTTCTTGGTGGCAGGATCAAATAACGAAGCAGTTCAGTTTTTTTTGGCTGGTGAATTATTCGCTTTATTTTATGAAAGACACTTTCTTGAACTCGGTCTAAAGTACAAAAAATCTTTACAGTTAATTGTAAAAAGAATGGGCATTAATCATAAGTTTTAAGTAAAAAAACGTTGAATTCACAGTTTGGCGTCTATCGATTGTACGGAAGAACAATTGACATGATTTGTTAATTTACTTAAAGTTAAATTTACGAACTATAGTATTTATCTGTTTACACGGGTTTTTAAACATGAATATGCGCGCTCTTATTTTTGCAACTCCGTTTTTGTTTTCGAGTATGGTTACTCAAGCCGAAGTTTTCACTTACCAAGTTAGCAGTAACTATGCTTTTGGCGGCGGCGGAGTATTGGGATCTTCTGCCATTATCGATTTAAGTTTCGACAACGGCGGCACGAGCAACTTAAATCAGTCGTACACATTCGCCAACCTCACCGATATTTCCGTTAGTACGGTCGGTGGTTCATTCCTGTTGAATGACAATATTTCTTCACCCGGTTTAACAAGTTATTCATCAGGGTTTATTCCAACAACCGTTTTAGTTTCAACCAATTCTACTGGAAATGGTACGTTATTATTACCTACCTCACCGAATCAGTTTGTTCATTACACGGATCCAACAGTTACTAACGATC
>CAVXZR010000084.1:0-10440 GCA_963765965.1 uncultured Pseudomonadota bacterium
ACGAGATACTTAAAGTCAGTATGGGGTAAGACGATTCTATCTATCTAATTTCTACGAGTCCTGGTTACTCTCAGGCGCAAATCTATAATTCTCATGGCCCGGTAACCTTGAGTGCTACCTATCTACCTGCTGCGGTTCCCGTCCCTGCAGCGCTGTGGATGTTCATGGTTGGTCTTGGTTGTGTTTTGTACACTTGGCGAGCAAGCCGTACAACGAAAGCTGATATTCGTGTTCACTAATGGGGAACTGATTTCATTTTTTCGATTAACCAAAAGCTTGTCAAGCTTGATAACGAATTTATATTCCGAGCGCATCAATATTTTAGCGCTGGTGGTCCAGAGGACGTCGTTAAAACCTTTCTGTAGGTAGCGACGGGCTTAAATCTTAGTTGCCCAAAATTGCACTGAAGTGCGTTAGGTAGATATTCTGGCGTTGTATCGATCCGTTATTTTATCTAGCAGCCTCCTAGCCGTTTATATGCAGAAACGACTGCATTAAAATCGCCCCACTGATAAGGAATGCAGCGGTTAAAATTGCCCGTAAAGTGCTTTGATTGTTGTGTCTAAATTGTTTTCGCAACAGAGCTATTTCCTGATTTTGCTGTTGCATTTGCTGTTGCATTTGTGCTGTACTTTGTATCGCTTGCAAAAACAGTGCAGGAAACTCCGGCAGTTGCTCGGTGATTTCCGGAAATTTGCTCAACAACTCCTTTATTTTAGCGCTTGGTCCTAATCGTTGTTTGAACCAGTTTTCCAAAAACGGTTTGGCTGTTTGCCACAAATCCAGATCGGGATAGAGTTGGCGGCCAAGACCTTCTATGTTCAGAAGGGTTTTTTGCAGTAATACCAATTGCGGCTGAACCACCATGTCAAAACGGCGTGCGGTTTGAAACAGGCGTAGCAGTAACAGGCCGAAGGAAATATCTTTTAAGGGCTTTTCGAAAATCGGTTCGCACACGCTACGGATCGCTGCTTCAAATTCTTCAATCCGTGTAGTGCGGGGAACCCAGCCGGATTCAATGTGCATTTGCGCAACCCGGCGGTAATCATGGTTAAAGAAGGCTAGAAAATTTTCGGCTAAATAGCGCTGATCTGTATCGGAAAGACTGCCGACAATACCAAAGTCTACAGCCAGATATTTGTCCGGCAATTCGACAAAAATATTGCCCGGATGCATATCGGCATGGAAAAAATTGTCTCGAAATACTTGCGTGAAGAAAATTTCGACACCTCTTTCGGCGAGCGCTTTAAAATCGGCGTTTCCGTCGCGCAAAGCCTGTATATCGCCAACCGGAATGCCGTAAATGCGTTCCATAACCAATACTTTCCGGCGCGTGAGCGGCCAGTGGATTTCCGGAATATAAAGCATTTTGGAGTTTTTAAAATTGCTGCGTATGGCGCTGGCATTGGCTGCTTCTCTCACCAAATCCAATTCGTCCAGTATGGTTTTCTCAAATTCGGCTACTATTTCAACTGATCGTAACCGGCGTGCGTCCACCCAAAATTTTTCTGCTATTCGCGCCAACTCATAGAGAAGGCCAACATCGGAATGGATTTTGTCTTCAATATTGGGGCGTAGTACCTTGACAATCACATTTTCGCCGGTATGCAAGGTTGCAGTATGCACTTGGGCGATTGAGGCAGAGGCAAGCGGCTTGGAATCGAAGTCGGCAAACGCTTCGGAAACGGACATTCCCAACTGTTGCTCAATGATTTTTCTGGCAGAGTCAGCGGAAAAAGGCGGCACTCTGTCTTGCAATTTCACCAATTCTTCGGCAATATCTTCCGGCAGCAAATCTTTGCGGGTCAACAGAGTCTGACCGAATTTGACGTAAATAGGCCCAAGATCTTCCAGAGTACGGCGTATCCTTACGCCACGCGGTTCGCGCGATTTCCGCAGCCAATAGTTAGGCGAAAAAAACGCTAAATATCTAATAGGTCTAAACAAATGCGTTTTCAGGACGATTTCATCCAGCCCATGAAACATCATTACCCAGTTGATGTGGATGAGGCGCATGAGTATTTTGAAGCGGATCACGACTGAGGTCCTTTTTGGTTTTGAGAATCGGAATATTTGCCGAGCGCTAAAATTAGACGTTCTATCCGGGCGTTAAGCCGGTCATAATCGCAACGGCAAGCGTCAACTTGTTGGAAAAAAAACTCTGCTTCGGATTTGGCCGGCAAATCGCGAGTTTCTTCCTGAAGAAATTCTTCCAGATTTAGCTGAAAAGTGCTGACACTATATCGACTCCAGTCACGAGTGTTGCGGAACATATTGTTTAGCTTTTGCGCAAAATTATCGCCGGTGTAACGCGCCAGCTTGCCTTCAAGATTGATATCCAGTTTTGCAAAAAGGTCTTGAAGTTTATGGGCAACAGCCATATCCCCTTCAATACGCACCTTGCCCTTAAAAAGTGCATGCATCGGAGTGGCACTGAGTCCCATTAAGCCCAATGCCAGTAGCGAACCGGTCAGAGTCGCGTCAACTTTGCCATGATAGCTTTCCAACACCTGAATAGTTTCATTGCTTGGGCAGAGATAGACAGTTTGGTCGAAGGGAGTGAAGCGGATGGCAATCACTTTGCCGGCTATCGGTGTCAACAGCAAGTCAATTTGCTCGTCGAGTGTCAGATAGCGATTGAGCGCGGCTTCCAAGGCGCCGATTATCAAAGGTTTGAAATGACTGATTTTGCCCGGCATGACTCTGCGCCTGATTTTTTGAAGCGGTTTAAAAATTGCTACAGAGAACCTATGGTTTTGTAGCGAGTGGCGGCATCAAAATTTATAGCCCCGATGTATGGCGACTATGCCTTGTGTCATATTGAAATATTCGCAACGTTCCAGTCCGGCGGTTTCCATCATCCGTTTTAGCTCATCCTGTTTGGGGTGCATACGAATCGATTCGGCCAGATAACGGTAACTGTTTTCGTCCTTGGCGACGATGGCGCCAATTTTAGGTAACAGATTGAAGGAATAAAAATCATAGACTTTTTCGGTAATCGGGTCTGTCGGATGGGAAAATTCCAAAATGATGACGCGGCCACCCGGTTTTAAAACCCGATACATGGAACGTAAAGCGGCATCCTTGTCGGTAACGTTACGCAGACCGAAACCAATGCAGACGCAATCGAAGCTATTGTCTGCAAACGGCAAGCACTCGGCGTTGAGTTGCGTGTAACGAATGTTACCGGTCAGTCCCCGGTCGATTAAACGATCACGTCCTGTACGCAGCATTTGCGAATTGATATCGGCTAATATGACCTGTCCTGGTTTGCCGACACGTTTATGAAACAACGTGGTTAAATCACCGGTGCCGCCGGCTAAATCCAGTACCTGATCCCCTTCCTTTATATTGGCTAATTGTACCGCCACTCTTTTCCAGAGGCGGTGAATACCGAAAGACATCAGGTCGTTCATCACATCATATTGACTAGCGACTGAATCGAAAACGCCGCGCACCAGCGCGACTTTTTCTTGTTTTGGAACTTGTTTAAAACCGAAATGGGTGGTGTTATCGTTTGTCATCTTTTGGGTTATGAATGTAAGGGCGATTTACGGCTGATACCGGCTGATTCTAGTTCTTCGAGATAAGCCGACCAAAGAAGAGGAAATTCCGAGCCGAGCTTATAAAGTAAATCCCAAGTGTAAATGCCGCTGTTGTGTCCGTCGCTGAATGTTAGCGCGATGGCGTAATTACCGATCGGGCGGATATCGGTAATACTGACATTTTCCTTGCCGGTTTGTAGGGTTTCCTGCCCGGGTCCATGACCGACCGCTTCGGCAGATTGAGTGTAAACCCGCAGATATTCGCTAGGTAATTCAAAAATACTGCCATCGTCGAAATGTAATTCCAGTATTGCCGATACCTTATGCAGTTTTATTTCTGTGGGTGTGCAATGGCACGGGGAAATATTTAATCGCATATTAAAGTATGTAGCGGCTTAAGTCTTCATCATGCGCCAATTCCATCAGATGTTCATCAACGTAAGCTGCGTCGATGAGAACGGATTTATCGCCTAGATCCGAAGCGCTGAAAGAAATATCCTCAAGCAGCTTTTCCAGTATGGTGTGTAGCCGTCTGGCGCCGATATTTTCGGTTTTCTCGTTAACTTCCCAACCTAGTTCAGCAATGCGTTTAATGCCGTTCTCGGTAAATTTCAGATCCACGCCTTCGGTCGCCAGCAAGGCTTGATACTGTTCGGTCAAAGAAGCGTTTGGCTCGGTGAGGATACGGACAAAATCATCGGCGCTCAAAGCGTTCAGTTCAACGCGAATCGGAAAGCGGCCTTGCAGTTCCGGAATTAAATCCGAAGGCTTCGTTAAATGAAAAGCGCCGGACGCAATAAATAGTATATGGTCTGTTTTGATCATCCCATATTTAGTGCTGACTGTGCTGCCTTCCACTAAGGGTAGCAGATCCCGCTGCACGCCTTCTCTGGATACCTCGCCGCCGCCCAATTCCGAACGTTTACAGATTTTGTCAATTTCATCAAGAAAGACGATGCCGTGCTGTTCGACTGATTCCAGTGCCGATTGTTTGATTTCTTCTTCGTTTATCAGTTTGCCGGCCTCTTCTTCCTGTAAAAGTTTCAGAGCATCCTTGATTTTAAGTCTACGGGATTTTGTTCGGCCACTATTAAGATTCTGAAACATGCCTTGCAGCTGGCTGGTCATTTCTTCCATGCCGGGAGGCGCCATGATTTCCACCCCGACAGAGGCAGCAGGGACATCAATCATGATTTCCTTGTCGTTTAGTTCACCTTCACGAAGTTTTTTGCGCATTTTTTGGCGGGTGCCGGATTCCGATTCCGACAGCATGCCACCTTCGGCAGCGGGCAGCAATATATCCAGGACTTTCTCTTCGGCGGCATCCGCGGCACGGATCTGGACTTTTTCAATAGCCGATATCCGAGACATTTTGACTGCTGAATCAATCAGGTCGCGGATGATGGATTCCACATCGCGACCGACATAACCGACTTCGGTAAATTTAGTGGCTTCGATTTTGATGAACGGCGCATTGGCAAGGCGTGCCAGACGGCGGGCGATTTCAGTTTTACCGACGCCGGTCGGGCCTATCATTAAAATATTTTTAGGGGTAATTTCGTCGCGTAGTTCAACTGTAACCTGACTACGACGCCAGCGATTACGAAGTGCAATGGCGACAGATCGTTTAGCGGAAGCCTGACCTATAATATGTTTATCCAGTTCGCTGACAATTTCTCTAGGGGTCATTTGACTCATGAATTTACTCTTGTGGCTCCGTATCCAGTTCTTCGATTCGGAGATTGTGGTTGGTATAAATGCAAATATCGGCAGCGATAGTCAAAGACTTTTCGACAATCTCACGTGCACTCAATTCGGTGTTTTCCAGCAAGGCGCGGGCAGCACTTTGTGCAAAAGCACCGCCGGAACCGATTGCCATAAAATCGTACTCCGGTTCGATGACATCGCCGGTTCCAGAGATGATCAGCGATGTTTTTGCGTCGGCAATAATCAACAAGGCTTCCAATTTGCGAAGAGCGCGGTCCGTCCGCCAGTCTTTGGCCATTTCCACAGCAGCCCGTGTCAGGTTGCCTCTGTGCTTTTCCAGTTTTCCTTCAAAGTGTTCAAAGAGTGTAAATGCATCGGCGGTAGCCCCTGCAAAGCCGGCAATGACTTTATCGTGGTATAAGCGTCGCACCTTACGCGCATTGCCTTTCATGACGGTATTACCCAAGGTGACTTGTCCGTCGCCGCCTATCACGACTTTTTTGCCGCGCCGCACGGAAAGTATGGTGGTGCCTCTAAGTTCTATGCTCATTGACTCTTAATGCTGAATGAAATCGGTAGATTTTACATTTCAAAACCGATATGAGCTAGAAGTTTAACTTTGGCTTGCACAATAGAATATCGGCATGACATATTTAAGCGTTGAATTGACGGTGAAAACTGATTAAAGTTCAGCCTGCAAGATCATTAAAATAATAATCAAGAGGCCGACTATGAAATTAGCAATTTACTGGAAAAGTGCCATTCTAATCAGCGCTATCATTTTTACCGGCACGGCATTTGCTGCCGCTCGTGAAGATGATGAGAAAAAAGAATGTAAAAAACCGAAATTTAGAGAATTTGTCCCTGTTGCCAAGACCGAGGTGCTTCCGGAATCGGTCATCTCGTTTCATGTAAGCCGCGGTGCCGATCCGCATAGCGTGACGGCAGAAGCTAAAACCGAAAAATTGAAGGTAACCGTCACTGATAGAGTCAATTTTTTGGTTGCTAGCGCCAAATTACCCGCTTCGCTACGCGATGGTTTCGCGCGTATTCATTTAACGGCTAGAGATCAAGAGGGCGGCTGTCTTGGGCAGGATGGCTGGTTGATTAAAATAAAGCCGTCGGGTGAACCGGTTATTGCACCTGCTAATGCTCAGAAAAATAAATAGCAGGCTTAATGTATTTATTTGTTAGTTAGTTCGAAAAGCAGCCTTTATGCTTACCTTTTCAATTTAATGCGGCAATTACATTATCTAAAAGATATCTCAATCAACCTGGAGCCGAAATTTAGGTTATTTAGCCGAAGCGTTTGCTTGCTGTTTAATGTTTAACATTAGAAATGGTATCGCGGATTTGGAGTGGTTACAGTGGGAGTGGCTATTGTCACTCCCGCCTATTTCTGAAATATACCTCTAGTACATAAAATTTTGTTGACTTGGTTCATTCGCCGAAGCTGTAGCAGACCTTGCATAATTTTCAGTAGACTGGATGTCGATTTTGCAGCGGTATGGGGTGAAAAGATTTAAAAATGAAACTTATTATTGCAAACAGGCGTGTATAATCTGTTTTATTTCGAAGATGACAAAAGTATTTCAAAGCATGATTCTTTTTCATAATTCTGACACATTGGCTGGTTAGACTTTTCGTAACATTTCCGCCTTTTCTATTGGATCAACATAAATGATTGATGCCGAACGCATATTGAAAGAAACCTATCCTGATTTAAAACTGGGCAAAGACAATAAGCTGGTCGTGAAAGCCCTGAGAAAACTGATCCACGAAGACGAATTCAATAATGTTATCCAAAAAAACCGGCATCTGCGCGGTTTTGCGTTTCTTGACAAACTGCTGCACTACTTCAAGTTCAATTTTCAGGTCAGCAATAACTCCCTCAACAATATTCCTTCGGAAGGCCGGTTACTGGTTGTCGCCAATCACCCTCTCGGTACGCTGGACGGTCTGGCATTGGTCAAGCTAATTCGCACGGTTCGCCCTGATGTGCGTATCGTAGCCAACCGTGTCCTTTCGCATATGGAGCCGTTACAATCGGTATTTCTTCCGGTGGATGTGTTATCCGAGAAAAAAGGTCTTAAAGATACTTACAAAACCATGCTTGAGGCTTTGGAAAACGAGGAGGCTATTATCATTTTTCCGGCGGGTGAAGTGTCTCGCATAACTCCGGCAGGCATCCGTGACGGTAAATGGCAAACAGGCTTCGTCAAACTGGCGAAAAAATCCCGCTGCACAATTCTGCCCATCCATATTAAAGCCAATAACTCTGCCTTGTTCTACAGCATATCCACCCTTTATAAGCCGTTAGGCACCATGCTGCTGGTCAAGGAGATGTTTAATAAAAAGAATCAGGAAATTAAATTCAAGGTCGGCGCACCTATTCCCTATGCCGCTATAGTAGAGAGTACCGAAAATAACAAGCAGCTTAGTCAGCGATTTCGTAAACATGTACTGAATCTAGGCAAAAAAAATAAGCCTGCATTATTCGATACAGTTGAAACTGTGGTCCATCCTGCGGATACCAAAGCTGTAAAAAAAGCTTTGTATCAATCTCGTATGTTGGGTGAGACTCGCGATGGTAAAAAGATTTTTCTTTATCGGTTTTTGGACGACTGCCCAGTCATGCAGGAAATTGCCAGATTACGTGAACTAACCTTTCGTTCTGTCGAAGAAGGCACCGGTTTGCCGTTGGATCTGGATAAGTTTGATATTTATTATAGCCATATCGTGTTGTGGGACGATAATGATTTGGAGATCGTCGGTGCTTACCGTGTAGGCGAAGGCCCTAAAATTATGGCAACGCACGGTATCGAAGGGTTTTATACTCAGACCTTATTCGATTTACAAAGCGATTTTGCAGCCTATCTGCCCTATAGTATCGAGCTGGGACGCAGTTTTGTGCAGCCACGTTATTGGGGGCAGCATAGCCTTGAGTATCTCTGGTATGGCATCGGAGCCTATTTGCGAGAACAACCGGAGATCAAATATTTGTTCGGTCCGGTTAGTATCAGCAATTCGTACCCCCATCTGGCAAAGGAATTGATTATCGGCTTTTATCAGCAGCAATGCGGTTCCGATCTTCTTCAAACAAAAGCCAGAAAGCCATTTGTCATTTCCGAACAAAGCCGTCAGTTCGCAGCCACCGAATTTAATACGGATTATTCAACCAGTTTTAAAGTCCTTAACGGCGAACTTAAAAAACTGGGAGTTAAAGTCCCCACACTATATAAACAATATGTTGAGCTCTGTGTCAACAAAGGCTGTCATTTTATCGACTTCAATATCGATCCTGATTTCAACAACTGCATCGATAGTCTGATTATGGTCGAAATCGACAAAATTGCCCCCAAGAAAAGAATGAGATATATCGATACCCGCCTATCTTGCTAATAACCATGAGTCACAAGCCATTTCCGGAAATGGCTCAGCTTGAAGACATCATAGTCCAGTTGGGCGCACGGGCGCAGGTAGAAATTGTCGAGCGCATAAGCTATAAAGACAGAGAATTTCCGATTTACTGTATCGCGCTGGGTTCAATGCAGGAGGATGTGCCGGTCTTGGGATATTTCGGCGGTGTGCACGGGTTGGAAAAAATCGGCTCCGAGGTGATTTTGTCTTATCTGCAAACGATTGTGAATTTGTTGGATTGGGATGAAGAATTTGTAGTGCGGTTGACTAAATCGCGTCTGGTGTTCGTACCTATTGTCAATCCTGTTGGTGTCTATACCGGTACGCGTTGTAATGGCAACGGTGTCGATCTGATGCGCAATGCACCGATAGAAGGTGCTGTTAATACCAGGCTTTACAGCGGTCACCGGCTTACCCCGTTTTTACCATGGTTTCGTGGCGATAAAACCCGGATGGAAACAGAGTCGCGAGCATTGTGCCAGGTCATTAAACGGCATATGTTCAATTCACCTCTGTCAATTGCTGTCGATTTACATTCCGGTTTCGGTATTCATGATCGTTTATGGTTTCCTTATGCCTCAAGCAAAAAGCCTTTTCAGGCACTCGCCGAGATTTACGCCTGGAAGCAACTATTTGACCGATGCTATCCACACCATTTTTACAAAATTGAACCGACAAGCCATGAGTATGTGATAAACGGCGATTTATGGGATTATCTGTATGACGACTTTCAACAATGTCATGAAGAGGGGCGGGGGCTGTTTTTGCCGCTAACACTGGAAATGGGATCGTGGTTATGGCTGCGAAAAAGTCCTTGGCATTTATTTCAACGCCACGGTCTGTTTCATCCGTTGTTACCGCATCGCCAGCAACGCATCTTGCGCAGGCATTTTACTTTGTTTGATTTTATCTATCGTAGTTTGCTTAATCCAGAGCGCTGGGCATCGTTGCAACAGGCACAAAAAAAGGATTGTTACGAACAAGCACGAGCATTATGGTATGAATGAGGAATTAGGGCAGAACTGGCTGCTTTTACGCGGTTTATCAAGGGAAGCTGCGCATTGGGGGGCTTTTTTGCCGCAAATGCAGACCGTATTTCCATACTCTTATATATATACCCTGGATTTACCCGGAACAGGCCAATTGTATCAATATAAAAGCCCGAGCAGTATACCGGAAATCACTGAAATAATTCGTCATCAAGCACAAGAGAAGGGTTTGTTACGGAAGCCATTGACCGTATTGGCATTGTCTATGGGTGGTATGGTCGCTTGGGAGTGGCTTCTACAATATCCGGAAGACTTAAGCGGTGCGGTTTTGGTTAATACCAGTTTCGCGAGTTTAAGCGAATTTTATCAACGTTTGCGTTGGCAAAGTTACGGTAGAGTATTGCAGATTCTGATGCAGACTGATATTTATCGTCGAGAAGCGGCAATTTTGCAACTGGTATGCAATAGCCGGGATTCGGATGATCGTATCGTTTCCGAATGGTTTAGCATTCAGACTAAGCGTCCCGTTAGTGCAGGCAATAGCTTGCGACAAATTTTTGCTGCAGCCAGCTATAAACCCTCAGGAACTAAACCGCAGAAGCCGGTTTTATTGGTCAATAGCCGGGGCGACCGGCTGGTAGCCCCGGTTTGCTCAGTCGCCATTCGCGATAAATGGCAAATAGAACTTATCACCCATCCCTGGGCAGGACACGACCTAAGCCAAGACGATAGTGTCTGGTTGGCGGATGGCCTAAAAAAATGGGTCGATCCGCAAACGA
>CAVXZR010000085.1:0-28398 GCA_963765965.1 uncultured Pseudomonadota bacterium
GCTAAAATTCGGCAAGCTAAGGCAAGGTGTTTCGAGCCAAGTCCAACTGCCTGATAAATACTTTTGCATCAGGCGGCGTTAATACAATTTTTGTAAACTTACCCGAACGGCGTTTTATCAATACTTTTTGATTGGATAAACTATTACCGATGCGCATGGTTTGTAAATCAGGTTTTATTTCATTTCGAGAGACTTTTTGAACATCTTCAGTATCGTCAAAAGGAATTTCATAGGCAACCCAGCAACCGAACAGTACAACATCTATGGATTTAAGCTTGATGTGGTACGCATATAATGTGCCTGATAAAGCCATCAGGGTGATGACCAAGCCTAAAAAAATTGCAACGAAAATAGAAAGGAATGGCAGCAAGTTCATGGGAAGAAAAAGTCCATTAACGATTCATACACTTTTACTGATTCGAGTTTGCATGTCAATCCTAATCTAAATTACTATCAATACCACTGTTCGGTATCATTGCGGCAAAATCCGGGCTAG
The DNA here is from genome assembly GCA_963765965.1 of uncultured Pseudomonadota bacterium. Taxonomy (GTDB): domain Bacteria; phylum Pseudomonadota; class Gammaproteobacteria; order Methylococcales; family Methylomonadaceae; genus Methylomonas. Next base: position 497 of record CAVXZR010000085.1, read on the forward strand.
AACACCGATACCCTGTGTAGGGATGGCAAATTCGTTGCGCAATATGACATCTTCGCAACGAAGAATCGCAAAGCCCTGGTCATCAAGCATTTTGCTGAGGTATAACCGGTTGTGAGCGTAACGTCCGCTGGGCGTTAGCCGGAAATCGACCGGTAACAGCTCTGCCTCCACCGTGAATACGAACAGCCCGGCAGTTCGTAATGCCTTTCGAACGGCAGTGAAAAGCGCGGCCAACTCGCCGAAATAGATCAAGGTATCGGCCATGGCGATTAAATCGAAGGCGTCATATTTTCCTTGCAGATAGCGAATCAATTCCATTTCAACCAATTCATCGTAAACTTTTCTCTCTCCGGCCTTTATCAACATGCCGCGAGACAGGTCAACGCCGGTCAGATGCCGGGCATACGGCGCAAGAACCTGCGCGCAAAGACCGGTGCCGCAGCCGCCGTCTAAAACATCCAGGGTTCTATCCTTTGCTATATACCCTTCAAGTAAATCGGCGACAATTTCCGGTCCGCGATAGCCCAGTATGCAAGTCATCTTTTCATCGAAATGTTCAGACATGTCGTCGAAGAATGTCCTTAGGTAGTCATCCGAGGCCTGGACTGGAATATCTTTCGCTGTACAAGCGGCCAGATGGTGCTTTGCAAAGGCATTGGCAGGTTCGATATTTAGCCATTCGCGGTAACATTCGGCGGCCTTTGCTATAAGGCCGAGACGATAATAAGCGTAGCCCAAAACTTTAAGCGGTTTGCCGGTTAGCGGAGGCTGAACGTATGCTTGACAAAAAAAGACCGATGCCTGTTCCTGGCGGTCGGTTTCCATTAATAATGCAGCTAGATTATTCATGGCCGGCACGAAACCGGCCGATTGCTCAAGTGCGTTACGGTAGGCGCTTTCCGCAGAATCATAATCTTTTAGGCGGTGCAGAACGGAACCGAGATTGTTCCAGACATTGGCATCGTCGCTATTCAGATTCAGCGATTTACGAAATGCTTCCGCAGCACTCGCCAACTCCCCGCACTCAACCAGAATATTACCTAGATCGTTATAATGCCCGGCGTTGCCTGAATCCGATTCCAGCGCGGCCATAATCAATGAGATGCCTTCCGGGGTTTGTCCCAGCTGGTGCAGCAAGACCCCCAGATAATGTCGGGCATCTGCATGCAGAGGATCGTCGGACAATATAAGCCGATAGGCCATTTCCGCGTCCTGATGTTTGCCTGCCAAATGTAATTGGAACGCTGCTTCGAATCGGTTTTGTCCGCTCATGCAAAAACTCAAGCTCTCGACATAAACTTCCCGGTATCCGTGTTCACTTTGATCATTTCCCCGGATTCTATATATTCAGGGACTTGGATTTCCAGGCCGGTTGTCAATTTCGCCGGTTTGGTGCGATTGGTGGCGCTGGCGCCTTTCATGGCTGGCGGAGTTTCGACAATTTGTAAGGTAATCGCTGCCGGCAACTCGATGCCCAGAGCCGCATCGTCCATCAATAACATGACAATGCCTTCCAGTCCTTCGCTAAGATATTCGATTTGTTCTTCTATATCTTCGGCTGTGAGGCTGTATTGTTCATAAGTTTCGGAATGCATGAAATGGTAATTGTCGCCATCCTGATAAGAATATTGCACCGGTACCCTTGAGCAATCCGCTGTTTTTAACATGTCGTCGCTTTTATAGGTTTCGTCCAGCTTTTGCCGGGTTTTCATGTGGGCATAGCGGATTTTATATAATGTCGTGGCTCCGCGGGAAGTTGGGTTGCGTACCTCGATTTTTTTTACAATATAAGGTTCGCCGTTGATTTCGATGGCGGTACCCTTTTTGAGTTCGTTAGCTTTCGGCACAGGTTTTTTCCTCTTATTTTATAGGCTGGTTAGAAATCGGTTGCCAATGCCGGTCGAACAAACCGAACAAAGGTTGGTACTGGTTTTTATAACGCATTTTCCGGCAATCTTTAATCCAAAAACCTAAATAGACATAGTCAAGATTTAACTGTCCGGCTTGTTCGATTTGCCATAACACCGCAAAAACGCCGAGACTATAGTCTGCAAATTCCGGCTCGAAGAAGGTGTAAACCGCAGACAGGGCATCATCCAGCACATCGACGACTGCGACTGCCGCCAGTTTGCCGCCGATCGAAAATTCTACAAACCAGGTATTGCACCAATGGCTGCCGAGAAATTGCATATATTCGTTCGGACTGGTGCCGTCTGTGCGGTCTTTGTCGTGGCGCACGGCTTGATAGCGTAGGTACAACTCAAAATGCCGGCGATCGAATTCGGCTGGTTTAATCGCAACTTCGGTGAGTATGTTGCGTTTAATACAGCGTTTTTGCGAGCGATTAACTTGGAATTTGTCAACTTCTATACGGGTCGGCACACAAGCCTGACAGTTTCGGCATCGCGGTTTATAGACTTGATCGCCGCTACGTCTGAATCCTTGTTCTATCAATTGCGAATAAAGCCGGGTATCGAGTGGGAAATCGGGATCGACCACCAGCGAGCGGCTCTGCATGCCATCCAGATAGCTACAGGCATGTTCGGCAGTTTGCCAGAGCGGAACTGAAATCATTTCGTCCAGGCTTGCGGTTGCGGATTTTGGTGGCAGTATTGCATCAGCAGCATCTGGAAATCCTTTCTGGAAATTTCTTCGGCTCCCAAGCTGAGCAAATGTCCACTACTGACCTGACAGTCTATCAACCGGTAATCCCAGTCTATCAATTGCCGGACCATCTGTGCAAATACCACTTTAGAAGCGTCTGTTTGGCTATGAAACATCGACTCGCCGAAAAAAACCTGCCCGATGGCTACCCCATATAAGCCGCCGACCAATTCCCCAGCTTGCCAAGCCTCGAAACTATGGGCTACGCCTTGCCGATGCAGTTTTTGATAAGCATGCAACATTTCACCGGTAATCCAGGTGCCGCCGCTTTTATCGCGCGGTGCGGCGCAAGCCATCATGACTTGCCGGAACGAGCGGTCGTAAACTATTTCGTATGCTTGTTTGCGCATGGTTTTATTCAGGCTGCGCGAAATAGACAGCTTATCGGGAAACAAAACTAAACGCGGGTCGGGCGACCACCATAAAATCGGCTCGCCGGGGTTGTACCAGGGGAAAATGCCCTGGCTATAAGCCTTGATCAGTCGTTGCGGCGACAGGCAACCGCCAACCGCCAGCAAGCCGTTGGGTTCTTTCAGGGCTCGTTCAGGTGCCGGAAAAGCCTGCTCAGGATTGATAGGGTCGAGGAACTTGAGTTGCATAAAACACGGATTAATACCGTTTGGTTTAGATCGGGGCTGTCATTAAGTCAATCATTTTATGGCACATCCCTGTATTGTTGGGTTGCGGAAAGCATGCAACCCAGCCTACACGGTTACGAACCATAAAAGATATAGGATAATGGCAGCGAGTAGGGTATGTACCGCATTTTTTTGGCTAAATGCTTTGGTGCTCATCCAAATATTTTTCCGCATCCAGTGCCGCCATACAGCCTGCGCCCGCCGAGGTGATGGCCTGTTTGTAATGCGAATCCATCACGTCGCCGGCGGCAAACACGCCGGGAATGCTGGTAGCCGTGGCGTTGCCGTGAATGCCGCTGTTGACGATGATGTAACCATGAAGCATGGTTAGTTGACCGGCAAAAATATCGGTGTTGGGGGTATGTCCGATAGCGATAAAGACGCCATGAACATCGATTTCTTTGGTAGAGCCGTCCTGGGTGCTTCTGAGTCTGACACCGGTGACGCCCATATCGTCGCCAAGTACTTCGTCCAGTTCGTGGTTCCATTCGATATGGACATTACCGGTTTTGGACTTCTCCAGTAACTTGTCGGAAAGTATTTTCTCGGAGCGGAATTTATCGCGGCGGTGTACGATTGTCACTTCGGAGGCAATATTGGCGAGATAAAGCGCTTCCTCCACGGCGGTATTGCCGCCGCCGATCACCGCTACCGGCTTGTTTCGGTAGAAAAAACCGTCGCAGGTAGCGCATGCGGAAACGCCGCGGCCTTTAAAGGCTTCCTCGGAAGGCAGTCCCAGATATTTAGCCGAAGCACCGGTAGCAATAATCAAAGCATCGCAAGTGTACACCCCGGAATCGCCGGTCAAGGTAAATGGCCGATTCGACAGATCGGCGGTATGGATATGGTCGAATATGATTTCGGTAGCAAAGCGCTCGGCATGCACGCGCATCCTTTCCATCAAGTCAGGGCCTTGCAGTCCTTCCACATCGCCCGGCCAGTTGTTGACATCCGTGGTAGTGGTCAGTTGTCCGCCCTGCTGTATGCCGGTGATGATCACCGGGTTTAGATTGGCGCGCGCGGCGTAAATCGCTGCTGTGTAGCCGGCCGGACCGGAACCTAAAATCAAGAGTTTGCAATGTTTAGGGGATGCCATGTGTCGAGTGTCTCTATTGGGGAAAGGTAGCAAAATTATACGGACTATTGCCTACCGATAAAACCGTTACCGTAATAAGGATAATTATCTTTATCTATTTGCATTGGGCTAATGTGAAATATTCGGTTTATCATCTATAATCCTGTTTTCAGATACTTTATTTGTGAGAGCCTACCATTATGGTTGCTGTTGTTGAAGAAAGAGCTGCGCGAGGTTATCGCGAGATTGCACTATTGGGGTTTTCCAGTTGCGCTCTGTTTTTTTTAATTGCATTAATTACTTTCAGTTCAGACGATCCTGGCTGGAGTCATAGTACATCCTATCAATCCCTGCATAACGCCTGCGGCTTGTTCGGAGCTTGGCTGGCCGATTTTATTTTGAGTTTTTTGGGGCTGACCGCCTATTTTATCCCCATCATCATTTTCTGGTTAGGTTATCTGCGTTTTAGCCCGGAGAATCCGCAACACGCCGGATGGAAGGTACTCGTTCGTTGTTGCGGTTTTTTCTTTACCATCATTTCCGGTTCGGCGATTTGTTTTCTGCATTTTTATTTTTTGAGAACCAAAGTCGATCTGCCGGATAGTCCGGGGGGGATCATTGGTCGGGAAACCGGTGAAATTCTGGTGCGTTTGTTAGGCAATTCCGGTTCTACCCTGCTTTTGCTAGCGGTATTTATGACCGGCGTTACCCTGTTGACCGGCCTTTCCTGGCTGACGGTCATGAATATGATAGGCAAATTCGCCATTTCCGCCTGTGCATTGCTGGGTCAACAGGCCGCGCCCGCCCGTTACAGGACCGAAAAATCGCAACCGGCAGCCGAAAATACCAAACCCCGTGTTTCCGCCGTAATCGCGGTCGAGGAAAAGGCCAAAAAATCGAAATTGCAAATTGTCAAGCCCACGCCACCCGAGCCGCAAACGTTTATACAGGAAGAACCTGTTGTCAAGCCGCAACGCCGAAAAGACGGTAAACCTAGCGAAGATTTCGAGCCGGGCATGTATCTGAATGCCTTACCGACCTTGTCTTTGCTGGATAAACGCGAAATAAAGGTCAAGCGTTATTCGAAGCTGGAACTGGAAGAAATTTCCAGACAGGTCGAAAGCGTGTTGCAAGATTACGGTATCGCCGTCGAAGTGGAAGGCGTCTATCCCGGTCCGGTCATAACCCGTTTCGAACTGCGTCTGGCAGCGGGTGTCAAGGTTAGCAGGATTAGCGGCTTGTCCAAGGATTTGGCGCGCGGCTTATCTGTCACCAGTGTGCGGATTGTCGAGATTATTGAAGGCAAATCGGTGATCGGCCTGGAAATCCCCAACCAGGAACGGGAGATGGTATCGCTACGCGATTTGCTGGTTTCAGATGAGTTTGAACGCGCTAAATCCAAGCTTAGCATTGCGATGGGTAAGGACATTTCCGGTACGCCGGTGGTTGCGGATCTGGGTAAAATGCCGCATGCGCTGGTAGCAGGAACCACCGGCTCCGGCAAGTCGGTCGCGATCAACACCATGATCCTCAGCTTGTTATATAAATCCAAACCGGAAGATGTGCGTTTGATCATGATCGATCCGAAAATGCTGGAGCTTTCCGTCTATGAAGGCATCCCGCATTTGCTGTCGCCGGTCGTTACCGACATGAAGGACGCCCAGAATGCCTTGCGCTGGGCGGTGGCGGAAATGGAGCGCCGTTATAAATTGATGTCCAAAGTGGGCGTGCGTAATCTGGCCGGCTATAATCATGCGGTATCGGAAGCCGCGGCAGCAGGTACACCACTGCGCGACCCGTTGTTCAGACCGGAAACGCCGGTCGCTTTAGAGGATTATCCACTCTTGGATAAGCTGCCCAGCATCGTCATCGTTATCGACGAATTGGCCGACATGATGATGGTGGTGGGAAAAAAAGTTGAAGAATTGATCGCTCGTCTGGCGCAAAAAGCCCGTGCGGCTGGTATCCATTTGATTCTGGCGACGCAACGGCCTTCGGTGGATGTTCTGACCGGTCTGATTAAAGCCAACGTGCCGACCCGAATATCGTTTCAGGTTTCATCGCGCATCGACTCCAGAACCATTATCGATCAAGGCGGTGCCGAAGCGCTGCTGGGTAACGGCGATATGTTGTTCCTGCCTTCCGGAACCAGTATTCCAATCCGGGCACATGGTGCTTTTGTCGATGATCATGAGGTTCACCGTGTCGTTGAATTCCTGAAAAAAACCGGTCCGACCAATTATCTGGATGAAATTACTCAGGAACGTACTGATAGCGGCGAAATCGCCTGCGCTGAAAACGAAGAGTCCGAGAGCGACAGTTTGTACGACGAAGCCGTGCAGTTTGTGACAGAATCCCGAAAAGCCTCTATATCCAGCGTGCAAAGACGCTTTAAAATCGGCTATAACCGTGCCGCGCGGATTATTGAAGACATGGAAAATGCCGGCGTGGTCAGTCCTGCCGAAAGCAACGGCTCGCGCGAAGTCTTAGCGCCGCCGCCGCGTTGACCGCTATGCCGTTAGCGATTGATGCTTTGTTGATTGTGATCGGCTTGTCAGCCTTGGGCGGCTGGTTATTAATTGCCGGCAAGGACGCTGAAAAACCGGTAAAGGCGATGATGTTTGTCGCTTATTTCTGGATGCTGGCATTTTCGCAATTGTTGCTGTTAGCCGCCGGCTATTACGTCTGGCAACATTATTAAATCGGATTCATGGAATTTTCACCCGAATTGATCGGCTATATGGCGGCGATGCTGACCACCTTATCGTTTCTGCCGCAAGCCATCAAGACCATCAAAACCCGCGATACCCAATCGTTATCCTTAAGCATGTACGGCCTGTTTGCCTTAGGCGTACTGTTTTGGCTGATTTACGGTCTGTATTTGTCCAATCCGGCCATTATCGTTGCCAATGCCATTACATTTATATTGGCTGCGTTGATACTGGGCTTCAAAATCTATAATACCTTGCGGGATAAAGACGGGTTATAGTGATTCGGGGGAGGCGTAGAGCGGAATGCCGATAGGCGATCCGCCAGGCCTGCTTGAGGGAAACTTGCCGCAATGCCATAATGCCTGTCACTTCAATCTTGTCACCTGAGCCTAGCTATGCGCTTTCTGGATGTTAAAACCGATTTTGCCTTCAAAAAAGTCTTCGGCAGCGAGAAAAGTACCGCTATCCTGATCGACTTCCTGAATGCCGTGCTGGAATATCCAACGGAGCGGGCCATCCTGGAACTGACCATTGTCGATCCCTACCAGATACCGATGATCAAAGGCATGAAGGATACCTATGTCGATGTCAAGGCCCGGCTAGCCGATGGCAGACAGGTGATTATCGAAATGCAGGTACTGAATGTGCAAGGCTTTGAGCAACGTATTTTGTTTAACGCCGCCAAGTCTTATTCGCTGCAACTGCAAAAGGGCGAGGACTATACCCTATTGAATCCGGTAATTGCCCTGACCTTGACCGATTTTCAATTATTCGACACCCCGGATTTAACCAGCCGTTTCAAATTAATCGAAAAGCAGCATTTACTCGAATACGGCGACGATATCGAGCTGATTTTTATCGAATTGCCTAAATTTATCCTGGAAGAAAATCAATTACAAACCGCTAAGGACCGCTGGCTATATTTTGTGAAAAACGCCGGATCGTTGAAGTTTATACCGGACAGTTTGTCCCGTGAACTCCATATTCATCAGGCCTTTGATATCGCCAATCTGGCAGGTTTGTCGGATGAAGAACTGGAAGCTCAGGAAAAGCGTTTCGACTTTATCCGCCTGCAACGTGGCGCCATAAAAAAAGCACAGCATGACGGATTAGAACAAGGACTGGAACAAGGACTGGAACAAGGCTTGGAAATAGGGCTGAAAAAAGGGCTAGAAGAAGGGCGACAAGAAGGACGAGAAGAAGGACGAGAAGAAGGCAAACAACTCATGGCTCAAGAAATTGCAAGGCAGTTGTTGGATATTCTTGACGATGCGACGATAGCAGCTAAAACCGGATTGAGCAAAACAGAGGTTGCTCGCTTGCGTATTGGATAGCATGTAATCCTTCCGGGGGAAGGTAGATTGAGCAACATAAGTAGCGAGGGGCAACCTGTATGCTGACTTTGGCAATAGACAAACCAAGTTAGGCCAAATGATTTTCTTGCGCCATCAAACCCACAATTTGTTGCGGATGACTTCAATGTTGGAACCATAGCAGCCTTAAATGGCTTTTTCGCGACCGTTGTCTGTGCGAATCAGGTTTTGGTATAGGAGCGCCGGATACCCTAGAATCCGCTCGGCCATGAGTAGTATCAACATTAAACTATCCGGAAATTACCTGATCCAAAATGATAATCTATGATCTGTCTCGACAGCTTATTGTTTCAAATCCATTCCGATTTTGATAAAAACAGTTTTTACCGTCCATTTCAAGCGCTTTCCAGTTTAAACCTGGCGAAGTTGTATCGAGTTCTAAATAGACCATCCGGCGCTGTTGTTTTTCTTTGCAACTAATGGTTTCAAGAGCGTTTTTATGCTGATAAAGACAGTCCTTTCCGTCCATTTGAAGTTTGTTCCATTCAGCGCCAGGCTGGTTCCAATCAAGCTGAATATCATAAAAATGAAAATCGTCGGGATTCTGAGACTGGAATGCAAAGGCTTCTTGGAGATTGTTATAAGGTTGTAGAACCATGGCATTATCAGCTTGTGATATTTGAAAATATTTTAGCGCATTCATGCCGATCAAGGCGTATTGCATATGCTGATTAATAGTAGCCGTCAAATTTTTGATTTCTGCATTGCCGATCCGTAAGCTATCGATTCGAGTCAGATTATCTTGAACAACACCGCCAACTGTACTGTTGTTGACAGTTTTACCGAAAGGCAACCCGGCAGATATAGCAAAATTGTTAGGAATAACTGTAAGGTTGGCTCCAGTGTCAATCAAGAAAGGAACAGGGATGTTGTTAATTCTTGCTGTGCCCCTATAAAAACCGGAACGATCCGATTGCAACAAAATACCGCGTACCGGCAGTTGTTGATAAGCCGGAGACGTTGAAGCTTGTTGTCCTGACTTTTGATTAGGCTGTAAAACGGGATTCTGTTCTTGGGCGAATCGTGATTGGTTGTCTCCCTGAGCCTTGAAATATAAGAAAAATACAAAACAAGCTACGAAAAAAATTGAGATTGTATAGTTCATTCGCTTGTTAAAACGCTCTAACTTCATCCTGTCAAGGTCCTTCCTATACCGATTATATTCAGGGTCATCAAAGCCCATTTTTTCTCCTGATATATTTACTGTATCACGATATCAATCCCGTTCGTTTAAACCCATTTTTAGCCCATTTTCGATAACTTATGACCTAGGTTATAAAAGTCTTATCAGCACCGAGAATAGACATTATCACAAGCAGAAGTCGAACCAGTTTCAACGCATTTAACTCCATAATATAGAATAGCAATCTCAAAACCTGTGAGGCGGTACAAAAACGGCTTACACAAGGCTTTTGACAGTTATATTTATTTATTCTTTACAGGTTTGATAGCTAAATCCATTTGCAAACTGGTAAACACAGTCCTTGCCGTTTACCACTATTTTGCTCCATCCATCAATCTTTATACCTATGTTAGGATTGCTAATGTTGTTTGTTGTGTTATTTTGAACCGATAAGCGCTTGTTTTCTTCTTCAAGTTCTTTTACCCTGATTTCAAGTTGGCTATTTAATGCGGTTAGGTTGGTATTTCTATTAACAAGTTCTATGCTTTTATGCTCTAGAATGTTTTTGCTTTCCTCCATGTTGCTAAATTCGTTGTAACCCACCCCTATGCCAACAAATAACAAAATTATAACGCCAGCTATTGCTAAAAATTTAAATAAAAAACTTTTTTGTTCTTCTTTTAATGTTTTATCCCATAATTGGTTTAATTTTTCAACATTCATGTTTTTAATCTCATGTTTCATTATAAGGGTGGTTTATTGATTTTAGCGTGCCAGTGTGCGGTCTATCTTATTATGTAAATAAATTCAATATCATTAAACTGCTATCCGGTGCAGCTATCTAGTTTTTTGCAGAGATAACGCCCAAAAATCAACAAGTAAATCTGTTTTCAAAGCATAAAATATGCCGTTATGTAGGGTATTGATAGACAAGATAAAATAAATAAATAGTGATGAAATATTATAAAATGATAAGGGATATGCCCAGTTTATTCTGAGTCATATAACACAGTTTAATTAATGCGCGTTTTTCATTTATTAATTATCGAATAAATGGAGGTAGAGCAGAGCAGCACTAAATTAGCGAAACAACATTAATTTCAACATCGTGTTGGATATATGCGTTAACGGTTCAATCACTCGGGTCTCGAATTCCCCACCATCAGAGACCTTTAGGCAAAAAAAATCCGGCACTGAGCCGGACTTGAGGGAAGAAAGTATAGTGCCAAGCATTCAAGCAAAAATATGTACATAGTCTATCAGTGTCACTAAAATTTTGGATGTGACTAATTGCCGCAGAGATAGTAAATCATTGCGAATCAACCCTTGAATGTATGGATAACCATGTAACAAAACACAGATTTGATTGTCTTATGAAATAATAAAAAGGTTCTATAGTCTTAAAAAAGGCGGACATATGTGGCTCAATTCCTTACAGGTGCAAAAGACGATCATTTTTCTTCTGCTTTCCAGTATTTCAGTGTTGACGTGGCGCCATATGGTGTTTCTCGATCAAGCCATGAACATGGACAACATGGCAGGTTCCTGGATGCCGCCAAAGTCCGGCCATGCATGGTCTTCTATCGATTTCACCAATACACTCAGCATGTGGGGCGTTATGATGGTAGCGATGATGATGCCTTCGGTAATTCATATGGTACTAGGCTTTATTCGGATTTTTAGGGAGCGAAATTCCAATAAATCAACCTATTTCGGCACACTGTTTTTTTTACTGGGCTATTTTCTAATTTGGCTGGTTTTCTGTGTGGTCATGACAGCCTTGCAATGGCAACTACATACTCTGGCTGTGCTCTCGCCTATGATGGAAAGCCGGAACATCATTTTCAACGCATTCCTATTAATGTTGGCTGGGCTTTATCAGTTGACTTCCTTCAAAGCGGTTTGTCTTGCCCATTGCCGTAACGCCCACTATTTTAGAAAGGATTGTCATAGCAGACCCAGCGCCATGGGCATGCATCATGGACTTTATTGCGTGGGGTCTTGCTGGGCGCTTATGCTCATGATGTTCGCTGTCGGCGTCATGAATTTGATGTGGATGGGGCTTATCACTTTTATGGTGGTTTTGGAGAAAATTTTACCGATCAAGCCCGTCTGCTTGGACTATAGCTCCGGATTGGCGCTGGTGATTTGGGGAGGGTGCCTGTTAGTGCCGCTAACTCTATGGATTCAGAGTGGAATCGCACTACTTTAACGTTGCTGGTAGTGCCATGCGGCTCAGTTCGTATTGATTTATTCTCTAATTCAAGAACAAGTCCGATTTGCTAATCGGAAAACTGTCATCGGTTGTTGGTCGGCACAGGAATCGATCCGCATCGAGCTCAAGTCGGCGCGATTTTATGAAGAAGTTATTGCTCTAAGCCCATATCAGCATGATTGCCGCCGCCAAAACAGGCGGGCTTTCTTCTGCCGCCTAAGAAATTAACAGGCCGATGCACAATTAAAATGGATAGTTAAGGCGAAGCACAGCTCAAAAAACGGCAAAAGCTGTTGAATATGGGTTTAAAAAGCGGACATCTCCTTCAGTCAACGATGACAGGTTTTAACAACGAAAAAGCCTATCAGGATGACCGCTATCGTCATAGGAATTGCCCCAATTAGCGCGACAGTGGATATAGAGGGTACTGTAACCCCGAATGAAACCAGAGAAATTTAATGTAACATTCTGAAATCGTAGCTAAATAGGTCGAATTATTATTGCTCCAATGTCACAAACGACAATTTGCCTATCCCTGATCGTTGAGCACTAGCCATCGCCTTGGCAACCGATTCGAATACAGCAGCCCTGTCCGCCTGAATTTGAACGCTGATGTCAGGATCGCGTTCTTGTAAGGCTTTGAGCTCACTTTCCAGGGATGTCAACGGCACAGGCCTGTCGTTGAGCTGCGGATCGCCCTTCGCATCGATGCTGAGTATGGCGACATGTTTGTTCGGTGCGGGCTGGGTCTGCTCGGTTTTCGGTAGTTTGACGCGTACCACTTGTGTCAACAATGGTGTAGTGACAATAAAAACCACCAGCAATACCAACATCACATCCACCAAAGGCGTGACGTTGATTTCGCTCATTTCGTTGCTTTCTTCTTCATTGGATATATGTAGGGACATGATTATTCGCTCGCTTGAATTGTCATTAAGTCGTTTTCTATGCAACTGCGCAAATAGTCTGTGGCGAAGTGTTCAAGAATTGCCAACAGCCGTCGGTTCTGGCGCAAAAAAAAGTTATAGGCAATGACTGCCGGAATCGCCACGGCTATTCCTATGGCCGTGGCGATTAAAGCTTCACCGATCGGACCTGCTACAACTTCAAGGCTGGCATTGCCTTGGGTGCTGATTTCCTTGAGGGCATGCATGATGCCCCATACGGTGCCAAATAAGCCAACAAAAGGCGCAGTACTACCGATGCTTGCCAGCCAACCAAGACCTGAATCCATGAGTGCTTTCTCTTTTAATAACTGCTGACGCATAGCCCGTTCGATCAGTTCATGCCAGGCGGCATGGTGTTGTGCATGATTGACAGGCTGATTTTTAGCTCTGGCATAAGTCTGGCTGCCAACCCACAGCACCCTGCCGGCCTGAGTAGAAAGATTTTTGTCCGCATCATTATCAAATTGGATCGGATTGACAATCCGATTGTTATCCGTAAACCGCTTTATAACCAGGCTGTTGCGATAACGGTTCAATCCAACCTCTCCCGCTTTCAAAATAATCACGCTCCAGGTCAAGAGCGAAAAGCAGCCGAGTAGACACAGAGCCCCTTCAACAATGGTGGATTCTGAAAAGTTCAATGTTATCTCCTTTTGATAGTTGTAGTTTTAATAAGGTTGCTGATTGCTTTAAATCCGGTCATTCCTTTACCTAGGACAAAACAGGGAATCCCGGAATAGGGGGTAAAATCAGTCCAATTCAAATTCAATCGGTACACTTGCCCAACTGGCTTCGGTAAATTCGCCGCGTTTGGCCGGGACAAATCGCCAGTTTTTTACCGCTTCAAGCGCCGATTGATCCAGAACGTCATAGCCGCTTGAGCGTTGCACCTGTACCTGTGTGGCGTGACCGTCGGCAGTGATGAAAACTCTTAACATAACCATACCTTCCCAGTGACGTTGCCGTGCAATCATGGGATAGACAGGTTTGGGATTGTTTAAATAATTGGCATCGGAAGTAGCAGAAAAATAGGCGTCATTACGCGGCGAAGAAATCCGGTCATGATTGTCTGACGGTGGGGCAGACGATGCGGCAGGTGAGCTTTCCGGCTCATCCTTTTGCGATTCAAGCTGTTTCACGACCGCTTCCCAGTGAACTGGTTTCGGCTTAGGTTTTGGTTTTTTAAGCGGCTTTGGATCGGGTTTCGTGGCGTCCCTGGGAGGCAATGGTGTTGGTGGCGCAACTGGTTGAGCCATGACTGGCGATGGTGGCGCGGATAAAACCATATCTATCATTGGCAGCGGTGCAGATGCTGAAAAGGGGAGCGGTTCTGGACGATGGACATACCAAAATAACAAACAGCCATGCAGTATTGCCGCCATCAGTGTTGACAGCGTTATCGCTAAGGGACGCCGATATTTTTTTGAGCCCAACGTGGTAAGCAACGGCAAGCCATAGCTGTCGTGGATGCTCAAGTCAGACCGAAAGTACATCAGCAATATTCGGTTTTTCAACAATGGATTCCGCATTTGTGAGGTTTATCGTTATGTATGCAAAATAGGTCGGAACGTAGTGCGATATGGTGTGAAAGCACTTAATTTTGAACTACTGACAATAAATAACTCTCTGAATATTAATAACTAATAATGTTGTGTTCAATTCGACATGCTCCGCTCATTAAGGTCAACTTGTATGTTTTCGAACAAAATCCTTGCTCCTGCCCAAAAAATGTTTTGCCCGACGTTTTTGAATCCAGCGAATCAGTCCTGTAATGAAAAGCAGTGGGCAAGCCAAACCCGTCAGAAAAATGAGTATTCGTCCGGGCCAACCAAATGCCTTGCCGCTATGCAAAGGCCATTGCCAATCGAGAAAGGTTTCGCCGGCAGTCAGCCTATGGTCGGGCGATCTAACCCCTAAAATAGAACCAGTATATTGATCGACTGCAACCTGCCTTTCTGACCAAAAACGGCTGATGTCAGGTACGTCATTCATCACAATGGTGTAGGTTCCGCGCTCATCAATTGCGGAGGTTAACATGGAAATTTTTCCTTCCGGGTAACGCGCTTGGGCTGTAAGCAGCGCCTGTTCAAGCCCAATCGGTTTTCTACCCTGCGGATCAGCGGATGAGGGGAATTCCAAATAGCCTCGGGTATCGGGGGAAAACAGCCTTGTTAAAGCCAGGAACTGTTCCGGCAGGTTCATGTAAATGCCGGACATAAAAAGTGTCAACAATACCGGAAACAAGTAAAAACCGGTTACTTGATGTAGATCATAATTGAAGCGTTCCGTACTGGCTTGTCGTTTAATGGTCAACACCCTTCGCCATTGGTGAGTGAGAGGCCACCACAGAATCAGGCCTGTAAATACTGAAAATATCAGGAAGCAGGCAACAATCCCCACCACAATCTTACCAATAACACCGACATACAACTCATAATGAAGGCTAAAAATGAAAGCGGTAAATGCATCAAAAGTGGCTGGATCAGTACTCTGAGTGTTCTTGATCAAGCGATAACCTACAACCTCGGCCTTATACGGTTCGATAAAAACCTGCAATACATCCGGTTGACTCGTTGCTTGATTGCTCAAATGGTAATTGATTTTAAAATTGGAAACTTCATTACGCGGATATATGACCATATCCAGTACGGCGCCATCAGGGATTGCTGTGTTTGCCGCTGACAAAACCTCACTTAGCGGACTTAAGACTGCTTGACTATTGTTTGGCGGTTTTACAACAATTAAATCGTGGTTCAGCCATTCATCAATTTCATCATGAAAAACCAAAATGCTGCCTGTTAATCCCAAAATGGCCAGGAATAATCCGAAAATCAGCCCCAGCCAGAGATGGACATTAAGCCAAATTTTGCGTCGCGCTTTCAATAGCACCACTAACCCTTGCGTTGTGATTTTTGATCGTATCACTATCAGGAAGCTGCTTCGCAAAACGATTCATGCGTTTATTATCCAAATAGCCTAACCCTGCATGTTATTAATGCAGTTTGTTTTCATCAATTAATATTCCAGCCGAATCGAACCAATTAATGTTAACGGTTGACCTGGATTGACACCTAATGTCGGCGTAGCATCATAGACATTGGAATTAATGAAATATCGTTTATCCAGGATGTTGTATACATTCAACTGAGTAGTCAGTTTTGAGCGACCCATTACATTGAAGCGATAGGCAATGAAGGTGTCCATGGTCGTGTATCCGGGCATGACAAAGGTGTTCAGATTATCCCCTTGACGTGTACCGCGAAAATTACCACCTAATCCCATAGACAACTGATTTGGAATCAATTGATATTTTGCCCAGATGCTGCCCGAGTTCTTTGGGACATTAGCCAGCGTATTGCCTTGCAGTCCGGCAGAGTTATCGATGAATCGCGCATCTGTATAAGCGTAAGAGCCGATAATGTTTAGTTGATCGGTTACCGCGCCGCTGATATCGAATTCGATACCGCGACTGCGTGCTTTGCCGCCATTGGTTGTCAGGGTATAGTTGGCTGTATTCTCGGCTTGAACAGCAATATTCGCTTTATTGACCTCATAAAATGCCAGCGTTGAAATCAGGCGCTTATCGAAGGCCTGAACTTTAAGTCCGCCTTCATAAGAGGCGCTGCGTTGAGCATGAAGAGGAACGCCGTTTGGGTCTAAAGAAACCGGCCCGAATTGACCGGCGTTACCCAGAGCCTCAACATAATTGCCGTAAACCGATAACCAGGGCGCGGCTTCATAGGCCAGACCGACTCGTGGGCTGAATTTTTCATCCCGGGTTGTTTGCCGGGTAAAACTCATCAATCCAGTTCCGGGCGCGTCATATTCCAGAACGTTTTGTCCGCCATTTGCGGTTGCCCAATCGTATCGGCCGCCGAGTAATAAATGAATTTTATCCATGATTTTCATTTGATCGTTCAAATAAATACCATTCCATTGCGCCGTGCCGACACTGGTCCAATCGGGACCTTGTTGGGCCACTTGCGCATATGAGGTATAAGTTCCCAGCCAGGTTACCTGGCTGGGATTATTGGCGTTCTGCGAAAGAACCGGGTTAAATCCGTTCACAAAGCCTTGATCCGAGAAATCCGTCAAATAGTGGTCGGTTCCAAACAGGATTTTATGCTGAACGCCATAGGTGCTGAATTCGCCGGTCAAATCCAGAAAAGAGTTATAGGTTTGCGACCTGCGCTTATCATGAAAAGGGCTAAGCAGGAGATTGGGTGGAACGAAATTATTCAATTGATTCCCATTGGCGTCATATGGCAGATCGGCGTTATAGGATGAGAAATTAATAGCATCCCAGGTGGCGGTCAGCCCGTTACTGATTTTCCATTGGTCATTAAATTTATATGACCATTTAAATTGGCCGACTTCTCTGTTTACCGTATCCTGATCATAAGGGCCGGCGCCGATCAAATAATTGTTCGTCGGCAAATCCGCAGGTTTATTGCCGAGAGCGGGTATGCCGCCGGTGATGAGAGGATTGGCATTTCTATATTCGAGATTGAGATTAGCTTCGAATTTATCGTTTGGCCGCCAAGTTATACTCGGCGCAACGAAATTGGCATTGCCATGCGGTGCATTGTTCATGAAGGAATCCGAATCAAAATAGGAATAATTGAAACGGTAGAGCAAGGTTTTATCTTTATCAAGCGGGCCTGTTGCATCCAGTGTGGTACGATACATATTGTAGGAACCAATTTGTTGCTGAATCGAATAGTATTCGGTATCCAGCGGTTTTTTCGTGATGATGTTCACCATGCCCCCAGGGTCCAGGCGCCCATAGAGCATGGCCGCCGGCCCTTTTAGCACTTCAACGGATTCGACATCGGCCATTTCCACCATCTGGCGGCCAAGCCCGCCATCAGACCTTTGACCATTTCGCAAAATGTTGTTGGTTTCGAAGCCTCTTATGGCAAAGGCCTGATAAAGATTGCCATAGCCGAAATTGGTTTGAACGCCGCTGATGTTTTTGGTGGCGTCTTGTAAAGTGACGGCCTGTTGATCTTTCAGGATTTGTTGTGGAACCACTTGTTCGGAAAACGGAGTTTCCATAACCGGCGTATCCATCTTATTCGCCGTGCCAGCATTTGGGCGGCTGTAATCGGGATTATAAGGATCATTGGCATCATAAATAGCCTTTCCTGTCACTTTAACCGGCGCCAATGTAGTGCCGGTTGACAGCGGTTCAGAATTCGAAGCCTTCTCAAACGTGACTGTGCCATTTTGTGTCGTGCGGGAAACGACACCTGTGCCGGCCAGCAATTTTTGTAAAGCCTGCTGTGCAGTATATTGACCCGATACTCCCGGCGACTTTAGGCCTTCAGTCAATGCGGCTGGATAACTTAACTGGACATTGGCGGCATCCGCGTAAACATTAAGCGCACTGCTCAAAGGTTGCGGCGGAATGTTGAAGGTGATGTACTGTTCGGCAGCGATGAGGATGGGCGAACTGAGTGAGGTAGCAATAGCTACAGACAAAGGACAAAATTTTCGCGAAATATTCCAATTGATGCCTTGAGCTTTGCGGTATAAACGGTTTGCCATTGAATTCTCCATTGATGATCCGAAAAAGTAATCCCTAAACCTTTGGGATTATTATTAAGACGGACAACGGAGATTTTCCCTCAGGTTCAAGTTGAAATTTTTTTGACCAAATGTTGAAGCAGTCGATTTGGTTATTTGGTTCTATCTTTACAAGACCTATTAAAAGACTTAGGATCAAGTCTTTTTTAACAAATAATGAGGTGGATAAGATGAACTGCCATGTGTTGACAGATGTCGCCGCAAGCATATCCGAACTTAAAGCCAACCCGATGAAGGTGGTTGCCAGTGGCGGCGGCATGCCTATTGTGGTTTTGAACAGAAATGAACCGGCATTTTATTGTGTTCCTGCTTTAGCCTATGAAGCCATGATGGAGCTGATTGACGATATGGAATTATTGAAAGTGGTTAAGGACAGATTGTCAGAAGAATCGGTCAAGGTTTCTCTGAATGAGTTATGAACTCGAATTTAAGAAATCCGCTCTGAAAGAATGGAATAAGCTGGATACTGCCTTAAAAAATCCAATTTAAAAAGGAACTGACTGAAAGGCTCGAAAATCCGCGTGTACCTTCGGCAGCATTGGCAGGCGCACCGGATTTATATAAGATCAAACTGCGGCAACTAGGCTACCGTCTGGTTTATCTGGTACATGACCAGATAGTCACTGTTACAGTCATTGCAGTTGGTAAACGCAGTAAGAACCAAGTGTACGAGTTAGCGTTTTCTCGAAAAGATGAGTAAATAGCGACCAATTGGTTAACCAATAAACACCAGCCAAGGCGAAAGCCGATAAATCTTGATGGGTAAGGTTTGTTGCAAGGACTCCAGCGCCTTGTCCGTATCGGTTATATCGAAACGGCCACTGACTTTTAGATAATTTAGTGCTTCGTTCTTGATCAGTAAACTTCCACGCCGATAGCGGCCAATTTCGGCAATAACTTCGTTGAGTGGGGCATTGTCAAAAACAGCATTGCCTTTTAGCCATGATATCGCATTGCCAGCGGCAACATGGTGGATCTCGCTGCTCCGATCGGCATCTACTGTGATGCTGTCGTTAACTTTTAAAATCGCCGGGTTCCGCCTATCACGGCTGACCTCTACAATGCCGCTAACTACGGTGACACTATCGATGTCACTGTCTTCTCTGACTACAAAGCGAGTTCCCAACACTCTGGTGTTGCTGAAATGTGCGTCTACCAGAAACGGATGCTGAGGGTCGTGTTGCACATCGAAAAAGACCTCGCCTTGCTCCAGTTGAATCTGACGCATGCCATTGTTGAAATTGGCGCTGATTGCACTGGCGGAATTCAGCGTCACCTGACTGCCGTCGGCCAATCGCACGGTTTTGATTTCGCCCACTGAAGTGCAGTAATCTGCCTGCAAACAACTCAGCGTTGGGCGATAAATGATCGCTATCAAAGCGAGGCAAGCAGCTAAGGCCAGTAGCGGCTTGGTGAACCGAATGGAGGAAGAGCGGCGTGAGGCTTGTGCAGACAGCGCCGATGTGCCCAATATCTGAGTAAAATCGGCATCATCCCAAAAGGCGGCAGTTTCGGCATAGGCTTGGCGGTGAGCAGGATTAGCCTGATACCAAACCTGGAATTGCATCCGCTCCGGCGCTGTAACATTTTCTGCGCGCATCCTGACAAACCAAGTCGCAGCCTGTTCGGAAATGACTGTCTGGTCTGCTGGTGAAGGATGTGAATGTATGTCGGTCATGGCTCGATTATAAATGGGTGCTAGCGACATTGCCGAGGAAAATAATAAACGAATCAGGTTCAAACTGCATTAGTGGAAATGATGCGGACGTCCATAATGTTTTCCCAGCCGGTTACGGCAATGCATCAAGCCTTTGATGATATGCTTTTCCACCGCGCTTTCGGAAATATCCAGCAACTGCGCTACTTCCCGATAGCTAAAGCCTCGAATTTTATGAAGTATGAAGGCATCGCGACAACGCGGCGGTAACTCATCAATAGTCTGATGAAGTAAGGTACGCCATTGCGTTTTTGATATTTCAGTTTCGACGCTCGCAAGTTCGGATTCATCTATAAGTTGTTCTGAATCTGCAAAGCGTTCAACAACTTTGTTGTGGCGTAGGTGGTCTATTGCCAGATTGCTGGCTGTACGATACAAAAAGCCGCGCGGATGATCGATACTGACTACAGCGGAGGTATTCGCCAAAATCAAATAGCATTCTTGAACAATATCCTGCGCCGTTTCCGTGCATTTAACCATCCGCAGCAAATGGCTGACCAATTCCTGGTAGTGTAATTTATACAGTTCGCTAATATTGAAGTTCATGGCGTAAAATATGCGGACTCATCGTGCTTCGATAAACGAAAAAAGAATAAAGCACATTGCATGCCGTTTTTTAAGCATTTAAAATCAATGTATTATGGATGTTCGGTCAATGGAATGTGCTATATGCCGCATTAGGTATGGTATTTAACACAGTTTAATTCTTTTGGAGGCATAAGCTCAACTTTTCGGAATTTCCCTGATCTTGCCGATAGATAACTAATACAACCAATTGCTCAGGTAATCCGGCTTTACGGGTGATTTATTCAGAAAGCCGGTATCAGTTGAACTGTTTCAAGCATTACCGGGGCAGGGTTTTTCTTTTTTAAGGATTTGATGCAACCAGTCTGACTGATTTAGAAGCAAGCTCAAGCCGACGCGATTTCACGCAGGCTTTGCAGCTTTATACGGCGGAAATCTCCTCCAGCCGGCGTTTACACGTCTCCACACCGAAAATGGCTATCAGAATGACCGCAATCGTCATTGGAATTGCCCCGATCAGCGCGACTGTGGACATAGAGGGAACGGTAATCCCGAATGAAACCAGAGAAATGATCAGGACGCCTCCGGCCTTGCTGGCCCCGGCGGCAAAGCCGGTTCCTCTGGCGCGGATTTTCGTGGGGTAGATTTCAGAGCTGTAGACCGAGAGGACCGCCACTACCGAACTAATTCCCCAGATTGGCACTACCAGCAGCGCATACAATAGCGCCCGGTTTTGCACGATAGCATCCCCGGCTATGACAAACCCGAACAACGCCGCCGCAGTCAGGGAGCCTAGAATGATGATGGTTTTCTTACTGCTCCAAAATCCATAAAGCCATGCCACTAGAAAGGTTAACGGAAAACCGATCAAAGCCGCGTTGCGGAGGATGGCGTCAGCCTCGGTAAACCCCAGTTTGCGCAGGTTGGTTGGAATCCAGAGATTGAAGCCGAATAATACCAGTCCCGATCCAAGCGCAAGGAAACCGACAATCAGGGTAAGTCCGGCGTATTGCGGGCTTATTAATTGCTGCCACTGCCCCTTTGCGGACGAATCGCCTTCGAACCCGATCTGCGTTTCCTCGACCAACACAGCGCCGTAACGTGCCATTACAGCACGTGCCTCGGCTTCCCGCCCGTTAAGAAGCAGAAAACGCGGCGATTCGGGTATCCATCGATTAAGCAGGATGAACAGTACTCCGGTAGGCAGGCCGATCAACCAAAGGATGCGCCAGCTATAAGCCGGTACTAACTCCACAGCAATCCAACTGGTGAGAATGTAAGCGCCGGCGATGTCCGCGCCGATCAGTATCATCAGCCAGCCACGATGCCGGGAGGGGATGGTTTCGGCCAACAACGCGTAACAGATGGGAAGCATGCCGCCCACTGCCATTCCCATCAGGAAGCACATCACCAAGTTCCAGTAAAAATCCGGCATCGCCCCGCAGATGGAAGTGCCGATAAAGCCGATGCCTGCATACAAAATAGAGGCGCGCCGTCCGATCTTGTCGCCCAGCCAGCCCCACAGGAAGGAGCCGATAACGGTGCCTACGATACCCGAGAGGGCAACCCAGGATGCCGGGAAAGTCCCATTCGGGTGCAAAGGCGACTTCAGCCCGTATTCCACAGTCATGCCCGGCATGACGAATGCCAGCGCGGTAGGCTTCATGATGTCTATCATGACCGCCATAGACATGACCAGCAGCAGACCGAAATGGGTTAAACCAAGAGGCGCGTCGTCAAGGGCACCGACCCGGATTTTCGATGGCATTCCGGTGTTCACAGGGGTTAGGGGTACAAGCCATACAAACAGGCGGCAAACCCCACGATGATGGCCGCCATTCCAATCATCATAGACATATCCATGGGCATGCCTACCAGCTTATAGCCATTGTCTTTGCCCATCAGGTACATTGGAATGTGGGCGATGACGCCTGCCGTGACAGCTATTACCCCAAACCAAAATGCGAGCTGATGATGAAAAGTCACTCCACCTGCCGATGATATTGTATGTGCTTTTAGATTGTTCATTCCTGATTAAATGCTCATTAATTAGTTAATCGATATGAGGATTGGAAAAAATAACTTTCTGATAGGAAATATAGGGGGCATATTAATTCCCGCTCTTGGAGAGTTCAATAAACCAACCAAGGGCATTAATAGGACGCGGACACATCTTGTCACAAAATCGGCCTTACTGCCAGCAGAGAGCCGGGTAGGGTAAAGAGCAGGTTAGCACATCGCCTAGGCTCTATTTCTTTGGTATTAAATTAATGCGATGATTCATTGCCGGAGCATCCAAAAAAGTGTTCGGATTGAAACCGGAATCAGTGATTAACTTGCATCGATACAAGCGAAAAGATCCGGTCAGAATAATTGATTAGGTTGAGGGGGATAATTCACCAATGTCTTCATTCCATAATTTAGGATTTTTCAATATAAAACTTTGCATCATTGCAATACATCGTTCGTCATTAATGATCTTAAGTTCCACGCCTCTTGTTTTTAAATAATCTTCCGGCCCGTGGAACGTGATGTTTTCTCCAATAACGATACGCGGTATTTTATAAAGAAGCGATGCGCCGCTGCACATATCGCATGGCGACAACGTTGAATAGAGCGTTGCATTAGCATATTCATCCGCAGTAAGTCGGCCGGCATTTTCCAGGCAATCCATTTCTGCGTGAAGGATAACGCTGCCTTTTTGAACGCGCCTATTATGCCCGCGGCCAACTATCCTGTCGTTGATGACCAGAACGGAGCCAATCGGGATGCCGCCTTCTTCTTCGCCATATTGCGCTTCTTTAATAGCTTCCGCCAAGAACTCGTCCATATTTCACCTTGCCAAGAAAAATATCTTTTTAACCTTGGGTAACCGTCTGTCCGGCCTTAAATGTTAAGCAATTAACTTATTTACTAGATGTCAAAATATTGACAAGATAAAATGCCGTGCAGGAGATATTTGGCATTTAATTGCGAAGGACAGGCAAATTATGTTTTGAATAAAAACTTATTTTATTTACTAATAACTGAAAAACAATAAAAATACCAGTATGGCATAGAGATTGATCATACCTTTTAGACTGAGTCCCTAAGGAAAAAAACTAATAGGAACTATGCTTAAAACTCACCTGGCTCTTTCCAAAACTAAAAACTTTACATCGAAAACTTTATGAATCGTGTTTGAAAGAAAAAAAACATTCATGCAAACGGGTCAGACGATTCTTTTTTTGGGCATAAAAACCTAATAACCTCTTAATCGATATTATAACCTACATCTTTGGTGATCTTATGAAAATTGAAACTGTTCAACCTATTGCGGTTATTGGAATGGCTTGCCGGTATCCGGGTGCTGCAAACTTGTTAGAGCTTTGGGAGAACATACTTTCCAGGAGACAACAATTTCGGGATATGCCGGACGTACGATTACCGGCTTCCGACTATTACGATCCCAACAGCGGCATTCCGGACAAAACCTATGGCCGGCGGGCGGCTGTGTTGGATGGATTCGAATTCGATCCGCGCGCCTATCGGATTCCAAAATCGACGTTTGAAAACACCGATATCGTTCATTGGCTGGCTTTAGCGACGGCTCTCCAAGCATTCGATCATGCCGGTTTGCACAGCGATGCCGTCCCTCGCGACCGTACCGGCGTGATTTTAGGCAACACGCTGACTGGTGAGGAAACCCGCTCAAACACGCTGCGCTTAAGATGGCCGTTCGTTCGCAAAGTATTCCGTCGAGCTGCTCAGGCTCATGGTTTATCGGCTGAAAATAGGCAAGCTTTCGAATCGACTATGGAGCACCTTTATAAGTCCGTGTTTCCGCCAATTACCGAAGATAGCCTGGCGGGCGGTCTGGCAAATACCATTGCAGGCCGTATCTGCAATTATTTGGATCTCCATGGCGGCGGTTATATCGTCGATGGAGCCTGCTCATCCTCTTTACTGTCAATTGCCACGGCGGCCGATTACCTCCAGCAAAACAAGCTGGATCTAGTGTTAGCCGGCGGCGTCGATGTGAGTCTCGATACCTTCGAGTTGGTCGGTTTTGCTAAAGCTACTGCGCTCAGCAAAGATGAGATGCGGGTGTATGACCGCCGCGGCAGCGGCTTCATTCCCGGCGAGGGATGCGGCATGGTTCTGCTGAAACGCCTGGAGGACGCCCGTCGCGATGGCGACCGGGTTTTTGCTGTTTTACGGGGTTGGGGCGTTTCTTCCGATGGCCGCGGCGGCATTACCGCGCCTAGCGCACAAGGCCAAGCCCGCGCATTGATTAGCACTTACCGGAGCGCAGGCTATTCGCCTGATTCCCTGGACTTTATCGAAGGGCACGGAACCGGAACGGCCGTCGGCGACCGCGTGGAACTGGAAGGTATAGCGAACGCCATTGCAGCGTTCGGCGGAGCCGCCGATCATTCGGTCGGCGTCACATCCTTTAAGTCCATAGTCGGCCATACCAAGGCCGCCGCCGGTATCGGCGGCTTCATCAAGGCCGTCATCGCCGTTAATCGGCGTATCGTTCCGCCTACGGCGGGGTGCGAGCTTCCACATAACAGTTTTACCGATACTGCCAAGGTTCTTTATCCGGTTCAGGAAGGTCAAATACGCGAACCGCAAGCACAATTGCGGGCCGGTGTGTCGGCAATGGGATTCGGCGGCATAAATTGCCACGTTACGCTGGAAAGCGGCGACCCACCTGCACCCGAGCTGGCTCCTTCCGTTGCGGAAAGCATGCTGTTGGCCAGTTTGCAATATACCGAGGTGTTTCCATTTTCCGCCGCTGATTTACCGGCCCTACAATATACCCGGGGCAGATGAGCGTTGACGCGGATCTTCGGCGCCAGGGCGCGGGCCAGCGAGAGGGTCATGGTGATCAGCGCGCCCTTGGAGGCGGCATAGGGCACCGACGAGCCGATGCCGATGACGCCGGCGATGGACGAGGTGTTGACCACCGCGCCCGGGGCCTCGCCGGCCTCGAGCAGGGCGCGGGCGGCGCGGATCATCTGGAACGGGCCGACGACATTGACCTGGTACAGATGCAGGAAGTCCTCGGCCGAGACCGCGTCGAGGTCGGCGTGGTTGGCGGCGAACTTGGTGGTCCCGGCGTTGTTGAACAGGGCGTCGATGCGGCCGAAGCGCTCGGCGGCGGCGGCCACCGACCGGCAGTCGGCGTCGTTGGCGACGTCGGCCTGGGCCAGCACGGCCTCGGCGCCCCCGGCCTCGACCAGGGCCGCGGTCTGTTCGGCCTCGTCGGCGCTGCGGGCGTAGTTGATCACCACCGCGGCGGCCCCGCGGCCGGCGGTCTCCTCGGCGATGGCCCGTCCCAGGCCGGTCGAGGCGCCGGTGATCACCACCACCTTGCCGTCGAAGTCCTTGCCGCCATGCGCCGTCTCCTTCCGCTGTCGCGTTGGCCGCGACCATAGGCGGGCGCAAGAGGCTTGTCGCGGCCGCCGCGCCTGTGCTCTACGCTGGCGCGATGACCCACGACATCCTCACCCAGCTCGGCCGCGACGTCGCGCGGCTTCGCGAGCCCGGACGAGGCGGTGCTGGAGCGCGTCGCCAATCCGCAGGCCGGTCCGCTCTACCTGGCCCGCTTCACCGCGCCGGAGTTCACCTCGCTGTGCCCGGTCACCGGCCAGCCCGACTTCGCCCGGCTGGTGATCGACTACGCGCCCGCCGACTGGCTGATCGAGTCCAAGTCGCTGAAGCTCTACCTCGGCTCGTTCCGCAACCACGGCGCCTTCCACGAGGACTGCACGCTGGCCATCGGCCGCAAGATCGTCGAGGTCGCCGCGCCGACCTGGCTGCGCATCGGCGGCTACTGGTACCCGCGCGGCGGCATCCCCATCGACGTCTTCTGGCAGACCGGCCCGGCGCCGGAGGGCCTGTGGCTGCCGGACCAGGGCGTCGAGGCCTACCGGGGCCGCTGAGGCGTCCCGCTCCCGCCGATTTGAAGGCTCCGCCCTGGTCCGCGCCTGCCATCGGCGCCAGAACGTCGGTCTTCGAGCATTTCCCAAACGAGGATTTAAGCGATGAAATTTACCCGCATGGGGTCGACCGGGACCCAGGTGTCGCGGCTCTGCCTGGGCTGCATGAGCTTCGGCGGCATGGCCGACTGGACGCTGAACGAGGAGGCCAGCCTGCCGATCTGACCAAGGCGGTCGAGGCCGGGATCAACTTCTTCGACACCGCCGACATCTATTCGCGCGGCCAGAGCGAGGAGATCCTCGGGCGCGGCGCTGAAGGCGCTGGGCGTGCGCCGCGACGAGGCGGTGATCGCCACCAAGGTGTTCAACCCGATGGGGCGCGGGCCCAACCGCGGCGGCCTCTCGCGCAAGCACATCCTGCCAGTCGATCGACGCCAGCCTGACCCGGCTGGGCCTCGACTACGTCGACCTCTACCAGATCCACCGCTTCGACTATGAGACGCCGATCGAGGAGACCATCGAGGCGCTGGACGACGTCGTGAAGTCCGGCAAGGCGCTCTACATCGGCGCCAGCTCGATGTTCGCCTACCAGTTCTCCAAGTACCTGCACCGCGCCGACGCCACCGGCCGCACGCGGTTCGCGATGATGCAGAACCACTACAACCTGCTCTACCGCGAGGAGGAGCGGGAGATGAACCCGCTGTGCCTGGAGGAAGGCGTCGGCCTGATCCCGTGGAGCCCGCTGGCCGGCGGGGTCCTGGCCGGCAACCGCGAGGCCGGCACCGTGCGCTCGCAGTCGGCGATGGGCCGCGGCCGCTACAACCGGCCGGAGGACCAGGCGGTGCTGGATGCGCTGAAGAGCGTCGCCGCGGCGCGCGGCGAGGCGCCGGCCCAGGTCGCGATCGCCTGGATGCTGTCCAAGCCGGCGGTCACCGCGCCGATCATCGGCGTCACCAAGGCCGCACCAGATGGACGATCCGCTGAAGGCGGTGGAAAGCCCGCTCAGCGCCGAGGAGATCGCGATCCTGGAGGCGCCTTACGCGCCGCAGGCGGTGATCGGCGCGCTGACACCCGGCCGACATGGCCGGCGCGGGAGATCCAGCCCTCGCGCCGCGGCGGGCGGCGGCGTAGCGCCGCTCACCCGTTCCAGCTTTCGACGATCGCGCTCGAGCGTCGGGCCGCACCCGCTCCAGCGGCGGTCTCGGCGCTGGTTCCGAGGTGGACATAGCCGGCCACGCGCTCGCCGTCGCGCAGGCCGAGCAGCCGCAGGGCGTCGTCATCGTAGGCGTACCAGTCGGTGATCCAGTTGGCGCCGTAGCCCATCGCCTGGGCGGCGATGATCAAGCGTCATGCAGACCGCGCCGGCCGAGAGGCGCTGCTCCCACTCCGGGATCTCGG
>CAVXZR010000086.1:0-16798 GCA_963765965.1 uncultured Pseudomonadota bacterium
GGTCGATTACGCTGGTGGCTGTGAATAACCTTCCCGGGGCGGAACGGCGAAAAGGTATGCAGTGCATACCCTACTTGATACGCACCTGATCGTGCCCGGGATACGAGAACTTATGCAACGTGTTATTGCAAGCTGTTTTGAATGACTTCGAACCCAAATGAAAGCCAAACAAAAATCCCTGATTAGTTACGGCTGGCTATCTCTAGCGGCGGCAATATCCACTATTTTTTTGAAAAGCTATGCCTATTGGATAACCAATTCGGTCGGATTTTTGTCCGAAGCCCTGGAGTCGCTAATCAATTTGGTTGCGGCGGTCATTATGCTGGCGGTACTGAGCATAGCCTCCCGCCCGCCTGATCAAAATCACGCTTACGGTCACGAGAAAATCGAATACTTTTCCAGCGGAGCGGAAGGCATTATGATTTTATTAGCGGCATTCAGCATAAGCTGGACCGCCTGGACAAGATTGAATGCTCTGCAACCTTTGCAGCAACTGGATATCGGTATAGCTGTTTCGGTATTTGCCTCCCTGATCAATCTGTTCGTGGCAAAAATCCTGATCGGTGTCGGCAAGCGCCGACATTCGATTACGCTGGAATCGGACGGCAAACATTTGATGACCGATGTTTGGACGACTGTCGGTGTTCTGATCGGCATAGCCACCATTTCCGTGGCCAACCATTTCGAAACCAGCATGGCAATCGCCAGAAAACTGGGGCTTAACGGCTGGGAAATTCTCGATCCCATCATCGCTTTTCTGGTTGCCATCAACATCGTCCGCGCCGGTTTGCAACTGATACGCCGCACGGTCGCAGGTTTGATGGATGCTGCGTTATCGACTGAAGAACAGGCGGCAATCATTACAATACTGGAGCAATTTGTCGAATCCGACAAGATCACTTATCATGCTTTGCGTACCCGTTATGCCGGTGCCCGGCGTTTTATGTCCGTGCATGTTTTAGTGCCGGGCAGTTGGTCAGTGCAGCAAGGCCATGATCTGGTAGAAAGCATAGAACTGAAAATCATGTCTTTATTCGACAATATCGACATCGATACCCATCTTGAACCTATCGAAGACCTCGCCTCCTGGCGCCATTGAGTATTCCCATGTCCGATACCTTATTAATTATAGAAGACGAAACATTGCTGGGCTCCGAACTGGCAAGATTTTTCAGCAAACGCGGCTGGGAAGTCACGATAGCCAAAAGCATAAAACAGGCAGAAGCCCATTTATCGAAACAGGATATCGATCCTTTAGTGGTGCTGTCGGATATGAATCTGCCCGACGGCAACGCGCTGGATTTGCTGGAAGGCATCAAGAACAAAATCGGCAGCAGCGAATGGGTTTTCCTCACCGGTTACGGCAGCGTTGCCGATTCGGTGCGCGCCGTACGTCTGGGCGCTTACGACTTTATTGAAAAACCCTGCGAACTGGAGCGATTGAATCTACTGGTTGAAGGCGCCGCGCGTAGCGCCAGGGCGCAACGCCGCTTGCAACAGCAAACCGTAGCCCAGAACAGCCGCCACACCGTTGACGCGTTGATAGGCAGCAGCCCGGTCGCCACCGAGTTACGCAGCATGATTTCGCAAATGGCCAAAGTTCCTTTTTCAAGCCTGATTATCAGCGGCGAAACCGGTACCGGCAAAGGATTGATCGCCAGAATCCTGCATTGCACCGGCAGCCGCGCCCACGCCCCGCTGATAGAAATCAACTGCGCGGCATTACCGAGAGAATTGCTGGAGTCGGAATTGTTTGGCTACGAAGCCGGCGCCTTTACCGGGGCCAAAAAACGCCATCGCGGCTTGTTTGAACAG
Source organism: uncultured Pseudomonadota bacterium (assembly GCA_963765965.1). Classification (GTDB taxonomy): domain Bacteria; phylum Pseudomonadota; class Gammaproteobacteria; order Methylococcales; family Methylomonadaceae; genus Methylomonas. The sequence continues at coordinate 1,816 of CAVXZR010000086.1, forward strand.
GCTCATACCGGCACGTTGTTTCTCGACGAAATCGGGGAAATGGATCTGGATTTACAAACCAAGCTGCTAAAAGCGGTGGAAGATTTTCGTATCCGCCGTCTCGGCAGCGAAACCGAGATAAGCATCGATGTGCAGATAATCGCCGCCACCAATCTTAATCTTATTCAAAAAGTCGAACAAGGCCAGTTTCGAAGCGACCTCTATCATCGCCTGAATGTCATGAGTTTACGGGTACCGGCCTTACGCGAACGCAAGCAGGATCTCGACGAACTGGTGCCGATTTTTATTGCCGACAGCAACCGGAAGTCGGCAAAAAATGTCAGGAACATTTCTCAAAAAGCCTGGGAGAATCTTAAGCAATACGATTGGCCCGGTAATATCCGCGAATTGCGCAATGTCCTGGAGCGTTGCGTATTGCTGGCAGTCGACGGAACCTTTCCGGAACAATGGCTGCAACTGCCGAATGTTTCCAGCAAACCGGAAACGCAACATCACGAAAACGGCATTTTCCTGCCCCTGGACGGTAGTTTGAGTTTACATGACATGGAGAGGTATCTCATACAGGAGGTCTTAAACCGCACCGATGAAAATGTCACCGCAGCCGCCAGAATGCTGGGCACGACACGGGAAACCTTGCGCTATAGGGTACAGAAATATAATTTGAAGTGTAAACCCTAAAGGTCGTCGTATCATTCCCGGATGCTCTGCGTCTTCCTGAAACCCTTATAACAAATCCAGGATCGCTTTTTTCTTCTCGGCATATTCCTCAGCCGAAATCAAATCTGCTTCCAGCATCTTTTTTAACTGTGCCAGCTTTTGCATGGGATCGGCAAGGGCAGCCGCATTGCCGGTACCGCCACCAGTGTTATTATTGTTCATCGCTTGAGCGATGTTTTGCCCAAAGCTGATTCCCGCGCCCAAGCCCATACCCATGCCGGCGCCACCGCCTTCGTTTCTGGCTGCTTCGCGCATAGCTTCCAACTGCTGAACTCTTGCGTAATCCAGCCCCACCGCTCTGGCAGCTTGAGCTTCCGCCGTCATATCCGCAATACGGTTAATGCGTTTTAAGGTATCTTCATCAAAATCCGTGCCTTCAATACGAAAATCCGTGATGGTAAAACCCAATTCGGCAAATACCGTAATCAGTTTTTCCCGCACCCCGGCGGAAATTTCTTCCCGATTGGCATCGATATCGGTATAGCCGTAATGGCTGGTAGCCAGAAAATCCGTCAACGGCTGACTAAGTCTGGACACAATCACCTTTCTTAATTCTTCTGTGGTATAGAGATTTTGTGTACCGACCACATTCACAAAAAATACCGGCTGCATCCTGGATACGATAGCTATAATTACCGAAAGCTCTCAAGCCAACCGGAAATTTATAGCTGGGATCTAGATATTTAATCAGTGAGGTGGTTCCCCATTTTTGATCGAGTATCGACGGTTTTTCTATAAAAATAGATACCGACTTTATGCTCGCTTTCAAAAAACTGCATGACTTTGCTGATAGTCGTCCAAAATGGGATATTATCGGTTTTGAGATTGACCGAACCTTCGTTGTCGTAGACAGCTTGCACTTTGCCTTGATAGACAAAGATGCAACCTTGACCGGGACCGACAATCAGTGTCGAAGCATTTTTAATTTCGTCGCCATTGTCTGTCCATTGCGCAAACAAAGCATTGGCCGGTGGATTTTGCCATTCGATGACCGACCGTAACTGGCGTTTTAAACCGTCGAAAACTCCCATGGTTAACCTCTCAGATTTTCTTTTTGAATGATAATAATTATATAGCACGCAGGTTAAGCTATGAAAAAACTATTGACTACAGACTTTCAAACCCGGCTCTGGGAAACCGTTAAATCCATTGAACGGGACTCCCAAATCGAAGTAGTCGTGGTACTCCGCGCCCATTCCGGAGAATATCCGGCTATCCCGCTGGCCTGGGGCATCATTTTGGCATGGGTAACCCATACCTATATGATGTACGCCCCGATTTTTTCGAGAACTGGCTGGTGTATTACATGCCGCTGTTGGCTTTCTTACTTGGCTTCGGCTTTGCTCACCTGCCTTCGATAAAACGCATCAGCAGTAAAAAGTCCGCTTTAGACAAAAATGTGGAGGTCATGGCCAGAGCCATTTTTCAAAAAGGCGGCATACACCACACCAAGGCAAAAATCGGCCTGTTAATATACTGCTCGTTTTTAGAAAAAAACGTTTATTTGCTACCTGACAGAGGCGTCGAAATAGCCATACCCAACGAAGAATGGCAAAACTTACGCCGGGATTTTCAAAGCATCTTTGCCGGCAAAAACTCGAAAGAAGCACTGCTGGGAGAATTAAACAAATCGCGCTTGCTATTCAGTCAGTATTTACCGGCACAGGCACACGATATCAATGAATTGCCTGATAATTTGGAAATAGACCTATGAGACCATTTCTTTTATGGCTGATATTATTACTAGGCGCTGTATCATGGTTAACTACGGCCGATGCAAGACCGGGCGGCGGACATTCAAGCAGCTCGGCAAGTAGTTCATCGCCTTCCGGGGGAGGGTCGTCATTTTCTTTCGGTAACCACAGCAACGGCTACTATGCCGGCGGCGGCAACAATTATTACGGCAACGAACACCCCATGTCTTCACTGACTGTGTTGATCGTTTTCATTGTGCTCGTCATCGTTATTATTGCCATTGTCAAAAACCAGAATTCGAAACCGGCCTTTACTGCCAGACCGACCTTCATTAACCGCGACAATCAGCGCAGCAGCATCCAGCAGCAATTGGCGTTACTCAAACAGCAGGATGCCAATTTTTCCGGTATTTTGTTTCTGGAGTTTGTTCACTCACTGTACAACAAATTTTACAGTTATTCCACTCACCCGGAATTCAGCTACCTAAGCCCGTTTCTCAGCAGCGACTTACAACAGCATTTTCAGCAAGCATCCGCCTGGACCATCAATGAAGTGGTGATTAACGGTATTCGTTGGCTGGAAATAATTACCGATGCCGGCGAATCCGATAGCATCAGTGTGGATATCGATGCCAATTACACCCTGCTCCAGCAAGGCAAACGCAGCCGCTATGCCGTCGAAGAACGCTGGCAGTTTTTCCGGCAAAAAGGCGTACTGTCTGCCGAACCTAAAAAAATGCAGACACTTTGCTGCCCGCATTGCGGCGCGCCGGCACACTTCACGGACGCTGGGGTTTGCGACCATTGCGGCAGCGCAGTCCAAAAAGGCGGCATGCAATGGTATCTTGGCAAACGCGTCGTGCTGAAAACCGTAGCCCTTGAAATTACCGATTTAGTCGCCTATGCCGAAGAACAAGGCACGGACTTCCCAACCCTTAAAGCCAAGGATTTAATCGAGCAAATCAAACTATTCCAGGAACAATACGCCATTGCCGACTGGAACCAGTTTTGGCAACCGTTTGTAAATGATATTGTTAAAACCTATTTCCTAAATATTTATGAACAATGGAGCAAACGCAATTGGCAAGCGGTTCGGCATTTGTTATCGGACAGGTTATATGAAGCCAACACCTTTTGGATGAATCTCTATGCGGAGCACAACTGGTTCAACCGCCTCGACAACCTGACGATACAACAAATCGAGCTGGTGAAAATAGAACAGGATAAATTCTACGAAGCCATCACAGTACGCATCTATGCGGCCTGCAATGATTATACCGAAGACGCCAACGGCAAACGGATAGGCGGCTCCAAACGCGACCTGCGCCGCTACAGTGAATACTGGACACTGGTGCGCCGCGCCGGTATCGGCAAGCACACCGCCCCCTACAGCCTAAGCCAATGCCCGCAATGCGGCGCCCCTGCCGACAACATGGGCCAAACCGGCGAATGCGGTTATTGCGGCTCGAAAATCAGCACCGGCGAATTCTCCTGGGTACTATTCCTGATCACGCAGGATGAAGTTTATGATGGCTGATGTCTTATTGTACCCAGACGCTCTGTGTCTTCGTGTCCTACAGCCAGTTTGATAAAAAATGTAGGGTGTAGGCGATAGCCGTAACCCACCATTCCTCTCCTCAAGGCTTAACAACTTTCCCGGCAGCAGGCGTATCAGGTTGTTCCGGCTCAACGGGCGCTGCCTGTTCCGCTGCCAAACCGTTATCAACCACCGGCTTTTCGCAATCAGGCAATTGCTCCCCATCCGGCGAACAGATCACCCGGTAAATAATCCGCCGGTTGTTGTTAACCGCCACCGGTTCCTGCAAAACAGGCGTTGCCGTTTCATCGGAAATTCGGCCAATCAATTCAGCACAATTTCCTTGCGCAGAGCATAACCAGAAGATAATCAGGGCTTTGTAAAACCCGTTTATGCGATAAGATTTGATAGCCGGACACCCAAAAAGAAAAAACTCAGCCCACAACCCATAAAATTGAAATACAAAAACCCAGTTTTATCAATAGCATGGACGATCAGGCTTGCAGATTATCACAGACATAGCCAGATAGGCAAGAAAGATTCAGATGAACTCGACCTCCATTTTTAGAGGTAGCTTCTCTTGATGCTCTTCCACTTTCCGGATTAGATTGGCCGGCATCCTCTATCACCTCTTCCCGACGCTGATCAAGCAGGCCTATTCTTGTCAGAAAGCTATCGAAGGTTGCCAGAGCGATTGTATCAAAGCGCTTTACTTTGCTTGATGGCCCCCATCATTCATCCTCATCAAGCAAATCACTGAACTCTGACAGGGGGTCTTGGGGTTTGTCGTTTTTAGGCGAAGCGGCATTTAGCAAATTACCCTGACCAACCGGCACGAGTGCAATTTCGAATCCAATGGCACCGGCATAGGTGATTAAGGTATCGAGAGTCACATCGCCGCCGTTCTCGATCTTGGAAACAGTGGCTTGGCGCATCCCCTTAACCTTGCCTTGCGTTACCCCAAGCCGCTCCCGTTGCTGGCGTAGCAGTTGGCCCAACAAAATCAGGGTTTCAGGATTATTTATACGCTTTTGTGTATTATTCATGTAATGAATATACGTAATAACGTATAAATAATCAAGATAGCATCAGACAAAATTGAATGGCTAATTACTAATAAAAAACCTTGGTCATTTTCATTTTAACGACAAATGGTGTACATCCCGCACATTGTCGCTGAAATACCACTCCGCTTGCCAAGCAATATGTTAATTTCGATAGCGATTAAAGAACCGGTATTCATTATGATGCAAAACTGCTATCATTGATATCAGTATATTGTTTGGAGCTTATTATGCCCAGTCTAATAGTAAGAAATCTTGATGAAACCATTATTAATGCGCTTAAGGCACGAGCAGTTGCACACCACCGTTCTACTGAGGCTGAACACCGCGCAATTTTGACGGAGTTTTTAATTAAGCCCCAACGCAAATCCTTTGCCGAGGCATTAGCAAATATTCCGGCTGTCGGTTCCGATGCTGATTTTCAACGCATGAATGACGACACCCCGGCCAATGTATTTGATTGATACCAATATCATCAGTGAAATCAGGAAAGGCAATAAAGTAAACATAGGGGTTCGCCAGTTTTTTGATACTGTCATCCAGAATGGCACTCCAATATTTATATCCTCCATTTCGATTGGGGAATTACGTAGAGGGGTTGATCTAATTTTTCATCGCGGCGATGCTATCCAAGGCAAGCTTTTGGAAAACTGGTTAAATTCCATTCTGGAACAATACCAAGAAAACATTCTTAACATTGATAGTGAGATTGCTTTGATCTGGGGAAAAATGCGAGTTCCAAATCCCCAGCACCCACTCGATAAGTTAATTGCTGCGACAGCGTTAATCTATGACCTTACGGTTGTTACCCGCAATGTGGCCGATTTTGAAAACACTGGGGTCCGTCTATTGAATCCTTTTATTCCCTGCTGAAAATCGTATTGGGCAATAGACGCTTATCGGTCATTTTTTGCGGCACTCAGGATTGCTGATTGTGGACATTGAGGATTGGAAAAAACCGGTAGGATGCGCCAACCTGCGGGCAGCACATCGTTAGGGATTATGCTAATAATATAGAATGGAAAACGATATGACTGAAATCGTAGAGCATCTATTCCCGGCGCGTCATGGATTTATTTTAGTTAATGTTACTGAATTAAATCAAACGATGCGCCGCCCGCTGGTTGGCACATCCTACGGCCCTGAGTATCGAGTTAAGTTTAGTCATGTTATCCACAGGTAAGTTCTTTGTTGATATATCTCAAAATATCATTCCAGCCAAGTGATTTGAAGAAGGGATGCCATCTATTCAGGTGCAATAAATCTGTGACTGTTATCCATACGCCAAACAGGGACGACAGTACCAGCTAACCCAGCCGATGAAGCGCAAGCTTGCAATGAGGCTATTATCTCGTTTTGATCATTTTTGGATTTACTACCGAATGTGGAATCAAGAGGTGCAATGATGAGATCAATTCCTTGTTCTCTGATATGTGCGATTTTGAAGGTTGTCATTCATGCTCCTTTAAGGGTTAATGAAGTTATTTTTTACACTTTAACGCATATAATTGCCTTTACAAATGGCCGCCAAAAAATAAAACTACCTTTAAATAATATAAATCTTGACAACACCCCAACTATAATAGCCAACATCAATACTCCCCCAGTTCGCCCCCAGCATGATAGATACCCTCTACATAGAATCCGCCATCCAACACCACCCCCGAGCCACAGCCATTCAACAACGCTTTCCCAACGCACGGGTAATCACCTGCGACCGCTACGGCGAGGTATTCAACCCCAAAGCCCAGAACTTCAGATTGCAAAAACAAAACCCGGCCCTAATCCTGGCCGAGAAATATCAAAAATTTGTGTTACCAGCCCCTAACGGCTACGGCATAGGCGGCCAGCGCAATTACTATTTTTCGCATATGCTTAATTGCCTGTACGATTGCCGTTATTGCTTTTTACAGGGCATGTATCAATCCGCCAATTATGTGCTGTTCGTTAATTATGAAGATTTCCAGCAACAGATCCGCCAGCTTTGTTCGGAGACGCCTGATGAAGAGATTTATTTCTTTTCCGGTTACGATTGCGATAGCCTAGCTTTTGAACCGGTGACCGGCTTTGCCGAGCAGTTTTTGCCGGTTTTCGCCGAACTGCCGAATGCTTGGCTGGAACTGCGCACTAAAAGCACGCAGATTAGAAGCTTATTGAATCGCCCGCTTGTACCGCGTTGCGTCGTGGCGTTTAGCCTGTCCCCGGAGGTGATTGCCGATAAGGTGGAAGCCAAGGCACCCAGCGTTGCCAAGCGCATAGAAGCGGCGGCCAAGTTGCAGCAACAAGGCTGGGCTATCGGTTTGCGCTTCGATCCTTTAATATATCAGCACGATTACCGGCAGCGTTATCGCGAGCTGTTCGAGCAGGTGTTTGCGGTGATCGATCCGCAGGCTCTGCATTCGGTCAGCCTTGGCGTATTTCGTTTACCGGAGCAGTATTTCAAAAAAATCCATAAGCTTTATCCCGATGAAAAACTGTTCGCCAGTCCGCTGCAAACCACATCCGGCATGGTCTCGTATCGTGCCGATCTGGAGCAGGCGATGATGGCCGACTGTACGGAAATGTTGCTGGACTATATTCCGCAAAGCAGATTTTTTCCATGCATGCTATGAAGCGCACGATATTGGTTAGCGGCGCCAGTTCCGGGATAGGCCGGGCAATCGCCAGACAGTTGTTGATAGCCGGGCATCAGGTAATTGGTTTATGCAGAGATAGCCGCCGCTTTAGCCACCCCCACCCCGGTTTTTGCGCTGTTGAACTGGATTTGAGCAAGCTGGCGGCTATTCCGCCGTTCGCCAAACAATTGCAGAATGATTTTCCGCACCTGGATGCGGCGGTTTTTGCTGCCGGTTACGGGCAATTCGGCAGTCTGGAACAGTTTTCTTTTCAGCAGATCGAGAATCTGCTGACAGTTAACTTTACCGCCCAGGTTTTTTTGACCCGCGCCCTGCTGCCGAAATTAAAACAACTGCCGCATAGCAATCTGATTTATATTGGTTCGGAAGCTGCGCTAAAAGGCAGCCGTAACGGCACTATTTATTGCGCCAGCAAGTTTGCTTTGCGAGGTTTTACCCAGGCCTTGCGTGACGAATGCGGTAAAAGCGGCGTGCGGGTTTCGCTGATCAATCCCGGCATGGTCAATACGCCATTTTTCGATAAACTGGCGTTTGCGCCGGGCAAACAGCCGGCCCAGGCTTTGCAGGCCGGGGATATTGCCGAGGCTGTCAGCTATATCCTGCAAGCGGGTTCGCATTGCGTTATCGACGAAATTAATCTTAATCCATCCAGTAAAGTGATTGAATTCAAGAAATAAGCTTTTATATGTTATCCAAACTCATTATCTATTTCGCCTACTATCTAAAATTTTCGGCAGCTTATAAAAACAGCAAACTGTTTTTTTATAACCTGCTGGAAAATCCGCAAAGCCGATTGAAATCGGCTTTCGATATGATGATGATTTGGTTGATTGTATTGAGTATCATATTTTTATTATACGATGTCGAACACGAAGTTGGTGTGCTGGCCGGTTATCTGGAACTCACAATACTCACCATTTTTGTTTGCGAATACTTGCTGAGATTCTGGCTGTATTCCGATACGCATATCATCATTCTCGAAGAGCATGAAAAGGCATTGTATCTGAATATAAAATTCAGTTTATTCAATGCGCTTAAAAAAGCTGTTTCCAAAAAACTGGAGTATATTTCTTCGCCGTTTTCCTTTATCGATTTATTGGCGATTTTGCCCAGCTATCAGCCTTTCGGTATCCTGCGGATATTTCTGATTTTCAGGCTGTTCAAATTATTCAGATATTCTAACAGCGCAAAACTGTTTTCGGATATTTTATCCAGTAAACGCTACGAGCTGTTAACCTTGATGGTTTTCACCTGTCTTTTGGTGTTTATTGCCAGTGTTTCTGTATATATATTCGAATATCCCGAACCGGGCAGCAATATTAAAAATCTGTTCGATGCTTTTTATTGGGCTATCGTCACCATGGCTACCGTCGGCTATGGCGATATCATCCCGCATACGACCGGCGGGCGTTTGGTAGCCATAATGTTAATACTCACCAGCCTAGGGGTTTTATCATTTTTTACTTCAATTTTAATCGCCGCTTTCAACGAGAAAATGCCGGTACTACGCGAGAAACGAACCATTGCTGAACTTGGTAGATACAAGGATTTTATTATCATTTGCGGCTATGGCCGCGTCGGCCAGGAAATTGCCAAGCAATTACGTAAGGACAAACAGAATTTTATTGTAATCGATAAAAAAGCGCCTAATGTCGAACTGGCTAAACGCCATAATTTTCTGGCTATACACAATGATGCCAGTAATAACGATGTATTATTGAGTGCCGGTATTTGCCGTGGCGCTACCACGGTTTTATGTATCACTGGCGACGATGTTACCAATGTCTATGTTACTTTGACCAGCCGGCATTTAAATAAGGATGTTCGCATTATCTCCAGGGCCAATCGCGAAGATAATGCCAGTAAGCTGTACCAGGCCGGCGCGGACCATGTCATTAGGCCTTTTGAAATCGCCGGCTTGCTGGCTGCGGAATTTTTAGGCCAGCCGGTGGCCTTTGAAGCCATTTCCGGTATTCTGCAAAACCAGACGGAAATCGTCATGGAAACCATTCCTGTGAACGAAGGCTCATCCTTGCAGGACCAGGAAGTCGAACAACTGCAACTGGCGCAAAAGAAATTGACGCTGCTAGGGGTTATTAGCGCAAACCCGCTGCATTTTAAACATAAAAATAAATATAAGGTAAAACATCAACATTTTTATTTTAATCCCGATCCGAGATTCATTTTACGCCACGAGGATATTTTGGTGGTGTTCGGCAGAAAATACAGTATCGACCATTTTCGCGATCAGGTGGAACAACATCGTCTGTTAAGAAGGAAACCGGCATGAAGTCTGTTGCGGTATTCGGTTATAACCGCTTATCCTATGAGGCTGTTAGCCGTTTGGATAGAGAACACTTTAAAATAATTGTCATCGATCATAACCCGGCACAGATTGCACTGGCCCGCGAGAACGATCTTGAAACATCCACCATCGACTTTCGTAGCGATGAAGATCTTAAATCCATTGGCATCGGCTCGCATATAGACACCTTGCTGTGCTTTTTCGATCAGGATTCGGAAAATGTGTTTCTGACGCTTTCCGCCAGGGCTCTGGATAAGAAATTGACTATTATTGCTATCGTCGAAACCCCTGAGTCTGCTGAAAAACTATTGGCGGCCGGCGCCAACAAAATTATAGACCCCTATGAAATTTGCGGCCGTAAAATTCATGACATGCTGAAAAGACCGGACATTAACGATATTTTTGATCATACTGTGTTCGGTAGGCACGACTTGCATTTGGCAGAGGTGGTTATCCCGGAAAACAGTTATCTGGAAAACAGTTATGTCAGTCAATTGGAGTTAAGTTCGCAATATAATCTGATTCTGATAGGCATCGTCAATAAACAGGACAGCGATGCACTGCATTTCGTTGCCGAAGAATTTGACCGCCGTTTGAACGTTGGTGATATTCTGGTGATTTTAGGCCCCTCACGGGAAATTAGAGCATTCCAAAAAGATGTCGAAAATGCGTTTTGTAAAATTTAGTCCACGAATCTGTTTTTTCCTTGGCTTTGCCGCTTGTGTTTTTTTGTTGGCATTCGGTGCCTTTTTACAATTGGTAAAAGAACTGGAACCCTGTCCGCTGTGCATTGCTCAGCGTCTTGCCATATTGGCCACCGGCTTGCTGTTTTTAATTGCCGCCATTCATAACCGTGGCCGCAAAATTTATGCAATTTTGATCGGTCTGTCGGCCTTCGGCGGTGCATCCATTTCGCTTCGCCATGTCTGGTTGCAGCATTTGCCACCGGATGAGGTGCCTGAATGCGGTCCCGGCCTTGAGTATGTTTTTCAACATTTTCCGCTGTCGAGATACTATTAAAATGATGTTGACCGGTACCGGCGAATGCGCCAAAGTCGACTGGACATTGTTAGGGCTCAGTATTCCGGCCTGGACATTGATTGCATTTTTATCTCTGGCTGGGTTTGCTCTATTGCAACTTATGAATACGATTGGCGAAAATAAATAATTTATTTTGCGTTTTCGAAGATTGAGTCTTTAGGATGTGCTAAATAAACTAAAGCGCATCAATCGCTAAGGCTATGTCATCGTTAGTTGTGGAAAATTATCTGTTTTCCGGAATACGATCGAAAATGCTGTCAAATTAAACATTGGAACAAACTAATCCAGCTTCCGCCTCTCACTAATATATAAACGTACTATGCATTTATTGACAGAAATCCACCAACCCCAGCCAACCTGACAAAAAGTTATACACAAAACAAAAAATCAGTACTCTAATGGTTAGACTGGTAACAAATATATTTAAATCATCCAAAAACAATTCGTAAGTCATTGATATTAAATATTTTATTTATTGTGTCAATTTTATGCAATTTAACAAAACCGTAACAAAAACCGATACTAAGCGATGCTAAACAATCACAATCCACAGAGTTATCCACAGATTTTGTGGGTAACTCAGTTTCCCTTGTATGTATAAACACTTAGCGTGGCTATATAAAATATCTTCACAAGGCATGGCTAACTGTGATATAGCGCCCAGACTCTTCTTTCAGGTAGCTATTGCCGTTCCCCTTGAACGCCTGTTCGATTACCTGGCTCCCGATGGCTGTTGTATCGGCAGCGTAAAGCCCGGAGTCCGGGTGTTGGTGCCATTCGGCAAGGGCAGTAAAATCGGACTGTTAGTATCGGTTCGCAACAGTTCCGAATACGACATCAGCCGAATGAAACAAAGTCGCACAAATCCTTGACCAGGAGCCTTTATTGTCGGTCAAGGATATGGAATTGCTGCAATGGGCCAGTCATTATTATCACCATCCTTTGGGGGAAGTCCTGTCCATTGCTTTTCCGGTGGCGTTAAGACAAGGCAAACCGGCTTTGCTCCAACAGGAAATCAGTTTCGCGCTTAGCTCGCTGGGACGAAACACTCAACCTGAGCAACTTAAACGCGCACCCAAGCAGCAAGCCTTGCTGGCTTTATTTCACTCGCACGCTGGTCCTATCGGGAGTGCGGAATTGACGCCGTACAAACCTGCGCTTAAGTCCTTGCAGGAAAAAGCTTTGCTGGTGACGGTTCCAACTCCGCTGAATCCGCAAAATATGGCACACAGTTCAAAGCTGCCGGCCAATCCCGAACAGCAAGCGGCGATTGAGTCGATTATCGCCGATTTAGGACGCTTTTCGGTATTGCTACTGGAAGGAGTAACCGGCAGCGGCAAGACCGAAGTCTACATGCAGGCAATTGCTGCGGTACTGGCGCGAGGCTTGCAGGTGCTGGTGCTGTTACCGGAAATTACGCTAACACCGCAACTGGAACAACGCTTTCGGCTGCGGTTTTCGGTGCCGATTGTCACCTTTCATTCCAAATTGACCGATAACCAACGCCTGAATGCCTGGTTAAGCATTCAGCAGGGTCGAGCGGCTATCATGTTGGGTACTCGCTCGGCCTTATTTACGCCTTTTAAAAATCCCGGCTTGATCATCCTGGATGAAGAACACGATAACTCCTTCAAACAACAGGAGGGTTTCCGGTTTTCTGCTAGGGATATCGCCATAGCCAGAGGCAAAAATCTCGGTATTCCGGTCGTACTGGGTTCGGCAACCCCCTCGTTGGAAAGCCTGTTCAATGTGGAACGCCAGCGTTACCGGCTATTACATTTACCGAACCGGGCCGGCAACGCTGTCGAACCGGTTTTTCAATTGCTGGATATCCGCAACAAAACCATGCAAGAGGGCTTGTCGGAGCGGCTGATTGCGGCGATTAATGCCACACTGGCACACGGCCAGCAAGTATTACTGTTTTTAAACCGGCGCGGTTTCGCGCCTGTACAGATGTGTCATGGCTGCGGCTGGGTGTCGCGTTGCCTACGTTGCGACGCCAATATGGTTATACATGCCGCCGATGCCTTATTACGTTGCCACCATTGCGGTGCTGAGCAATCCTTGACCCGGCGTTGTCCGGCCTGTAAAACCGGGGAATTACAAGCTTTGGGTATGGGTACCGAGCGCATAGAACAAACTCTGTCTACGCTTTTTGCCTCTAAAAGAGTGGTTCGGCTCGATAAAGATACAACGCAACGTAAAGGTAGTTTAGAAAGATATCTGGAACAAATTAATCGCGGCGAGGCCGATATTATCCTCGGCACGCAAATGCTGGCCAAAGGCCACCACTTTCCCAATGTTACGCTGGTAGCGATACTGGATATCGATAGCGGCTTATTCAGCATAGATTATCGGGCCGGGGAAAAACTGGCACAAACGATTGTTCAAGTTGCGGGCCGGGCCGGGCGCGCCGATAAACCCGGTAGAGTCATTTTACAAACCCGCCATCCCCAGCATCCCTTGTTAAACACCTTATTAAGCAATGGTTATCGGGCCTTTGCCCAAGCGGCTTTACTGGAACGCCGGCAAGCCTTGCTGCCCCCCTATAGCCATCAAGCCCTGTTTCGAGCGCATGCCGGCAACATCCAGGCGCCGCAATTGTTTTTAAATGCCTTGTGCGAATTGATAGCACAGGCGAATTCCGGGCAAACCAGCGTTTTAGGGCCGGTCGCCGCACCGATGGTCAGACGGGCAGGGCAATATCGCTTTCAATTGCTATTACAAAGCCGACAGCGCCAAGCGTTGCATAGCTTACTGGATTCGGTTTTACCGCTGTTAGTCAAGCTCAAGGAAACCAAAGCGGTACGCTGGTCGCTGGATGTCAACCCGGTGGATTTGTATTAAAGCTGTTGAAAGAATTAAGCATTCTTCAATCGTTGCGCGTTTTTATCATGAAAACAGACAAAACTCCACGACGCGAAATTGAAATTGCGTTGATAAGAGCGTGGGAGATTCAATAATAACTAAAGTTAGCGACCTACTCACAAAATGGCTGGACGATATGGTATCCGTTGAATACTTTTCGCATACCTTATAAACTTAGGGTTTACCAATCAAATGAGCTTGACCAATATGGCAAAAGTTGGATTGGCGGCAGGCGCCGTGTTCGGCGCGGGAGCGGCTTGCGGTGAAGGCGGGTTGGTGGGCGCTTCGGAATCAGGATGATCGAGGTCGACGGTCTGGAGCTTGTCGACCCCCTCGTCGATCCAGCCCGGCAGGCTCGAAAAGAACCGGCCCACCTGGATCACGACCGGCGGCAGCAGGAACGCCCAAAAGAGCAGAAACCCGACAACGGCGAGCAGGCAAACCGAAAGCGTGGCCGTGCCTCGGGTCAAACCCCGCTTTTGCACCGCGAAGCCGACGACCGGTTCAAGTACCAGAGCAATGAGAACGGCCAGTCCGATCGGCAGCAGGATCGGATACGACCAGCTGAGGAACGTGATGAAGCCGAAAAAAACCAGCGCCGCCACACCGAGCCGCAGAGACACCACGGCCAGCGCGGTCAGGGCCGTCCAGAGAATGCGCCGCTGCTGCGGAGTGGGATAAGCGGCTTGTGCGTGCCGTCGAGCGTATAAACCAGGAGGGCGCTTCCATAGTTCGTGTCGCAGGAAAGGTAAACGTCCTGCTCCTGCACGAAAGAACGGCCGGCGGGAGTGATGTTGAGATCGCTGCTCAGGGCCAGAAACAAGGTGGTGTTGGTGGCTTCGGCCTCCGAGACGAGCATGCCGGTCGCCGGCGGGCTCAACAGGTACCACAGATCGTTGTTCGTGTAATCGCCGGAGATGGGGTAGATGGTGTAGTTCAGGGCATAGATCCAGTTGGTGCCGTTTTCGAAGACCCGCGTTGAACTGGGCACCAAGGGCGTGGCGTTCTGCGGGCTGTCATTGGCCCCGGGATTTTCGACGGTGAACTCGAGGGTAAATTCCACGTCGCTCGAGGTCCGGTCCGTGCTCAGGTAAACCGTCTCGTCCAGGTCGTAAACGGCC
>CAVXZR010000087.1:0-3675 GCA_963765965.1 uncultured Pseudomonadota bacterium
GTGCCCACCTGTCATTGCCCACCTGTCATTGCGAGGAGCGCTTGCGACGAAGCAAACCCCTCCGACGCAGGGGAGCGATCACTCGCAAGGCCACCTCGCAATGACAGGTGCGTTGCCGTTCGGGCCGGCAACGCGCGTCAGGCGGCCTCCAGCAGGTCACTCGCACCGATCCTAACCTGCACCGTATCGCCGGGTGCCGCCGTCTCCGACAGAAAGCAAACCGTCACCGGCCCTGCATCGAATTGCACCAGCCCGATAGATTAAGCGGTTTTGGATCGTCCGCCGAATTGAACGCCCACAATTCAAATGCCGGGATGTTAACTACGATCATAGGGCCGTCGGTGGTATCCGGTAGCCAGCGCGCACGTTCCATGGCCAGTTCAATCTGGGCGATTTTTTCACTTGCGGAATGATTAAACAAGGCGGCGGTAGCCGAATCAATTATGCCATTGGCTTTTAAGCCCTGTTGTTGCTGAATTTTTTTGACGGCCGCGACCAAGGTACTGTCATAGAGAGTAGAATCCGCAGCCAAGTTGTTGTCCAAGGCGCCTATTTCTTGCAAGCGTTGCCGCAAACTTGAAATTTGCGGATGCCGCTTTTCGGGGCGCAGGCTCTTACCAAGCCCAAATTCCTGTGGATTTACTGTATTTCGCAAAAGCGACAAATGGCTCAATATTTTTTTAAGCTGCTATATTGTTTTGTTTTAGGCTCAAACTGATTGACTAATTCTGTTAATGTTTGAGACGATAAGTGTTGTTGCAACAAACCGACGATATCTAAAGGCGGTTTAGGCGCACTGTGCACTGGATTTTGAATGCCGCGCGGATCAACCTGGCCTTGCCGCAAATCATTTAAGTATCGGACTAGGGAAACCGTCAAAGCCACATCTAACCGGCTTCTAACGTACTATTGGCGCTTTGGTCGCCCATAAACTCCTAAGCCGATCAACATCATAATTGGCCGGATTTAACGCATCGCTTGGCGCATTGTTTAAAATGATCAACAAATCGTTGAAATTTTTTTCAGAGCGATTGGCGGTAAACCAGATCGGTTGAAAATGAGAGTTTAGATAGATTTGGGTAACAAAGTCGCTCACCCGGCTGAAATCGCTACGCATCAACAACGGATGCTGTTTGCTGAGCAAGATGGCGCCGATCGCATTATCGGCTGGAATCGATTCCGAACCTGCCATTGGGGCGTTTAAGGCTGGAAGACTTATTTCAGGTGTGGGAAATGGCTCATCCGCACTCGAAGCCGGCTTAATGCCAGCATAGGAAATAGAGACTACCAATGCAAACCATCCACGGCTATGGCGTGAATCTTTAAGAACGTACGGTATTATGGTCATGTTTACAGAAAGAGTTCCAAATTTAGGCTTATTGTATGCTTAACTGCAATCGCCCACCAAGTTAACTGCGATGATAATCGCCATCTGTCACGCCGCTCTCCGATAATTCTCTTTTTTACTTATCTTCCACTTCCAGAAAATCCCGATAATTAATAGAAATTTTCAATCCCGCAAAGCGGCCGGACATTTTTATCAATTCACTGGTGGATTTGTCGAAAGTCAAGCGCACCTCGCTAATGGCCCGTTCTTCGTAGCCTTCCTCAATCTCATGCCATCCAGCTTGAATTTATAGAAATAGACTTCCTGTTTATCTTCGGTGTAATGTTCAAAGGCTCACCCGAATGCTTAAGCACTTTGGCTTTCTTCGGCAACTCCGCGGAAATTTTCTCCATGAACTCGGCTTTGGCCTTCAATTGTTGCTTTTCTTCATTGATTTCCGCTCCACCCAGTGAACGGAAAACGCTTCCAGAAATTCCGGAGGCGCAATTTGCAAAAATAGCGACGAAAAAGCCCAATCTGTGATCTTATCCAGCTTGTTAAACGTTAAATCAAAATAAAAATGGATTTCCGGGGTGATCAGCTTATTGTCTTTATCGACCTTACGGAACCAATAGCGCCAGATTTTACCGCCATCGGCGGTTTTTTCCTCGCTACTGGCGTGTAACTTGGCGAGCGAGACAAAATCCTCGCTAAACATTTTCGGCTTCTTAAAATGAACGATAAAATCTTCATTGACCGATATAGCGAAATAGCGGTCAAATTCGTTCATCTGCAGATAGGTTTGATAGGCCCGCATCCAGTACAAACATCCGGTTAAGGTAGTCAGTAGGCTGAAAATTAATAATAGGCGAAAAAAACGGCTCAATTTTTAGGCATGCTTCCCTCAGTGCCGGGTTGTCGGATTAGCTTGATCATCGGCGAGTGGATTAGTCAGCAGGTTTTCGACATCAATTTTATCAAAGCGGTAGTTTGCGCCGCAAAATTGGCAATCGACTTCAATTTCATCGCGATTGAGTATGCTTTCCAACTCGTACCTGCCCAAAGCCGATAAAGTACCGCCGATTTTATATCTTGAGCAACTGCAATTAAATTCCACGGTTTCAGGTTCATATACCCTGACTGTTTCTTCGTTAAACAGTCGGTGTAACAGCACTTCACAATCCAATGTCAATAACTCTTCCGCTGTCACGGTGCCAGCCAACATCTCGATACGCCGCCAGTCATTTTTATCACTGATCTCGCCGGGTAATTCCTGAATAAACAAGCCGACGGCGACAGTCTTATCGGCGCACAGCCACAAACGGGTATCCAATTGTTCGGATTGCGTGAAATAATTTCGCACAACCTCGGCCAAACTTTCATCCTCCACGCCGACTATGCCCTGATAAGGTTCGGCGTCGTCCATTTCCACGGTCAGCACTAATCGACCACCCCCGCCCAACATCTCTTTTAAATGCGTACCGATCACGCTGGGCTCACTACGCACCAAGCCTCTGATTTTCCGGTCGTTGCTGGATTGGGCAACCAAGGCTTTTAAATCGCCGCTACCCTGTACTTGCATAATCATTGAGCCATTGAACTTGATAGTCGCCGAAAGCAGCACCACCGCAGCCAAAGCCTCGCCCAATTGCTCTTCGACGGCGTCGCTGGCAAACTGCTGATGTTGTTTTGCTTGCCGCCAGCTTTCCTGTAGACGCACCCATTCGCCGCGCACACCGTGTTCTTCAAATAAAAAGCGCCTCAGGCAATCATGTTGTTTCATATTTTATTATGGCGTGTTTAAGCTGAGCGGCCATTATACCAATCACGGCGCGACTTTAAGTAACTGCTGCTTGCAAATAGCGGTTAAAGCTTAAACTTCGATTTGCCAATGCCTTAATAGCAACTGCTTAAAGGTACTATCGTCATTCGGCAACCCCATCCATACAGCCCACGAGGCCATTTGAAGTACACTAACTTCTAAACTTGATATTTTGGAATGCTGTTATGCAAAAAATTCAGGAAGACTCAGGCATCGGACCGCTCAAGGTTTTCATGGGCGGAAATATGTTCTGTGCGTTTTTCCACGCTAATCACGGCTTTGTTTAATAAATGCAATTGCTTTTCCTCCAAAAACTGTAAGCCCAGCACATAAAATATCGGCATCCATAAAGGGTTTATCAACAAAGCCCCTAAAACGCTCTTAAGCGTGCGCGGCAAATTTTTTAAAGGATTAAACCCGTCGGCCAAGCTATGTTAGGATGTTCGGCTAATACATCGGTAATGGGCCTTAGCGCCAATAAATCCAGATCCTTTGTCGAAGATCGCCGTAGCCAATTTTCGGTGTA
>CAVXZR010000088.1:0-44888 GCA_963765965.1 uncultured Pseudomonadota bacterium
TCAAGCGTTATATCGACGAATTTTATAATTTTTCCAAATCCCTGAAAGGCGCCGGCTTACAAGCCGCCAATGAAAACCGGGCAGCCGGCCAAAACTTCGAACAATTGGTCGAGCTCAGCAAAATGGCTGATCTGGACGCCAACAATCAGCATGTGGTGAATCTGGTCAACTGGCTGCTGCAATACGCCTTCGACCAGCGCGCCAGCGATATTCATATAGAACCCCGCCGTCTGCACGGCAACGTCCGTTTCAGAATAGACGGCATACTACATAGCGTTTACCAGCTACCCATGCCTATCATGAGCGCGGTTCTCAGCCGCATCAAAATTCTGGGCCGGATGAATATTGCCGAAAAACGTTTGCCGCAGGATGGCCGGATTAAAACCCAGAACACGCAGGGCAAGGAAACGGAACTGAGGCTATCCACCATGCCGACCGCCTTTGGCGAAAAAATGGTGATGCGGATTTTCGATCCCGAAGTGTTGATGCGCAATTATCAACAGCTCGGGTTCAACAAACAGGAACTGACTATCTGGCAACGGATGACCGGCCATACTCACGGCATCATTCTGGTCACAGGTCCTACCGGTTCCGGCAAAACCACTACCCTGTATTCGACGCTGAAACGGCTGGCAACCACCGAAATCAATCTTTGCACGGTCGAAGACCCGATAGAACAGATTGAACCGGCCTTTAACCAAATGCAGGTGCAAGCCCAAATCGGCCTGGATTTTGCCAGCGGCATCCGCACGCTGCTCAGGCAGGACCCGGACATCATCATGGTCGGCGAGATTCGCGATCTGGAAACGGCGGAGATGGCTGTACAAGCCTCGCTGACCGGCCATTTGGTGATTTCCACTCTGCACACCAACAATGCGCCCTCCGCCGTTACCCGCCTGCTGAATCTCGGCGTACCCGATTATCTGATCCAGCAAACCGTGATCGGGATCATGGCCCAACGCTTGATTCGGATGCTTTGCCGACACTGCAAAACCCCGGTTGACCTGGACCCGACACAATGGCAAAAACTGGTGGAACCGTTTAAAACCAGCGCACCCAAACAAATTTATCAAGCTGTAGGTTGCAAGGAGTGCAGGAACACCGGCTACGCCGGCCGGATAGGCATCTATGAGATTTTCGAAAACAGCGCCGATCTGCAACAACTCATTACCGCCGGTTGCGACGCCCGTCAGCTTCTGAAACAGGCCGTCAAGGAAGGCATGCGGCCTTTGCGTTTAAGCGGTGCGGAGAAAGTGGCCTCCGGGATTACTACCATAGAGGAAGTGCTAAGGGTCGCGCCGGAGAGAATCGAGATTTGAGCGTTTGCGGCGAATTGCGATTAGGAATACCCTTCTGCCCGAAACCAGGTAATGGCATCCCGTATGGCTTCGCGAGCGGGCCGGGCTTGGTAGCCTAGCTGGTTTTCGGCTTTTGCCGAACAGAAATACATTTTATTTTTCGCCATGCGCAGGGCGTCGATGGTAACCAGCGGTTCTTTCCCGGTAAAACGGGCAGCGATTTCCATGCCGATAGCCAGAGGATAGACGATTTTATGCGGGATTTTGATAGTCGGAGCCGAATGACCGTCTATTTCTGCGATCAAACCCAAAATCTCGCTGAGAGAAAGATTTTCACCCCCTAATATGTAACGCTCGCCGATTATGCCTTGCTCGAATGCCAACCAGTGCCCCATAGCCACATCTTCCACATGCACGATATTTAAACCGGTATCGACATAAGCAGGTATCCGGCCTTTGATGGCATCGACGATAATCCGCCCGGTCGGTGTCGGCTTGATGTCGCGGGGGCCTATCGGCGTGGTGGGATTAACGATGATGGCGGGCAGCTTATGATGTTCAATAAGATGGCTGACTTCTGCTTCAGCCAGATATTTCGACTTTTTGTAGACACCGACAATATCGTTCAATTCGGAAGGGCTATTTTCATGAGCAGGCGTGCCATTGTCGTGCGGTACTAAAGTGGCAACCGAACTGGTATAGATGATCCGTTCGATTTTAGTTTCCAAAGCCTCCAGCATCAATGCGCGAGTACCCAGAACATTGATGCGATGCATGGCTGAAGCATCGGGCACCCAGATCCGATAATCCGCTGCGATATGAAACAGGTTAGTGCAATCTTTTAAAGCGCTTCGATAAGATTCAGGCCTGGCCAGATCGCCTTCGACGATTTCAACATCCAGTCCCTGCAGATTTCGCCGGTCATTATTGGCACGAGACAGCACCCGCAAGCGGTGTCCTTTGCCTAATAACAAATGTGCTACAGCAGACCCGATAAAGCCGGTCGCTCCAGTCAGAAAGGTAATTGCAGCCACGCAGTCTCTATGCTTGAGTGATGAAAAACATGTATTGAATGCCTATCCTATTTAAGTAATTCAGCGAACAGGCGGCTGTTGGCAGTGCCGCGAGCAGCGAGCAGCGACGATTTGAATGCAATGTAAATGCATTAAAAAATAGGCTTTGTTTGTCGTCGGCCAGTTTAAATTCAATGTTTAATTCCTTTCCACCCAAATTAGAGATTTTCACAGATTAGTGACAAAATCAAAAGATCGGAAACTTAACACACAAAAGTGTATCGATCAATTGTGCAAATAATGTGGAACTTGCTGTGTACGTCCGTAAGGCTAGTTTTACGTACCTTAAAGAATGCCGCTTAAAGATCCGTTAACCTACACGCTACATTCATCTTCCGCTGACACAATAATGTCATAAATGCGCGCTTGCCATATGGCATTTAAAGCGCGAACATGACTAATTGTTAGATATTTGTAGATGCTGATACATTTTTTAATGGTCATTTATTGGAGATAATGAATATGATTTCACAAGAAAATATAAACGCTACAACACCAATGGGCGCTACCCTCGCCGCAAATGGCGCAACTTTTCGGGTTTGGGCGCCGCGTGCGGAGTCGGTATATTTGAACGGCGTGTTCGCCGGACAGCCCCAATGGAACCAAACGCCTGCCGATCTGATGGCTCGCGATGCCAACGGTTTTTGGTCCGGCTTTGTGGCCGGCGCGACGGATGGCGATGTTTACAAGTTCTATGTGAATGGGCTAGGCAGCAACGGCTACAAGCGCGACCCCTACGCTCGGGAATTATCCACCGATCCCCCGTATCCTTATTGTAATTGCCTGATTCGTGACAGCACGTCTTATCCTTGGCACGATGCTGCATTCCAGACGCCGGATTATTCCAATACGATCGTCTATCAGTTGCATGTCGGCGTCTACACCGCTGCCTACACCGGACATACCCGCACCTTTCTGGATGTGCTTTCAAAACTGCCCTACCTGACCGCCCTGGGCATTAACGTTCTCCAGCCCTTACCGATTGACGAGTGCGAGACTGATCCCAGCCTGGGTTACAACGGTACGGATTATTTTTCCCCGGATTCACCGTTTATCGTCCCGGTTAACAATCTTGCCCCTTATTTGACGAACGTAAACGCCCTGCTGGCGGCAAAAGGCGCAGCGCCGCTGACCGCGACCCAACTCAGCAACGCGCCGAATCAGCTTAAGGCGATGGTCGATATATGCCACCTCTATGGCATCGCCGTGGTTTTCGATGTCGTCTACAACCATGCCGGCGGTTTTGACGGCGACGATAGCTCGATATACTTTTGGGATCGCGCCCAAACCAGCGATAGCAACAACAGCTTATACTTCACCAATCAAGGTATTGCGGGCGGTCTTTCCTTTGCGTTATGGAATAGGGACGTTCGGCAATTTCTTATCAACAACGCGGTGTTTTTACTGGATGAATTCCATATCGACGGTTTCCGTTACGATGAAATCAGTGCGCTAAACAACCTGAATAGCGGTACCGGCTGGCCGTTTTGCCAGGATTTGACTTCAACACTGCGTTACTTAAAGCCGCGCTGTATTCAAAATGCAGAGTACTGGCCGGTCAACCCTTATGTGGTTCGCCCCAGCTATCAGGGCGGCGCCGGTTTCGACGTCACCCAGCATGACGGCCTGCGGATCTCGATACGAAATGCCGTCAAACAAGCTTCATACGGCGCTTCGGCAGGCGTGAGCATGACGGCGATTGCCCAACAATTGTTTCCGCCGAATTTCAATCATGCCTGGCAAGCCGTCACCTGCGTCGAAAACCACGATATCGTGAAAGTCGGGGCCGATAGCCGCATACCGGTACTGGCGGACGCGAGTAATCAACGCTCCTGGTATGCCCGCAGCCGTTCGCGGGTTGCCACCGGCTTGCTGTTGACAGCGCCGGGGATTCCGCAGTTGTTTATGGGGCAAGAGTTTTTAGAAGACAAGCAATGGAGCGAAAACCCGCATAGCTCGAATCTGATTTACTGGCAGGGCCTGGATACCGGCGATAAAACCATGGCCGATCACCTGCGCTTTACCCAGGATGCGATTAAACTGCGCTGGCGGCTGCCCGCCTTGCGCAGCGACTCGGTAAATGCCTTTCATTTTCATGATCAAAACCGGGTACTGGCTTTCCATCGCTGGATAGAAGGGTATGGCGATGACATGGTGGTGGTGGCCAATTTGAACGACTCGACCTATTACGGCTACGGCATCGGCTTTCCGCGTCCGGGCGTCTGGCAGGAAGTGTTTAACAGCGACGTCTATGACCATTGGGTAAACCCCATCGTCGCCGGAAACGGCGGAGCCATAGTCGCAAACGGTCCGGGCATGCACGGTTTTCAAACCTCATGCAACATTGTCATACCGGCGAACGGCGTGGTGGTTTTTGCTTATAATCCGCCGAATTAGGGTGGAGATCCGCCATCGTTCCCACGCTCCGGCGTGGGAATGCATCCCCGGACGCTCTACGTCTTCCCGAGTTGAATAATCACTCGTTATTTTTCATATTCAATAGCGGTCACATACCAGGCGTAAATCCCCGCCTCGGTTTTAACCACCACCTCTTCATCCACTTCCTTCTTTAACAAGGAGCGCGCCATCGGCGAATCGACAGAAATATAATCGTTCCGGTCGAAAAATTTCATCATAACCGGCTATCCGAAAGCGCTTGCTTTCACCGGCCTCGTTTTCGATGCTCACCCAGGCGCCGAAAAAAACCCTGCCGTCCTGGTCTGGATGGTAATCCACCACCTTAAGGCTATCCAGGCGCTTTTGCAGATACCTTACCCGCCGGTCTATTTCCCTCAGACGTTTCTTGTTGTACTGGTAATCGGCATTCTCGCTCCGGTCGCCCAGGCTGGCCGCCCAAGTTACCATGCGGGTAACTTCCGGGCGTTCCACCCGCCAGAGATGATCCAGCTCTTGTTTTAGTTTTTCGTAACCTTGCCGGGTGATGAGGGGTGTTGCCATGGTTGTTGCCGGTGTTGCTTTGATTAACGGTTAAAATCGATGCCATAGCCCATAATATCATTAGCGGCAGGTTGGGTTGCGCTCTTTGCAACCCAACATTCGAAGCGGAAAACCGTGAAGAATGGTTAGTAAGCATTGGAAGAGGCAATTAAATCAAAAACCGTCTCATCATGCGCAAAAACAATTTTATAGGGTGAACCACAAGCTGTTGGGTTGCAAAAACCGCAACCCAACCTACAACGCTAGCCGTAAACAAGAGTCGTAGGGGCAAAAATTTTTTCGCCCCTATAAGAGACCGGACGGCGGGCGGCTGAGGCCACGATCTGCGGCTCCGCCTTCCTATTCCAGGACCGTAGGGTGGATGCCGATAGGCGATCCACCATCGCGGGTCACCAACAATCCGAACCCAATTCCAACAGACCGCTATACACAAACACAGCGAACGTTCATTGGCTTCGAATCGGTGGAACCCTTTCAGGTTCCACCCTACGGTCCTGAATTAAACCGTCAGACCGAGGGCGAGGCGAAAACCCAAGAAGTTGAAATGTAAACCCGGAGAGTAGCGGTTACGCATTGCCGAACGCACACCCCGCCCGTCGTCACTCCACGAACCGCCACGCACGATGCGCGTACCACCTGCCTCAGCCTCAGTGCTACCTCTTTCCAGGATCAAAGGGTCATTCACCGGCTCCATGCCTAAATCCCTCTGCCAAGCATCCATGCACCATTCCCAGACATTGCCGTGCATTTCGTATAATCCCCACGGGTTAGCTGGCAGGGATTTGACTGGAACGGTTTTTTCTCGATAAAGGTCATTTGTTCCGTCCGCGTAAGGAAAGTGACCGTTGTAGTTGACAAGTGTTGATGTCAGCTCAAATCCAAAGGAAAAAGGCAGGCTAGATTTTGGGTCAGTGCTAGCCCGACAGGCATACTCCCATTGTGCTTCTGTCGGTAACTGTGCAGCCAGAGTCGTGAACAAGAGATTAAGTTTGGTGACAAACCTTTGGGCATCGTCCCAACTGACCATCTCCACCGGGTTGTCAGGGTGATCTTGGAAATGACTGGGATTCTTTCCACCTACCACTGCCAGCCACATAGCTTGTGTGACTGTAGTATCGGCCAGCCAGAAGCCCTTTTTAAAGGTAACTTGATGTAGCACTTCATTTTTATAACGCAATTCTTCATTTTTAAAACGCTCCGCTTCTTCCGTTGGCGACCCCATCATAAAGCTGCCGGGTTCAATCCAGCGGAACACCTGTCGCACACCCTCACAAACCAAAGTCTGCCACAATCCATAACAATCCTCGCCCCATTCGCTGGCCCAGGGACAAGGGAAGACTGGCGGGGATAGCGAGTTGCGATACATAGAATAGGAAATGTCCGAAAGCCGGACAGCCTAAACCAAGAACGGCCGTCCGGCAAGCGTTCACGATAATTCTTTATCCGTTACTAACATACCGGCGGCCTGGCTTTTTGCTGACGGTTGCCAGTCAGACCGGATGACGATCTGGTCATTCGCGCATCATCCAACGCGCGCAGAGCTAGGGCAAGGCAGAAACCCAGGTTGTTGTTGCGAGTATCCGGCTCGTTCCTGTTACGGTAGGCAGAACGCACGTTCCTGCCGTTGTTGTTCCACGAGCCGCCGCGCACCATGCGGTCAAAGCCCTTACGATCTATCACCCGTGATTATCATAGCCTAATTGGCGAATGACGCCCCGAAAAACCGTAGGGTATGCACTGCATACCTTTTTAGGCACTTGATCATCCAAGGCTTTAATAGGTATACGATGCATACCCCACGAATTGTCAACCCACAATCGGCGGATGACGGCGCAAGTTTTCGCGTAGCCAACTCCGGCAATCGGTACCGGCGGTTATGGCGTGTACGGCAGGACCGTAGGGTGGATGCCGACAGGCTATCCACCATTTCGCCGGTCACCAACAATCCAAACCCATTGCCAACAGACCTCTATACACAAACACAGTGAACGTTCATTGGCTTCGAATCGGTGGAACCCTTGTCAGGTTCCACCCTACGGTCCTGCATACCTTTAGGCTTTCGGCTACGATTAATTTTTCGAGAGCGGAACGGCCTGATGGTATGCAGTGCATACCCTACAGGGCTGCGCCCTATTCCTTTTTTTCCTTACCCTTAGACCAATCCCACAAATCCCGCAGACCCGCTGCCAAACCGGCCAGCGGCTGCTCCGCGACGCCGCTGTCCGGTCCACGGGCGGGTCTGCTCGGCTCCTGCGTTCCGGTTCCACCGGCCTGTTCCTGCCTGAGCTCTGTATGACCTAGGGCAAGGCGGAACCCCACGTTGTTGTTGCGATTATCCGGCTCGTTCCTGCTACGATAGGCAGAACGCACGTTCCCGCCGTTGTTGAAACACGAGCCGCCGCGCACCACGCGGGCAGCGCCCATCTCAGCGTTATCGCTTGACTGTATCAAGGGGTCAGTGATCGGCACCATGTCCAGATAGTTTTCCGAAACGATGTAATAGATAAGCTTACCGTCCCTGGGGCCTTTGAGGGATTGGGCCGTCGCTACGATACCATCTATCAACTTTTTCACGGCTTGCGGCGCTTCATACCCCGGACGTAAATCCTTATAGATGGGTGACAGCAACTCATAATCCGTAGCCTCGTCCGACAAGCCATCGAACAGCATAACATCATGCTGTGCACTGGCAGGTTTGATGTCACCGTACTTATCCACGGTAAATTGCGCCGATTGCACCAGATTTCGGGAGATAAGCACTTCAATATAAGCCGGTTTTTGCATATTGTACAAGCCGGTGAGACCATTATTTAGGGTCTTCCGCACATTTAGCTGGTTTTGAAACCACCAATAAGGATCGACTTTATTGATCAATAACCAACCGCTAATCTGCTCTATATCATAAAGAAAGTGCTCCCAGTTATCCGGGCGGGATGCCCGACGTTGCACCGAGACTTTATAAAGTCCATCGAGCATATCGATAACTGATGTATTTTCCGCCAAATACCCGGCAATATTATCGGCATCAGCCGCCGGGTCCAATCTGAATGTTTCCGCTAAAAATTTAGTGGGAATATACGCTTGTTTCAAAATCCGGCTAATTTCCTTTTTGACCTTTTCACGTAATGTTTGCTCGGTTTCGGTCACTATTTCATTTATTGTTTCGCGTGTTGTTTGTACAAGCCCACTCAGTATTTTAGTCGCATCTTGTTGCTCCAAGGCAGCGTGTAATTTGTCAAGATAAGGGTTAACAATCGCTTCCCAGGCTGCATCGATACGTTTCCAAAGCGCTTCCTGATCGGGTTCGTTTAACAAACCGGCAAGTTTTTCGCGATCTGCCTTAGCGTTGCCATCGTGCCAATTCGCCTCGATTTCCGTCTTGCTTTTGGCAACTATGCTATCGGTAAGCCGTACCGGTAAAATAAACCGGCTCTCCAAATCGGCCCGCTCATGGATAGAAACGAGTTCGTAAAGTGTGTAGGCTGACTGGAAATAGTCCGGGCTGAGGAATACAAACACAAATCGAGCGGATGTTAGATCGTCCATAAATTTGATCAGGCTATCACCTTCCTTAGTACCGTTGCGGTCATATATCAGCTTGATGCCTTGCCCGGCACAGATGGATTCCAGCTTTTCCCTGTATTCGATATCCCGGTCGATTTTGCAGCGGTAAGACAAGTAAGCATGAATCAGAAACTTTTCCTCGCTTTCGGCCTGTGTCTGTTGAAGCTTATCCTGCATCGCTACCCGCCTGTTTCAATAGAATGTAGTCCGCATTTTAACTGAGCGCCGGAAAAATAACAGCGGAGTTAATCGGACACGTGCCTGAAAGACACCGATTGATGCGCGCATCCAAACGTCAGCAAGCATTAAATCTTCCAGCGGCGTTGGGTTGCGCTCTTTGTAACCCAACATTCGAAGCGGCAAACCATGCAGAATGGTTAACAAACAAAGAAAAAGCCAATTAAATCAAAACCTTTTCATTATGCGCAAAAACACTTTTTAAAGGGAGAACCAAAAGCTGTTGGATTGCAAAAACCGCAATCCAACCTACGACGCTTTCGCAGCAAACAAAAGATAGCCAAACGCATCGGCCCGCGCGAGATATGCCTCCATCAGTCCACACTCATTCAATATTCCGGTAAATTCAAAGAACTTCGTTAAGCAGGAATTAGTGGATGGCGTAGAAGAATAGTGTTTAAAATTGTCGGATACAACAGCTTGCATTTGCATGCTTTCCACGGATGATCTACTGTCTTAACTAAGAGCGCGTAATTTACATGAACCCACCCGGCGCAACATCTCTCTCATGGCCTTATCGGAAAAGTCTCGGCCATCATACTGTCGCTATTGGGCATAGGGCTTATTCTGTGGATGGACAGATGGCTGATAGGCCATGGCGACCTACCGGAATTGACCGGAGACATCAACATCGGTTTGTTGCTGTTGATGGGTTTTTTAACCGGTTTTCACTGCGTGGGCATGTGCGGACCCCTGATGTTCGGTTACACCGCAAAAATGGCCGGCACCGGGCAAAAGTCCTATGCCACGCATTTTCTTTACGGTTTCGGCAAAACCCTGTCCTATACCATCATCGGCGGTTTGCTGGGCGGGTTTGGCGGCATCGTGGCGTTTACACCTTATACTCGCGGTTTGGTGGGGATAGCCGCCGGGATTTTTATGTTGCTGTTCGGCCTGCACATGCTGGGTGTGTTTCAGGTTCTAAACCATTTTCAGTTCAGAACCCCCGGCTTTGTGATGCGTTTTATCAGCAAAGAATACCGCAAACACAGCAACCCGTTTGTGATCGGGTTATTGAACGGCTTGATGATTATATGCGGCCCTTTACAAGCCATGTATGTGATGGCGGCAGGTACGGGCAGTTGGTCGGACGGCGCTGAAATCATGTTTTTTTTCGGCCTCGGCACTTTGCCGCTGATGTTGGGTTTCGGTTTTTAAACCAGTCTGCTATCCCATAATTTAACGCCGAAAGTGCTGAAATTTTCCGGCGTTATCGTCATGGGCTTAGGGGCGATCATGTTAAATCGCGGCTTGGCGGTCACCGGCACCGGTATTGATTTTAACAGCATGCTGGTCCGGATTTCCCAGCAACTGGCGCCGTCGGCAGCGGATAGTTCAAGTTTCGGCACCGAGCAAACCATCAACATGGAAGTATCGAAAACCGGCCATTCGCCCAATCATTTCCTTTTACGCAAAGGCGTCCCGGTTAAATGGATTATCGATGCCAAGGAATTAACCCAATGCAATAGAGTGATTCTGGCGCCGAGTTACCGGTTGACTATCGAACTTAAACCAGGCGTACAGGTCATTGAATTTACCCCCGCCGAAACCGGCTTGGTATCATGGAGTTGCTGGATGGGAATGGTTCCGGGCACGTTTGTGGTCGTTGACGACCAGCAACCCACAAAACCCCCTGTGACCGATATGCCTCCCAAGGAAAACGCTGAAATAAGCGATCTGCAATCCCTGCTTGATAAAACTCAAGAATCATGGCAAATACTAAAATCCTTTTTAAAAGGCATGCTGGGATAAGCTATTGGGAGACAATCACAACCAAACCTTGACTCAGGGGCTAGGGTGCCGGCAAAGCTTAACATAACCGTTCCGTCCCGCCTCATGCCACGGGTCCGACAGGAGCCGTAAGGATGCGCTTGCGATATTTATAAACACAACAACATAAGGCATTGTTGAAGTGATTTCCGGGCCGGAAAACTAAAGTACGGCAAGGGTGTGTGCAGCGCTATTCTATGAGCCTCTGCGCTGGTCTATATTCGCCCTAAACGCTTAATTCTCAGGTAAAAAGGTTGGAAAGTTTAAAGCTTCTAAAATTTCCATGGTTAAAATGGGTTAATCTTGGGAATTTAAAGACAAGCTGAATGTCTGATTTTTAGTTGGGAAGATTCCCTTATAAAGCACTTATCCATGCGGATTCGATTTTCAGAGAGTTTAATTGGGAGAATTTTCCCTTATCGTGCGTAAAAATCCGTTTCGTGTGTTGCCCACACTTAAACCCAAAAAACCAGGATTTTGGTTTAAGCGAACAATAACCAAACAGGAGAAGATATAATGCATGAAATCAACCTTGGCAAGTTTTTTAAGCGTTTATTGTTGTTCATTCTTCTTTTGATTATTCATTATTTATTTCTGTTCTTACCCATCATGGAGTTATTTTTACTCTATATTATTATTTTTAAACCGAAATGGTTTCAGGATTTGTAAGCAGGAATAATTGTCATCTATTTTGTAAAGCGCCATGCGTTTTTACTCAAATCCGGCCATCCCCTTGGGCCGGATTTTTTTTTGACTATCGATCCCTAATCATTGGAATTCATTTTTGGCGACTTAGGCCTTACCCAAAGCCCGCGCAGCGGTATTAAGGGCGTGGATAAAATTCGATGAATTGCCGGTTTTCGCTGTTTCACTTAAAAACTCCCGAATATCGGCAGCGATGATTACGATCCGAATAATTTTCGGTTCAAACCCCACCACTACGGCAATTCGCCACCATGACAACGACTTGACATTACCGGGAAACTGACATAGTTTTACCGTAACTAGCCAACGGGCATTTCCGCAAAATCCGGTATCTTTATCAAATGAACCTATGCAGATCTTTTTGAGTTACGCAGCCGAAGATAGCGAATGGGCGGATAACATCTCCGACCTGCTCAGCGCCGAAGGTTTGACAGTATGCAAACCTTGGTCGCCGCCGGCAAATGCGGATGAGTGGTTACAGAAAATCGCCGAAAACGCTACGCATACGCTGGTGCTGGTCGGCAATTCGACGCGCCTGAGTAAATGGGTCAACCGTGAAATTGAAATCAGCACCGAATACCGCAAAGACGGCCCTGGTGCAGGATTGATAGGCATACTCTTACCCACGCTGGAAAGTTTCAGCACCCCCTATTACGAACCCGAGGATGTGCCTTTGCGCCTGCACGATCTGGTCCTGTCCGATTACGCTCTGATTCGCAAATGGTCGGATGACGCAAAGGATATCCGGCTGTGGCTGGATGAAGCCGAAAAGCGGCGATTTAACTACCGCCCCGAACCGAGCATGGCCACTGCCGCCCAACTTTACCGGTTCAGTTGGAGCAGTGATGTCGATGCTACGCGCGGCCCATTAACCTAGCCATGACACAAACGCTATTCGATGTCATCGTCCTCTATCATGAGCAAGACTCCACTGCCGGTCCGCGCTTGGCCGAATTGCGGAAAGCTTTCGAATCCGCCAAGACTGAAAACGATGTAACGGCATTTAATACAGATTTTGACCCCTGGAAACTGGTCAGCTTTAATGCTTTCAGTAAACCCGACGAATTTGAACAGCATCTGCCGGAAATCGGGAAACGGGTTTTATACATTCTCCTGATCAACGAAAAGATGGTTGATGAACAGGCCTGGATAGACGTCTTGGAGATTGTCGCCTCAGCCTTGCCCAAAGAACAAGGCTTGCGTAACGCGCTGTGTTTTGTGTCCTCGGAAGAGGCGCAAAACCGCCTGCCCGGAAAACTCCGGGAAAGGCAATCCAAAGAAAGTTCAGTATTGGGCGAACGGCGCATGCGGCCTCATACTCTGGCCTTGCTGGCCCTGCATCGCGCCCGCCTGTCGTTGGGCGTTCATCCGGAGAAAAACAAGCTTAAGCTATTCATCAGTCACGCCAAAGTTAACGGTTTGTTTCTGGCGCAAGCCATCATAGCCTTGATCAAACAGGCGCCGGAACTGGAGGAATGGTATGACGTTTACGACCTGCAAAACGGCGGTTCCTGGTCCGACGATATCGAAACGGCCGCCGCCAACGGCATTCTGATCGCAATCCGCACCGAGGGCTATCAGCAAAGTTCCTGGTGCCGCCGGGAATTCGAGACTGCGCTGGCGCACGGTGCGCCGATAGTCGTCGTTAACGCCCTGCTCAATCCCTCCATCACGCCTGCCTTGCTACCCTACTCCGCCATGCCAAATATCCGTATCCCGGACGGTAATACCAACCGGATACTTCGCGCCGCCTTGCGCGAACATTTGCGCCTGTTGCTGCTGGAAACCCTGGTCGCCGACCGGACCCCGCCAACTATGCCGGCCGATATTTGGCGTGTATGGCCCAGATTGCCGTCGCTGAGCTCCATCCGGAAACGCGCTGCAACGATTACCGGCAAAGAGTATTGGCTTTTGCCGCAGGACATGGAGACTTCCGGAGACTATATAGCCGTGCGCGACTGGCTCACCTCGACCAACAGTCCGCTGAGCCTCGAAGCCATCGACAGCTTTCTGTTGTTCGCCGATTCCATCGCCACTCCTTTAAGCTCTGTATCGCCATGACAGTTACAGACCCCAGACGCCTTGCCGGCAGCCGTTTTGGCCTTTCCATTTCCGCCGCAGCGAATACGCCGGGCAGCGGTAACCGCGAACAGGCCGTCAATCAACTCACTTTCCGCCTGGCTACAACGATACTGCTGGAGGGCGGCAGCTTGCTGCTCGGGCATCGTTGGCGTCCGGACGGCATCATGGAGCATCTGGCTTTCCAGGCGCAAGAGTGCCGTTGGGCGGATTACGAAAAAACAACCAACAACGCCACGGAACAACCGGTGCAAATCCTCAATCTGATCGCCTGGCCGGATCAGGCGCCGGTAGAGGATGCCAAGGCCGCAAAGATGATCGAGAACCGGGTATTGGAAATACGGCAAATCAAGCCTCCCGGTATTCCGGATAAACTGCTTGAGCAAGAGGCTGCCACGCAACATAAATCCGATTTCCGCCAGTTTGCCAGAACCCGGGCTCTGACAGAGATGCGCCAGGAGATGGCGAAACTCGCCGATCTGCGGATTTGTTTGGGCGGAAGCAGCGGTAAAGACAACCGGCGTTTGCCGGGAGTGATCGAGGAAGCCCTGCTTACCCATAAAGCACACAAACCCCTCTATATTTCCAGTGCCTTGGGCGGCGCCTCTAAAGCTATGTCCGACGCCATATTACAACGGCGCATGAGCGATGAAGCCCGGAGCATGTTTTTCACGCCGCAGGCCGCAACCGAGCAATACCACCGCTACTCCGCTCTTTATCCCAGTGCCGAATATGAAGGCCCTAGCAGCGAAACCGGCTGGAATGCGTTCGACTACTTCAAAAATATCAGAATCGAAACTCTCAGCCAAAACGCCGGTCTGACGGAAAACGAGTATATCCAGGTATTGACAGCAACCGATGTCCAACGGGTACTCGGCATTGCCATGAGCGGCTTTTTGAGTAAGCAACACGCGCCAAAACCCGTCGTGATGGCATAACAATTAGTATGGTTGCCATAGATAGGATTTTGAAATGAGAGGTCCTTCGTTGTTCTGGCGTTTTAAATGGATTCTGGTTTTGGTCGCATTGTTTCTGACCGACATCGGCCCCATTCCCTTAACGGCCTCTGTCATGTTGTATATTTTATTATTCAGACCGTTGTGGTTTAAAAAATTTGTCGAGCATTTATATATCGGAAAATAAATGCCCGCGTCCGGCTATCTGTTTGTTTACGGCACTTTAAGAAAAAATCGAAGCGGCGGTTTGCATCCCTTCCTGCAAGGCCAACCGGAGTTTATCGGCTATGCCACCCTGCCCGGCAGACTTTATGAAGTGCGTAATTACCCTGCCGCTATGACCGGCAACAACAGCAATGAACGCATTCATGGCGAAATTTATCGTCTACACGACACCGGCAAACTTTTTCAAATCCTGGATGACTATGAAGAATGCTCGGAGAAGTTTCCAAAACCGCACGAATACCGGCGCTGTCAAACCACGGTTTACTTGTCCGATAACCGCGCTGTGCTTGCCTGGGTTTATCTATACAATTGGCCTGTGGCGGAACTTAAGCCGATAGTTGGCGGCGATTACCTAGTACCTGTGCAAGTATCGACAGACCCATTTAAACCGGAAAACACGCCAAGCCCGCCATGAGCGGATAAAATATTGCCTTGTTGCCATAGGATATTGAAATGAACGATCCTTCGTTTTTCTGGCGTTTTAAATGGTTTCTGGTTTTTTTTGCAATGTTTCTGATCGATTTCAGTCCCGTTCCCTTTACTGCCGCTATCGTGTTGTATATTTTTCTGTTCAGGCCGTTGTGGTTTAAAAAATTTATCGAGCATTTGTATTCCGGAAAATAAATGCCTGCTTACAGTTATCTGTTTGCATACCTTGCTTTAAGAAATGGTCCAAGCGGCGTTTAACATCCCTTCCTGCGAGGCCAAAACGCCCCACCTTACCCTGTCACTGTAACCGGCAGCGACGAACGCATGCATACCGAAAGTTATCTTCCGCACCCTAGCGGCGCTCTTGACTGATCCACAATTCAACTTTTTGCTTCTGATAGGGAAATATAACTGTTCCGCATAAGCGATATCCGGTAGGAAATTTGGCCAATTGTTTCGGCATGCTCGGATCGAAGCTTCCGGAATCGAGGTCGATTCCCACTACGGCAGACCTTAAAATCTCGGGCTGCAGATAATCCAGAATCGGTTCGGTAGAAGGCCCATCCTGTAACAGGGGAAAGCCGAGCGGCACAGCCTGTAGCATTAGCGCGATACCGGGAATATTGTATAAGCCAAGGAACCTCTGTCCCGGTTAAATTCCGCAAGCATCGGCCAATTGAGTCAGTTTAATATAGCTATCCCTGGTTTCTCGATCCACCCGAAACGTTCCCAAGGGAGGCATGGTGATGGTCTCGGTCTGTTCCTGCAATGGGCGAGACAAGCGGTAAGGAGCCCGCAAGCCGTTTGTTAAGGTCTGGGAAGTGGCTATCGTGATAAACAGAGCACAGACCAGCATAGCCACAGGCCGCGTTTCCGGAAGAGTAGGAATGCCGAACGCCAATAAACCGGCCAGCACTCCCCAAGGCGCGAGGGAAAATAAAATCTGCAAGTGAAGAGAATTATAGGTGCCTATCGCGACACAGAAGGGCAGTAACAAAAGAACCCCGATTAGGTAAATAGCCTTGATGTTTTTCATCCATAACCGAGCCGTAGCCAGCATGGACAGGATCACGGCGACCAATAGGGGCGCTGTTTGCTGTGCGTATCGATCCATGCCACCCAGCAGATAGCCTTCGGTTGCCACGATATAGGCGAATGCCGCAAGACCGATCAGAGCCAGCCAGAAACGGGGCCGGACAGCATAAATTCCAAACGACAGCAGTGGAATCGCGAAGCCGGCGAGGATGAGTCCGAGAAAATGACTGGTTTCATTAACGTCGCGGACCAGACGGTCTGAAAAGGTTTCGTTGGCTCCAAGCATATACACCAGCGAGCCTAACCGGAACTGAGCCAATGCTACGCTGAAAGTACAGTGCAAGATAACGGTCACTGCTATCGTAGTCAACATGCTGCCTGAAATCAGTCCGATTCCCTGAATACGTTGGCGAAACGAGCCGCCCAAGATAGCCGCGATACCGCACACGATGCTCCAGGCGATCACGCCGGCGGAAAATTTGGCGAGAAAGACAATTCCTAGAGCAGTTCCGGAAAGAAATTGAAAGTAATAGCAACGCCAAGCCCGTGGAATATCCGCCGTAAGACAGACCAGTCCCAGAGCCATATAGGTTCCCGAAACTGCTAATAGATTATAAGAGGGCGTGAAGGGCACGAAGGCATGATAAAGAAGTGCTCCCCCAAGACTACAGGCTATGATCAATAAAATCGGAAAACCTCGGGTAGCAACGCCGATGATGCCGCTCATCCGGAAGGCGCGTACCGCCCCCAAAGCAAAAACCACGGACGAGACCGCCAAAATAGCCAGACCCATTCCACGAAACCCGGCCAAACTCCCGCTCAATTGCCATAATCCGGAGGTGAACCAGTGCATGGCTGTAGCCCAGAGAATCAGGGCGTCCGGATTAATCGCTGCTGTCAGGTAATAAGATTCGTCGGTCAGGTCCAGGCCTCGATCCAGCGACCACAGGCAGTAGCCCGACAGGACCGCTACACAGCTGAATATCCATACAGTTACGATGACATCGAATAAGCGCGTGAACTTCCACATGCTGGTTTGCCTCCAGTAGTTTATAGTTTCTTTATATAGTGACGATGGGATTTTGTCAGCATCTGCTAGACTAAATGGGCCTATTTGAACAGTCACATACTCCCGCTCCAGCCACACCAGCTGAACTTAGTGCTTACCAAAGAAGAAAACTGCGGCTGAAATGCTGTAATTTGACTAAATATCAGAGCTCGAAGTCGATTGCCACATAATAATTATGATAATTCATATCGGCTTCGTTGAATAAGTCAAAAAATGGCCTGAATCCCCTAGTTTTCGGAAATGATCAAATTCTAATAGACGCAGGCACGCCTAAACTTATGATTTTATAGCACTGCCTCAGGCTTTTGCCTTATGCTCAGAAAGGTAAGTGGATTTACATCGGTGGCCTGCACATAAAACTTACGGTTGATCGCAGCAATCGACCCTTGGAACTATGGCATTTGCCGTAGCGGAACTAGTTATATAACGCAGTTTAATTAAAAAGCCCTGTAAACCGAAACTCGGCCGGGTATTTTGCCTCATCGGAAAGGTCGAAAAACATCTGCGGCATTTAGGTTCGAATTTACAAATTTATGTCATTCTTTCATTAACTTAAATTGGCGATTGCCGTTTCAGGTGTATCTGTTTCCGGCATCGTATAGCCTTTTCGGCTTTTAACTTTCCGTAAATGCAAAACCAGAAGAAAGATTAAAACCGCGCCATCAGCAGAGCTTGGCTACTATCTATTAAACTGTGTTATTTAACGACTAATAATATGTCATTTAACATAGTTTAATTAATTACGACAATAAATGCCTTAAACCTTATCCCCTAATCCACGCTCGTCAGCCTATGCTGACAAGCCTACAGCCTGTCTGGCACGGTATATGCAGTAATTCTGTACTTACTGCAAAAATAATTATAATGCCGCAAATGTTCTACCTAATAGCCATTAAAGAACCTATAAGCCGAGGGCTGCTTTTCCTTGTTGCAGCCCTGTTCGCTTTTTTACCGTTTCAGGACGCTTCGGCAACTGCGGCTTTCGCCCGGCAGACCGGTGAACCTTGCACGGCCTGCCATATGCAAGCCTATGGCCCGTGGCTGACCCAATACGGCATAAAATTCAAACTGGACGGCTACGTGGCCGGCAACGCCAATAAACTACCCGATGCCTTGAATCCCTTCACTCTGGAACTTAACGGCTCGGTCACCAACCTCCAGCAAAACGTCCCGCCCGGACAGCTTTACGCGAACAATTCCGGCCAATCCGCTCCCAACAACAACGCCGTGCTCGACTGGGTGGGCTTGTATTACACCGGTCGCGTCACCGACCATATCGGCAGCTACCTACAGCTTAACCTGAATCCCAAGGTAGGGCATACCGTCAGCCTGGCCATGGCCGACATACGCGCAGCCGACCATTTCCGCTACAACGACCATGAGGTCACTTACGGCGTATCGCTGAACAACGCCCCCACCATGTCGGACTTCTGGGAGACCACCTATGCCTGGATGTATCCATACATGCAATCGGCGGTGACGATAACCCCCACCGCAAGACCCTGGCTGCAATCGCTGATGAGCTGGGCAAACTTGGCCGGCGCCACTGCTTACACCATGATAGACAACCATCTTTATCTGGAAGCCGGCGCCTATACCTCGCAATCCCGCTACATGGCGCAAGGCTTGGGGGTCTGGGATCCGGGTTCGAATAGCTCCGCGCCATTCGCCGGCCTGATCGACGGCGGCGCGCCCTATTGGCGGATGTTTTATCAGAACACCTCCGGTCCGCACACCTTCATGGTCGGCACCTTCGGTTTGATGGCGAAAGTCATCCCGTATTACCAGCGCGGTAACGGCACCGATTCCTACGAGGAATACAACGTCGATACCAATTACTCCTATATGCTGAACGACGACCATATGCTGATGTTTATGGCGAAATACACCCGCGACAATATGAAGATGGGCGCCAGCCAAAACCTGATGACCTCCACCAATGCCTATAATTATCTGAATAGCTGGATGGTGATGGGCATGTGGACCTACAAACAAACCTATAACTTTCAGGTCGGCTGGATGAACACCTCCGGCAGTGCGGATATGTCGTTATACAACGGCGCGGGCGCTAATGCCGGCGCCGGATATTCCGGCTCACCGACCGCCATCACCGGCAGCGCCAACGGCTCGCCCAACTGGAACGCCTTTCTGTTCGAGCTGGACTGGATTCCGTTCGGCAAGGGCACCATGGTCAGTGACCCGTACATGAATTTACGGCTATCGGCGCAATACTGGGCATACACCCAATTCAACGGCGCATACACCAATTACGACGGTAACGGTCGCAGCCCGGAAGCGAACAACACCTTGTATTTTGTCGGCAACCTGATGTTTTGATGCTATTTCCTATGTCATATAATTTAAAAATGAAGTTCATCTTGACCGCTGCAAGCCTAATCTGCCTTCTAGGCTTATCCGGCATTTCACAGGCAGAACCGGCGCAATCCGGTTCATGCCCGACCGGTCACCAGCATATGGGGCATGGTTTGACGGGTGGCGGAGAAAATCAGCAAGACGACGCGATGAAAAATCTTGCCGATGCCGAATGCAGCAGTTGTCATGGCTCTGACGGCATCAGCGTATCCGATAATATTCCGAATTTAGCCGGACAAGAAGCCATGTATATGTGTGCCTGGCTGGTGGGTTGCCGTAAACAGGGGGATAAATGTGAAGGCCATGAAGATATCGCGGCCAAATTCAACGATCATGAAATCGTCAATTTATCCGTGTTCTATGCGCATTTACCCTCTGTTAAATGGTAACAAGACCGATGAGAAAAACCAGCAAACTACACAACTTGATAATTTCTGCAATCAGCGTTTTCGTGCTCTGCCTGTCCGGCTGCTCGGTTTTTGAAACAAAACCCGCTGCCGAAAGAACCGCTTATCTAACTTGCGGCGGATGCCACGGACCCAAAAATGTTCGGGCTTCTTTTATGTCACCGAATATAATAGGCCAGAAAAAAGGCTATCTGGCAGCAAAATTACGTGATTTTCGAGATATGAAAAGGATCCATCCGTTTATGAATGGCGTGGTCGAGCAATTAACAGATCAGGACATCGTTAATCTGGCCGCATATTATTCCAACTACGGGCAAAATAAACACTGAACCATGGGCATGAAAACGATCACTACCATTTTTCTTTCCTGTTTGCTTTTTGCTTTGCCTGCCCAGGCAGAGCACACACAAGATTTTCTGAACCAATTTACTGCACAGGCTAAAGCCGCAAATCCCGATTTTTCCGGCTTTTCCGCCAGCCGTGGCGAACAATTCTTTAAGACTCACCACGCTGCCGAATGGAGTTGCAGTAGTTGCCACACCGATAACCCCTGGACAAGCGGCAAACATGTCGTCACGCAAAAGCCCATAGAGCCTTTAGCGCCGTCTGCCAATGCCGAGCGGTTTACCAATCCCGCGAAGGTGGATAAATGGTTTAAACGCAATTGCAAAGATGTCGTGGGCCGCGAATGCACCGCTGAGGAAAAAGGCGATGTGCTGAGCTATTTGCAGTCGCTAACTCACTAAATATGCCGGAACGTAGACTGGTATGGGATATTCCAACCCGGGTTTTTCACTGGTCGCTGGCGCTTAGTTTTCTCGGGTCTTATCTGACAGGCGACAGCGAACGCTGGGCCTTACTGCATGTCACCAGCGGCTACACCTTATTGGGCTTGATTGGGTTCCGGCTCATCTGGGGGATGTGCGGAACCCGCTACGCTCGCTTTTCGGAATTCGTACCCGCCCCCAAAACCGTACTGCGCTATATTTCCAGCCTGTTTAAAAGACAGCCGGTGCATTACGTCGGACATAACCCCTTAGGTGCGGTAGGTATTCTGGCTTTACTGTTGCTCGGTCTGGTCTGTGCCGTTTCCGGCTGGCTGGTTTATGCCGATGTCGGCCCCGACTGGCTGGAGACTGTGCATGAAGTGTCGGCGGAAGTGATGCTGGGTTTGGTGTTTGTACATATCGCCGGGGTGCTGATGACTAGCTTCCTGTATCGTGAAAACCTGGTGGGATCGATGATAGACGGCAGGAAGCAAGTGGATACGACTCAGGCAATCAACGCAAAACGGCCACTGGTTGCCTTGTTGATATTCATGGGCATGATTGTTTTTTGGCTATGGTCGTTTAGCGATACCTTGCAAATCGGAAAACCGTAGGACCGTAGGGTGGAACCTGACAAGGGTTCCACCGATTCGAAGCCAATGAACGTTCGCTGTGTTTGTATATGGCGGCCTGTTGGAAATGGGTTCGGATTGTTAGCAGACGGCGATGGTGGATCGCCTATCGACATCCACCCTACGGTCCTATCTTAGCTATCGGCCATTTTTTTCGATTTTGCATACAATGCAGCACCGACTATGCCGGCTTGATTTAAAAACGCGGCCGGTTTTACCGGCGTGTCAACTGTAAGATAGTCTTTAAACTTGTCGAATTTTTTACTGGCGCCACCGCCAATAATGATTAGATCCGGCCAAAAAAGTTGTTCCATCGTGGACAGATAGGTGTTGAAGCGATTACCCCAGGATTTCCAGCCCAGGTCTTCAAGTTTTCGAGCGGCATCCGATGCATAACGTTCCGCTTCTATCCCATTTTCCAGATACAAGTGGCCCAATTCGGTATTCGGCAGCAGGTTTCCGTCAATAAAAACTGCAGTACCCAATCCCGTGCCTATGGTAATCAGCAACACAACGCCGGACTGGCCTGTACCCTCGCCGAAATGCATTTCCGCCATGCCCGCTGCATCCGCATCGTTCACATTATAGCAGGGACAATTTGTGGCTTCCGAAAACAACTTATCGACGTTGGTATCGATAAACGCTTTCGATATATTGGATGCGGTTCGAGCCACGCCTTGTTGAATAGCAGCAGGAAAACCGCAACCTACCAACCCGTTCCAGTTAAAATGCAGAACGAGTTGCGCAAGGACCGCTGCAATCGCTTCCGGCGTAGGTGGTTGCGGGGTCTCGATCCGGTGACGCTCCGTGATTAATTTGCCCGTTAGCGTATCGACAACGGCGCCTTTAATGCCTGAACCGCCTATATCCACACCGAGAATATGCATGATAATTCCTGAAAATTAGTGAAATTGCTATTCATTTTAGGCTAAGCTCATGCGAATACAACCATGATATACTTAAAACACGCTACCGGAACAAGCCAACTGGTGGGGCGTATGCCGATAGGCGATCCGCCAGGCCCGTGACAGTAAGATACAAGGCGATTTATTCAACAAACCATCACATCCAA
Source organism: uncultured Pseudomonadota bacterium (assembly GCA_963765965.1). GTDB lineage: Bacteria > Pseudomonadota > Gammaproteobacteria > Methylococcales > Methylomonadaceae > Methylomonas. Next base: position 22,650 of record CAVXZR010000088.1, read on the forward strand.
AAACCGGGAAAGTTGGGGCGAAAAATTTTTCGCCCTTACAATCCCGAATGGTGGAACACTTATCAGGCTCCACCCTACAACCCTGCCTAAACCCTCCAGCACTGGAATTTAAACCGAATTATCCGTCATGATCACCATCATTCAGCGCGTCACCGAAGCCAAGGTTACAGTCAATGCTATAGACATAGGCATTATTGGTCAAGGCATTCTGGCTTTGCTGGCCGTCGAGAAAAACGACAGCGTTAAACAGGCAGACCGCCTGCTGGAGCGTATCCTTAATTATCGTATCTTTGCCGACGGCGACGACAAGATGAATTTAAGCCTGCGCGATATTCGGGGCGGCTTATTGATAGTACCGCAATTCACGCTGGCCGCGGATACCGAAAAAGGCAACCGCCCCAGTTTTACCTCGGCTACATCGCCGCAGCTCGGCAGCGAATTGTTCAGCTATATCCAGCAACAGGCGACAGTTGTCTATCCCGGCGCGCAATTCGGCCAATTCGGAGCCGACATGCAGGTCGCATTGATCAATGACGGCCCGGTGACGTTCACTTTGCGTTGCTCTGCGTAGCCTTTAATTCGGCACATTCGACCCTGCAGGATGTGCTGAGCGACAGCGAAGCGCATCAATCGCGAAATATGCGCCTCCTGTCGTCGGCACATCTTATAAGTTTAGAGCAATGCATAGCTCAAGAAACCGCCATTTTGCCCTCTGCAACCTCCTGCTCCTTAACTTCCTCAATTATCGGCAATTCTTCAACCTGCTTTTCCAAATTTATTTCAGGTTCGGGCGGCGCTATCGTCTTGCCATTCAATAACAGATCGATCTGGAATTTATCCAGGGTTTCCCAGTCCAGCAGGGCGTGGGCCATGTTGTGCAGGATTTCGATATGTTCTTTGAGGATGGTTTCGGCCCGCAGGTAGTTGCTGTCGATGACGTGGCGGACTTCTTCGTCGATAACCTGCGCCATTTGTTCAGACATGGGCTTGGCTTGCGAACCGTAGCCGCCTTCGTTGTCACCGTAGTCCATCGGTCCCAGCCGTTCCGATAGGCCCCACTTGGTGACCATGTTACGGGCCAGTTGCGTGGCGCGCTGGATGTCGTTGGTAGCGCCGGTGGTGACTTTGTTTTTGCCGTAGATCAACGCTTCCGCGACCCGGCCCCCGAATAGGCTGGCGATCTGGCTTTCCAGTTTGTCCTTGCTGGCGCTGTATTGGTCGCGTTCCGGCAGAAACATGGTAATGCCGAGCGCGCCGCCGCGCGGCATGATGCTGACTTTGTAAACCGGGTCGTGTTCAGGCACCATGCGCCCGACGATGGTATGGCCGGCTTCGTGGTAGGCGGTCATCAACAGGTCTTCGCGGGTCAGGACCATGGTGCGTTTTTCAACGCCCATCAGCATTTTGTCGCGGGCCTTGTCCAGGTCGTTCATGGTGACTTCCCGCCGGTTTTTGCGGGCGGCAAACAAGGCGCCTTCGTTGATCAGGTTGGCGAGTTCGGCACCGGAGAAACCCGGTGTGCCGCGTGCCAGATCGTTAAGATTGACATCCTCGGCCAGCGGCACTTTTTCGCCGTGAACGTGGAGAATCTGTTCGCGGCCTTTGATGTCGGGCAGTCCGACCTGCACTTGCCGGTCGAAGCGGCCCGGCCTGAGTAGCGCCTTGTCGAGCACATCGGCACGGTTGGTGGCGGCGATGACGATGATGCCTTCGTTGCCGCTGAAACCGTCCATTTCCACCAGCAACTGGTTGAGGGTCTGTTCGCGCTCGTCGTTGCCGCCGCCCATGCCGCTGGCGCCGCGTTGCCTTCCCACAGCGTCGATTTCATCGATAAAGATGATGCAGGGCGCGCGTTTTTTGGCCTGTTCGAATAAGTCGCGGACCCGGGAGGCGCCGACACCGACGAACATTTCTACAAAATCGGAACCGGACACGGAGAAAAACGGCACCCCGGCTTCGCCGGCTATGGCGCGGGCCAGCAAGGTTTTGCCGGTGCCGGGAGGGCCGACCATCAACACGCCGCGCGGAATTTTGCCGCCCAAGGCTTCGTATTTGCCGGGAGCCTTTAGGAAGTTGACCATTTCCACGACATCCTCTTTGGCTTCCTCGACCCCGGCCACATCTTTGAAACGCACCTTGACCTGATCTTCAGCCATCAGTTTGGCGCGGCTTTTGCCGAAGTTGTTTTGAGAGTTACCGCCCATCATTTGCTGCTTGCGCATAAAATACACCAGCACTAAAATCAACAACAGAGTCGGCGCCCAGGAGATGACGATCTGCATAAAAGCCGAGGGCTGCAAGGGCTTCTCAACCCTTATCCTGACGTCGTACTCTAAAAGTTCGTCTATCAGCCGCGCATCGTTTGGATTGTAGGTGGTAAAACGGGTACCGTTCTGGCGACGGCCAGCGATATTGTCGCCATCGATCACCACTTCCGAAACCGCTTTGCTGCGCACCTCTTCGATAAAGTCCGAATAGGAAATATCGTAATGCGGATCATATTCAGGCAAGCTGCGATTAAAGTAAGCATATAGCCCGGCGCCGATCAGCGTTGAAACAGTCAGGATGATGAAGAATCTTTTCATGACGCCGAGCTCCTAAAGAAAGGTAAGCTGAGATAAGTTCGTAGGGTGGATGCCGGCAGGCGATCCGCCAAACCCGGGACAGCAAAACACTCGACGTTTATCCAACATAACATAACGGCCAAAAACCCTGATTGAAAAGCGGTAACCGCTCACTGCCTGCTCCTGCTGGGACGCAGTTCGTTGTTAACATTGGTTTTATGACTCCGGGTTTTGTCGTCGCCGGCCGCTTCGCCGCTTTGTTCTGCCATCTGGGTATTAAGCGCGGCGTGGCGTGTCGCCGCCGGCGAGGCTAACGGCATGTAAAATTGCGGCGCGTTCCGTTCCGATTCCAGCATGATTTTGTTAGCTCCGCTGTAGAGTTTTTCCTTGGCTTCCAGATAAAGACGCTTGCGGGTGATGGCCGGATTTTTTTCGTATTCCACCAGTAGTTGCTCGAAGCGCTCGGTTTCGCCTTTGGCTTTGGCGACTTTTTCAACATGATAGGCTTCGGCTTCCTGCAATAGCCGCGCCGAAGCACCCCGAGCTTTGGGGATGATTTCGTTGCTGTAGGCTTCGGCTTCGTTGATCAGGCGCTGTTTGTCCTCGCGGGCGCGGATGGCGTCTTCGAAGGAACCCTGCACTTCTTCGGGCGGCTGGGCGTCTTGCAGGTTAACACTGGCAATGGTGATACCGGCTCGATATTCGTCCATGGCCGCCTGGATTTCGCGCTTGATGTCGGCAACAATTTCGCTACGGCCTTCGGTCAACACAAAATCCATGTCGTTCCGGCCTATCACGGCCCGCTCGACGCTTTCGGTGAGCTGTTTCAGGGTGCCTTCGCTGTCCTTGACGTTAAACAGGTAGTCTTTGGCATTGTTTATCTGGTACTGGACCGCCAGCCGGACATTGATGATGTTTTCGTCGCTGGTCAGCATCAGGGATTCCTGAGGAATCGTCGAGGCTTTGGCGAAACGTCCGGAATCGCGATAGCCGACTTCGATAAAGCGTTGCTGCTCGACATTGATGACTTTAACGCTTTCAATCGGCGCTGGCAGGTGCCAGTTCAATCCGGGTTGCGTGGTTTCGGTAAAAGCGCCAAAACGCGAGACCACGCCACGATTACCCTGATCGACAATATAAAGGCCGCTGGCCAGCCAGGCTATTGCCAGAACGCCGCCCAGCACTGCGCTGACTTTCGTTAGCGAAAACTGCTGTTTGTGTTCATGATAGAAATCGAGACCGAATTGGTTAAAACGTTGCCAGCGTTTGTCGAACTCGGCTTTCCAGTCGGGTGGCGGCTTGGGTTTGCCGGTGTTATTATTTTCCGATGACATGTTTAATCCTCTTTTAGCATTAAGTTAGCCTATCCCGGGCGATTATTATTTTGAGCTATCGCTAGCATCCAGAAATGTTAACAGGTCGCAACCGAACTGTTGGTTTAGTTTTTTTAAGGCCTGGTTTTGTATTTGCCGCACCCGCTCCCGGGTAACATGTAATTGATCGGCAATGGCTTGTAAAGTCATTTCCGTTTGATCGCGCAAGCCAAAACGCATCTTCAATATGGCGGCCTGATGTTCCGGCAATGATGCAAGGGCGGTATTGAGAAACACGGCTAAGTTTTCGTCGATCAACTGCTCAAGCGGCAAATTAAACTGCTGCTGCGCCATTTGTTCCATCAACGTCTGACTATCGGGTTCGTTATAATTGGCGGTATCCAACGAATGCGTGGCCTGATAATAACTGCTGATCGTCATGATTTCGTGTTCCGGCAAATCGCATAATTGTTGTAACTCCTCACGTGTCGGCCAGCGTTCGTTTTGAAGATAGCAACTTCGCATCGCTTCAAACACCGTGAAGGCTTTTTCCGCAAGCGGCAACGGCAAACGCACAATTTTATCTTGCGTAAAAATCAGCCTGGAAATCGCCTGCCTAATCCAGTACATGCCATAAGTTGAAAAACAAATACCCCGGTACGGATCAAATCTGTCCACAGCCTTGATCAAGCCGAGAATGCCCTCCTGCATCAAATCATCGAAACCGAGATTACTGGTGGTGTACTTACGCGCCGCAAATGCCGTTAAACCGAGATTAGCCGTAATCATCCGTTGCCTACTGCCTTGTAAATCCAGCCGATATTTTTCAAGCTTTCGCTTAAAGCCAATATTGAAAGATTTTTTCGAGGGCTGCTGAATTAGTATACCTGCAATATTAATTAAGAAAAGCGGCAATAAATGCAAATTTTGCAGTTCGCTCTCCAGTATCTGCAAAGCGTTTTCATCCAGTAGATGGATTGGTAAATTCGCGTTTTCAGCACTACAGACTGTAAAACATTCTCCGGATTTTTTCGGACCGGAGGCTAATTGTTCGGCGATGAAGCGGGCCGAATAAGCGTTGTTCGTTAAACATGACGATAAACGCCGCCTGGCCTGCTCGAATTCAATGGCGAGCGGCGTAGAGCCGGCAGTGAAATTTTCGTCAGTTTGGTTTAAGGATTCCAAAACGTTTCTCGACATAGATAGCTCGCCCCAACCTACAGGATGTCAGCTGAAATCAAGACAGCCTGCACGAAATCAATAGATATTTTTAGGACTATAAACCCGTCATTTTGTTGCATTTCTTAACAAAGGAAACGATTTTCCGATAGTCCAGGTATATAAATTCAATGAAACGCTTGGCGGGAACGATGTGGCGGCACGGGGATACCCGCCCTCTCTAACTACGCAGAATAGTTACTTTTTATTAACCTTACAACTAACCGGCATCATGCCCGCAAGCGGAGCTTGCAGGGCTTTATGGGTACTGATTCTGGCAAACAGTTTGGATTCGTTTTTGTTGCGTTCCGAAATATCCGCTTTGACGCCCGACTGTAATAATTGACTTTTAAATTTCGCGGCACGTAAATAATCGTTAAACACCCCCAACGAAATCACGCCTTTAAATTCGCCGCTCGGTATAACATAAAAATCTTTTACGCCCTTGGCAGTCAACATCATTTTTTGGATACGCAACTGTTCGGCGTTTTTATCGGTCGGAAAATAAACCATATAAGAAGTTGGCGTTGAAGCTGATTTGTCGATGACTTCACCATGGAAAGATTCCGCCGCCATCCAGGCAGTCACCGCATGCTTATCGGGGAACGGCCCGAATTCGTAACAATTTGGCGGATGTTTTATCGTAGAAGCGGATGATTTCGCTAACAGAGGCTTTAGAATCAATTTCTCTTCGGGTAAAAGAAACTGAAAATGTTCCAATTTCTGTAAATCGTTATCCAGATAGGCGGAAACAGCCGCGCTGCGCCGAGCGCTTTCCAGTTCTTCAAACAAGACGATTCTTGGCAAATTTTGCTGCGCTTGGCTAACCGGAGTCAATGCCCCCTTATTCAACTCCCAGAAAAAAAACACCACATTTAGCAGGCAAGAAACATAGAACAAGACCTTCATGCCATCTCCCCGGAATTGCAAAACATACTTAAACCTTTAAAAACCAGTTCTGTATCGACAATGCAAGGCTCCTGTAATTGCCCGGCGATCAAGGCGGCATCGCCGCCGCTGAAAATCAGCCGGTAGGGTTGATCCAGGCTGCGCAGTACTCTTTCTACCATGCCCAGCACCGCAAATACAGTACCGCTATCGATTGCCGCAGCCGTATTATTGCTCAAGGAATAGTGATGCCGCCCGGCTATAAACCCCAGCGCTGCGGTATTGGCGGCCAGAGTTTTTTTCATCAAATACAAGCCCGGAGAAATTAAGCCGCCGAGATGCCGGCCGCATCGGTCGATCACATCGACCGTTACCGCAGTTCCGCAATCGACAATGCAAGCATGGCCGGGATAATAATGATGCGCCGCCAGCAGCGCCAACCAGCGGTTGACACCGAGTTTTTCCGGCGACGGATAGGCGTTGGTTACACCGAAAGCCGCCGCCGACGCCTTAGGGATCAGCAATTCCAGCTTGGGCCATAGTTTGCGGGTCAATTCGACTATTTTGGCGGTCAATTCAGGTTCTGCCACCGAAGACAGCGCCAATTTTTGCGGGACCGGCAAGGTTTGCCAGACAGTCAGTAGTTCATTGACCATATCGACCTGTCTATAATCCAGCGCCGCACCCGGTTGAAATATGCCGGCTTGCTCGACGACCCATTTTAAACGGGAATTACCGATATCAACCAGGATATTCATGAAACCCTGAAACTGACTTCGCCGGAAGCAAAAGCCCGCGTATTGCCATCCTGCTCCTTTAGCAGTAACAAGCCGTTATCGTCAATACCGGCGACCGTTCCGGCAAAACACTGTTGACCGCAAAATACATTAACGGCTTTACCCAGCATAATATCGTAGCTGCGCCATTCCTCGGCGAAATCACGAATGCTGCCGGAACGGAAACCGGCGATAACCGGCAAAAGATGATTAAGCAGCAAGGCTAGCAGTTCATTACGTCGCAGGTAAGCGTCCGCACCGAGAATATTGCTCAAATCTATCCAGGGTTGATCGATGTTTTCGGCTTGCAGCGAAGATAGGTGAAAATTAAGACCCAAACCGATCACCGCATGACAAGGTCCGCCGCTCTCGCCCGAAACTTCGACCAGTATCCCCGCCAATTTCTTTTGTTGCCAATAAATATCGTTAGGCCATTTCAATCCGGCGTCCCTTATCCCCAGTTGTTGCAAGGCACGAACCACGGCAACGCCCAAGGCCAGGCTCAATCCGGCTATGGAGGAAGGGTTATCCTGATAGCACCAAAGCATGGAAGCATAAATATTGCGGCCGAAAGGCGAAACCCATTGCCGGCCACGCCTGCCCTTTCCGGCTGTTTGATATTCTGCGACGCAAACCAGACCGGATTCGGCAGTCTTCCGAGACTGTTCCAGCAAATAACTATTGGTGGAGTCTATCGTGTCGTGGATTTCCAGAGATTTTATAAGTTGCCGCGCCTGCGGCGTTAAATACCGGTCGATCCGATTCCGTTCCAGTAATTGCAGAGGCTGTTGTAATTTATAACCTTTTCCGGATAAGGCCGTCAGTTCGACACCCAAGACCGGTAAAACCTGTAAATGCTTCCAGATTGCGGAACGACTGATTCCCAGGGCAGCAGATAGCTCGGTACCGGAATGAAACTTACCGTCCGCCAGCAAAGCCAGCAGTTGTTTGAGCGTTTCCGAAATCGGCATTAGAAAAGCAGAAAACCGGAATCAAGCCTCGTATTTATCGCGCAATTGCTGCAATTGCTTCTTGACCACATGCTTGATAAGCAATTCCCGGTCTTCTTCCTGCAAATTGACATATTCTACGCAAATCGAATAGGGCCGCAGAGGGCTCTCGTCAGCAATATCCTTACATTGCATCACCCTGGCATAAGCGACTATCACCACCATGCAGGATGTCAATAGCATCCTCAGCTCCAGCAATTGGCCCGGATGGATAAGCACCTCGTTTTTGAAGGCAAGGCCGGTCGCGCTAAGGACCACTTCGCGGGTATCTTGCTCGGAAAATTGTTCTTCTTTAGCGGAAATTCCCTGGGCAATCAAATTGATTTTAGTGTCCAGAATTTTAAGATATTCGGCCATTTCCGGATCGCGCCGCTCCAAACGCGCCAGCAGGCTGCGCGCATCGTGAGTTAGAACTTCAAGCGCGCTGGTAAGAGAGCAATTGCTCAGCACGTCGCTGGAAACATGACTCAATCTATCCAAGGATTTTTCGTCAATCAATTTGTACAGCAAATTAACAGTATCATTGACCCGAAAATAACGTCTTTTCTCTTCGTTTTCATCCGCCATAAGCAGTTTATCCTAATTTATCGATTGATAATGGCCTGTCATTTCATTTTAGCGTAAACATTCATACCCGTCTTTATCAAGAAGGAGTTTGAATTGTTACATTTTAGCTTATGCGGACAGCATAGGTCACTCTAATCCGGCACAAGAACATCGTGCTGCTGCATAAACCGGCCTAAATCGCAACGCAGAATATCCCGAACCGGCAGAATCAAATCATCTGTCCTAAGACCTCTGGACTGTAACGATTCGGTTTCGACATACAGATCATGCACATCATACAACGCCAGCGCAGTAAAAACCGCCGCCGTATCTTTTAAACCCAGACTCAACGGATTTTGCCGGCGTTTTAACTGAAATACGCCGTCATCGGCAAACAGCACGGTGACCTGCTGGTCGAACGCAGCGGTAGTCAGAATCATATCCAGGGTTTCCTGAACATGACTGCCGGTATTCGGCATATGCCGCATCACAAACAGATATTTTTTCATTTTCGCCATTTATGCTGCTTGTTACAATGTTAAGCCTGAATAGGATGATAATGCTGAACAAAGTGAAGCGCATCAATCGCGGTCAATGCGCCTCCTAACGTCGGCAGCATCCTATAACCATCTTAAGATTAGCTGCATAGCGGCCATTTTCGTTTATAGGATTAACCGAAAACGATGCAACGATCGGCCAGTAAGGTTGCTTCCAGCCATTGTCCCAAACCGGCAATACGAAAACCTTCGGCAACATCGTTATCGAACTTACCTTGGCGTTTAGCCTCGTCGGCACAAAGCAGCCCCCGGCGCTGAGCCGCGGAAATGCAGACAACCAGATCGATCCGATGCTGCCCGGCTAATTCCGACCAGTTACGATTGAACTGAATTTCATCATCGGGCGGTGTTGCATAACGCAGGGCGTGATAAATGCCATCCTTATAAAAGAACACCCGCAAAACGCTATGCCCGGCATTTAAGGCTGCCTTAATAAAATAAAAAGCATCCAGGCCGGCATTTGAGGCATAAGGACTGGTATTTACCTGTACGGCATATTTCATGGGAAGGTAGAATATTAGGATTAAATTTAGTAACGATATTTGAATTATTCGGCAAAATTAAAGCCATATCAGGCATTACGCGGTTGGATAAAAGGCTAAGCCTGAGTCTAAACCGTTAGCATTCCACTTAAAATGATCGGTTAGGTTAAAACGCCTATGTCGGCGACAGCTTTATGGTACTAAAATATGCACTGAATAATTTATGGTATTTTAATACGGGTAGAGCAAAACCTGCCTGTGTTTTATCTTGAAATATCCGGTCATTGAACAAAAAACGCGTAGCGTTGTCTTATCTTTTCATGAAACTTAATACTATTATACTGACTATTGCTCTTGTGCTGTATTCAACCCCGCAACAGGCCGTGGATGTCGATAACATTCAGTTGCCGGAAATGGGCGATTCGGCGGGAACTCTTTTTTCGCCTATGCAGGAAAAAGAGTTGGGAGAATCTTTCTTCCGCGACTTGCACTCAGAGGCCAACATCAATGCGGATCTGGAAATTCAGCAATATATTCAAAGCATAGGCCACCAGTTAGCCGCACACAGTAACTCGCCATCCAACCCCTTTAGTTTTTTTGTGGTCATGGACCCGGTTATTAACGCCTTCGCCGGTCCGGGCGGCTATATAGGCATCAACTCCGGCCTGATTTTGCTGACAGAAGCCGAAAGCGAACTGGCCTCGGTCATGGCCCATGAGATTGGTCACGTCACTCAGCGCCATCTTTACCGCTCGGCGGAATCGGCCGGCAAAATGTCCATTCCGACCATAGCGGCTATGCTCGCTTCCGCCCTGTTAGCTACAAAAGCCCCTCAAATGGGCATGGCGGGCATCATGGCAGCGCAAGCCGGAAACGTCCAGTTTCAGATAAACTTTACCCGCGAACACGAAAAGGAAGCGGATAGGGTCGGCCTGAACACACTGTACGATGCCAATTTCGATCCGCGCAGCATGCCGACGTTTTTTGAACGCATGATGCATGCCACCCGGTATTATGACAACGGCAGCGTACCCGAATTTTTACGGACTCACCCAATGTCCGAAAACCGGATAGCCGATACTCGCAGCAGAGCCGAAAGTTATCCCTATCGCCAGTATCCGGACTCCATAGGCTATTCCCTGGCTAAAGCAAAACTGTTCGTTCTTTCTGATCCGGACAAAAAAAACGCTATGCAGCATTTCGCAGCGCTGGTCGAGCAAGGCACGACAGAGCAACGCGCTGCTTCCCGTTACGGCCTAGGCCTTAGCTATATTGAACTTCAGCAATACGAGCCTGCCGCCGAAATATTCGAACAATTAACTAAAGAATATCCTAACCAGCCGCAATACATTTCCGCTTGGGCCCGAACCGCTGTCGAGAGCCGCAACTTTGAAAAAGCCAACAAACTGTTTATAAAAGCGATCAACAACTTTCCGAATAATGATGCGATTAAAATCAATTACATCAGCAGCCTGTTAAAAAGCAGCCAGCCGCAACAAGCCTTATCGGTATTGGAAAGTTTACCCGAATATCAAAAACACCAGACTTTATATTATGAGTTAATCGCCCAGGCTTACGCCGACCTGCAACGCCCAGGCGAATCGCACCGGTATTTGGCCGAATATTATTTTTCCACCGGCCAGACCGAGGATGCCATTATGCAAATCCGTCTTGCCAGACAGGAAAAGGATCTTAATTATCAATTGCTGGCCATCATTAATGAACGTCTCAACTTTTTTATTGGCGAACAAGAGGAACGTAAAAGCAAACGTTAAGAAGTATTGCCCTATTTTCCCCTAAACCGTGGAGTATCTACGAGCTACGAGCAGAAAAAACGTAGGGTGGATGCCGATAGGCGATCCACCATTCGCGGGTTATCAAAAACCCGGCCGAATTTCCAACAGATCACTTTAAACAAACAATCTGAACATTCACCGGCTTCGAGTTGGCGGAACCCTTATCAGGTTCCGCCCTACGGGCTGAAAACCTATCGAAATTATTCTCACGCCTTCCAAAGCAATCATTAACAAATGACAAGTTTATATATAAAATAACATCGTTAATTTGGCGCCTGTAGCACCCTCATAAGGAGAGCGTATAAAGAAATTTTTGCATTTTGGTAGCCGAACATTCCTTTGCCGAACCATTCCGGCAACAAAACTGCACCGACCGGCCGCTTTTCGTTTGTTATAACATTCTGTTTTAAAACCAGTTAATTTCGGGTCGAAACTATCCGTCAAAAATTACATTTTTTTCTAGACAGCAACGCGGTTTTTCAATACACTGCGCAGCACCTTGACGGAATCAAATCGATCCACTTGGGTCGTTTGTCTTTAGGGGGAGGGAAGCGGCCTGTAATCAAGGCTCACAATAATAATAAGAAATAATAACAGCTAGACTAAACTGCCTTTACGGCAGGCGTCCAACAATAATAACAAAAACAATAGCAAAGAGGACGGGCCCGCTTTATGCGGGCTTTTTATTTACCATAGATTTAACTTTTTTTCGAAATACCGTTCTATAGCTTCTCCCAGCGCGTCGCACTGCCAAAACGAACCGGCAAGTCTTTCAACTTCACTTAAGACATGATTTCTCTTTTCTAATGCCGACCCATGTAGTTATTATTTTATATTTTATAAACTTCAAATTTCCATTGGTGTGCGAAGTATATACGCATTGATAATTGGCGATGTCCGACATTTGTCATATAATCAAATACTCCTCGCTTAAGAAGCTGTTTAAAAGCTGCTGCTGCGGTCAATAACAGCGTTGAAAAAGTGCTGAAAACCTTATGTACGCTATGTGATAGGGGATCAGTGCTTTTTACCCTGTGAATTGAACCCACCCAGTTGTTTTTAATCTATATTACATAGTTTAGCAGCCTATTAAGCATCATTCATAATTCGGAAGGTTCATCAAATGGCACGCGTTACCGTTGAAGATTGTTTAGAAAATATTGAAAACCGTTTTAAGCTGGTGTTACTGGCCAGCAAAAGAGCCCGTCAGTTGGAAAAAGGGGCGGATGAGTTCCTGCCGCGCGGCAAAGACAAGGATACGGTTTTGGCCTTGCGTGAAATCGCAGCCGGTTTTGTAACCGAAGAAAACATCGATCGCCTGCATCGCGCCGGTTATGTCTCCGAAACCCATATAGAGATTTAAAACATCTATATGCCCGAGATAGCTGTCAGACCCATGAGCCTTGAAATTGAGCATCCTGAAGAGAAATTGCTTCAGCAGCTCTGCGGCATACTGAGTAGCTATCTCGACCCCACTCAAGTTGACGACATCGTCCGCGCCTATCATTTCAGTGCCTCTGCCCATTCCGGCCAGTTTCGCAAAAGCGGCGAAGCCTATATCTGCCATCCCGTCTCGGTCGCCATAACCCTGGCCAGCATGCACATGGACGCTCACGGCATCATGGCGGCCATACTGCACGATGTTATTGAAGACACGCCGGTCAGCAAGCGGGAATTGAGCGAACTGTTCAGCCATGAAGTGGCGGAACTGGTAGACGGCGTTACCAAGCTCTCGCAAATCGACAGCCGTTCGCGGGCCGAAGCTCAGGCGGAAAACGTCAGAAAAATGTTTATGGCCATGGCGAAAGACTTGCGGGTTATCATCGTCAAACTGGCCGACCGTTTACACAATATGCAAACCATCGGCAAGATGCCGAGCGAAAAAAAACGCCGTATCGCCAAGGAAACCCTGGAAATCTACGCGCCGATTGCCCACCGCCTCGGCATGAACGATATGCGCCATCAGCTTGAGTCGCTGGGCTTCAAAGCCCTGTATCCCAACCGCTATACGGCTATCAACAATGCGGTGAGAAAATCCCGAGGCAACCGCAAAGAGATTGTCGATACCATTCAAATTTCCATCCAGAACCGGCTTAACGAGAACGGTCTGGACTGTAAAGTGGCAGGCCGGGAAAAAAACATTGCCAGCATTTATCAAAAGATGCTGTTAAAAAAAATCTCGTTCTCCGATGTTTTCGATGTTTACGCTTTCAGGATTTACTGTCAAAAGGTCGATGATTGTTATCGGGCACTGGGCGCAGTGCATAATTTGTTCAAACCGATACCCGGCCGTTTCAAAGACTATATAGCCCTCCCCAAAGCCAACGGCTACCAATCCCTGCATACCATTTTGGTCGGCCCGTACGGCGTGCCTATCGAGATTCAGATCCGCACCCACGAGATGCACCGCTTATCGGAATCCGGCATTGCCGCTCACTGGTTGTATAAATCCGATAGGGATAAAAGCGAAACCATACAGGCACGCGCCAACGAATGGTTGCGGGATTTGCTGGAAATTCAGAAATCGGCAGGCGATTCGCTGGAGTTTATCGACAACTTAAAAGTTGACCTGTTTCCGCAAGAAGTTTTCGTTTTCACGCCCAAAGGCAAAATCATCAAACTGCCGCGTGGCGCAACCATTGTCGATTTTGCTTATATGGTGCATACCGATGTCGGCAACGCCTGCATATCGGCACGAATAGACAAAAAACTGGTACCTTTGCAAACCAAGCTGGAAAACGGCATGACCATAGAGGTGATAACCGCCGCCTGGGCCAGGCCCAATCCGCTATGGCTTAATTATGTATTGACCGCCAAAGCGCGTAGCTGTATCCGCGCCTATCTGAAAAACTTTAAACAGCAGGAAGCCATCAACCTCGGGCGCCGCCTACTGGAAAAAGAACTGCAAAGCATCAACATCCAACTCGATCAAATCGAGAATACCCGCCTGCTATCGGTTTTACAGGTCCTGAAAAAACATTCGCTCAACGATCTGCTGGAAGATATAGGATTAGGCAACAAAATGCCGTTTCTGGTTGCAAAACATATCGCCCAAACCGATGTACATGCCGCTTTAAAACTGAACGACAGACAACAAAACAATAGCGCCCCGCTGTTTATTAAAGGCACGGAAGGCATCGTGGTCAGCCTGGCCAAATGTTGCCATCCGATTCCGGGCGACCCGATTATCGGCTTCTTTAATCCCGGCAAAGGTATCGTCGTTCATCATTACGAATGCCGAAACAGCAATGAGGTCAGAAAAAAACAGACCAGTTGGCTGGATGTGGAATGGAGCCCCGAGGCGGTTGGCGAATTTTCTGCGGAAATCCGCATCGAATTGCTTAACCAGCGCGGTTCGTTGGCTACCATCGCCTCGACCATCTCCGGCATGGACTCCAATATCGAAAATATCACTGTCGTCAGTCAGGATAATCGAGTTTCGGTTGACCTGCTGACTTTGGCGGTGCGTGATCGCGTGCATCTGGCAAACATCATACGCAAACTTAAAAAACTCTCTATCGTCTTAAAAATTACCCGCATCAAGGCCTAACCATGAACATGGAAATTATCTCGACACCTCTGGCACCGCAAGCGATAGGCACCTATTCTCAAGCCGTTAAAGTTGACAACACGGTCTATCTATCGGGACAAATCGGCCTTGATCCGGAAACCATGCAGATAGTGGCCGGCGGCATCGATACGGAAATCCGCCGGGTTTTCGATAATCTGAAAGCGGTAGCCGAAGCGGCAGGCGGCGATTTTTCCAACATCGTCAAACTGAATGTGTTTTTAACCGATCTCGGAAATTTTCCGATAGTCAATCAGATTATGGCCGAATACTTTACCGAACCGTACCCGGCCCGTGCCGCCGTTGGCGTTGCCGCGCTGCCCAAAGGCGTCGGCGTCGAAATGGACGGAATTATGGTATTGCAAAGCGAATATTACTGATTCGGTTGTTATGATGGGTTTCTCTGACGAGCTTTTACAAGTCGGCTACCGCCTCTACCCATCCTACGGCCCTACCCCTCTCAACTCGTAGGATGGGTAGAGCGACAGCGACTTGTAAAAGCTCGTCAGAGAAACCCATCACTGCCCAGTTACCATGATTAATCAAGAACCGCATAAACTGCCTGTCACCGCCCTGACAGGCATCGGTTCGCAATCCGCCGCCCGTTTTCAAAAACTGGGTATCCATAGCGTGCAGGATTTACTGTTTCATCTGCCGCTACGTTACCAGGACCGCAGCCGTATCGTACCGATTGCGCAACTGCAGGCAGGCTGTTCGGCACTGGTGTGCGGCACTGTTGAATTCACCGACAGCATTCAGCGCGGCCGACCCAGCGTCATCTGCCGGATTAGCGACGCTAGCGGCGCACTCTCATTGCGATTTTTTCATTTTTCCGTCCAGCAGGCCCAACAACTAAAACCGGGGATCATGCTCGGCTGTTTCGGCGACATTCGCTACGGGTATGCCGGACTGGAAATGGTGCATCCCGAATACAAGATCGTACAATCCGCCGAACAACTCACCGAAGCCACGCTGACGCCGGTTTACCCGCTCACCGAAGGTTTGCCGCAAAGCAAGCTGCGGAAAATCATCAAACAGGCACTTGCAGAATGTCTGCGATCCGAACAGGCGGTGGCGGATTGGCTGCCTGCCGAACTATTAAACCGTTACCGATACCCCAGCCTCAAAGACGCCCTGCAAACCTTGCATAATCCGCCGCCGCACTTATCGGCGGAAATTTTCAGCAACGGCAAGCTGCCTGCTTTAAACCGGCTGGCTTTTGAAGAATTTCTCGCCCACCATCTGGCCTTACTGCAAGGCAAACAGTCTTACAAAAGCTGGCAATCCCCAATTTTTCAGCCCGATGAAACGGCCAAACAAGCTTTTATCCAAAGTTTGCCGTTTCAACTCACAACAGCCCAACAACGGGTCATCGCCGAAATTGAAAACGACTGCCGGCAATCGCAACCGATGTTGCGGCTGCTGCAAGGCGATGTCGGCTCCGGTAAAACCGTTGTCGCTGCACTGGCGGCGTTATCGGCCTTAAGCGCCGGATTTCAGGTAGCGGTGATGGCGCCCACCGAGTTACTGGCGGAACAACACTTTAAAAACTTCAGCAACTGGTTTGCGGATACCGGCACGCTGGTCGTGTTTTTAAGCGGACAACTCAAGGGCAAACCCCGGCAGACCGCCTTACAGGCTTTAGCCGACGGTTCGGCGGCTATCGTCATCGGCACCCATGCGCTGTTTCAGGAAAGCGTGCATTTTTATAAGCTGGGACTGATCATCATCGACGAACAACATCGCTTCGGCGTCAATCAACGTCTGGCCTTACGCGAAAAGGGCCAGCACAGCGGGTTAAGACCGCACCAGTTGATCATGACGGCCACGCCGATTCCGCGCACGCTGGCGATGTTGCAGTATTCGGATATGGATATTTCCATCATCGACCAATTGCCGCCCGGCCGAAAACCGGTCACTACCAGCGTCATCCCCTCCGAACGCCGCGACGAGGTCATCAGCCGCATCGAACACTGGGTAACCCGGCAACGCCAGGCTTATTGGGTGTGTACGCTGATAGAAGAATCGGAACTGCTGCAATGCGAAGCCGCCGAAAAAACCGCCGCCTATCTGAAGCTGACCTTGCCCAATGTTCGCGTCGGGCTGGTGCATGGCCGCATGAAAGCGGCAGAAAAAGACGCCATCATGCAGGCTTTTAAAAACCGCGAATGCGATTTACTGGTCGCCACCACGGTGATCGAGGTGGGTGTTGATGTTCCCAATGCCGGGCTAATGATTATCGAAAACCCGGAGCGCTTGGGCTTGTCGCAACTACACCAATTACGCGGCAGAGTCGGACGCGGGGACCAGGAGAGCTATTGCCTGCTGCTTTATCAATCGCCGCTATCGCAAGCCGGAAAGCAACGCTTGGCCATACTCAAGGAAAGCAACGACGGCTTTGTTATTGCAGAAAAAGATCTGGAATTGCGCGGTCCCGGCGAAGTAATGGGTACACGCCAGACCGGGCAGATACAGTTCAAAATCGCCGATTTAAGCCGCGACAAGCAGTTGCTGGAACTGATACCGGAAGCCGCGCAACTGATCTGCCGGCAACACCCGGAAGCCATTCAACCCCTTATCCAGCGCTGGCTCGGTCATAGCCATCATTACGCAGAGGTTTAATCTTGTCCCAAAAAAGCTTTTTATTTACCCGTCCGCCGCTCTGGAAAAACCACCATCGCGATCTGGAAAATCGGCTACCTGCCGAACTAAAATCCTGGCTAACCGAAACCGGCTCGCTGACAAAACGCCTGCGCGCACTGTACGGCGGCAGTTTCGCCGTCACGGTTTTATTCAATCGCCGGAAACCCGCCTATATAGACGAATCCCGCTTATTAGACCTGCCGCCGGACCGCTATCAATTGACCCGCGAAGTGATGCTGACCGCCAACGGCCAACCGCTGGTACTGGCCCGCACCATCCTGCCTGAGCAAACCATCAAAATCGCCCGCCGCAACCTTTCGCATCTAGGCAATCGCCCGCTAGGCGAAGTGATTTTCGCCTATCCCGATCTTGAGCGGCGGCTGCGCCAATACAGCCGCGCCGAAATCGGCCTCTGGCCGCCCACGCTGCAAGCGGAATTCGGCGCCGAGCCAGCCATTTGGGGAAGGCGCACCGTTTATGCCATCCATCACCAGCCCTTATTGGTAGCAGAGTTCTTTTTACCCGGCTTGCTGGGGATATAAACCCAGCCGTGATTTCGTATCGTTCCCACGCTCCCGCGTGGGAATGCATCCCCGGACGCTCTGCGTCTTCCCGATCAACTCCTAGGGTGGATGCCTACCGGCGATACGCCAAGCCTGCGATAATAAGATACCCGAAAGTTTACCAAACCATCCCTGACAGCCAAAAACCGGATACGCTCACCGGCTTCAAATGGGTAACAAGCATATAGTCCGCTTTAGTTTTCCAGTCCGGCAATGGTAAAGTATGCCCAACCCCCAACCTCTTTTATCAAAATGATCGCATTTATTGTTTGCAGCTCATTACTGGCGATTCTGGTCATGAACCAGAACGCCTATCTGCCGCTACTGGAGACGCCGGCCGCACTGGGCATCGGTCTAAGCTTAATGGCTGCCAGCCTACTACTGGGCTACCTGAAAAAAGTTCCTACTATCATCTGGCACGACGGTTTTGCAACAGCCACGTTGCTGGTTTGGTACGCCTACTCAAAGCCGCAATTCGACGACGATGCTCCGATGTTTTTTTTCTTCCCCTTGTATTATGCCTTACTCACATCCTTCGCCACCCTGGCCTTAATCAACAAAAGCGCCGACTTCAACCAGGAAACCATCAAAAACCTGCGTTACCTGAATAAGATGTTACGAGTAGACATCAACATGGCGATTGTGTTTGTCTTGATCAGCCTGGTCATCACCTGGCATTATGCCCTCTACCCCATGGCCATGACTTTTTTCATCATTCGCCACACCATGATTGTTTGTCTGGAGAATATCGACCGCTGAACCTGTTTCCCCTCCCCTTAAAGAGAGGAGAAAGGTTGGATAATCCGCACACAAAATAAATCCCTTACCAGGGCACCAGTCCACCATCAAACTTAACAAAACTTCCGGATTGATCCAAAGTAAATTCCTTAATGCGCTGCCGCATGCCCGTCACACTCTCCTCGACATCAATCAGCGCATTCTTACCGCCCATATCCGTTCTTACCCAACCGGGATGTAAAATCAACACCCCTATCGAACGCTCAGCCAAATCTAAAGCCAGACTCTTCATCACCGCATTCAAACCGGCTTTACTGGACCGGTAAAGCAGACTACCACCACTGGTATTATCGGCCATACTGCCCATAAGACTACTCACCGTAGCAATCAACTTATTTTCACCGGCTTCCAGATGCAGCAAAAACGCCTCAGCCATTTTTACCGGCGCCATGGTATTAATTGTCAAGGTCGAAACCCAGGCCTTGTAATCCAGTTGACCGAAGCCCTTTTCCTGGCTATCGCCGTACACACCGGCATTATTCAGCAACACATCAATGGTTTCGTCCGCCAATTTCTCCGCCAGAGCATCTATCTGAGCAAAATCGGACACATCCAGAGACTCGATCTGTATATCAGGGTACTCTTCGGCCAGCGCAGCCAGTTCAGTCGCAGCGGCAGGCAAGCGGCAAGTCGCAATCACCCGCCAGCCGGCTTCAGCATATTGACGGCAAAACTCAAGACCCAAGCCACGATTGGCGCCAGTAATTAACACGGTTTTTTGCATGATGGGCTCCTAAAATTTTTAAATTGCTAGAGTTAGCTAAGTATTTTATACCAAGTCGCAGCAATGTTAAGTTTAGGCTTTAAATCACGGCCATAACCGGCTGAATCTCAAACTCGCCAGAAGAACAGTCATTGCAAATTTAATGCTTTTCGATTAAAATTCCGCTTTTAGCTAACGCTAGAACTAAAAATCATTAGGAGAGATGGCCGAGCGGTCGAAGGCGCACGCCTGGAAAGTGTGTATACGGCAACGTATCAAGGGTTCGAATCCCTTTCTCTCCGCCACGATTCTAAGTATTTGATTTAATAAGATTATCAGTTTATGCCGCCCGATGATGACAGTGTTTGCTACTCAATGCTGTTACACAAAGGGTTTGCGCGTGTCAAAAATTCCATATCTGTTTAAACGAAATCACATTTATTATTTCCGCATTCGCGTACCATCCGAGCACCAAAACTACTTTAATTGCATTGAAGTTGTACAGAGTCTAAAGACTGAAATACGATCTGAAGCTGTACCACAGGCTTTGTTATTGGCCTCAAATTTCAAGTCAACGATATATAAGCTAAAGACAGGCCAGCCAGTAACTTTGGTAGATCATCCGATACATTCCTTTTTGCAAGAGTTGCTAGCCATGCCAACCATTTTTCACGGGATATTTCTGCTTTCGTTTTTTTACATGGCTTAAGTTTATGCTTTGATTTCGTAATAGGTGGCAATAATTCTTTACCGCCATAATCCAGGGGATGATCATGGCGAAGCATTTTCCGCACTGTCGCACGACTGAGTCCTTCTATTTTTGCAACGCTACTACGTGATTCCCCGTTTTTAAGAATACAGGCACGAATTCTTTTCCAGAGTTTCGGGCTGCGATACATTGAGACTCCAAGACGAGTTAATAAAACTGGTTGGCATCGGCATCAATCGTTGTTGTGCGTATATTGTAATTAAATTGTTGTTATTTAACAGAAGAACGATCATTGTGTTACTTAGACCGGCTTGACGACAACGACGTAGCAATTAATGTAGGTGGGACTGGGTAGCTCACGAATAATCACGATTAGCAAAAAAATAGCGTAAAATTTACAAATAACTTTTGGGGAATCTGCAATGCACATTGAAGCTGAATTAGACGATGTTTATGCCGAACGTCTGCTAGAGTTACAACAACGCTTACAAAAACCACTTTCTGAAATCGTGGCCGACATTGTGACAAAAGCCATAGACGCAAGAATTGAAGCGCCTGAAACTGAAGGGCAAAAAATGCTAAGTATCCTTGCCGACGAAGGCTTGATAGGCTGTCTACATGGTGATGGCAACCTTTCTGTTAATTATAAACAGCACCTATGGGACAGTGAGTGATTATTGCCGACACTGGTTTTTGGGTTGCAATTTTAGATGATCGCGATAATTTTCATGAGCTTGCACTTCAAGTAGCTAAAACGCTTCAAGAGCCACTTATAACCACAATACCCGTTATTACCGAAGTTTGTTACCTTTTACAGAATCGCAGAGGTAAGCACTTCCCAACAGCTTTTTTGCGTAGTCATCACCGCAGTGCCTTTCGTCTTTTTGATATTACTGAATCGCATCTGCATCGCTGCGAAGAGTTGATGACGCAATATGCAGATTTGCCCATGGATTTTGCAGATGCTTCATTAGTCGTGCTTGCAGAGCATTTGGGGCATGGCCGCATCGTTTCTACAGACAAACGTGATTTTGGTGCGTATCGCTGGAAAAATCGCCAGCCATTTCATAATTTATCTTGATTAGCAAGATACCTCAGCCGAACGAAGCCAAGCAGCAGGACGGGGTCCAACGGTTGCCGCCGCCACGAGAAGTCGAATTGGCAGGGTATCGAGCTGTAATCGTCGATTAAAACGAAACTCAAAAGCCGCCAAGTAGCGATAAGCATATTTGGCGAAGTTGAATGAATGATAAGCACCGCCCAGACTGGTTTTGAGATTGCCCAGGATGGTGTTAATCCACTGAAATTCAGGTAGATCTTTGGGTTTACGTCCACCCGCAACGATGACATCATGCTGACAACCGGCTTCTGTCACCCCGGCAAAACAGGCGAGGCCATCAGAAAGTACAGTGCAATCTGAAACCAGATTCTCTCTGGCCCACTGAGCAATCGCTTTGAGTGTAAATCCATTCACTGGCATTAATTTGAGATACCTGGGATGTCCATTTTCATCCAGTGATAGTGCCGCCACAAAGGGCACCTTGTTTTCAGAACCCCGTCCGGCCTTGCCACCGCTAAGCTCGCCGCCGAGATAGGCATCGTCAATCTGGATTTGGCCGCTGAGCGGATATCTTGTTTCACGTTCGGACATGGCCTCCATCAACTTATGTTGAACAAGCCATGCGGTGTGGTAGCTGACCCCCAGATATCGCTTTAGCGCGAGCGCTGACAAGCCTGTCTTCGCTTGACTGATAAGATAGATCGCCAGAAACCAGATCGTTAGCGGAAGCTTGGTACTCTGGAACAGCGTACCGGCGATGAGAGAGGTTTGATGTCGGCAACTCGTACACTGGAACATTTTGAGCGATCCTATCAGGAATTCACAACAATTCGTGTCTTCGCAGCAAGGGCATACAAAGCCGTCAGGCCAGCGTGATTTCTGCAGAGCCGCTTCACATTGGGCTTCGGTGCCGTAGTGTTTTAGAAACTCAGGCATAGACATGCCGGGTTGAAACTGAATACGATTGATTGACATGGTGCACCTCTTTGATGGACTGTGCTCAGTCTACGCGCTTTGCTGTGGCTCGGCTGAGATATCTTGCTAA
>CAVXZR010000089.1:0-4026 GCA_963765965.1 uncultured Pseudomonadota bacterium
CTTGACCGAAACCTTTGCCTTTGCGGCAGAGATGATAGAGGGGACGATTACGGATTTGTATATTAAGAAGTAGTGCGGTTTTTTGGGGCTTAAATGGAATTAAGCCTAGCCGTTAATAATCCCCCGAAATGGACGAAATGTTGGTGCCGTTGATGGCATAACACTTTGAGCAATGACCTCTCTCTGCAAGGTAACGGATGTATCGTAAACATACCCAAGTGCCCGATAATCTAAGACATCTACCGGACGGACTGTAGTTGTAAATAATGGCATGATCGAACCGAGGGATACGCCGGGGCGGACCGGATCATCTGCTACAGGTAAATAGGTATGTAATTCGGAAGCATCTTGCCATTCGGCCCATATTCGATCGATGTTAGCATGGTGCAGAAAGAATACCGGGTCGTTTGGCGAGGCTCCTAATGCCATGGTCGCTACATCCCCGCCCGCCCAAACATGAACCTGATTATGTAGTTTAGGAATTTGGTCACTCCTCCACCCTTCTAAATTGTTTCGAAAACTCTGCCGGATATCCGCCGTCATATCCCAAGGGCTTACATCATAGGTAGTCACAGCCAGGGCCGCATCGACATCGTTTTTGGTTGGTAAAGTCGGCGCGGCAGTGGATGAACCGAATGCCCTGGACAAATAGCGCATTCCGGTATCGTCGTGCACAATGGGCCAATTGCCCTTATCCACAGCAAATGGACCAGTCATAACCTTGTGATCGCTGGACCGTCCATTACCTCCCATAAAATCATCGTCCCATAATGGTTCTGTTTTTCCTGCGGCTGGATCACTCCAGTCCCAGTATGGGATTGCTAAAGTATGGTCGTTGCTAACTGCCTGAAGGTCTAGCTCCAATAACCGCAGCAATTCTCTATGCCAGGGCAAAAACATCGGGCTCTGGTGAGCGCGCATCTGTGACATAGGCAACTGCATCATTTGCAAATGCCAATTGACGTAAGTGTCGTAATTTCGTCCGGTAGCAGGGTTGCCATTTTTCTTAAGGTTAAGCAAGGCAGCAGTGAATGTTTTACGCTGAGCTTGAGTTAAATTACGATAATTTAGACGTTTGATGCCCATAATGTTTACCTGTCAGTTTGGTTAACGGCTAATCGACACTTTACTTGGTTTGTAACATAGAAATATAGTTGGTTTAGACCGATTTTGTAGGTGGAGGATGTTAATAAATCTGGTTCGTAATGACCGGAATCATTGGACAGAGAAAGGAACCAATATACTGTTGAAAGTTTTTATCTTCCCTTTGTCTACAATGTTAGAACATCCGCAGGTAGATTGGTCTCCCCCTCAAATCCCCAAACCTTTTGATTAACATTATAGGACCTCCGGCATACATATCTGTTTACGTAAAACACAAGCAAAACAGAAATATCAAATCCATCAGAAATTGAAAAAATCTTATTAAAAATTCCGGGATTGTGTCAATGACGCGTTAGTATTAATCGTTTCATAAATTCTTGCACTAAGCAGACTTAAATATACCCGGATGATCTGGATTTTGACGCCGTTGTCCCGGACCCAGGTTTAGGAGGCAGGACGCCGACTAAAGCCTACAGGGATGTATTCACGGCGTCCTGGGACCGGGACAACGGCGTCAAAATCCGCCGCATCCAAAAACCTCCAGTGCAAGAACTTATGAAACGACTAATACTAGTACAAACATACCGGGTACCATAATGCAGAGAAAATGGTCCAGTAGTGACTCCAAAAGTTTTCTGACAATATCTTATGATCGGTTTGTAAAGAATGCAATGCCTGCCCTACAGCCTTGCAGACCAACAGTGCCGAATCGAGCCTGCCTAAATTTTAAAGTGCGTTTGGTATAACACTTGGCATCGACCAACCGGAATGCGTTACAATGCGCGCATAAAATATCCAATTAAGCCTTACTTTCTTAATGCGATAGCTTTTTGAAGTGCCTGTCACAATCTAAGAGCAGTCGGATTTGTTTACGGACGCAAGCCAGCTCAGGACAAGGTGAAAAGCGCGAAGCTTATGTTTATTCCTTATTTTCATAAACGTTTTCGGTCATTTTTCAAGGCAACCATGGACGCAAAGCAATTATTACACCGCTCCCGTCTAAATCGCTTAAGCATAGTCAAGCGGCAAAATTTTCCCTACCATTACTTAATCTTGAGAGCCTACCATGTCTGAAAATATTTCCAACAATGCCATCATTCTTGCTCTACTATCTTTGAACGGCGAGATCGCTATCCAAAAAGACTATCTGGATTCCGACGAAATTCCTGCCGATGAAGTCGCCGATGAAGAAGAAGTCCTGGATGATCTTGAGCAGGCTTTCATGGAGTTTGTCGATGTGTACAAAGCCCGTGCCAAAAATGATAAAACACTGCCTGAGCTGGATGAACTGCTGGCTGGCGAAGAAAATTGATTCATGTGGGTCGTTTACGGCATCAAGAACTGCGATAGTGTTAAAAAGACATTATCCTGGCTGAAAACCCGGCAGATAGATTATCGCTTGCACGACTACCGGGTGGACGGCGTGGATGCTGAATTATTGCAACGCTTTATCGACGAACTGGGCGTTAATGCCGTTCTCAACCAGCGTAGCAGCAGTTGGCGGCAGCTTAGCGAAGAGCAAAAACAGGATTTAAATCCGGAGAAAGCATTGAAACTGATGCTGACCACGCCAACCTTGATCAAGCGCCCGATTCTCGATAACGGCAAGCAACTGATAATCGGTTTCGGACCCGATTTATCTTTATCGACATCATGAGCGAAACCCTTTTACTTCTGGAAGAACTGATTCGCCGGCAATCGGTCACGCCTGAGGATGCCGGTTGCCAGGACTTGCTGGCAGAAAGGTTAGGCAAATTCGATTTTAGCGCCGAATATCTGAATTTTGCCGATACGCAAAATCTCTGGCTGCGTCGCGGGCAAAAATCTCCACTGCTGGTGTTTCTAGGCCATACTGACGTCGTGCCTCCCGGCTCTTTAACGGCATGGCTGTCGCCGCCTTTCGAACCCGTAATTCGTGACGGCAAACTCTATGGACGCGGCGCCGCCGACATGAAGGGCAGCATCGCGGCTTTTACTACGGCTGCCGAACGTTTTAGTGTCCGATATCCTGAGCCTCAGGGCTCAATTGCCGTGCTGATGACTAGCGACGAGGAAGGCATCGCTACTAACGGCGTGGTCAAAGTGGTGGAAGTTCTGGAAAAGCGTCAAGAAAAAATCGACTGGTGTCTGGTTGGCGAACCCTCCAGCAATCAAGCGATCGGCGATGTGATTCGGGTCGGCAGGCGCGGCTCTTTGTGCGCCCAACTGACTGTATTCGGCATTCAGGGACATGTCGCCTATCCGGATATTGCTGAAAATCCTATTCATAGATTTGCGCCTGCCTTAAAAGAGCTCACAGAGGAAGTTTGGGATAACGGTAATGCCTTTTTCCCTGCCAGCCGCTTGCAGATTTCCAATATCAACGCCGGCACCGGCGCGGAAAATATCATTCCCGGACAGTTGGAAGTGCACTTCAATTTGCGCTTTAGTACAGAACTAAACGAAGATGCCATCAAAACCCGCACCCAAGCCATTCTTGACAGGCACGGCTTAAAATACGCTCTGCAATGGCGGTTGTCAGGTAATCCATTTCTAACATCGCAAGGAGACTTGATCGATGCTACCCATGCCGCCATCAAATCCGTCTGCAACATACAGACCATAAATGATACCGGCGGCGGTACCTCGGACGGTCGCTTCATTGCGCCTACCGGCGCACAAGTCGTGGAACTGGGTCCGCTAAATGCCAGTATTCATAAGGTCAACGAGCATGTCGGGCTTGAGGATCTGGAAAAACTAAGCCGCATCTATGAGCAAATCTTAATCAATTTGTTAACTTAAATAGCGAGAACGCCGACATGCAAAGTTACCAAGTCGATTACCAAATCTTCGGTTACGACTTAATCAGCCGCCTGAGCAGAATGAAAGCTAAACTGCCAGCCTGATTTTAGTGGATCGCGCCGCGATTTTTCAAGGCCGCAT
>CAVXZR010000090.1:0-78920 GCA_963765965.1 uncultured Pseudomonadota bacterium
AAAAAATATAGATATCGTTGACAGTGGCCAATCTGAAACCTAAGCCCTTTACAGTCGGATTTGCGGCAGAAACCGACCACCTGGAAACCTACGCCAAAGAAAAGCTACGCAGTAAAAACCTGGACATGATTGCTGCAAACTGGGTAGGCAAGGCCGAAGGCGGTTTCGAAACCGACGACAATGTCGCAGGTTTATTGGCTTGGCGGTCAACAATTTTTAAAGATGTCCGGTAAATAACAACTGCAGGCAATTACTCAGCCCCATTGCGGAGCAATTCAATTTAACCCAATCAAGCTGAATTAACGTCCGCCCCAAGGCATGACCGGCACAGTGGAAATGCTATTGGCAGGAGTACCGTCCATTAATTTTCGGCTAATGGCAACATAAACCAGTGTTTTATGGGCATCATCCCAAAGACGCATAACGCGGGTTTCTTTGAATAGAATAGAGGTATCTTCGGAAAACACGGATTCATCTTTCGGCAAATTTCCGGGAATGCTGATTGGACCGGTTTGCCGGCAAGACAGGGAAAATTGGGACGGGTCTTGCGCCAAGCCAAGCGAACCCGCTATGCCACCGGTTTTTGCCTGACTGACATGACAGGTGACGCCGGCAACTTTGGGGTCGGAAAACGCTTCCACGCAGACTTGATGATTAGCGCCGATCAATTTCCAGGATGTGGTGACACAACCAACATTTTCGGCGTGAGCCAGTGTGGAAACCAATAACAATAAAGTAAAGTTCAGTAGTTTTTTCATTTGTTTTATTCCGGATATTAAAAATTAAAGTCAGACCTGTAGGAGAATTGCTTGACGACAGAATGATGCAATGATGCGACCGATCCGCCGGTTGAAGCCTGCATCATCAGTAATCTGACAGTTTTCATTTGTAGAACATTTTCGCCGCTATTAAACACAAAAAAAGGATACTTAATATGTTACTCTCAAATCTAGAAAAGAATGTCATTTCTAGCGTTGCGCATCCTTTCTAACAAAGAATCGTCTATTTACCAGAAAGCAGTTAAATTAATACGAGCATCTTTTTGGCTTTTCCGAGAAAAATAAATTTAAAGATTTTTGTCCTTAAAAAATACGCGCCGATAACGGAATTATCATCCAGCCTAATTTCTTATTTAAGGCCTTGACAATCCTGCCAGCCAGATGCAGGTCTTTGTTTTTAATATAAAAACTCCCGACAATTTCATCGGGCAGCGAAGAATAAACTCTATGTTCTTCAAACAGGATGCAACGATACGCCGTGGCTTATGGATATTATCTAGCACTATCTGCAAGATTATTTACTTTTGTAGCTTAACTTATACATCACCGATGCATTAAAATAGCACGGAGGTCATCATGAAATTAAAAATTCAAACAAAAATACTCAACCCCAAAGTAGGTAACGATTTCCCGTTGCCTGATTTCGCCACTGCCGGTTCTGCCGGAATGGACCTTCGAGCTTGTATCGATAGCCCCGTTACCATTGCCGCCGGTGAAACAGTGATGATACCGACTGGCATTGCAATTTATATTGCCGACTCTTCGGTTATGGCGGTCATTGCACCAAGAAGCGGGCTGTCTTTCAAGCATTCGATCGGTTTGAAAAATTTTATCGGCATTATCGATTCGGATTACCAGAATGAAATTGGGATTGCGGTCTGGAATCACGGTCGTCAAGACTATTCCATTCAGCCTGGCGATAGAATTTGTCAAATGATGTTT
The DNA here is from genome assembly GCA_963765965.1 of uncultured Pseudomonadota bacterium. Classification (GTDB taxonomy): domain Bacteria; phylum Pseudomonadota; class Gammaproteobacteria; order Methylococcales; family Methylomonadaceae; genus Methylomonas. The sequence goes on from CAVXZR010000090.1 coordinate 1,722, forward strand.
GTACCGGTCATTCAACCCAGCCTGGAAATTGTAACGGAATTTAGCGACGAATCGGCAAGAGGCTTAGGCGGCTGGGGACACTCCGGAAATCATTAACAGCACCTGCATTAACCGTCAATCTGAGGCCTAAAGTATGGAAAGGATTTTTAGCATCATTGCAGCCATTTCAGTTTTGATGATTTTGCTGGCCAGCGGCGGCAGTTATTGGCTTTTGGTTGCGAAAGTTACGAACAGTGAAAAGACGGCCATTTCCGCAATAGCTAAAGGACTGGCTAGCGGTATCGCCCTACAGTTGGAAACCCTTCAGCAAAGCGTGGATGGGATGGCGCGTTCGCCAGATGTGATTGCAGCCTTGAACAGCGGCGATCCCAATATCATAAGTAATGTGGAGTTGAAGTTGCAGACCGTAATGCCCGGGGCATTAAAAATCCGTCTGTTACTCCCCTCGATTAACGAACCGGACCAGACTTCATCTCCGCATATGGGCTTCGGTGATCTGGAAATGGTGCGTTCTACCTTAACTGACAAACAGAAACCGGTGATTCAGGGCGAGGGCGAACATAGGCATTTAGCGCTAACCAGTGCCGTAACGCAGAATGAACGCGTCATCGGTGTGGTTCTAGCCAGCTTGAAAGCCGATATCATCAATCAGGCCGTTGCAAAAACCGTTTTTGCCGATGGATATGCTGAAATCAAACAGGACCAAATCGTCTTGGCTGCAGTCGGGAATAAAGCCGACAAAAATGACGATCCTGAACTCATATCGCTAGGCGACAGCCGCTGGACGATAAATGTTTGGCCCGAAAGCAATTCCAGCCTTGTTGATGCCAGCCTAATTATCACTATCATCGCAATTCCGTCCATGCTTTCCTGTCTGGCGTTTTTTGTAGGATATAGAAAATTAGCCGAGTTTTTGCATCAGGATCAAGGCAGCATTTTGAAAGCCGCCAAGGATATGATGACGGGTAAACATGTCGGCAATTATCCGATACAACTGAATGAGATGCGGCCGATTATCTCTACTCTGGCACAATTCAGGCGGGTTATTAGCCAGGTTAATGCACAGCAACCAAGCACTGAGGAAAATCAGGAACCCGACATGTTCAACGAGTCGTTCGACATTGATTTTTTAGAGGATAGCACGCCAGTATCGACAGACTATATGGATGACGAGGCCACATTAGTGGGTAGCCCGGTAACCATGCCTAATATCGATTATGCAAAAACTTTGCAGCCCCCTGCTTTCGTATTGAATGACACCAATATATTACAGCCCCCTGCCTTCGTATTAAATGACACCAATATATTAAAAGAGACCTTAAAAGAGACCAGCTTGCATGCCAATATCTTCCGCAGCTACGACATACGAGGCGTAATCGGTAAGGACCTGAACGAGGAAATAGTCGCCGATATTGGTCGGGCAGTCGCTTCCGAGGCAAGACAGCTCGGTATTAAACTGATCGTTATCGCTCGCGATGGCCGCCTGTCCAGCCAGAGCTTTTCCGCCGCGCTTGCAAAAGGGATTTGTCTCGGCGGCTGCGATGTCATGGACATAGGTATGGTTCCTACGCCTATGCTGTACTTTGTTGCTCATCATAGCGAAGGCCGTAGCGGCATAATGGTGACCGGCAGCCATAATCCAGCCGATTATAACGGTTTAAAAATAGTATTGAACGGCGAGACTTTGGCTAATGACAGAATTCAGGACATAAGGCTACGCATCGAAGCTGAGGATTACAGTCTGGATGAACCTGGCATTATTGAAGAAAATAGTCTGTTTACCAATGAATACATTGGCATTATTTCCGAAGACATTCGTATTGCCAGACCCATGAAGGTTGTGGTGGATTGCGGTAACGGCGTCGCTGGCGAATTGGGACCGATTTTGTTAAAGACTTTGGGTTGCGAAGTCATTGAATTGTATTGCAATATCGATGGTAACTTTCCTAATCACCATCCTGATCCCAGTAAGCCTGAAAATATGAAGGACCTGGCCGAAAGTGTTATAAAAAACGCTGCCGATGTTGGGATTGCCTTTGATGGTGACGGCGACCGGCTCGGTATCGTCGATTCCAAAGGCAAGATTATTTTGCCTGATCGGCAAATGATGGTTTTTGCCCGCGATGTATTGGCCAGAAAACCGGCTTCGAAAATTATTTACGACGTTAAATGTTCCAAAAACCTGCACGAAGAAATTCTGAAACGCGGCGGCCAACCGATCATGTGGAAAACCGGCCATTCGTTGTTAAAAGCAAAAATCAAAGAAATCGGAGCGGCATTGGCCGGGGAATTGAGCGGTCACATCTTTTTTAATGACCGTTGGTTCGGTTTCGATGACGCACTCTATGCATCGGCACGCATGATCCAGATTCTCTCCGAGGACACGCGCACCAGCCAGGAAGTGTTTGCCGAACTGCCGGAAAGCATCAATACACCGGAAATGAATGTGGCTTTGCAGGAAGGCGAAAATATACAGATTATCGAAAAGATGTTCAATCTCGCCAATTTCAAGGACGGCAAAATCATCGATATCGATGGAATGCGCGTTGAATTTGCCGACGGCTGGGGGCTTGTCCGGCCATCCAATACCACACCCTCTCTGACGTTGCGTTTCGAGACCGATAGTCAGGAGGCCATGAGCCGAATTCAAGCTCAATTTAAATCGTTGCTACTACAAATCAAACCCGATATAATTCTTCCCTTTTAACTTTTTTTATCATGATAAAAGAAAAAAACGCACACCAGATTGCTCACGTTCTAATAGAAGCCCTGCCTTACATTCAAAAATTTAAAAACAAAACGGTAGTCATCAAATTCGGCGGCAATGCTATGGTCGATGAAGAACTGAAACACAGTTTTGCCCAAGACATCGTTTTAATGAAGCTGGTTGGTATTAATCCCATCGTCGTTCATGGCGGCGGCCCACAGATCGGCAACCTGTTAAGCAAGCTCGGTAAAACATCGGAGTTTATCGACGGTATGCGTGTCACTGACAGCGAAACCATGGATGTCGTGGAAATGGTGCTGGGAGGTTTGGTGAATAAGGAAATCGTCAATCTAATCAATTTTCACGGCGGCAAGGCGGTAGGTTTGACCGGTAAAGACGGCAATTTTATACATGCCCGTAAAATCAACATTACCAAAGCCGGTGCATCGATAGACGATGCACCTGAAATTATCGATCTCGGTCATGTCGGAGAAGTCAGTAGTGTTGATCCCGCTGTCGTTGAAATGCTGGGCAAAAGCGATTTTATTCCAGTCATTGCCCCCATCGGTGTCGGTAAAGACGGTTTTTCCTATAACATCAATGCCGACCTGGTTGCCGGCAAGGTCGCGGAAGTATTAAAAGCCGAAAAACTGATTCTTTTGACCAACATTCCCGGCATCATGGATAAGCAGGGGCAATTGCTTACAGGCTTGACTTTGACCGATATAGATAATCTGATTGCCGATGGCACTATTTCCGGCGGCATGATACCTAAAACCCGTTGCGCCACCGACGCGTTGAAAGGCGGCGTTACCAGCGTACATATTATCGACGGCAGGGTTAATCACGCAGTTCTGTTGGAACTGTTTACAGATCAGGGCGTCGGCACCTTATTATTGAGACGTTAGCTGAGACTGAAGGTAAGGTGCAAATTCCTCGCGAAGTGTTTGCACTTTATGACTGAGGCACAATTCTTCGCCGATTGAGGATTGTTTACAACGCACATCCAGAAATATCTGTAGTATGCCGTTATTTGCAGTCATCCTGGAAACAGAAAGACTTAAATCGTCGTCACTGGCCGGCGCAGCATGCATAATGAGCTGATCGGTTTCCACATCGGCTCCGGTCGTCGAATGTTTGGCGACATATTCGCCTGCGAATTTCCAGGCTTTTTCGCATTGTGAATCATCTACACAGATGAAAAGGCCTAGAGCATTAATTGCATTGCTTTCGGCCAACGATTTAGCAGAATTTTTAGCTTCGGCAGTGGCTTGGGTCAGGAATTGGAAACGCGCTATATCGGCTTTGAATTCCTTCTCGATTTTTTGCCTTTCAGCCATGTGGTGATCAAGCTCTTGCTTGGCTGCCGAAATATGTTGCTTGCTGGCGGCAATAGCGGCCAATAGCGTATCCGGAATTTTCTGATCATTGCGTTCGAGTTCGGCAGCTTGTAGTTGTTGTTGCTTTAGTTGTTGTTCGTAACGGCTGATATTGCCTTCAATCGCTATCTTTTCAAAATCGAAAGCCGCCAGTTTACGCTCCATGCCCTTGTTCATATCATCCAGACTACGAAAGGTGCTGAGCAAAACCTTATCGTTAGAAGCCTGCTTGGCCACGATTTTTTCTTGATCCTTACGGAGTTGTTCCAGTCTTTTTTGCAATTTTAACTGTTCGGCGGTTTTAGCCTTTTCCACGCTATTGAGCACTCTAGCCTTTTCGCTTAACGTTTCTCGCTTGTACTGTACCTGATCGGGGGGCAGTTGGTCGGAGAAATAGACATTTCCGTTTTCATCGTAAACGCGATACATTTTTTTTGCGTATACGCTGTGATAGCAAAGCAGCGCAGCAATGCCAAAAACCAAAAATGCTTTGAAAGGAGTGAGCCGCATTTCTGCAATAAACTATTAACCTAATATCGCAGCAAGTTGCTGTAACGGTGGCAACACCACCATTTTTGCCAGTTGCAACAAAACCAGCGCCACCAACGGCGATAAATCGATACTGCCAAAATCCGGCAATATCTTCCGACAGATGCTTAATAACGGTTCTGTCAAACTGTACAAAATCGACGACACAGTGCTGTAATTACCGGGAGCAAACCAGCTAAGCAACGCATTGGCAAAAATGGCGTAAACAAATATATCCATAAGCATTTTCAGCAAGTCGGTAAACGACAAAAGAGCCAATGCCGGAAAACTAATCGTTAAGCCTTTAAGTGCCAGAATAGAAAAATTGGCAATTATTTGCAATAACAAGGCCAACAGCAGGGAAGAGCTATCTATTCTACCGACTGCCGGAATAAAACGACGCAAGAATCTCAGGGGCGGATGGGTGATTTTCACCAGAAATTGCGAAACCGGGTTATAAAAATCGGCACGTATCCATTGCAACAGAAAACGCAACATCACTGCAAGAATGTACAACGAAAACAGAGTATCGATCAAGAACACCATTGGGTCGGTCATGTAATTGGTGCCCATTAATCTTCTCCAAGTTGTTTCGACATTTCAATAGAACGGTCTCGGGCGGCATGTAGCGCTTTGCTAACTAACCCGACAAAACCGTTTTGCTGGAAAGTTTCAATCGCTTTTTGCGTTGTGCCGCCTGGCGATGTTACCTTTTCTCGCAGAATTGCGGGCGATTCGGACGATTCCAATGCGATTTTGGCTGCCCCCAGCGCGGTTTGCTGTATCAAAAGTCTTGCGGAATGTTCGTCCAGACCCAATTCCAGCGCTGCTTTTTCCATGGCTTCCATCAACAGAAAATAGTAGGCCGGGCCACTGCCGGATACAGCGGTTACTGCATCCATTTGCGTTTCATCAGCCACCCACAAAGTCAGGCCGACTGCACGGAGAATATTCTCGGCCAGATCTTTTTGTTCATCGTTAACATTGGCATTGGCATGCAGTGCTGTGGCACCGGTTAAGACCAGTGCAGGCGTATTAGGCATGCAACGCACAATAGCCACATCGTTACCCAGCCATGAACTCAGGCTTTTTTGCGAAATACCGGCGGCAATGGATACCACCAGTATGTTTTTTTGCTGTATGACCGGTGCGATTTGCTGGGCAATACCGCGTAATATTTGCGGTTTAACCGCCAAAACCACGACATCGACTTCATCAGCTACTGCATCATTGCTGGCAGAAATATTAACCCGCAGATGGTCAACATGTGATTGCAAGGTGGCCTGATTGGTGTCGGAAACCCATATCTGTTCCGGTGCATAACCACTGGCTATCAGGCCGCTCATAAGACTGGTCGCCATATTGCCGCCACCTATAAAACCGATTGATCTTGTTTTCATAGCTTACTGAATATTAAATTAATCATTAGGTTGGAAAAATTCATTCCTGTTTATTTTACATCACTTGATAAAAATCCAGTAAAATCTCAACTGGCATTTGTAAAATTTGCGGCTATATGCTGCGGCCTTAAGCCAACTAAAAATATAGCATATTCCGGGCAAAACTCATGATCAGTGAAATCATGGTCATGATGCTAACAATGGGGGTAGATTTAAAAAGCTGTTTGCTTAAAGTTAATTTTTAACGGGAAAGGCTTACTAAAAATTTGACAATCATAACATCTAAAACCATAATATGCGGTTTACAAATTAACTCAAATGAACTGATAGACTATGGCTAATTCACCACAAGCTAAAAAAAGAGCGCGTCAGGCAGAGAAAAGCCGTATTCGCAATGCCGGACAGCGCAGTAACTTACGCACTTTCATTAAAAAAGTGATCGCAGCTGTCAGAGCAGGCGATAAAGAGCAAGCTCAAGCTGCCTTCAAATCTGCCGTGCCGATCATCGATTCCGCTGTCAACAAGGGCCTGATCCACAAAAATAAAGCCGCTCGCAGTAAAAGCAGATTAAACAACAGACTACGCGCAATGGCTTAATACGATTTATCCCAAAGCGACTAAAAAGCCGGCTCAGTGTAAACAGTGCCGGCTTTTTTTTGCTTAACGTTCTTAAAGGTTTTTCATCATCCTGGATTTTCAGAGGAGGAAGGAGGACATACTGTAAGTCCTTTTTTCTGCTATCAGGCATCCTTCTTTAGCTCATCGCCTAAAGTAATGAATTGATCACAGCAAGTAATTTTTCCCTGGAAAATTGACCGATTTCAGTATAAACCGGTTTTCCGTAGGTATCGAATACCACAGAGAAGGGTAGCGCTTCGGCTTTGTTGCCTAGCTTCCTGCTCCATTGCCGTCCACCTTCGGTTCCGTTAAGCATAGGAAAATTCACCCTGTGCGTATTCAGAAATTCCTGCGCAGCCTTAGCTTCGTCCTCTAGCAAAATTCCGATAAACTGCACACCCTGAGGCGCTAATTCAGTTTGCAATTTGGTCAATTCCGGCAATTCTTCCACGCAAGACTGACACCAAGTTGCCCAAAAATTGACAATCAAAACCTTACCTCTCCATTCGTTCATCAAATGCGGGTTACCGCTTAAATCCGGAAAAACTGTGGACAGGCTGGGCGTGACGCCATCAATTGGGCTTGAACCAATTTTCATCAACACGATGCCCATCAGTACGGCCAAGGCAAGAAAGATGCGCAGGGCAGACATCATAAAGGAACCTCTTTCCGTTTATATTTCAGGCGTAGGAATTAATAGCCGGATTTAAAGCGTGGAACGCAGCAGATTTTCGGCGCCGATGATGATGAGTAATCCAGCGCTTAGCGTTTCCAAACGCGGCAACCATTTTCCTAAATGCAAGCGAAGCCGGGTGCTAAAATAAGCGACCCCCAGTCCATAAACCACGGCAGGCATGGTGATGGCGCCGATACCGAAACCTAATCCCAAGGTAAATCCTGTAAGGCCGCTTGCAGATGCTGCTGAAGATAGCATGACGATATTTAGCGGTACGCAAGGCACAAAGGACATGCTCAGCCCCAGGAAATATAGGCCATCGGGCAACATGCCTACGGGGTCCCGCCGCTTTGAAAGCGTCACTTCGGCGATCCCGCCTGCATGCCGGTTGCAGGTTTTCCGATCTCGCAACCGATAAAGCAACGTCAGGCCCACTACTAGCGTCGCATACCCCAACACCAGCCGGATTAGGGGTTCTTCCAGATGATCGTTAATCACTTCACCCGCCAAACCCGCCGCAAGGCCAAAACAGCTATATCCGGTCAACCGGCCCAGGGAATGGGGCAGCAGGATACGCCAAGAACCGCGGATACCGCCGGTATTGCTCATAAATACAGGCGCCAGATAGGGTAGGCAACTAAGGATGCAAGGCCCCATGCCGAAAAAAAAGCCCAGCGTCATAGCCATCGGCAGGCCGACCAAATAGGTGGATTCAGGCGGCATATTAGTCCTGCTTTTCGGCCATAAATTCTCTGCGCGCCAGGATTGCGGCCCCAAACGCTGTCGTTGTCTGCGGGTGCTCCGGCACCACCAATTCCCGGCCAAGCAAATCCTGAATCGCTGACACCAGGCCCTTGTTTAAAGCCGGTCCTCCGTCAAAGTAAACTCTATCCTCCAGCCCTACCCGTTTTGCCAGACGTACCGTGCGTTTGGCGATGGAATAATGGATACCGGCTATGATTTCTTCCTTACCATGACCATTGGCCAAAAGACCTATAATCTCGGATTCGGCAAATACGGTGCAGGTGCTATTGATGTCCAACGGTACTTTGGTGCAGTTAAGGTGGTAGTCGCCGAGTTCTTCCAGGTTGATCTCCAGGTTGCGTGCCGCCACGTCCAAAAATCGGCCGGTGCCGGCAGCGCATTTGTCGTTCATGGCAAAATTGGAGACGTTGCCGGTGTCGTCGATCTGGATGGCTTTCGAGTCCTGGCCGCCGATATTGATGATAGTCCGCACGCCGCCGAAAGCCTTGCCTGCCTCGTGAGCGCCGATGGCGTTAGCGGTGATTTCGCTGATCGAATCGTCAGCTTCCTTGAACAATTTCCGTCCATAGCCGCTGGCAATCAGATAGCGAACCTCCTCCGGTTTTACCCCTTGTTTATCAAGCAAGCCCTGTAAGGCGGCCTTGGCATTTTTATGAAACAGGCTGCCGGAATCGGTGACGTGCACCCCGACCAGTTTACCTTCTTCGTTGACCAGCGCTACCTTGATGGCTGTCGAGCCTATGTCTATTCCTGCGAAGTAATTCATGCGCGTTGTCTCTTACGGGTTTTCAGGGATTCAAGAAATGCCTCTATGCGGGTGGATAATTGTCCTTTATCGTCCGGACTGTAATCGGTTTCCACATATAGCATGGGTATGCCTTTAGCGTTGAGGGTTTCGGCAATGCTACGCTGCTCCATCTCGTAGACCTGGCAACCCGCGAAAGCCTGGTAAACCACGCCGTCCACCTCGTAGGCCGCGGCCAGTTCCAGAATCCGCCGCTTGCGGTCGTCGTTGCGGGTGAAGATCGGGCAGGTGCAGGGCTTCAGGTATTTGTCAGCCAGGCTGTCCACCATGTCGTTGACCAGCCACTCGTCCACCGCCGTCATGTCATAGAGCATACGGTTGGCTGAACAGGTTTCGTCGGCCACCACCACGCCGCCGGACTGCTCAATCAGCAGGGGCAGCTTCAGGTTGGGAAATATCGGCGGCGAACCGGTGAACAGGATGCGCGGCGCTTTTTTCTGGCAGGCTATGACACCGTTCTTCACACGTTGGGCCAGTTCCGCATTGAGGGTTTCCACCGCTGCGGTCCAACGGTCTATATCATCGAAGAAGTAGGCGTTGGTCACCAAGAACACGTCTTTGCCCAGTATGGCCGGCGGCTTGCCTTTACGGAATTTGAGCAGTTCCCGGAACGCAGCCTGGGCGCGGCTGGTCTTGGCCATGGCTTCCTTCAAGCGCTTGCGGGTCAGGCGTTTTCCGGTCAAGGCATGCAATTCGGCGGTAAAGCGCCGCACCGTGCGCTGCCAATAAACCCTGGCTTCCTCGCTTTCCTTGATGTTGGGAAATTCCAGGTTGTAAACGCGGTAACCCATGTCTTCCATCATGGAACTGGCCTTTTTTTTCTGATCGCAGGTGGTGGGGTTGATCACCAGATCCAGCTTGCCGACCTTGGGAATTGCGTTATCCGACTTCAGGCATGCCCAGCGTGGCTTTCACTAACGAGCAGGATTTGGCCGGCATAAAATCCGCACCGACTTGATCGTAGTGATAGGAACCATTGCACAGCCGCACCGGGGTCGCCCCTACGGCATAGATCAGTTCCTCCGGAGCCTGGATACAGGTGGTGCCGACTAAAACGCCTTCCCGTTCCAAGGCTTCGCCACGGCAGTATAGCCGCCGGAACAGATTGTAGAAATACTCCATGCCGGCCGGGTTTTCCTCAAAATCATCGACGATCTGGTTAAGCACGGTTTCGGCTTCCTGGGCCTGACGGGTCAGGTGATAAGGCTTACCCAACTGTTTCTCGGCAATCGCGTTCATGCGTCGCCCTTGCCGGTCTTCTCGACCACCAGCCGTATATTTTTCTGATTCATGCGTTTCATAAAACCGGCTTCGGTGGATTCGAAAAAAGTCCGTCCGGCGAAATTCGCCTTCAGGCAACCGGTTTCCGGACAGGCTGCCACGCATTTCAGGCACATGGTGCAGTCATCCATCATGATGTGGGCGTTCTCCACATCGTCGGCGATTTCCTTGATTTCCAGATCGCAGACTCGATAACAATCGCCGCAACGCGTACACTTGCCGCCGTCTTTGCGCAGGGTGAGCAAGGCAGGCTTGGATATCAGGTAGTGCAGAGCGCTCATGGGACAGAAAAAACAGAAAAAGCGCTTTTTCACAAAGGCCCCAATGAAAAAAAGACCGGTCACAATCATGCCTAAACTGGTCATGACAGTAGCGGCTTTGGTGCTAAAATCAATGGCGAAGTGCTGCACATTACCGGCGAACAGTGGAATAATGGCACGACCGGGGCAAATGGCGCAAAAAGGCAGCTTCATATCGGCAGAAAACCAGCCTCCGCCGATGCCTAAAGGGATCAGGAACAAAAGAGCCAGCAACACGTATTTAATATTGGTGAGCCAGCGAAACTGACCTTCGCTGTAGCGGGAATAACGAACCCCGCTTAAACGCCGTAGCCCGGTTATCCAGTCCTGTATCGTACCCAAAGGGCAGACGAAACCGCACCAGCCCTTGTTGAGGACGATAAACCATAAAATGAATACGGCAAAACTGCTCAGTATGGTTAGCGCGGCGGCGCTGAACAGTTTATGCCAGGGCCATTCCATCTGATGTTGCAGGGTCATCAGATAGCATAAACCGGCCCTGCCTGCTGAGTTGTAACCGCAGGAAAACGTGGGTATGCTACTGCCTAATTCGATGCCGACGAAGCCGCCGTAGACAAACAACACAAAAAAGAAAGCCTGCAACCAAAATCTGAAGCGATTGAAATTGATCAGGTCGAAGCGTGCTTTAATAAACCCCATCGAATCTGACCTCCCGATAGGGCCGCGCCCTTCTGCGGCGATACAGATAAATACCCAGACCGCCGAACGACACCACGAACAAACCCACGCCCAGACCGATGGCGTAAGACCGGTAATCTTGCGCGGACGGGTAATAGTTCCCAGATAGCGTGGTGCGATAGCGGCTGGATATGTATTTGCCTCCGTTAAATTCGCCGGCTGAGGATAGTTCCCGTTCGGCTACTACCAAATAAGTTTCCTTGTGGCGGCGCTGGAAATTTTCCCAGGAAGGAAAGTAGTCGCGTATTAAGGTAAATTCCACATTGCCCATTGCATCGCTCACCGAAGTTTTACGCCAGCCTTGCTGGGTAATCATCGTCACGGCGGCGCCGGGTTGAGGGTTGCCGTTGGATAGCACCTTGAAGTTCAGTTTATCCCCGGAGGCCAATCGGGTGAACAAACCTTCATCCGGTAGATGGGTGCGCACCAGTTCCAGCGGCGCGGCGGCGTTGATAGAGGTTTTCGTCAGTTCGTCGTTGGCGTTCTTGATGCAGCAGGTGCCCTTTAGAAGTTCCGCCTTAGCGACATTCACCTCCAGTACTTTATCCTTCACCGCCTGCTGTATTAAATAGGCATTGTAAAAACCCAGTTCCGGCAAATCCGCCTTGACGTGATAAAGACCGTTTTGCTCGGACAGAGCCAGATCATGGAGCTGTCCGTTGCCGTCGATGAGGCTGAGGGTCGCAGGCGCCGAACCCGATTCGACAAATTCCGCCGTTTTGGGATCGTCGCCCTGACGTAGCCACAGATGCTTGGCGCCGGCGTGGGTAGTGTCCATGCTTTCAACTTCCGTATAACTGCCGCGCGCTTCCTCGCCGTGTTCGTGCTGTCCGGAGCTGCCTTTGGCGCGGGCCGGGGCGGATTCGGTCAGCCACAACAGTTCAGAGGCGGAGCCCGCCAAAACATCGCCGGCGTAGACACATAACATGCAAATCAGAAAATATTTAAGCCTCTTCATAAACTTCTCCTAATGGATTAAAAAAGGAAACCCTTGAAGCAATCGCCGGTTTCCAGGGAAGCGCTTCCGGCGGTTTCGGCCAAAGCCCGCCGGAACATAAAAGCCTTTAGAAAGTCAGCACCAACTCCGTAGTCAGATTGATTCCCGGCATCAGGTAGTACTGGTAATAAGTTTGGTTGAACAGGTTGTTGACCGCCGCATTGAGCTTGATGTGGCTGTTTACCTTATATCCCATCTTGGCGTTAACCAACGTATAGGCACTATATGAGCCGGGGACGTTGTTGGTGGTATCCGCATTGGTGGTCAATCCGTACTGATGGCTGAAATGATTGGTTTCCAGCATGCCGGACCAAGCGCCAAAGTTGGCGATGACGCCACCTTTGACGATGTTCTGCGGCACATTGGTCAATCGCTTGCCGACGCTGGTAGGATCCGCCGTATCGATGATCATCTTTGAATTCACCAAGCCCCAATTGGCGAAAAACTCCAGCCAATCCAGCGGTTTAGTGCCAAAGGATAGCTCCAACCCCCGGATTCTGGCTTCACCGGCGTTAATTTTCTCGCTCAGTTCATAGGGGATGACGGTTTGCGTATAAATCATGTTATTGATCTGGGTTTCGTAATAGGTGGCCCCGGCTGTAATTTTGGGGGTTATCCGCCATTCCCCGCCGGTTTCCCAACTGGTAGCCGTTTCAGGCGATAGGTTGGGATTGCTGGTTGTGGTGGAGTAACCGGTGGGCGAGTTGCCGGAACTGATGACCGTATTAGAGTAAAGCGACAAGTTGTCCGGCGCCCGGAAGGATTGACCCCAAGAGGTGCGTAAAGTCACCGGATCGATCGGGCGATAAACGGCTGACACTTTGGGGCTGAAGTTGGTCTGGCTGCGCGAGGCGAAAATAGTGTTGGCCACCGGCTTGATAAGCTGGTTGAAAGTACCATCGGTTTCCCACCAATTGAAGCGCCCCCCCAGATAAACTTTCAGGGGGTCGATGATGCTGATTTCATCCTGGGCAAATAACGAATAGATGGATGAATTTCCGACATAGCCGTTCTGTTCGGCGACTATCGTCGTCGGCGCCCGCCAGTCGGAAAGGGTATATTGTCCCCGATTTACCGTTTCCCTGTGAAAGTTGGCGCCGGTAACAAACAGATGGTCTTTGCCGAAAGGCAGTATATTGAAGCGTAGCGGGAAATTCATTTGCAGATTGGCGTCCATGCCGGTATTGGGCGCTTCGGACAAGGAACCGGGGCCATTGAACTGTGTCGTCGCCGCCGACGACCCCACCGTGGTGTAAGTAAAGCCCCGGTCTATCCAGGCAAAATTGGCTTTCAGGACAGTATCCTTGGCAAAGATGTGTTCATAGCCGCCGAAAAAACGGTTACTGGTTTGATATTCGGGGCCGCTGTTGACTAATGAGGCCAGGTTTAGACTCGCGACGTTTCCGTCAATATTCGCTTTGCCAGTCGTTATCGGGGCTCCCGCAGCGTTTTGCAAATAAGAGGTAAAAGGGTTGTAGCCCATGCTGAAGTCTGAAAACGTCCAGCCCCCCCAAAAGCGGTTCTGATCGTTAGGGGTATACTCCACTTTGCCCGAGGCGTTTAACTGCGTCCATTTACTTGCGCCTTGGACACCTGTTATGTAGGATGGCAAACCCGTTGTTGTAGTGCTGGGAATACCCCCGGTCACCGGTGTGCCGGTAACACCGGGAGTGACAGCTGAGTTAGCAAAGGTGTTCTGGTAGCCTGCCCGATCCTGATAGCCGAATCCTCCCGTGAACCCCCAGCCGTTGCTAAATTTATCGCGGAAGTAAATGCTGGCGTCTTGTCCGTTGGCATCCTCAAATCCCTTCTTGCCGCGTATGGTCAGTTCGTGGTCGACGGGAGCCTTGGAAAGGACATTAATCACCCCGCCCATGGCGCTACTGCCATATAAGGAGGAAAATGCGCCCGGCACGACTTTAACCCGTTCGATATCGTCGGTCATCACCGTGCGCCAGTCGACACTTTGGGAATTGCCGTCCTGTAACGGTTGCCCATCCATGAGCACCAAAGTGCGTTGGGTGTTGAGGCCGCGGAGCGAGAATACGCCGGACCCCGAGCCGCCCTGAGTCTGTCCAAAGGCATTGAAGCCCAGATACAAACTGGGAACTTTGGTAAGGGCGTCGCCCAGCCGGGAAACATTTCGCGCGTCGATGTCCTTCCGGTTGATGACAGTAACCGCCGCTGGCGAATTAGATAGCGTCTTTGTGGATTTGGTCGCGGAAACCACTACTTCTTCCATATCATCCGCAGACTTACCGGCATCAGGCGAGGGCTGGCTTTCATCAGCCGGTTTGGATGCGTCGGTTGATGGGTTGGCTGCATCGGCTGTTTCATTAGCGGCCATTACGGCTTCTTCTTTTTGCACGACGGCATCCGCCGCCCAGCCTATCTGGGTTTGAGAACTTGCCAAAACTGCAATAACCAATGATTTAACGATGAACGGCGGTTTGCGGATTTGTCGTATGCCGGTTATAACACTGTAAGACATCAATTCTATTCTTCTTTTTAACACACCCATTACTCCTATAATTATAATAATGAACAAACCCATTTCAACGAATGAAACAAACTTACTGATACTTTTTATGAATGGAAGGGCATAGCGAATCGCTGTGCCTATGCTCTGTGTTTATTGGATTATTGAAGTTTTTGTATTGGGAGTAAAACCGCCGCTAATCTTTTCATTACAGTACACTTTTATCTTTAGATGAGCATAATGCATGCCACTTTACTAACTAATATCTTGTTACGTGAAAAATCATGGCTCTAGGACTTTGATGCTAGAAAATAAACTATGACATATTAAAAAACTATGTTATATGACTTAAATTTCAAATTCGCTTGCCGCATTTCCAATAATGTTTTTATTATAATTACCAAGTAAAATAATAGGTTTTTTAAATAAAAAGATTAAGTGCCTTCCTCTGATTTTTAGGGCATATTACAGATGTGCTACTCATGTTTTTGACCCTCATATTTAACAATGATGTTTTTACCTCAGAAAAGATATGGCTTATGACGCATAACTACAATATTTGCGCGTGAAATCACTCACTTTATAAAATACTTAAAATGCAAGCAGTTGAAAATCAATGAAAAATAATAAGGCATGAAATATGCTTTAGATATATAAAGTCAAAATGAGTTATTCCCGATTGCGTGTGGAAAACACTACACTGTATGCAGTATGCTTACATTTACATCGAATACAGGATTAGCTCATGAATGTTTTATACAAATTGTAACTATTCAGTGTACTCACGGGGGGCGGACATTATCGTTCCAACGCTCCGGCGTGGGAATGCATCCCTGGGCGCTCTGCGTCTTCTAGATGAGCGGCGAGCGGAGATACTCAATAAGCAATTGCTGGAGATTTTTACGCTGAATAGTTACGAAAAATTATTTCTATTAGTCCATTACCTTTTTAGCTATATTGTAAGCACTCCACGAAACCGGTAAGAGTCAAAATGCGAGCTATATGCGAATGGAAAATCTATTCGGATAAAAGTGTGCAACTAGCCCCTTAATTCGATGATATTTATTTCAATCGATCATGTACCGAAAAAACAACCGCTCAGTTGATGTGAATACTGAAAGCGCTCTGAAAATACGAGTTAAGTATCAAATAACGGGATGGACGGTTAGTCCCGCCCCGTTAAAACTTATTCATTTGGTTTTTAAAGGTTAGCAATGTATCTGGATACATTTTCACTTAATGATGACAGAAACGACTGTTCGGGCGGCGAAGCAACTCGCAGGAGCGAATTTGCAGCCATGAATAAACAGTCGAATGCATTTTTCGCCGCGCTTTTGGGGGAGGAACGGCCCGGCGATATGCTAATACTACTGACAACCCTTGTGCTGCTGCTGCATGTCTGGATGATCATCTGGCTGCTGCGCCCAAATGAGCTATCCATTACCCCTCCCCAGCCTTTGCCGATGACGGTGTCGATGATTTCGATTTCAGACCCCAAGCCCAGCATTGCGCAGCCACCGCCCGCTCAGCCGCCACCGATGAAAAAAGCCGAACCTAAAAAATTGCCGGTCAAGCCGGTTCCCAAGACTGCCCAACCTAAAGCGCAGGAACCCCTGGATATTAAACCCGTCGAACAGGCAGCCGAACCGTCGCAGTCATTACAAGCGCCCCCATCTTCGCCTGCGAATAGCAGCAGCAAAGCGGAAACTATTTCCGAGCAGCCATTTACAGAGGCGAATTTCAAGGCAAAATATCTTAACAACCCTAGCCCAGACTATCCGTCTATGGCCAAAGACCATGGATGGCAAGGCAGGGTAAGACTGAGGGTACAGGTATCGGCTGAAGGCTTGAGCCTTTCAGTAAGGGTTGAAAACAGCAGCGGTCATGAAATACTTGACGATGCGGCCATAGAAGCGGTTAAGCAATGGCGTTTTATCCCGGCCAAGCGCGGCGAAACCATAGTAGCCAGTTCGGTGGTCGTGCCGATTACTTTTAATTTGCAAGATGATTAAAATCGGGTGACATCAACATTGTCGTATTCTTTATGCGGAAAATCGAACCAGGGAGTTTAGTCCTCTAGGCTTATGAACCATAAACCACCCTTTTAACTTACCTTAAGGATGAGTTGACGGATCGGAAAAGGCACTATTACCCAGAAAGTTTTTATCCGTTAGCGACTCTAAAAAAGCTAATAAATCATCGATTTCATTATCGCTAATTGCAAAGCCCTCAATCAAGGGATCGCGTAACGGATTGGGGGCTTGCCCATCGCTAACGGCCTTTCCCTTGACTGCATAATGTTTAACGATAACATCCCGCAAGGAGGCGATAGAGCCGTCATGCATATAAGGGCCGGTGACTGCAACATTGCGCAAGGTTGGCGAACGGAACTTGCCCTCGTCTGCGGGGTCGCCGGTTATGGCGCGTATACCCGGATTATCAGCCGGGTAAGCGCCTTCACCATCCAGATTATAAAGCCCTGTATTGTGAAAGCCCAACTCCGGATAAGCCAAACGACGATGCTGAATATTGTCGGTAAAATTAAAGCCGCCATGACAATGCGAGCATTCCAGTTCATCCCCAAAGAATAACGATTCGCCTCGCTTGGCTGCTTCGGAAATGGCTTGTGGCTGTCCGCCATACTTATATTGATCATACGGTGAATTAAAAGACAGCAAACTGCGTTCAAAGCTGGCAATGGCCTTGGATATAGTGGACAGATTGATAGCGCCCTTTTCAGTAGGAAATGCCTTTTTAAACATTGCCGGATAGCGGGCATCGGCCTGTAAGCGCTCAAACAGCAGATTTTCTTTGCCTTCCATGCCCAATTCAATCGGGTTATCGCCAAAAATTGGCGTCAGCAATTGATGTTCCAATGTTTTTTGGCTTGGATTCGCCCAAGTAAGTACCGGTAAGAAAGCAACATTGGCCAAAGACATAGCATTTCGGACGCCATTATCGCCATTAACCCCCGGCGATAGCGCCTTGCCGTCCGTAAAGCCCTTTTCTTGAATATGACAGGTGGCGCAGGCCATTTTATTATCCACCGACAAGCGCTTGTCATAGAACAAATGCCGTCCCAACTCAATCTTATCTGCGCTCATTGGATTGTTATCCGGCACAAACGGCTCAGGCGCCCAATCCGGCTTTTGCCATTGATAGACTGCCGTGCTGCCTGCACCAAGCAATATTGGCACAACACAACATAGAGCGGAGACTCCTAACCGGATTTTAAACTTCATATGATTATTTGATCCGCAAAAAACGTTGCGGGTAAGCCGGTTGTTCATTAAAAGGAACGCCAAAGCCCGCCATGATCGATTTGCAATCCGTATCTTTCGGGTCAGACATGCAACCAGGGGCAGAATTAGGCGCGTGGTAGTCTACATCGGTGTCGTACAGCAGACTTGCCACATCGACGACAATAACATTGTTGTCGGGGTCGAATTCATCAAAGCTGATGATCACCCGATTAGGATTGTGGCAGACAGTTGGCGGCGTAGTTCGCGAAGGTGAGTCACAGGCCGTGCTGCCCAGATGGACGGAAAAACCGGAAGCTTTAGATTTAGTTTTAACGGGCTTAGCCACGTCTGACGATTCATTGGCTTTGCTCGATATAGGCGTCATAGAATCTTCCGGTTCAACAGGTTCGGCGGGTTTTTCATCACCAGGTTTGGATTTCGGCTTAGGTATTTGCGGAAATGCCTTTGTTGCCATGTCTAACTTCACGAACTTGTAACCGGCTCGCCATGTCCAAAACATACTGGTCACGTTAAGCGGCGGCGGTGCGAGAGTAACGTCGCCATGATTCAAATCATCCGGCAATCCTATGGTAATTTGTAAACCCTGATATCGCCTTTTTGGCACTGTGCCGGAAATTGTAGTATGTATACCGGTATTCCCATTAAGGCAAGGCCCGGTTCCATCCTCGAAATCGAGCAAAGCAACATTCCGGTATTGCCAAACACCGTCCTGCTCCAGTTGTAGAGGCACCGCCCTACCTTTACTGTCAATCAATTCAATTTCAGACACAAAAAAACGAAAATCCGAGGGCGTAATACGAGATTTGGAAAGGCCAATGCCTGAATAGCTTAGTCCGCATACAAATGGGGTTTCGCCTACTACAGCCTCAAAATTAAGAGTAATGGATTTTTGTTTGTTGGCTGCCCAACCAGTTGATACAGTAAACGCCAGTACCGTAGTTAATAATGCTGCCAGGCAGTTTATGGTGCTTATTTGAGGCATGATGATCTCAATATAAAATAGGGGTTATGATTGAAGCGGCTAATGCCGTTCTTTAAACAGGAAGAACAAGTTTCATTTTGTTTTTCCTGTTTAATAATTAAAGAGTTCTTAATCTGACATTATGAATATGCTTGGCCTTGCGCTTTTTCAGCCAGTGAATAACGCCGGTGATCATCAACAATAAGGGCGCCAATCCGGTAATAAGAACCATAATGCGTCCAGGCGTGCCTAGAATTTCGCCGTTGTGTAAAGGCAGTTGCAAGTTGATAAAGGCATTGCCGGCACTAAATTGTTTGGGGTCGCGGACTTTAAGAAATTTACCGCTGTACTGGTCCAGCCAGATCGTTGTGGCGCCATTGCTGCGAATTTCATCAGTTTGACGTGCGGTGACCCGATAACTGTCTTCAGCATTTGCCGGGAAGAAAATACGTTGAACTTTTATATCCGGATACGCAGCTTCGACAGCACTGATAACAGTCTCAGGTGCAATCGCATTACCGGTATCAGTTTTCGATTTAACGCCGCCCATCATTGCCGACATCCCGGACATGCCATCCAGCGGTGAGAAATATTTAACCACAGGCTTAAACACGCCGGGTAGATTAAAATACACGCCTGATAAAGCCACGGCCAACATAACAACAGCCGTATAGATGCCAACCGTTTTATGCAGATCGAAGTTAAAGCGGGTAAAACTGGCATTACGCTTGATGACAAAAGCCTGTTTTAATTTGCTAAATTTCGGCCACCATAAATAAATACCGGTAATGGTCAGCACCAGCGTTAACAAGGCCGTGATGCCCATAAGCAACTTGCCTGGATTACCGACTAATAAGTTGGCGTGCAGCCGCACGATAATCGACATTAATGAATCATTTCTATCCCGGTCGCCAAGCACTTGTCCGGTATAGGGGTTGACCATGACTTCGTGGAAATGGTGATTCATCCCCTTTTGTTCCTTGTCTTTCGACGGAATTTGATAGCGAACAATTAAAGCGTCGTCAGGCTCTTCCGGTATTGTTATGTAAGAGGGCCGCGCTTTGATAGGCGACACCCGGTTAGCGGCGGCGATCAAGTCCAATAAGGGCCGGCGTTGTTCGGCTGCATTCACCTGCATAATGTCCGAATTGAGCCATTTATCCAATGCGCTATCATAAACAAGCAGGCTACCGGTTAGCCCGGCAAGCGCTAAAAATACGCCCAGCCACAGGGAAATATAGAGATGCAGCTTTAGCAGGACTTTTCGAAAGGTGATTTTCTTTAGGCCGGACAGGATTCTTCCGTCATATTTGTTTGTTGCGGTATCAGTTAAATTAGTTTGGCGAGTTTGGGTCGCTGATGAAAAAAGGTGAATATTTGACATATTAGTTATTCCTTTGGATTAAAGGTATTTAATATAAAACATAGAATTATTCGTAAGGTAATCTTCTTTAAAGCGATGATGAAGTTTCGAAATGCTTAACCGGGAACAAGGTCCAATTGAGTAACATTTGGTTTATCAATCGATAACGGATTGACAACAAGCATACGTATTGCTCATTTTGAAACTTTAATCCATATAACAAAGCAAATATTGAGCCATATTTGGACAAATCGTTTTATACAAGCCAGAGTAGACTTTGTTGCGATGTTAGGAAATCGGTTTTAAACCCTAACAAATAAACTATGTTATTTAACGTATATTTTTTGCTTTGATACGGCAAATGCCACTACACATAATCGGCTTAACCAGTCAAGCTGCTTTTAAGAATGTCCGAGAAGATGAGGGCGAAATTGTTTTCTGTTTGTTAATGGAGGCTTAACAGTTAGTTACTATTTTAATAATAAACAATCCTGTGCCCAGACAATAATAATTGTATTATTTTGAGGAAATGACTGGAATATTGATTTTTTATAAAAAAAATCCATTTTAATACTTAATAAGGCAAATACTCACTTTTATTGCTTTATTATTTTAGGGTATCGTTGTGATGCTTGAGTTAATTGCGAAGCATGGGCTATTTCCTGCTAACGGGAATGTGGACAAAAATTTGTTTGCCTTTCCGAACAATCAGCGGAAAATAATGCTTTCCTGATTTTTATAGCTAGGCTAAAACGTCAGTCGCATCAACAAAATAGGATATTATCAAAAATAATAGCCTTACTCGAACAGCGGAAACCTTAATCCGGCAAAACACCATCGCATAGGCAGGCAGGCATGAACAATCAATCCATCGTCGAGCGAGACCTCGCAGTTCTTTGGCATCCGTGCAGCCAAATGAAAGATTACGACCCAAGGAATGGCGGAACGGATACCCTGCCATTAATTCCGATCAAATCCGGGAGCGGTGTCTGGTTGGAAGATTTTGACGGCAAGCGCTATCTGGATGCGATCAGTTCCTGGTGGGTTAATCTGTTTGGCCACGCAAACCCGGTCATTAACCAAGCGATAAAAGACCAATTAGATAGTCTGGAACATGTATTACTGGCTGGATTTACCCATGAAACGGCGGTAAAGCTGGCGGAAAAACTGGTGGAAATCACGCCGCCGGGTTTGAGTAAATGTTTCTATGCCGACAACGGCTCTTCGGCTATCGAAATCGCCCTGAAAATGAGTTTTCACTATTGGCGTAATCAAGGAGAAGCAAAGAAAACCCGATTTATCACGCTGGAAAACAGCTATCACGGCGAAACCCTTGGCGCATTGGCTGTCGGCGATGTGGCTCTATATAAAAACACTTATGCGCCGCTGTTGATGGAAGTCATAACAGTGCCCGGTCCGGACTGTTTTTACCGCAATCCGGAAGAAAGCTGGGAAGCGTTTTCCATCCGCCGCTTTGCAGACATGGAACGGACTCTGGCACAATATGCCGATTCGGTCTGCGCTGTCATCATCGAACCGCTGGTTCAATGCGCAGGCAATATGCGCATGTACCATCCCGTCTATCTTAAAATGCTGCGCGAGGCCTGCAATAAATTCAATACGCATCTGATAGCGGACGAAATTGCCGTTGGTTTCGGCCGGACCGGCACCTTGTTCGCTTGCGAACAGGCAGCGATCAGCCCGGATTTCATGTGTCTGTCCAAAGGTTTGACCGGCGGTTATCTGCCTCTTTCCGCAGTCCTGACCACGGAGACCATTTATCAGGCGTTTTATGACGATTACCGAAATCTCACTGCATTTTTACACTCGCACAGTTATACCGGCAATGCACTGGGTTGCAGGGCAGCACTGAGTACTATCGGTATGTTTCAGCAACAGGATATACTTGGCCGCAATCGTCAGTTGGCAGCCTTGATGGCTAAAGCAACCGAAAATTTCAAGAGTCATCCCAATATTGCCGAAGTCAGGCAAACCGGCATGATAGTCGCTATTGAACTGGTGAAAAACAAACAAAGCCGCGAAGCTTATCCCTGGCAAGAACGTCGAGGTTTAAAAGTGTATCAATATGCATTAAGTTGCGGTGTCCTGTTGCGACCCTTGGGCAACGTCATTTATTTTATGCCGCCCTATATTATTAACGAACAAGAGATAGCATTGATGGCAGAAGTCGCCTGGCAAGGCATGCAATACGCGGTGAGGGACTAATGCGCGTTTCTCGATTATTTGTCAACAAATCCTTAAATGCCGGTAATTTCATCGAACTTGATGATGAACCTGCTCACTATGTTCGTACCGTATTGCGCCTAAAACAACTGCAAAGCATCATATTGTTCAACGGTCAGGGTGGCGAATATTTATGCAAACTTGCCGAAGTCAGCAAAAAATCCGTTCGGGTGGAAATTGAAAAGTATCTGGACCGCGATGTTGAATCGCCGCTAATCGTGCGATTGGGGATAGGCATCTCCAGAGGCGACCGCATGGATTGGGCCATACAAAAAGCCGTGGAGTTAGGGGTCAGTGAATTGACGCCGTTGGAGACCGAACGTTGCGTGATAAAATTCACTCCCGAAAAAATACGGCAGCGCTTACAGCATTGGCAAAATATTATCCTGCATGCTGCCGAACAATCGGGACGGACACGCTTGCCGGAACTTGGCAAGATAGACAATCTGCCGGACTGGACAAGCCGGCAACGGGACTTAAAAGTGTTTCTCGACCCCCATGCCGAGCAGGTATTGACCGATTTTCAAACTGACACCGGCGTTGTTACCCTGCTTTCCGGCCCTGAGGGCGGCTTTAGCGAACAGGAACGGCATATCGCCAAAGCCTCAGGCTTTATCCCGGTACGAATGGGCTCCCGGATTTTACGTACCGAAACCGCAGTCCTGGCTGCTTTGGCAGCAGTACAAACCCTTTGGGGAGATTTTCGTTAATGAGATATTTTGCTTCTGCACTTATGCCACTGGCCATTTTAGTCCTATTGATTGCCGGGGCCAGTCTGTTTAGTTATGGATTGCTACAGATAGCCGGCGATATTCAAGCAATAGACAAAATCATCAGCAGAACTACGCAGATATTGTTGATCCTGAGTATTTTTCCACTAAAAAAAATCCTGCAATATAACTGGCCGGATCTAGGCTTCCCATCATCCTCTGTGTTTTTCAAACAACTGTTTCAGGGCTTGTTGTTATCTTTGTTTACCCTGTTGCCGGTATTATTGACGCTGTATGCCTTGGATGTACATGTGTTTGACGAAAGCCGTAACTGGACTGCGGCAAAAATCGCCGGTAAAGTCAGTTCGGCTTTACTTCTGGCTTTGTTAGTCGCCCTATTCGAAGAAATCCTGTTTCGAGGCCTGCTGTTGACAAGTTTACGACGCAAAATGACCGCCATTTCCGCCATTACCATCAGTTCGTTTTACTATGCAATACTGCACTTCCTGAAAAGCAAAACCTCGATAGCTTACTCGGATTTGAGTATAAGCAGCGGCTTTCAACTGATGGCCGAAGCGTTTGCCAACTTGCTGAATCCGGAAATTGTCAGTGCCTTGATTGCGCTATTTGTGGTCGGCGTATTTCTAGCCATGCTAAGAAGTTACTGTCCGCAAAGCCTGGGGCTTTGCGTAGGCTGTCATTGCGGCTGGGTCTGGCAAATCAAGACCAGTAAAGACTTGTTTAACGTTAACCCGCAAGCCGACTATCTATATCTGGTTAGTAGTTATGATGGTGTAATCGGGCCGCTGGTCAGTGTTTGGTTAACCCTGGCTATAATTGGTTTTAGTTTAGTTAGTAAACGATGGAACATATGCGCCTCTCCGGAAACCGTGTAAATAGCTAGCATCAGTTCCCAGGAAGTTTGTCGTGCCATGAAAAACTCTAAAAATCAAATATTTTCGGCTCAATTGGCTACAATGCTAACTAGGTTTTCCAGTAGACATTGCTTCGATAAAATTCAGCCTGAGCCTTATCTGGTAATCGTCTCCGGCAACGATTTAGGCAAACATTTCAAATTGCATCGCCCGCGCACTTTCTTTGGTCGCGATCAAAATACCCACATCTGCATTTCCGATCCTAAAATTTCCAGACAGCATGGCGTATTGAGCATCTGCCCGGACAGCAACCATATTTTTCTGGAAGATTTAAACTCCTCTAATGGTACTTTCGTCAACGGCAGGCGAATAGAAAAATACAAGATCGAGTTGCTGGACCGGATAAGGGTCGGCGATACTTATCTGAAAATCGATTATAAAATCGGTAGCGAAGCGCAATCGGAACTTGAAATCCTCCAGGCCGCCACCACCGACGCATTGACCGCTATTCTGAATCGCCACGCATTTATGGCCCGAGCGAATCAGGCGTTATCTTTCGCTAAGCGGAATAATGACATGCTGACGATTGCGATGTGTGATGTCGATCATTTTAAACAAAAAAACGATGCTTTCGGCCATCCCGCCGGGGATCGGATATTAAGGGAATTGGCCCAAATTCTGACAAAGGCCATGCGTAAAGAAGATATTCTGGCGCGTTACGGAGGCGAGGAATTCATCATGCTGCTGCGCGGAACGCCGGAAGCCGCAGCAACCGTCTGCGTGGAAAAAATAAGACAAACCGTCATGCAGCATCCATTCGCGTTTCAAGATAAACCCATACCCACCACTATCTCTATCGGCGTTTGCAGCCGTCAGGCCACTGCCGTTGAATCTTTGCAAGACCTTATTCAAGCTGCCGACGATGCGCTATACCGTGCCAAGCAAAACGGCCGTAACAGATTGGAAATCGGTTAAGGCCAAATCACGATCAAAAATCATTTCTCTTCGCTAAACTCCAACCTTAACGGCATCATTGTCGAAGACTTAAATCCGAATCTTGCATAAAAACGTTGTGCCGAATGATTGTTATGATCGGTTAATAGCGTGATGCGTCTACATCCTTTAAGTTTGGCAAGCTCAATAGCTGTTTCGATTAGCTGCGAACCCAAACCGCGGTTGCGCTGAGCGGGCACGACTACCAAGTCTTCCAGTAAAGCCACAGGTCCGCCCAGAGCAGTGGAAACCGTAAACAGCAGATTCACCATACCGTCCACTTTGCCTGCCTGACGGGCAACCAGAATGCTGCCAATTTCCGGATTGGCGATAATGCAAGCCAACCCCCTGCTTTGAGCTTGGTAATCCACCTTGAATTCAGACTCTTGGGTAAACAGCTCATTCAATAAATCGCAAAGTGCCGGGATGTCGGAAAGCTTTGCCGGCTCGATAATCATATAAAATGGACCAAAACACTTAAAATTTGATGTTCGAGGAGTATACCTTTTTGAGTTATCATTTCTAGTAAGGTTATATTATAAAAATCAGATTCTTTTCAAAAGGACGGCATGAAACGCTTTTACTGTCGTTGCGGCAACGAGATTTTTTTTGAAAATACCATTTGTACCGTATGTTATGGCGCACTGGGTTTCATTCCCGAACAGCTTGCGCTGGTTAGGCTGGAAAAACCAAACGCTAGCCGTCCTTGTCAACACCGCACGACATTGGACTGCAATTGGCTGGTCAGTTGCGAAGACAATCATGCTCAATGTCGCGCCTGCCGTCTGACGCGCACCATTCCCAATCTGTCCATCAATAATAATTTACAGCGCTGGATCAAACTGGAAGCCACCAAACGCCGGGCATTTTATATGTTGCTGCGGCTAAAACTGCCTATCCCGGATCGAAAAGCTAACAGTGATACCCGCTTGTTATTCGACTTTTTGGAAGACCGGCGCAGCAATCGTTTAAGTAAACTGGACATGGTTTATACCGGTCACGATAGCGGCGTCATCACCATCAACGCGGCAGAGGCCGACGACAGCTACCGTAGCGCGGCCCAGCAGAAAATGAAAGAAGCCTACCGTACCTTGCTCGGCCACTTTCGCCATGAGCTTGGGCATTTTTATTGGTTCAAATTACAGAATAATGCCGATACCCTGGCAAGCTTTCGCGAATTGTTCGGCGATGAGCGTCAGAATTATCAGCAGGCATTAAAGTACTTTTATCATCGCGGAGCACGTAGCGACTGGCCGAATTATTATATCAGCGCCTATGCCAGCGCTCACCCACTGGAAGACTGGGCGGAATGCTGGGCCCATTACCTGCACATCCGTGAAACGTTGGAAACCGCTGCGGTATTTGACTTGATTGACGCGAAACCCGATAGCGATAGCTTTGCCGATTGCCTGAACCTCTGGATGCGGTTTTCAGTGGTGTTAAACACCCTTAACCGCAGCATGGGCGTCAGCGACCCCTATCCGTTTGTGATTAATTCCAGTGTTGAGAGCAAGCTGCATTTCATAGATCGCTGGGTAAAGGATGTTTATTGTTGTAACTGAATTCAGCTTTGTGCCAAACCTACCAATAAGCAGCTACCAATCCGGTAAAAACCGCCAAACCGAACCAGTTACTGTTCAAAAAAGCTTTGAAGCAACTAGGCTTGTCATAATGGAAAATCAGAACCTGTTGATAAATCGACAAACCGGCAGCGACAATCAATCCCAGGTAATATGGCCAGGATAGTTGCAGCATGCTACCGACAGCTATCAACAACCCTAAGATAATCACCTGCAAACCGGCGGTGATTTCCCTAACTCTATTTCCGAACAGAATCGCGGTGGATTTAACGCCGATTTTCAGGTCGTCGTCGATGTCTACCATGGCATACATGGTGTCGTAAACCAAAGCCCACAGCAATACCGCCAGATATAACAGCCAAGCCAGCAACGGAATGCTATCGGTTTGCGCGGCAAACGCCATCGGCACGGCAAAGCCGAAAGCCATGCCCAGATAAGCTTGCGGCAGATGGGTGTAACGTTTCATAAACGGGTAGCTGGCAGCCAAGAAAGCTGCGATAAACGAAAGAGCGATGGTGTACCAATTCAGCAGCAAAACCAACGCAAATGCCGCCATGCACAGCACTGCAAACAGCACCAGCGCCTCCTTGGGTTTGACTTTACCGGCGGCAATCGGCCTTTGCCGGGTGCGGTCCACATGCGGATCGAAATCCTTGTCGGCGTAATCGTTAATGACGCAACCGGCTGCGCGCATTAGCACTACCCCTAAACAAAATACGCTAAAAATCTGGCCATCGGGGCGTCCATTACCGGCAATCCACAAGGCCCATAAAGTCGGCCACAGTAAAATTAAAATGCCGATCGGTTTATCGAAACGTGCTAATAGCCAATATTGCCGACCTCTATCGAGTAATCTATCCATCATAAGCTGGCTTGGGTCTTGTCTTTGATGGTCTGGATAATAGCGGTGGTGGAATGGCCTTCGATAAACGAAAGTATCTTCACCTCGCCGCCATTAGCCAGAACGCTTTCATGTCCGGCGATTCCGTTAATATCTGTGTAATCGCCGCCTTTAACCAAAATATCCGGCAGCAATTGATCTATAACCGATTTCGGCGTGTCTTCATCGAACGGAACCACCCAATCCACGCACTCCAGCGCAGCCAGCATTTCCATTCTATGCTCCAAGGGATTGACCGGTCGCTCCGGCCCTTTCAAGCGTTGCACCGAAGCATCGCTATTCACCAGCACCACCAGCCGGTCGCCAAGCGTCTTGGCCTGTTGCAAATAGCGGATATGGCCGGGATGCAGGATATCGAAACAGCCGTTGGTCGCAACCATTTTTTCCCCGGACTCCAGTGCAGTCCGGCGCTCGGCTAAAATTTCCGCTAACGTGCAAACGCCTCGGTGGTGGGCGCTTGGTCCTTTAAGGGCATTCGTTAATTCTTCCGGGGTGACGGTAGCAGTACCCATTTTGCCGACCACGATACCGGCAGCGATATTGGCTAACTGCGTGGCCTCAGCCAGAGATTTCCGGGCAGCAAGACTGGCGGCAAGTACCGAAATCACCGTGTCTCCCGCTCCTGTGACATCGAACACTTCCCTGGCATGAGTCGGCAGATGCAGAGGTTCCTCATCCTTGCTTAGCAAGGTCATTCCGTGTTCGCCACGGGTTACCAGCAAAGCGTCCAAGGCCAATTCGGCAATCAGATTCATCCCGCGTTCGATGATTTGCTGCTGATCGGCGCAACGTCCCACTACCGCTTCGAACTCGCTAAAATTGGGAGTAATGAGCGTCGCCTGCCGGTAAATGGAAAAATCGCTGCCTTTCGGATCGACCAATACCGGTTTTTTCAGTTGCTTTGCCAAACTGATGAATTTCTGAACCTGACTTAAAGTACCTTTACCGTAATCGGATAACACGATGACCTGCGATTGCAGCATCTCGGCATGATATTGGTGCAGCAAGGGCTCGCTGTCGATGTTATGAAAGCCGTCCTCAAAATCCAGCCGTATTAATTGCTGATGGCGACTCATGACGCGCAGCTTGGTAATGGTCGGAAAATTTGGTACTGGCTGAAACAGGCACAAGACGCCGGCGCGTTTCAACAAGGTTTCCAGCGCTACAGCAGCCTGATCTTCGCCGGTGAAACCAAGCAATGAAACTTTCCCGCCCAGTGCGGCGATATTCAAAGCGACATTACCGGCACCACCGGCACGCTGTTCATCATGATTAACATGCACCACCGGCACTGGGGCTTCCGGGGAAATACGCGAGGTAGGTCCGTGCCAGTAGCGATCCAGCATCAGGTCGCCGACGACTAAAACACGGCCTTGAGAATAGTTGGGTAGTTGCATAGCATTCACGCGATGTATTTATTTTGAAATGCTATTATAACGGCTAGTCGAGATTGTGGAGAGTAAACCATGGCTGTAAAAATTTACCATAACCCGCGTTGCGGCAAATCGCGGGACACTTTAAAACTGCTTGAGGCGCAAGGCATAAATGCGGAAGTTGTTGAATATCTGAAAACCCCGCCTACGGCCAAGGAATTACAGGATATTTTGCAGAAACTGGCTATTAAACCTCGTGACCTGATGCGTACTAATGAGTCTGAATATAAGGAAAACGGTCTGGACGACAAATCCCTGAGCGATGCGGAACTGATTGAGGCGATGGTACGGATTCCTAAATTGATCGAAAGACCGATAGTCCTTGCCAACGGCAAAGCCGCCATCGGCCGCCCCCCCGAATCCGTGCTGGCGATATTGTGATGGCTAAAATACTGATTCTTTACTACAGCCGTAACGGCAGCACTTTAAAAATGGCGATGCAAATCGCTCGCGGCGTGGCATCGGTCAGCGGCGCGGAAGCGATACTGCGTACCGTGCCGGAAATATCGCCGCTTTGTGAAAAAACGGCAGCAGACATCCCGGAATCCGGCGCGCCTTACGCCACATTGCATGATCTGGAACATTGCGACGGTCTAGCCTTAGGCAGCCCTACGCATTTCGGCAATATGGCTGCACCGTTAAAATATTTTATCGATACCACCACCGGCTTATGGTTTGCCGGAAGCTTATCCGGAAAACCGGCCGGCGTTTTCACCACCAGCGGCAGCATGCACGGCGGACAGGAAAGCACTTTACTCACCATGATGCTCCCCTTAATGCACCACGGCATGTTGCTGATGAGCCTGCCATGCAACGAAATAGCCTTGCGGGAAACCCAAAGCGGCGGTACGCCCTATGGGCCAAGCCATGTTTCAGAAACGGATAGCGAACTAACCCAGCATGAAAAGCGTTTATGCTGGGTTTTGGGGGTTAGATTGGCGGAAACGGCCATTAAATTGAAAAAAACATAGGCTAAGTTGAGCAACGGGAAACCCAGCGAAGGCCTTAAAATGCAGGTTTTCTCTGACGAGCATTAACAAGTGACCTTGCTTCAACTCAGCCTGTTGATTCAGTGTTATATCTGAACCGAATTCGATATAACTTTTCCTTTCCACAGAAATAATTTTGCGCTATTATTTCTCCTGAAATAAGGAGGCTTTATGTCCACACTGACGCAAGAAGCCAATCAAAAACCCGGTCCATCTGCCACAGTCAGTAAAGCGGTGGCGCGTGTAGCCGAGCGCTTGGACATATCGCGTACCCTGCTGGCAAAAGTACTGGGATTGAGTCCGGCGACTATATCCCGGCTATACAGCGGCGGTTATCGGCTTGATCAAAATCGCAAGGAATGGGAATTGGCATTGTTGTTCATCCGGGCATTCCGTTCGCTAGACTCGATAGTCGGCGAAGACAACACAGCCCGGCAATGGCTGAAAAGCGAAAACCTTGCGCTGAATGGCCGACCCATCGAGCTTATCCTAAGTACGGAGGGATTGGTACGTGTCGTACAATACCTGGATGCCTCTCGCGGTCTCATCTAAGGCGCACAACTGGCAAAAATCCGCTTGGCGCATTGTCGAGGCGCAACATGTCGCTTCCACCATGAAGCTTGTTGACACTCCGAATGAGCAGGATTTGCTGGAAACACTGCTGGAAGCAAGTAAGCCGGCGCAGCTTAAAGCCGCCAAGGATCTGGATTACCTGCTTGCCACGCCATTCCGATATGACCCTTTGCGCGGCGGTTCGCGTTTTCGCGCAGCAACTGATCCCGGTGTTTTTTACGGTGCCGTATCGGTACGCACCGCTTGTGCCGAACTGGGATACTGGCGCTGGAAGTTCCTTAAGGACGCTGTTGATTTGATCAGGCTAGGGCCGGTTGCTCATACCGCTTTCCGGGTCGAAATCAATGCACCGAGTGTTGACTTGCGAAAAGCGCCCTTCAATGCAGACGCAGGTGCTTGGACGCATTTAACCGACTATAGCGCTACTCAGACTTTTGCCCGGCTGGCACGAAAAGCCGATATTCAAGCCATCGTCTACAAGTCCGTTCGCGACCCGCAGCCCTCATGGTGCGTAGCCGTACTAACCCCGGAAGCCTTTTCACAACCTAAGCCGCATCCGAAAATGCAAACCTGGTGGCTGGCAGTGCGGCAGGAAGAAGTGAATTGGCGGCGTGATAACGAGTCAATGATATTTTCGACTATAGCTTGGTAGGGCGTTACTTGCCAATGCGTGATAAGGGATGGTCGTCGGTGGTTTTCACGGGAAATTTCACACACCCTCATTCCAAAATGCGTCACCCTCTACAGGTCCGTCTCTCAAGCCAACGATGCCTAAATAGAGAAGGATGGGTATCGTTTTTCTGTACGCGGCACCTTGTAGGTCTATAGCGAACCAGCTTAAGGTTAGCCCCCAGACGATAGGCCCAAGCCATTCGATCCACGGAAACTTCGAAGCAAATCGTTTGAACAATTCCTCGGCGGCCGTACGTCCCATGTAGGTGGACATGGCGGATATCGTTAAACCTTGAATAATCGTCCAAGTTATTTCAGGGCCAAGTAATGATAATAACAGGGGTAACAGATGAGCCTTATTGCTCTTGATCTTTTCAAAGAATTCTTCTTGCAGTTCTATTCCGATACCGGCGTTTATAAATAGCTCTCTTTGCTGTTCCGGTTTCATGGCAAAGAATGTTTCCTCCACAGTCCATTTAACTAAACGTTCCATCTTGGTCTCGGGAGTGCCCAACAGTTTCTGCTTTACCTTGAGTTTTTTGCTAACGTCCTCGATAATTTCATCGATACTAACTCCGGCTGGTTCAAAGCCTTTAACAAGTTTTCGATAGGCGTAGGCAATATCCGAACTACCTACATACCTGATCTCTCGCTCGACAGCTTCGGCTAATAGGATTTTACAATTTACATTGCTATTGCTCTTGTAGGCAGTCAATAAGCGCTGCAATTCCGCGTCAGAAGAAAAATTGACATGGCTGCCGGTCTGCTTGATCAATACTTCGAAATCTGACGTGTCGCACTTCAACAGTAGCGATGTAATTTCATACGGCATGTACATCCCCTTGAAAAGCTTGCCATAATTTAAATCGTACTTATTTTTAACCCCAACTTTCGGAACTTATCGGTCTTCGTGTGTATGCCATAACCGTAGCACATAGATTTTGGATTCTTGAATCTCGTAGCGCATCTCATAGTGACCAACAAGAATCCGCCTAACTTCGCGCGGATCAAACTCTTCGAGCTTTTCGCCAATACGAGGATTAACCAATAGGGTGGTCGGCGCAACAGTCAGAGATTGCACAATGTTAATTGCTGCTGACTTGTTCACTGAAGCCAGAAACTCATAGAGTCGTGCTAAATCGGACAGCGCCTTGCTTGTCCACTTCAGTTCATCAGCGGGGTAGCGGCAGAGGCTGGCCGGTGCCAAGACTATCGGCCCAGGC
Source organism: uncultured Pseudomonadota bacterium (assembly GCA_963765965.1). Taxonomy (GTDB): domain Bacteria; phylum Pseudomonadota; class Gammaproteobacteria; order Methylococcales; family Methylomonadaceae; genus Methylomonas. The sequence goes on from CAVXZR010000090.1 coordinate 34,135, forward strand.
TTGGACTGACTGGTGGTCGATGACACACCCGGCATCCACGTCAGCCAATGCCTCCCGTGTTAACCGACTACGTTCTTCTTCCTGATCAACCCAAGCCGTTAACGCCTGTTTAATGATCCAGCCTCGCGAGCGCTCCTGACGAGCGGCAATCTGATCAATTTTCTCCGCGAGCGACAACGGCACATGTGCGGTAAGAACTTTGGTACTCATAAAATATTTTCTATTTTTTAAAATCAGTTTTAATCATAGTGATTTAAAATGATTAAATCAAATTTACCTTGAGGAGTACCTCTCACATGGTAAGGTGTAATTCACTGGCTTCAAGGGGTGCCGCCTTCTTGCACTTATGTTGGCCTTCGAACATTCGGTGCATTACGCTATGCTAATGCACCCTATGGGCCTGGAACAGGCTGACAATGTGCAAGGTTTACGTTTAGTTAAGTAGCAATTATTAATACTTGACGCATGTTTCCCGTAAGATACAATTGATTATGAAATACGAATTGCAAAGCACCCAGACCTTTAATCGTTGGCTGTCCGATTTGAAAGATGCTGCCGTTAGAAACAAGGTGTTGAATAGGCTTGACCGCCTCAGCAATGGTAACTTTGGCGACTACAAAGCAATTGACGCAGGCTTATTCGAGTTGCGATTTGTGTTTGGAGCGGGATTGCGGATTTATTACACCATTAGTAGTTTTGCTGCTGGTGGGCGGCGACAAGTCCAACCAACAGGGCGATATTGAAAAAGCCAAAGCCCTTTTGAAAACCTTGGAGGATTGATTCATGAACTCAAAAACCGAAAAAGTGACTCCTTTCGATGTAGCCGATTATTTGAAAACAGGCGAGGATATAAAACTTTTCCTCAAAAAAGCAGTTGAAACAGGAAGCGCTAAGGATTTTATTCACGCCCTAAACACCGCTGCGCGCGCGAAGGGCATGACCGAAGTAGCCAAACAAGCTGGCGTAACAAGGGCTAGCTTATACAAATCATTGGCCGACGACGGCAACCCACGGTTTGAGACTATCGCCAAAATTGTTGAAGCGCTAGGTTGTAAGCTGATGGTGTCATAATTGAAAAACCCCATACAACGAAGCATCAAGACACTACTGATGTACCTGTATGAGGGGTGGGCAAATACCGGTCAAGACAAGATAGTTCCAAACAAAACGCTCACCCCTCAAATCTGCTTAACATTAATATTCAAAGTCTGTATCCGATAAGCGATTTGCCTGGGCGTCATATCCAGCAACCGGGCAGCTTTGGCTTGAACCCAACCGCTTTGCTCCAGCGCAGCAATAACCCGTTCCCGTTCGTCCATGTTTTCGTCGTGCAGATCGACATGCTTGACGGCAAAGGAAGTCCGGCTGATGCCGATTTCGCTTTCCAGACCGGTACTGGCTATCACGTCACGGTCAATGATGCCGTCGGAACTCATGATGGCCGCGCGTTCCAGGCGGTTTTCCAGTTCGCGGACGTTGCCGGGCCAATCGTGTTTCATCAGGATGCGGATGGCGCTTTCTTTGAGTTCCAACGGCCTGCCGCCCTGTTGTTTGGAAATGCGGTTTAATAGAAAAGCGGACAGTTCCGGGATGTCTTCGATACGATCCCGTAGCGGCGGCATGTTGATCGGCATAACGTTGAGCCGGTAATACAAATCTTCCCGGAAATTGCCTTCGGCTACTTCCTGTTCCAGATTACGGTTGGTGGCGGCAATAATACGGACATTCACTTTCAACGTTCTTACGCCTCCGACCCTTTCGAATTCGCCTTCCTGCAATACCCGCAGCAATTTGGCCTGAAAGGAAGCGGAAATTTCGCCGATTTCGTCCAGAAATAAAGTACCGTTGTCGGCTAATTCGAAACGGCCTTTACGCTGGCCGATAGCGCCGCTGAAAGCGCCTTTTTCATGCCCGAATAATTCGGATTCCAGCAAGGTATCCGGTAGCGCCGCGCAATTCAGCTTTAAAAACGGACCGTTAGCGCAGGCCGAATTAAAGTGTATCGAGCTGGCCACCACTTCCTTGCCGGTGCCGGATTCGCCGCGAATCAGCACCGTGGTATGCCATTTCGCCACCTGGCGGATGATGTCGAATACTTTCAGCATCGGTTCGGAATGGCCGATGATGTTTTCGAAACGGTAGTTCTTAACCAAAGTTTGTTTTAAATAATCGCGCTCGTTGGTCAACTCATGCTGTTTACGTTCCATCACGCGCAACATATTGACGCCATGTGCGATCAAATTGGCCACCATTTCCATAAAACGGGCGCGTTCGCCCAGGAATTTGGCATTACAAGGCTGGGCGGCGAGTATGCCGACCACTTCGCCCTGTTCGACGGCCAACGGCGAGCCTATGAAGGGCAATTCCGGGTTGTAAAGACCGAGACGACTCAAAAATCTAGGTTCGTCGGCGATGCGTTCGACGACGATGGTGCAGCCTTCATCGAGTATAGCCCCTACCAGACCTTCCCCCGGCTGATAACGCACAGAACGGTCAATGCCCTCGCCGTAAATTTCGCAGATACTCATGCTGTCGTCTTCCACATCGCGCAGGGTGATCATGCCGAAATGCAAGCCGGAACGCTTATGTAAAATTTCCAGAATACCTTTGAGTTTACTGCGTAAATCGTGAGTGCTGTTGAGTAATTGGCTGACCATAAATAGCGTATCCAGCTCCGATTCAACCATCAGCAAACGCTCACTCATGACCATTCACCGAGGTAATATTTTTCGGACAAACCGGAAAACTGAGATTAAAACAGCAACCGTTTTGATAATCGGGCGCTATGGCTATCATGCCGTTGTGCTGATTCACGATTTCCTTGGCCATTACCAGCCCCATGCCGGCCTGAAAACCGCCTAGCGATTGCGTGGTAAAAAACGGCTCGAAGACTTTACTGTGTTGATTTAGCGGGATACCCGGACCGGTATCGGCGATTGAAACCCGCACCCAATCATGTTCGACCGTGGTGCTGATTTTGATGACACGCTCCCGGCTTCCGGCACGATTCAAGGCATTCACAGCATTATCGATCAACTGCTTGAACAACATGCGCAGTTTATTGGCCGAACCTAAAATCGAAGGCAACACCGGATTCGGCAACCAGTCCACTATCACGCCATTGGCTAAAAATTTTTGGCTATATAACAACATCACTTCATGCAACAGCTGATTTAAATTGACCGGAATCACCGCCGATTCAGGGATTTCCGGTACACAACGCTGCAAGGTTTCCAGGGTTTCATTGCCCATGCTTTGTACCTGACCCAGCAACTCCCTTAGCGGTTTGTTATTGGCGTCATTGCGTTGCGCCATTATCTGAATGGCGGCATTAATCTGATTTAAGGGTTGACGAATCTGGTGCATGGCTCCCAGCAAGGTTTCACGGATGCTGCGGATATGTTCTTCTTCAGCTAATAAGGAACGTAATGTTTGGATTTGCAGATTCTCCTGCTGGCGGCGTTGCTGGCTAATATCGTTGATGCTCAGTAACAGATAATCCTTGGATTGTTTGACAAAGAAATTGTCGGCACAGGCATCGCTTTCAATAAACCAGTTGCCGGAGCAGGAAAACCAGCGAGTGCGGCGGCGGCCGACACCTTCCACGCGTATCTCATGATTTGCAAAACCGCGTTTGCCTTCCGGGCTATCCCATAGATTGCCTAAATCCAGTTCCAGCGCTTCAAGAAAAAACAAAGCCGGTTCGTTCTTATCGAGTTCGCTGACCAACATTTTATACATTTGATTATCCAGCACCACCATTTTACTATCGTCTAGTACTGCCATGGCTACTGGCGAAGCGTTGATCACAGATTCGATCAATTGTTTCTGGTTACCGACCTGCTGTTGGTCCTGATGCGCCTGGGTAACATCGCGATGCATGCCGATAAAATGGCTAATGGCCCCCTGCTCATCGAGCATGGGCGCAATCGTCAGATCTGCCAGATAGCGCTGCCCCATTTTTTTGCGGTTTACCAATTGACCATGCCAAATCTGTCTTCGGGAAATAGTATGCCAAAGGTCATAGTAAACCTGGCGCGGAGTGCATTTGTCGGAAAGTTTGGATTCGTTGCAGCCCAGTATCTCCGAAGCTTTATAGCCTGTGACGTTGGTAAAGGCATCATTGATATAAAGGATATTGGCCTTCTTATCGGTAATGGAAATAGCGATGGGCGATTGTTCGACAGCCTTGACGAAAATGGAAAACGGTAGGTTGTTTGCCTGTTTGCTCTTATTCTTCTTCGGCGGTAAAACTGGGGGATCTTCCGCCGGGATGGCCGACATAAGTTGCTCGGCCGTTTCTGTGGCTATCTCGGTAAGCAGATAATCGGGTGTCGGTTTGGTCATAGCCTGAATGTCTCGAAAGGGTGACTTAGTACTAATTACATGCAATTTAGACGCCAGAATTTTTGCCTTCTGCAAGGTATTAGATTTTTAACTTTTTTAGAGGTTAACACTTACCGATCAGTTGCAATATCAAAAAAATAAAGATTGATCTGCTTAACGTAGATTGTTCAGATTTCATAGAGAAGCAAACATTCATAAACTTTAGAAATTTAGTACATAAAGTGGCGATTTGCGGACATTGACGCGATTGATGCGCCTCCTGTCGTCGGCACATCCTGCAAAGCGCCAGCCAAGCAGGACGCCTTTCATATACCTGGGATGAAAAGCCTTCATGTTGGGTTATATTCATTCAACAGAATAAAGCGGCCATAGTGTTTTGGCAATACGATTCCACCAATCAGCAAAAAAATTACCCCTACAAATGCTATTGCGCCTGATGATAAACGCTTACCGGCTTCGCCGTTTGTCGTGTTCACAACAATTTCAATCCCCCTTTGGGTGGACTGTGTATTTTAGAACAGAACAAACCGCACCCTTGGTGTGCTTTTTTACACTAAACCGGTGTTTGTCTCCATGTTTTCGGCATTGGCACAAATGATGCAGTTGTGTTAACAAAACACCGGGTTTAAGGCAATGAAAGAATACTTACTTCTGATTTTGGGTACGGCGCTGGTCAACAATGTTGTGCTGGTCAAGTTTTTAGGTTTATGTCCGTTTATGGGCGTTTCCAACAAACTGGACACTGCCTTGGGGATGGGTATGGCAACCACATTTGTTCTGACATTGGCATCGGCGGCGAGCTGGGTGCTCGAACATGGCTTGCTGATACCCTTCGACATCGGCTTTCTGCGGGTATTAGGATTTATTCTGGTCATCGCTGCGGTGGTGCAGTTTACAGAGATGGTCATCCACAAAACCAGTCCGGTGCTTTATCAGGTCTTAGGGATATTCCTGCCATTGATCACCACTAACTGCGCGGTGCTAGGTGTGGCCCTGCTAAATATTCAGGAAAAATATAACTTCGTGCAAAGTCTATTGTTCGGCTTTGGTTCCGCCTTGGGTTTTACTTTGGTAATGGTCCTCTTTGCCGGTCTGCGTGAACGCCTGGCGCTCATGGCTGTACCGGCACTTTTTTCGGGTACGCCAATTGCCTTTATTACCGCAGGTATTCTGTCGCTGGCTTTTATGGGATTCGCCGGACTTTACAGCAAATAAGAGGCGCATTATGTACGTTTTATCTGCAATGGTGATTTTGACGATTCTAGGGCTGACCCTGGGTTTCAGTCTGGGGATTGCAGCCAAATATCTTAAAGTAGAATCCGACCCGTTAATCGAGCGCGTTGAAGCCTTAATGCCGGGTTCTCAATGCGGTCAGTGCGGTTTTCCAGGCTGTAAACCGGCTGCTGAAGCACTGGTTTCAGGCGCTGCGCCGGTGACGCTTTGCCCGCCGGGCGGCACCGCCCTGATTGAGCAACTCGCCAAATTGCTGGGAGTTGATGTCGATTTAAGCAATGCTCAGGATCAGGAAGCAATGGTAGCCAGAGTCAGCGAAGAAACCTGTACCGGTTGCACGCGCTGTTTCAAGGTATGCCCCACGGATGCCATTGTCGGCGCCCCGAAACAAATCCATGCCGTGGTTGCCGATGCCTGTATCGGCTGCAAACAATGCGTGGCTGTCTGTCCAACCGAATGCTTGCAAATGCATCCGATTGAAGTCACCTTGCGCAACTGGCGCTGGCCGAAACCGCAGACTGCCTAAAGGAGAATTTTGATGCTGACATTTCTAGAAAACCCAAGGTTGCGGGGCGGCATTCACACCGAAGGACGTAAACAGAAAACCACCGGGAAAACGATAGTTACCGATTTTCCTTTACCGAAAAAACTTTATATCCCGGTACAGCAACATGTCGGCAAACCCGCCGAACCTGTGGTCAAAGTTGGGGAAAAAGTCTTAAAGGGTCAATTGCTGGCGTATAGTCAAGGCACCATTTCGGCACCGGTCCATGCACCAACATCGGGCATAATTGTTGATGTTAAGGATTTTCCGGCGCCGCACCCTTCAGCTTTACCGGTGCGTACAGTCGTGCTGGAAAGCGATGGCCGGGAGCAGTGGCTTAAAAGTTTTGTTCCTGCCGACCCGTTTCAGCTCGACCCGGAAGAAATCTGCTCACGGGTCGGCGGCGCGGGCGTCGTCGGGCTGGGCGGTGCTGTGTTCCCTTCGGCGGTCAAGCTGAATCTTGGCCGTAAAAACCAAATACATACCTTATTGATTAATGCGGGCGAATGCGAACCCTATTTGACTTGCGATGACCGCTTGATGCAGGAACACGCCGATGAAATTGTCGGCGGAATCCGTCTGATGCTGCGCGGTATGCAGGCACCGAAGGCCATTATCGGCATTGAGGATAACAAGCCGGTAGCCTTTTCAGCCATGCAAAGCGCCTGTCGTCAGTTTGCCAATATCAGTGTCGAAAAAGTACCGACCCGCTATCCCATGGGCTGGGACCGGCAAATGTTGCGTTACCTGACCGGCCTGGAAATTCCGGCCGATGGCCGGGCGACAGATATCGGCGTGGTGGTGCATAACGTCGCAACTGCCCAAGCGGTCTATAAAGCGGTTTGTCTCGGACAGCCGCTCATCAGCCGGGTTGTTACCGTTTCCGGTGAAGCAGTCGGTAAACCTGGCAATCTGCAAGTGCCGATAGGTACATTAATGTCGGAAATTCTGGCATATTGCGAACTCGACAAAGCAAAAATGGCGCGGCTAGTGATGGGCGGACCCATGATGGGCGATGCTTTGCCGCATGCCGATGTACCGGTAGTCAAAGCCTGCAACGGTATATTGGCCTTATCTCATCAGGAGATCGAGGAACCGGCAACCCAAGCCTGCATCCGTTGCTCAAGTTGCGTTTCGGTTTGTCCGGTCGGTTTGTTGCCTCTCGAAATGTTCAGCCGTATTCGCGCCAATCAACTGGATGCGGCTGTCGATTTCGGATTGAAAGACTGCATTAGTTGCGGTAGTTGTTCGTTTACCTGTCCATCCAACATTCCGCTGGTGCATTACTTTAAATTCGCATCTGGAGAGTTGGTGAAACGCCAGCAAGCCGAACACAAATCCGAGCAGACTAAACGCCTGATGAATGACCGCAATCAGCGCGTGGAACGTATCCGCCTGGAAGCCGAAGCGGAAGCACTGCGAGCCCAGGAAGCGCGTGCTGCACGCGCGGTACAGCAGGCGGCCCAAAAGCAAGAGGAATCCGCATGAGTACGAATAAACTGATAAGCGGTCCGCATATCATAGCCGCACGTCGCGTCGATCAGATCATGCGTCAGGTCATCATCGCGCTATTACCGGCGGTGGCTTTCGGAGTGTTGTTGTTCGGCTGGCCCGCTTTGTATTTGCTGGCTATTACTATCCTGTCGGCCATGCTGTTTGAGGCATTTTGCCTGAAATTAAAAGGCGTGCCTGCTTTACCGCAATTGCATGACGGGTCAGCGATATTGACAGGCCTGCTGGTGGCAATGACCTTGCCGCCCTGGGCTCCCTGGTGGATAGGGGTAATAGGCTCGGCAATCGCGATTATTCTTGGCAAACAGGTCTATGGCGGCCTTGGCCAAAATCTGTTCAATCCGGCCATGCTGGCGCGGGTGGCTTTGCTGATTTCATTCCCCATTGAAATGACCACCTGGGTGAATGTCACGCCGCTGTTTACCGGTCCAGGTCTGATCCACAGCTTTGCATTGACATTCGGCGGTACAGATCATGCAGACGCGATTGCGGGCGCGACCACGCTGGGCATGGTAAAAACCGGCTTTACGCAGAATCTTTCATTGCCCGGCATTCTGGCAGATTATTCCGGCTTTCGGGCATTCATAGGCTGGGAGCGCGGCAGCCTTGGTGAAACTTCGACAGTATTATTGGCGATTGGCGGTATCGGCCTGATGCGCAAGGGTATTATTAAATGGCATATTCCGGTTTCTTTACTGGCAAGCGTATTTGTTTTATCCGGTATTTTTCATTTGCTGGACAGTAGCCATTATCTCAGTCCTTGGGTACATCTTAATTCCGGCGCACTGATGCTGGTGGCATTTTTTATAGCCACCGATTACGTAACTTCGCCGAATACGCCGACAGGCCAATTAATCTTCGGCGCCGGTTGCGGATTGCTGACTTTCGTTATTCGGACTTGGGGCAGCTACCCGGAAGGCACCGGTTTTGCGGTGCTGTTGATGAATGCGGTAACACCGCTAATCGATCATTATATCCGCCCCAGAATATACGGGCGCTACCGTAACGGCAAACCGCTCGATATTCCCACTCGCTGAGACAGGCTATGAATTCCGCACCTGAGAACAATCCGCTAACAGGAAAGGCATTACATACCATTCGACTGTTTAAACAACAACTGTCGATTTGGCTACAGCCGGAAAATCTGGAACGGCTACGCCCGCAATTGCACTTTCAAACCGGGGTATTAGCAGGATTTGCTCTGCTGGCTGCCATTTTGCTTGGACTAGCCGATCTGGCAACCCGTGGCGTGATTGAACACAGGTTACAAGAAGACCTGCAAGCCAATCTTGAACAGGTTGTGCCAGCCGATTTACACGATAACGATCTGCTGGCGGATAGCGTCATATTAGATTCATCGTCTGCAAAACTGGGTGCCGATCAAACCGAAGTTTATCTGGCCAAAAAACTGGGTGAAATCACTGCCGTATGCTTCAAATTTATCGCCCCGGACGGTTACGCCGGTCCTATCAGTCTGGTAATGGGCTTGGACCGCAATGGCGAAATTTTGGGAGTACGGGTCATCGCCCATCTCGAAACTCCCGGACTGGGCGATAAGATAGAAATCACCAAATCTAAATGGGTGTTGTCGTTTAACGGCAAATCGCTGGATAACCTGACCCTGGAGCAATGGACAGTAAAAAAAGATGGCGGAACCTTCGATCAGTTCAGCGGCGCAACCATTACGCCCCGGAAAGTCGTGCAGGCAATTCGGCGCGGTCTAGAGTTTTATCGTAGCCATCAGGTGGAACTGTTGGTGGGTAGTCATTAACTTCGGTCAATCATTCAGCACATTCGCTCCTGTGGAATAACCATTATGAATCTATCCTTCTTATTTTCTAAACCCTACCGGAAAATCGCGCGCGATGGACTATGGGACAACAACGTAGTCCTCACCCAAAATCTGGCGCTCTGCCCTTTGCTGGCAGTAACCGGTACAGCCACCAACGGCTTGGGCATGGGACTGGCGACCATGGCGGTGATGCTGGCATCCAATGCCGCTGTATCGGTCAGCCGTCACCTGATTCCTTCGGAAATTCGCATTCCGATTTTTGTGTTATTAATTGCCGCCTTAGTCACGCTGGTCGATCTTTTTCTCAATGCCTGGATGCACGAGTTGCACAAGGTGCTGGGTTTGTTTATTCCGTTGATTGTCACCAACTGCGTGATACTCGGACGCGCCGAAGCTTTCGCCTCCAAACAGCCGGTAATGCCTTCGATGTGGGACGGATTGATGATGGGTGCCGGCTTTACATTGACCATGGTGGTGTTGGGTGCAGGCCGGGAAATCACCTCTCAGGGTACTTTGTTTGCCAATGCCTCGTTACTGCTGGGCGAGGGATTCAGTTTTTTGGAAACCGTCATTATTCCCGAATACAAGGGATTTTTGTTAACTGCGTTACCACCCGGCGGCTTTATCATGCTGGGTTTCCTGGTGGCGGCAAAACGTTTACTGGATCTCAGGTTAAAAGCTCCCCGTCCAACCACCGGCGAGTTGCCTGAAACCATCATACAAGGAGGTGAACTATGAATGTTGGGGTTTGCTATGCTCAGGCCGATAGGCAAATCTGGTTAAGACTGGATGTGCCGGAAAACAGCAATATAGGCGAAGTGATAGAGCTTTCCGGCCTGTTAAACCAGTATCCGGAAATCGACCTGGAATCCCAGAAAGTCGGTATCTTCGGCAAAATTGCCAAACTTGAAACCCCGGTCAAGGATGGCGACAGAGTGGAAATTTACCGGAAAATTACCGCAGACCCGGCGCAGGTGCAGAGGCGGCGGGTGGCATGAATTACCTTTACTCAAGTTTTTCAACATAATCGACGGGTCTGAGCGGTAGATTTCGCTCAGAGATTCCCAGACCTGCTTAAGTCCGTCATTTTTAACCTAATTTAAAGCCGACATAAAAACCGCCGGTAGCGCTTACACCTCTACTGGTAACAACTGATAAACGGTCAAGCAGGAAGCCACCCGATTCTTTAGCGGCCTCGGCTGCCGAACTTGCAACGTTTTCTAAGGCCGCATCGTTGATATTGATGATCCCATAATATTCGCCAATAAAAAACAGCACAATAACAGCCCCGCCTACAAACAGTGCCATGAGTAGCATTTTTTTTGCAAAATACCCCACTGCCATGCCTATAACGAAGGGTGCTCCGACGTTGCCTAATAAAAATCCAGTGGAAAAAATATCTGTCGAAGGAGAGGTATCAATACTGTTGTTCATAAATTTGAAATATTATTTAGCGGTTTAGTAATTTCGGAGTCGTCTCTTGCAGAATTTTATCAGCAAATTCGGCTTAAATGGTTCGAAGAATACCAAAATGTGTAGACAATTGGAGTTAATAAGCGCACCGGCAGATGACTTGCCGTACCTAAGTTCTTTATCTTCTTCATTAAAGACTGCTTAAAAAGTATTGTGCATAAGATCGCCTGGGAGGTTTAATATCATAAAGCCGCTAGGGTGCGTACCAACTTCAGTAGAATTTCAATTTGAGCAACTTCTGGTTATCATATAGCTAATTGAAGTAAACCGTAAGCATTAGCCATGACCTTAGCCAATCGAAAAATTGTTAACATCCAGCAAACGCCGGAAAAAAAAATATTGTCCAAGGCGCAAAAATTGTTCAATAGCTTAATCAAAAAAATTGAAACCGAAAAAAAGCTTTTGCTCGAATGGCAGACAACTATGCCGGAATATCAGCGCAAATATGACAAAGATTATGACAGCATTTGGGACATCTATAATGCCGAGCGGGTGGAGATGGTGCAAATACTGGATATTGCTTACGAAAACAAGATGTTTAAAAAGGCCGAAAAACAGAAAATCAGCCATATTATTGTCGATATAACCGCCAATTTAATAGCCGAGCATGGCAAAGAAGATTTAAAGGAACTGCACGATAAATATAGCGATGATGATTTCGATACCCTAAATCAGGAGTCCAAAGAAGTAGCGGCTGAATTCATGAAATCGATGATGAAGGGTTTTTACGGTATAGATATTGGCGACGACATCGACCTCTCGTCGGCGGACAAAATCAAAGCTATACTTGAGGAGAAGCTAAAAGACGCCAAGCTTCAAGATGCGGAGAAAATCAATCGGAGAAGCAGTCAGCAAGCCAACCGGAAAAAAACCGCCAAACAACTGGAAAAGGAAGCCCGTCAACAGCAGGAAGAACAAAGCGTTAGTCAATCGATTCGTGAAGTATATCGTAGGTTAACATCGGCATTGCATCCCGACCGCGAGCAAGATCCTTTGGAACGAGAGCGGAAAACCGGAATTATGCAGCGCGTGAATGCCGCTTATGCCAAAAAGGACTTACTCGGATTGCTGGAACTGCAGATGGAAGCCGAGCAGATCGATCAATCGCATTTGAATAACATCGCCGAAGATCGTTTAAAAAATTTCAATAAAATTCTCAATGAACAGCTCTCGGAATTAATACAGGAAAATGCGCTGATTTCACAGCAGTTCAAGTTGCAGCTAAACCTCCCGCCGTATATGTTGTTGACCCCGAAAACCTTGATGAAACAATTACAACAGGATATTCGGGATTTGAAACAGGAATTGGCGAAACTTAGACGCGAAATAATGATATTCAAGGATGCCAAGGCGTTAAAGTCCTGGCTCAAGGATTTCGAGATCCCGGCAGAACCAACATTATTCGATCGGGATGCAGATGATGATTTTATGTTTGATTATTATCCGCCGTGGCTTTGATTATAAGCGGCAAACGGCTACTCCTAATAAGTCCGGGGGCGAATAATGCTTGAGGAATTATTCGGGTAGCTGAAATCAGCAGTTTCCAAATTCCGAAGCAACCTTTCATGAGAGTTTCATTTCGCGCTGGAAGATGAAAGGCATTCCAGTTGGCTGGTGCCGACGCTAGGAGCACCGTTCGCGTTGCCTTTTCCGTGCTGTCTTGTTTGTTTTACCAATCCAGCATCACGTCGTCCCAATCGATACGCTTGGTTATCAGACCATCCGGACCAAAGAAATCTTCTGCCATTAATTGTCTATTTTTTTGCTTTTGTTGAAATAAAGCATAGTTTATGCCGCGGATAAACGCATCTTTAAAAAGCTCCTCCATGTGATTAGGCTTGAAGTGTTCGAGTAATGCTTTTTTTAACTCATCCACAGTTGCGTCCTGAAAATCGGCTGCTGATGCCCCTCCAGTTCCAAGAAGGGCCGCGTATACCTCAGTAAGAGCTTGTTTGTCATTCATATCGGTGGTTAACTTTCGTTGCGATTAAAATAGTGAATATTCTCAATGGTTGCTAAGATAAATAACCTATGTTTCAGGTTGACTACAGACGCATGATGTAAGCAATCCCTCCCTTAAATCTTATTAATCAAAGAGAGGAATTGAACGAATATCGCTTAACAGTCCCGGTATTTCATGCAATACAGCAAAAATTCGGCGCCGTTAACTGTGCCGGTAAAAATATAATGACACAAAAAACCTTAAGCTTACAATATCAGTAGAATAAATAAGGCATTGGAGATCGGAAATCAAGTACGGGATTGAAAATAATTGCTACTCGGCGTTTCCCAAGCTAAGCTATCCCCGGTACTTTACATATTTTTACATTATGGTATTCGGTTTTATCGAGCGGGTATTTTCTTCATCCCGGCCTAAAAGGCCGGTATCTTCTGATAAGCCTAGTTCCAGATCTGATCTTGAATTGTCTAAAACGCAGGCTACTCAACCGAGTGCCGACGCCATCCAAACCGATACCGACTATATTCTTTAGCTACCAGCTAAAATGATTTTCTGCTGGGAGAACAGTCGCAAAACGACCAGCGTCCAAACGAGATTGAGTCATTTATCATCAACAGTCTGGAGACCATTGTTACACGGTGAAATTCCGGACTCTGCCGTACCGCGCCTGCCGGATGTGGCAATGGCCTTATTGAAACTCCAGCAAATTACCTGAGTTTATTCTGTAATCCACATCGAGATTTTGAATTGAAAAGGATAATTACGGATTTTTTTTGCTTTCACTAATCATTTTTTGGAAATAGGAATTGTAATTCCAGCCTTCGCGACGGGTTGGTATGGTTGGTATGACAGGTTTAATTTTAAGTTTCATTTTATGTCCTTTTTTTTGGCATAATGATATTGCCATAAGCGCTTCCGATTTTTTATCGAATGCATTTGAGAGATCTGACAGATGTCTATCCGGTTAACGTCTTGTATTTGGATTTAGGGCTTTCAAACGTTTGCCGGACTATGCCGGAATTGACCACTCATCGTGGAAACAATGGCAAAGATTTTGGAACTGACTGCTGGATTTAAATATCCGCAGCAAATATGGCAATTGCTGCGGGTTACTGCTGGCTTTAGATAATGGTTACTTCTTCTGCTTGCGGGCCTTTTGGGCCACGACCAAGCTTGAACTGGACATGCTGACCTTCGTTCAAGGTTTTGTAGCCATTGTCCGGATTGATAATACTATTGAAATGTACGAAAACGTCGGGGCCTTGTTTTTGTTCGATAAAGCCAAAACCTTTATCTGCGTTAAACCATTTGACGGTGCCGGTTGTCATTGTAGACATGATGTGTCCTATAAATAGAGTGTATGGATGCGCCTTGTAGAAAGGCGGTAGAGCTGGAAAAAGTGGAAATTACTTGAATGAAAACTGGACGAAGAACTACAAAAGAAACATCGAATGGGTAAACAAGGGTAAATCAAATTTCTAACTGGAATCCATTGTAGGCTGATTGTTGCTTTTGTCAATTTAAATCGTCACCTATATCTGTCAACTTTTTATTGAGAAGCAATTACTGAGTTCTTAACGTCGCTGCCAAGTACCGAAATTAGAAGTATCGAGTAGCTTAGAAAAGCTTGGCACACGCTTGTCAAAAGGGATTAACTGATAGGCAAATCAAGCCTTTCGCAACAAGCTGAACAGCCAACTCTAAATTGCTTGGTGTTTGACCGCTTTCAAGCTTATCATTTCCCGGTCTTATTTAGCTTTCGGTTTGTTAGACTTAAATAAGTACCATTTATGACTGAGCTTGCAATGTTTGTGTGTGACTGTCTTCTTCAGCTTTAACCTGCTATGCATAGACCCATACAACCAAGCGTAAGTCTATTATAATAATTCAAGGCGAGAAATTACCATGTCCAAATTCCCGATTGATCTAGGCGCCTACCAGCGTATCACTCTAAATCCTGGCAATCCCACTCTAACCCCTGAGCAAAAAGCCAGCCTTAAAGCCAATATCCAACTTTGCCGCGACGCCATCGTCTTCTTCACGGCTACGGGTGCTGCCAGAGGCGTTGGCGGACATACCGGAGGTCCATACGATACGGTTCCGGAAGTGGTTATTCTGGATGCTTTATTCCATAGTGCCGCAGAAAAATTCGTACCGATATTTTTTGATGAGGCCGGCCACCGCGTCGCCACCCAATATTTGCTGTCAACCCTGAATGGCGATCTCCCGGCAGAACGTTTGATGGAGTATCGCGCCGCCCATTCGCACTTGCCAGGCCACCCCGAATTGGGCTTTACCCCCGGCGTAAAATTCAGCTCCGGACGTTTGGGCCACATGTGGCCTTTCGTAAACGGCGTGGCTATGGCAAATCCCGGCAAGACTTTATTCTGCCTGGGTTCTGACGGCTCGCAACAGGAAGGTAACGATGCAGAAGCGGCACGTTTGGCCGTTGCTCAAAACCTGAATGTTAAATTGATTATCGACGATAACGACGTAACGATTGCCGGTCATCCATCCAAATATCTAACCGGTTGCAGCACAGCCAAAACCCTAGCCGGTCACGGCCTGACGGTTCTGGAAGGTGACGGTGAAGATATTGATGATTTGTACGCACGTATTGTAAAAGCAATCAATACACCGGGACCGGTTGCCGTCATTAACCATCGCCCCATGTGTCCCGGCATTGTCGGCCTGGAAGGCTCGACCCACGGGCATGACGTGGTTTCGGTAAAAATCGCGTTAGAGTATCTGGAATCGCACGGTCAACAAGCAGCTGCCGATCACTTGAGAGAAGTTAAAGCACCGAAAAACGATGCCGTATTCCTGGGTTCAAGCGATAAATGGGATGCCAACCGCAACGTATTCGGCGATGCCGCCGTGGCTATCCTGGGCCGCTTAAGCGAAGCGGAACGTGTTGAAAAAGTCCGGGTTATCGATAGCGACCTGGAAGGTTCTTGCGGCTTGAAAAAAATTCACGATGCTTATCCTGAAGTATTTATTTCTTCCGGCATCATGGAGCGCGGCAATTTCTCCGCAGCTGCCGGCTTCGGCATGGAAAAAGGCAAACAAGGTATTTTCGGTACTTTCAGCGCCTTCCTGGAAATGTGCATTTCCGAAATCACCATGGCCCGCCTGAATAATGCCAATGTTCTCAGCCATTTTTCCCACTCCGGGATTGATGACATGGCCGATAACACCTGCCATTTCGGCCTGAACAATATGTTTGCCGACAACGGACTCAGCGACGGTTATGCTACCAATCTGTACTTCCCTGCCGATCCGCTGCAAATGAAAGCCTGCCTTGAAACCATTTTCTTTAACCCGGGTCTGCGCTTTGTATTCTCAACCCGCTCTAAAGTGCCGGTTATTTTAGACAGCAACGGTCAGGAGTTTTTCGGCAAAGATTACAAATTCGTTTCCGGAAAAGATGAAGTCATTCGCGAAGGCACACAAGGTTACATCGTCAGCTACGGCGACGCGCTTTACCGGTCATTGGATGCAGTGGAACGCCTGAAACAGGAAGGCATTGATGTTGGTTTGATCAACAAAGCAACACTTAATGTCATTGATGAAGACATGATGGCCAAAATCGGCAAATCGCCTATGGTTTTGGTGGTTGAAGCATTCAACCGTAAAACCGGATTGGGCAGCCGCTTCGGCTCCTGGTTGCTGGAACGCGGCCACACACCGAAATTTGCGCATATCGCTACGCATAAAGAAGGCTGCGGTGGCTTATGGGAACAATTCCCACATCAAGGCATCGATCCGGCTGGTATTATGGAGACCACCAAAAAACTGATTAAAGGTTAATTGTTTTTTGTAATTTTTCAGCGTATTTACAGGAATCCGCCGACATCGTTCCCATGCTCCGCGTGGGAACGCATCCACGGACGCTTTGTGTTTTCCTGATCAGCGCGACTAATAGGCTGATAAGTAGACGTACTGTAAGCAAACGCCGGATACCGTTTATCTTTCAAGGCTATTGTCTATTTAAGTCGTCACTTAATAAACGATGGCTTTGAGATAGATCAATTACACAATCAGCCTTTCTACATATTCACACATCGCATGTAACGTTACTTGAAAGCATCGACAATCAGTATCTACATGAAATTTTGATGAGATTAAATTTATGTCAGCAATTATTTATGTTTCAACCGTCTTATTTGTAGCCTATGTTATTTATTCAGTAATGGGCAATCAAATTACGGCATTTATTAAAAAAATCCTTTCTTGATTGAGTTTAGGCTTAATCTTCATCATGGCCACCAAGGGTCAAGCACGGAGATGTTCAAAAGCCGGATTTAAGTTGTAATGATCGATCTATCACAAAAGTTATCATTTCTCGAAGACGGAATATCCATGTCGGCTAACGGCCAATTTGAGACATTCAGAATTGCTGATTACGGACATTGAAGTTTGGAACAACCGGTAGGATATGCCGAACAGCGTAAGGCGCATCTGTCGCGAACGATGCACCTCACGTTGGTTGGCACCTACGGCCCTACAGAGTTATCTTTTTGAGAAGCTGGGACGTCCACATGAGGCTCCCAAGTCAGAGTTTTAGACCCTGCGCAAACGTATGCAAGCTTATTGAGTCGGGGCTTTTTAAATTGGAATGTTATAGCTTGTGGCTTTTTATAGTTTGTATTGTAGGGCGAATTAGATATTCGCCCAGGCATTTTCAAACTGGCTATAACCCCAAATGCACATCGTAACCCACCCAACTATCATTAGTTCGAAATCAGAGTTTTTACCGATTGGGCGTTTTTAATCATATCGACGGTTGCCGATTTTAATTGGCTGTCGCTAATCAGTCCGGCGACCTGATCCGCACCATCACTTAAAAATAAGCGCGCTTTATCCATAGCCAATATGATCAACACAGCATCCTGCTGATGCGTTTTTTGAATGGCTTTAGCAGAAACTAAGGCCTGATCGAATAGAGCTAATGCCTCATTGGACATACCTAGACGGTATATATATCTGGCAGCTTTGCTGGTTGCAACCGCTTTTCTTTCATTATCTTGTATGAGTAATAAGTTTTGCCGAACCGAGTCGATAAACGATTTTTGTTTTGCTTGATCTGTTTCCATTAGTGCTGAAAAAGCTGTTGCAACAGCTAAGTAGTCAGTATCGGAAATATTCGATAACTGCTTGGAAAAATTGACCGGTGTACTGTTTTTCGCTTGGGATTGTATGCTTTGATAGGCAATCTTGGAACGAAAAGCAGAATTCTGGATGCGGCCGGAATATTTATTGATCAACGCAGTGTCATCCATTAAAAAAGCCGCATTCAGCAACATGGCGTATCCTTCTTCCTGCTTTGCGGCATTCAAGTCGGTTAACGAAAGTTCTGCTAATATCATAGCGACTTCAGCATTGGTTCTATTCCCAACTTTCGCATAATCGTCAGCCAGATTAATATAGCCTGAAAATTGCTCGAAGCTAGGCGTAATTCCCTTGAGATTTTCCTCCGCTAGCAAAAAATTTTTATTGGAGGCCTGTATGTCTCCAGCCGTTTTTTGATATACCGCAATTTTGCTCAAAATCCGGCTTCGTTTAACAGGATCCGGGACACTGAGTGCTAATTTTTCAGCATCATCAAACAGAGCCTGCTTGTTGCCAAAACCAGAGGCCAGTTGAGCTTTGTAAATAGCTTGCATTTCTTGAGGCTGAGACTGAATTCGCTGATTTAATTTGTTTATGGTCGAGTCAATAAGGTCGTTACGGCCAAGTTTTGAAAACGCTGTTAACAATTCACTGATGACATCCACATGATCCGTAAAATTGGTTTGAACTTGGCTTAGTAAGTAGGCGGATTTTAATTTGCCGGACTTGATATATTCTTTTGCCTTTTTATATAAAAAAGCTTCCCATTCGACATCCACATCAACTTCACGATAGATACTATCGAGAAATTCCCTTTTTTCAGTAACTGCCATCGTTTGTGCAGCTGATGACGATTGCGATAAGGCCGATGCGGATGTTTGAGTTTGGATTTGTGCCGATGCTGGCATCTGTGCTTGTTTCGCTTGTTCTTTTGATGCACCAGCCAAGCCGCTAACATTCCCGGAACCGGACTCTATGCCCATGGAATTTAAGAACTTGGTAACATCGGAATGGCCTTTCTCCAATGCCGCCTGAGCCGGTGTTTCGCCCTCCTGCACAACCAATTCTTGAACATTAGCCGTGGGCTTTGTGTCAACGATATCGGCCTGACTGGGTAACTCCCCCTCTGCGATAGCAACAGTCGTTTGTTGTGCTTGTTGCTGTGCCGCATTTTCCGGTACCCCATTAGCCGCTGCGCTTGCGGTTTGCTCTGGTTTTGCTTGCTCAGGCATTGCAGCTGTTTCCGGAATATCCAGGTCCGAATCGGGTATTTGACGGGGCCAAAACGCATATACGGCTACGCCAAAAATCACGATAAAGGCAGCAATCAAATAGCTTTTCTTTGTTTGCTTACCGTCGAAAAACGATTTCCATCCGGGTTTAGGATCAAGACCTAATTCTTTTGCAATTTGATCTTCCATTTGCGCTTTGCGTATTCTCAAACTTTCCTTGAGTTTTTCCTGTTCCTCGTGGGCAAGCCGTGCCTGAGCCTTTAGCTGCATGCTTTTACGAATATCCTCATATTCTTCTTTTTCTCTCTGAGATTTTTGATATTCGGCTATATTCAAATGACAATTAGGGCAGATTTCGGGCTCAATCCCGTGATTGAGCGGTTGCGAGGTATGGCTACCAGCATAAAGCGGGACAAATTTTGTAAAATTTTCATTACGATAAGGCGTTATCGTAATGTGAGACAGGAATAACTCGTTGCAAGTTGTTGTATCATTGTTTAATGACTAAAAAAAACCTTAACACAAAGCATACGAGCAACGAGTCTTTTGATTGTAGGTCAACTGGCAACAAAGGGCAATCAAAGTATCCGGAAAATTGCATCGGCCGTTCATCGATCAAAAAGCGCTGTTCACCGACATTTACGAAGGCAAAAAATCCGGAATGAGCATCCGGAATCGACGTTTTGGGAAACCGAAGCCGGCGATGCGTGGCTCAGGCGGATGATGCTCGCAACCCTATATATCTTTGGCTTGGATTGTCATGTAGGCGCTGATAAATTATCACAATTTTTTAAACTGATCCGTATCGACACGCATGTGGGCGTTTCGCCCTCGGCATTGCGCCAGCAATTACGCCACATGGAAAATTTATTGCCCTTATTTCAACAACAGTGCGAAAATTCGGCTTCGGTGCAACCGCGCACAATCGTGGCGGCAATGGATGAAACTTTTTTTGGTGATTTTCTCATTCTGGTCCTGATGGACTTATCGTCAGGATACCTATTTTTGGAAGAGATCAGCGACGACCGCCGTTTCGATACTTGGTATGAAAAGGCTATTCCCCGCTTAAAAGCGCTTGGCATTGAGGTTAACCATGCCGTCAGTGATCGAGCCAAAGCCTTGATTAAGTTAGCGATTAGAGGATTTGACTGTCCATCAGGCGCTGATGTGTTTCATGCGCAGCAGGATGTCAGCAAATGGTTAGGCGCAACGCTGGGCAGGCGGCACGAACAAGCGAAAACACAGATGGAAACGGCTGAGGCGCTGTTGCAAAAGAAAACGGACAACAACCTGGCGGAATTGGTGCAGGTCGTTGATGCGGAGCGGGCTTATAAACAGATAAAGGAAACACGCGCCGATTATCACGAAAATCTGGCAGGCATTGCCGAAGATGTTCATCCGTTTTCATTTGAAACCAAGAATATAAACCGAGCGGAGCAGGTGATTTCCAGTCTGGAAAGACGCGCTCAGGTGTTTGAAAAGATCGCACAATCTCAAGCGATTGCAGACTTAAAACAAACCATGAATAAGTTTCGCAATCAATTTGATGACTTGGCGACCAATGTGGAAACTTGGTGGCTATGGGTCATGGAAATTTTAACGGGTCTTTCGGTGGATGAAGCAACGAAAAACTGGTTGATTGATAGTCTTTTACCAACGGTGTACTGGCATCAGCAACTACACAAAACACAAAACCCCAAACAGAGAGAAAAATACCGTCAGGCTTGGCAGCAAGCCGCGCGGAATTTACAGGCCGATACTTTCACGGCAACTTTGCCGGTAAGCGAACAGCAACGCTGGTTGGAATGGGCAGAGTGGATGGCGCGAAACTTTCATCGCAGTTCTTCCGCCGTCGAGGGTCGCAATGGCTATCTGTCGCAGATGTATCACAATGGCCGTGGCTTAACCGAAAAACGCTTGCGGGCTCTGACGGTGATTCATAATTACGGGCTCAAGCGGGTTGATGGAACAACGGCGGCAATGCGTTTATTTGGACAATCGTTTCCAGATCTATTTTCATGGTTGATGGCAGAAATGGGCGATCTTCCGCTGCCCAGAAAAGGCAGAGAGCGGGTTGCTCGTAACCCGTTGTTTTTAAAATCCGTCCCGGCTTAAGTTGGAAGCCCGAGGTATTACAGACTGGACAGGTAAACAGATCGCCCAAGTCATCCGTAGACTCTATGGACAATTCCCCCCAACGGCTTGTTTTGCGAAGTTGATAAGTACATAACAATCCAATATCTACCAATACCTTGCGGATTTTTATGGCGTCCTTTTCTGAGACATTTTCTTGAATGAGAACTAAATCGTCTTCAGGTGAAACAATATGGTCTAAAATTTCGCCTTCGATATTTAGAGTGATGCCAACGTTTTTTTTAATCTCTTCAAATTCCCCGATTCTTTTGGGGTCAACACCACTAACATATACATCGAACATTTTGATCTATCCTAAAACAGAGGCGAGTGAAAAAACCAAGTTCCAGTAAATTAATCCTGAACGCAGGTATAAAGGAGACCATTGAGAGCAACACAGAAGCTCAACGATAACTATATCGACAACTGGTATTAATAATACGCAAAGCCCCGACATCAGGCAATTTTTTTAACAATTGTCGTTCAGCCGTTTAACCAACCAATCCTCAAAACGGAGGTGTCAGCTAAAGCGTTTCCTATAACAACCGTTTTGGCTGAGGTCATCCACCTGGGTCAGTAATACGCCGTGATCGGGACCTTTGTCCGCTGGATAAATCGTAACGATAGTTTGTAATTCTCCCGCCGCTTGGTTTCCTCTTCTTTGGCTTTGTCCAAATTGTTGTACCAGTTGAAAATTGACCAATCTTACCGTAAATTGTGACTGGAAGAATGGACTAAAAACTTGAAAAATAATAGCTTGGTCATGTTAACGCAGGCCAACAGGTTCCGTTAAAATCCGTCCTAAATGAACAAATTTAAACCGCTACCAACAGTGCACGGCCTGACATAGGCTTTTACTGCTACACAAGCTTATGGAATCGGTCAGATTTTTGTCATTTTCAGTATAATTTGTTTTGATCATCGCCAATCCCCTTGTATATCAATTGATTGCCCTATGATTTAAAATGGCGGTTTGGCTTAAATTTCGACATAATCATCCAGGATTTTGCTCAACTCCGTAGCAAATTTTTCCGCATTCCTGTTTAAACTCGTCGAATTCCTTTTGCCAGGACTCTTTGCTGTATCCCCAATTACCCTCGGTCAACAGTTTTTCCCCCAACGCAAATTCGACTTTGATCTGGTTTAGGGTGGACTCGTCGCCCTCGCTCCAAAGGGCT
This sequence comes from uncultured Pseudomonadota bacterium, assembly GCA_963765965.1. Taxonomy (GTDB): domain Bacteria; phylum Pseudomonadota; class Gammaproteobacteria; order Methylococcales; family Methylomonadaceae; genus Methylomonas. The sequence goes on from CAVXZR010000090.1 coordinate 56,651, forward strand.
TGGGCATAAAACAAGTGATTGAGCGGATGTCCCGGATGTTCCTTGACCGCCTTTTCCAACAGTTCCAGTGCCTTGTCGCTGTCGCCGATGCCCTTGGGCCAAGCCGGGGCTTTGAGGTAAAGCATCCCCAGAATACGCAACGGTCCGCCATCGTCGATGTCCGGGCTCAAGGCCACTGCCCGTTTCATCTCGCCTTCCAAAAGACTAAGGTTCTCCATGGCCAGGATAAACTGTTCGCGCACCTCTAGACCAAGGTTGGTTGCCAGATAGTAATGCACCGACCCGTCATTGTCTGCGCCATGTGCCAAGGCGGTTTCGGCAAAATCCACGCCCTCGGCGGCCAGTTTCTGGCGTTTTTTCAGCTTAGCTTCGCGTTCGGCCAAAAGTAGGCAAAGGCGGCTGCCTATCGAGGAACTGCGCACAGCCGGATCTTGGCTGCCGCGTAGCACAGTCAACCCACACAGCAGGGTATGGGTATCGCTCAAGGGGCTAAGTTGGCTTTGATTGACGACTAGCGTGGCGGCGGTTTGCTCGGGGCAATCGGAAAGCTCCCCGAACTGTACATTGCCGGGTTGGAGCCCGGCGCAGCCCGCCAGAAACGCCAGCAACGAAAGGGAATAAAGAAGTCGTACTTTGCGCAAAGTGTTATTTCCCCTTGGACCAAAGTTTAACCATTGGCTCAAATGCTGCTGCGTCCACGTTGGAGAAGGTTTCCACTCCGAATAGCTCGCATAGTTTTTTGCCCTCCGTATCGGTACACATTCCCGCCAGCGCGTTACCGAAACGAGCCCGTTCCTCCTGAGTCGTCAGAGTAGTGTTGGCCACCACCCCCATCAAGGGTATTTCCTCGGATGTGAAGACAGTTTCAAGAGGCGTATCCAAATGCAGCGAGGCGAGTCCGCCAAATTGCTGCTCGTTCAAAATTACTGCGTCCAGTTCACCTTTGTCCAAGGAGCGCAACGCCCGCAGGGCCAGATTGGATGGTTTTAAATCAAAGAAACCGGTGAGGTCGTATTTATCGGCAAAGACAATTTTGCCGATGAAAGACTGTTCTTCTAATACCGAGCCGCCCAAGGTTTTACCTTTCAACTCGGCCAGGTTTTTATACGTATTCTGCCGGACTACTACCCGGTAACGCTCACTGGTGCTACCGTTGATCTTGGGCTGGGCCACCGGCGTAAGGTTGTACCGGGTGCGTAATTCCAGGTAGAGGCCTAGGGAGATTATGGCAAACTTGGGATTTTTTTCTGCCATCTGTTTTCTGCAATCATCTGTTTTGGCGGTAAACAGACTTTTGAAGCTGTTCTCCTGCCATTGACCGACGCGTTCCACCACCCGCAGCAAGGAACTCATCGCCCCGTCGGCGTCCTTGGAGTTAACGGGTCCGCCAGGGTAACAGACCACGATAATTTCGGGATCGGACGTTGCGTTTGCGGCAAAGGAGGCCAACAAGCCGATGATAATGATAAGGCAAATCTTTCGCATTATGGTTTTCTCTTGGAATCAAGCAATTGTCCTATGGCCGGAGCCACGACGAGGGTAGCGGTCAGGCAGCATAACAGTCCGATGGTGATACTCTCACCTCAGAGAGGACACGCCTCGGTAGCTGGCCAGAGTGATGGCGCCCAGCCCGGCCAATTCCGTGCCTGCGGCCAAGCCGATCACCTTGCCGGCTGCTAGACTGATTTGCAAAGGCGTGCGGTCCTTTAATTCGTTCCAGCGATAATTGAACCACACGCCGTAATCCACAGCTAGCGCAATCACCATGGGCAAAGCGACCATGTTGGCGTAATTATAGTGTATGCCGCCCAAAGCCATTAACCCCAGCATCCAGCCGCCGCCGATCAGCAAGGGCAGGGCAGCCAGCATGAAGCCGCACATACTGCGCGTCACAGCCATGATCCAGAGCAGACACAGCGCCAGCGCCAACTTTGTGCCGTGGGCGAAACTTTCCACCACGGACTTGGAAAACACTTGATGCGTGGACGGAAAGCCGGTCGCTTCCGGCGAAATCCCATAGACATCGTTCATCAGTGCGTCGAGGTTATCGGGATTGTAAATGGTTTTTGCCGGGAAAGCATAGATCGCCATGCTGCCGTTAGCGGCAAAAAACCGGTCACGTAAGGCGGCCGGTAACTGCTCCGGAGTGAGAGGCCGGGTCTGCCGCCATTCATCGATGATTTTCAATCCTGCATCGGCTTCGGTCAACAAGACACGCAAGAAGCTCTCGCTGCGTAACCGGCCCTGTTCGCTGTCAATGGCGAGTTTGTTTGAGATCGTCGAGAGCTGTCCGCGAATGTTCTCCAAACTCTCGACCAGTTTGGAATGGCCGGCGGAGAACGCCTGTTCCTGAGCTTCGTCAACAATAGATACGCTATTTTCCAGCACTGCCCGCAATAACTCGAATGATTTTTCCGATAAGCCCGCTCGATTCAGTTCAGCTATCTGCTTGGCGTAGTCTGTCCGAGCGAACAACTCGCCGATGTTAATAGCTTTGCTGAGGCGTCCGTCGGCATCCGCAGGAAACAGTCCGGTCAGCGACTGTACCTGGGCGATCGTTTTAAGCTTGGCCGCCTCGCTGGTGATTCGCCGGGCTTCAACCATGTCCTTGGCCGTGAAAATAACGACTTCGGCCTTGTAGTCGCTTTCCTCGACCATGCGGCGTTGGTAATAAGCCGCTTTGGAGTCTTTGGGCAATAGGGCCAGGATATCATAGTCGAAAGGGATGCCTAGGCCTTTCACTCCGCCAAAGACAGCGCAGCCTATGGCCAGTATGACGAGGGTCCACGCGGCGGGTTTGGGAAATGCGCCGTTGTGTTTACCAAGTCCTACGGGAACCGGCGGCGTTTTTGGCGAGGGGATGTCTCTGAGCTTGGGCGGCAGCAAGGCATACAGCGCTGGCTGTACCATCCAGGTGCTGATCAGGATCATCAGCACGCCCTTGGCCGCCACCATGCCCAGTTCGGCGAAGCCGGGGAAATCCACTGTGGCTAGAGCCCCGAAGATCAGCAATGAGGCGATGCCCGCTGTCAGCACCGCTGTAAAGGACGAGCCGATGCCTGCTCCGATGGCTTCCACCAGGGGCTTGCCCGCCCGGCGTTCCTCGGCGATGCGCGACGAGGTGAAAATACCGTAGTCTGCCCCCAGCCCGAACAGGATAGCGATAAAGGTGGCGGTAATGATGGTCAAGTGGCCTACGGTGAGCAACGCCAAGCCCAAACTCCACAGCACCCCGATTCCCATGGGGATAAAAATCAGCACGGCCCAGCGTACGCTACGTACCACCAGCAGGATCAATCCAGCGATCAAGCCGACAGCGGTGAATATCACTAAGGTGATATCCTTGCGAATGTTGACGTACTCCTCGTACTCCATGGCCGGCAATCCGGTCAGGCCCACGGTGGGCGGGATATGTCCGGCCCCTTGGACTTGTTCGTTCAAGGCCGAAGATACCTGCTTGACCTTATCGACAAAAGGGCCAAGAATCTTGAAATCTTCGGAAGGGTTTTTCGGGCATACGAACAAAAACAACATCCGCCCGTCGCGCGAGGCAAAATAACCGTTGCTCATGCCGCCCGCTCCATTTTTAACCAGAAGCCGATTCCAGTCTAAACCGGCGGGCGCTGTTTCGGCGGACAGCCAGCGCTGCCACTCTTCCAGGAAAAAAGCCGCCAGATTTAGGCTTGTTTCGGCGGTTTTCAGGTCGGTGTCGGTTCCACCCAACGGCGGATGCCCTTTAGTCCAATTCAAGGCTTTGCGGAGGTTTTCTTCCATTCCTCCATCGTCCTTAATGGGCGGATTCGCCAGCGCTGCCAGCTTGTCCAGACCCTCGGCAGGCATCAGCAGATAGGCGTGCTCCAGGAAAAATGTCATATCAAGACGGGAGGTAGCCTCGCTGATCTCAGGTTCTGTCCGGAGCTTGGCGGCCAGTTCGTCGGCAAAAGACTCCAACTCGTTGCGGGGCGCACCCTCCAAGACCACCATTAAATCCGAGGCCGCACCGAAATTTTTTAAAAATTCGTTAAAGCGTTTTGCCACAGCTGTATTCTGTGGAAGCAATGCCTGCCGCGATGTCAGTACCGGGAGTTGCGCCGCCGCCCAGACGGCCAGCATAGACAACAACAAGGCCACCGCCAAAATCCTCCACGGGTTTCTGGCAAAGTATTCAGCAAGTTTGGCTGCGCGTTGGCTGATTTTCATAGGTTAAGAATTGGGTAATTCAATGAACAAGTTTACCTACCAATCCTGCGAGTTATCAGTAACCAGTAACTTGGGTTCCAGCATGTCCATGATTGCATATTTCGGACCTTCGCGCCCGAGTCCGGAATCTTTCACACCACCATAAGGCATGTGATCGGCGCGGAAAGTGGGTACATCGTTGATGATTACGCCACCGACATGCAATTTTTCGAAAGCATAGCAGATTTTTCGGCTATCAAAGCTAAATACCCCGGCCTGCAATCCAAAACTTGAGTTATTGATCTCCGCGATAGCCTGTTTGAAATCATCGAAACGTTCAATCACCACCGTTGGTGCAAAAGCCTCCTGGGCGCAGACCTTCATGTCCAGCCGGGTATTGGTCAACACCGTCGGCGCATACAGGCAGCCCTGACGATTGCCGCCCGCCAGCAAAGTTGCACCATTAGCAAGCGCTTCATTCACCCAGGCTTCGATACGTTTGGCATTATTTTCGTCTATCATCGCCGAAAAATCGGTGCTTTCGTGCTGCGGGTCGCCTATTTCCAAGTCTTTCAAACCGGCAACTAACAGGCTGACAAATTGATCGAATTGCGAATTTTCCACATAAATACGCTGGGTGTGGATGCAGGATTGCCCGGCATAAGCAAACGCGGCAGTCACGGCCTTTTCTGCTGCCAACCCTATATTGGCACCTTTATCGACCAGCAAGGCAGCGTTACCTCCTAATTCCAATACCACTTTTTTCTTGCCGCAATCGCGTTTCATTTGCCAGCCGACATCCGGCGAACCGGTGAAACTTAACAGATTAAAGCGCGGGTCGGTGACCAGTTTGTTCCCGGTTTGTCTATCCATCGGCAGCACTGACAGAGCACCGTGCGGTAACCCGGCATCATGGATGATTTTTGCCAGCAATAATGCAGTGATTGGAGTTTTGGAGGCAGGTTTTAAAACGATGGGACAACCCGCTGCTATTGCCGGGGCGAGTTTGTGGGCGACCAGGTTCAGGGGAAAGTTGAACGGTGAAATCCCTGCAACCAGTCCAATCGGAAAATATTTGACAATCGCCTGTTTGTTGGCGCCGGAAGGGTGCCAATCGATGCTCAACACTTCACCGGGCAGACGCTTGGCTTCCTCGGCCGCCACCAGAAATGTCTGTGCGGCCCGCTCGGCCTCGGCTTTTGCGGTTTTCCAGGGTTTTGCCGCTTCGCGGGACATGATAGTGGCAAATTGCTCAAGATGTTGCAATATGCCTTCCGATATAAGTTTTAGTATCCTGAAACGCTCGTAGATCGGCAGATTTTGCATGGTAGACTGAGCTGCCTGCGCCTGTTTCACGGCAATTTCAAATTCGTTTTCTCCAGCTAAAAATGTGCTGTAGACAAGTTGTCCGGAATAAGGGCTGAACACCGGCAGCGGTTTGTTGGTAGTGACAAAATCGCCGGCCAGAAAAATGCCTTGTTCAGCGGAAAGATCGGTCATAATCAAGCATCCTTTGGAAAGGTTATAGCTTCGAGTTTGAAATAATAAGCTAAATTCTTCAGGACTTTTCCATTAATTCTCTGGTAAAGACCTTGCTGTTTTCCGTGTAATCAATCAGCACATGGACACAGGGGCCGACCGACGCTGGCAGCCATAAAACCAGCCGCCTGTTCCATGACGGGTCAGAATCAGCTAGATAGACGATCCTCGAAACGACTCCAGAAAATCCAAGTTTTCCTCGCCGGGAATACCGAAGATGTATACCACACCCTGATTTTCAAGACAATTAACGAATAGATTACGGGCTTTCATGGACAATAGATTATTGATGAGGATAAACCGGCATTTTACGGGATTTAGGGTTTATCATCGTATTTGGCAGTTTAAGAACAAAAAGCCCTGGAACCGGATTTTGTAGTATAAAATTGGCATATATAGGGTCGCCGCCATCGTTACGATTACAATTCCCGTCATAATGCGTTTCTAATTGCTCGGGCTGCGTGTGTTATAAGCCTAAGCGGCTTCATAACAGCAATCATTTTTTTCGACAACATAGATACAAACTCGAAAGGACGAAATGATAAGCAAAGAAAAAAGTTCAGCAATTACAGGCTCTACGCAATTAAAAAAATTACGTACCGCATTAGCCATTTTGCAAGGTAGCCGTTTAATATCGACACTGTTGCAAGAGCAGGAAAGTACGGTGTCGCATGATCAAACCAAGCGGGTAACTTATCTAACCGGCTTATTTAATCGCATTCATCGCGAAATGTTTTGCGATTGGAAGGAACAGATTTCCGTCGATCACCGTCCAGGCACCATGTCCGATGCAGAAAAACGAAAGCAGTTTCGGGAAACGATTGAGCGCCTGGTTTTAGAAGACGAAAGCAATCGGGAATCGGCTATTTTCGACAACAACGGCTTCGTGATACGTTCGGAAGACATTGCCGAACGCCTTGCCGGTTTCTATAAGGCTATGCGGCGCATCAGACCGTTTTCCTATGGCAACCGGATTACGCTGGATTTTTTTATGACTGCGCTGGGTAATCTGCCTGCCTTTAAAGCGGTTTATGAGTCCGGAATAGACTTTAGACGTCTGGAAACAGCGGATGCCATGGCATTGCACCATCTTGACAGCCAAAGCCGGCAAATCGCCAAGGCGTTTCGGCATGCGCTGGACCCTAATCGTTGTAAAAGCCTGCAAAACAAGGCAAACAGCTATGGCAAATGGCCGGAAAATAAAAAATTTCTGTTGGGTATTCCTTTTTTGTCTCACACCACTGCCGACGGCATAGTCTGTCTGGTGACAGTCAACGGCGGTTTGGTGCCGTTACATAGCATCAACATCCAGCAGCTGATCACCGGACAGCATTTTGCCGATAACCCGCTCAGCGCTTCCGAGATGGTGATCGGCTATTTGCCGGGAATAGAAGATTTGCGGGCACCGAACAAAAACAGTATCGATGCAATTCCGATACGAACCGACGGCGTGGCGCCGTTGTTCGGTCTGGATGTCAACATCCTTACCGGATTACGTCCGCCAAGCCAGGCAGAGCTGCTGGACTTGCTTAAGCAATGTGCTGGAGAAAAGGTTTCATTGTTCAGCCTTGCCGAAAACGAAGCGCTTAAAAGCAGGTTGTTGAGCATCGCCGACGGGGAGGCCAGACTGGCTAGAACTGTCGAGATTGCCTATGACAGGCTCAGCAAAATAAACCGGGTTCTGCTGAATGCCGTACAAACGATTTTTAACGGCAAAACCCCGGACCCACATCCCAAATTATTTATGGCAATGGGTGGCGCCGGTTCCGGCAAAACAGCCGTTGAGGAAATGGCCAGGGCGCAATGCGACGACAACTTCGTGACCGCATCACTGGACGAATTCCGTAAACTCAGCGATTTATACCGGGTGATGACTGCCGCCAATCATCATAGCGACGACTATGTTTTCATTGAACCGTTTGCGAACCGCCTGCGCGATCTTGTAGCGAAGCAAGCACAGGAGAACGGGGTCAACATACTCTATGACGGCACCGGCATTCCCTATTTCCCGCGTTATTCAACTATCATCAAACAATTCCATGCTGCCGGTTTCCACACTTCGATTACCGCAGTCGATGCCTTTTTGATCAAGCCGTCCGGCCGGGAAGTCGAGCTGTCGCGTTCCGCTGTAATCGGTAGTGTCAAAGCGCGCTTTGCTGCCACAGGGCGGGCGCTGCCGTGGGTGGTGACCATAGATAAACACATCAGGGCACCGCGCGCCTTTCTCAGTGCCCTGGCAGATCCGGCACTGGACAAAATTGCCCTATTTGCCAACGATGCCGAGAAAGACAAACATTATCTGGTTGCGGAAAGCTTTTTGTTTAACGACGATGAAGTCCATGACCTACAACAAAGGCAAAGCCAAAACCGGCTGGCAGATTATTTGCAAAGCATGATCCGTCACCGTGATGACTCCGTGCTGAAAAAATTGGCTGCAAACCAGCCGGAGCAAGTCGAAGCCTGGATCAGCCGCAATCCGGCACTGATTGAAGACAATGTGGCCTATCAAATTTATCGAGGCGGCGAGATAAACCGGGTATTGCTGATTTATCACACCCGACGGATGGTGGATTTTGTCGAAAAACGCCAACTCAATCCCAATGCTGCAGGCGAAGAGGGCTTGCTGCATAAACCTGCATCGCTGGCATTTCATGTTGATCCTTACGCCAAGGAGGCTTGGATAACCCGGTTGCAGGGAACGGTTGAGTGATCGATATAAGGCACGTTCCACCCTATTCCAAAACGTTCAATCCTAACTATCGATTTTAAACTCCGGCACCAGTAGTCTTAATAGAACAAGAATAGTCTCTTGATTGCGTTGTCCGCAAGCAATTTTAAGTTCTTCAATATGATTAGACCAATCCGCCGTGTCATACAAACGAGCTTTTGCCAGCCGTAATTTTTCAAAGCCGGTCTCTAACAATTTTTCCTGCTCGTGAAACAATTCTTCGTACAGCTTCTCGCCTGGCCGTAAACCGACGAATTTTATCTCGATATCTTTGCCTGGTTCCTTACCGCTCAAGCGGATCATCTGTTCGGCCAGATAAACGATGCTAACCGGTTGCCCCATATCCAATACAAACACTTCGCCGCCTTTACCGACTGCTTCCGCTAACATGATCAACTGACAGGCTTCGGGGATAGTCATAAAATAGCGGGTAATGTCGGGATGTGTAACGGTGACTGGTCCGCCGGACTTGATCTGCTCACGGAACAAGGGGACGACACTGCCGGCCGAATCCAGTACATTGCCGAAGCGCACGGTCGTAAAGCGTGTGGAACCGGTTTGATTAAGGTTCTGACAGAGTATTTCCGCTGCGCGTTTGGTCGCGCCCATTACATTGGTGGGATTCACAGCCTTGTCGGTGGAAATCAGCACAAAGCGCGATACCCCCGCAACAATGGCGGCTTCGGCAAGTATTTTGGTACCAATCAGGTTATTGTGAACAGCTTCGCGTACCTGCTCTTCAAGCAAAGGCACATGTTTATAAGCAGCGGCATGAAAAATAATTTCCGGCTGATGCCGGCGAATAAGCTGTTCTATCGTCAGCGTATCGGTAATATCACCCAGAATGGCCCGGTGTGGCACTTGCGGATAAAGCCGGGCCAGATCGGCATCGATTTTATATAAATTGAATTCGCATTGATCGAAAACGATTAAGTTAGCAGGCTGTGTTCTGGCTAATTGCTTGCAAAGTTCCGAACCTATCGAACCGCCCCCGCCTGTTACCAGTATGGTTTTGCCCTGCAATCCGGCTTTGATTGCCCGCCAGTCAAGTTGTACCGGATCGCGGCCTAAAATATCTTCGATCGATACATTTCTGAGATTAGCTTTGGTGACTGCGCCGCTAAGCAATTCTTTTACGGAAGGCAGGGTTTGAAAAGGTAAATGGCAAGTCTCACATATTTCCACAATGCGCCGCATTTCCGCGTCACCCGCCGAAGGCACAGCGATCAGAATCACTTCAATATCCCATTGTTTGATTAAAATGGGCAAATCCTCAACTTTACCGGCGACGCGAATACCGCGAATTTCCCGGTTATGCTTACTCGGCTGATCATCTACAAAGATCACAGGAATAAAGCCGCTATTGGAATTGGACAGCAAATCTCTGACCAGCATTTCCCCGGCAGAACCGGCACCGACAATCAAGGCGCGTTGTCCGACACGCTCCAGAAAAGCCCGCTCCTTCCAGAAACGGTACACCAAGCGAGGAACGCACAGGAATGCCAGTAATGTCAACACGTACAAAGGCAGCACCGAACGCGGCACGCCTTCCAGTCTGTTGAAGAAAAAAAGTAAGGTTGCGATTAAAAACACGCCTACTACCACAGCTTTGGCTATGCGAATCAAATCCGGCAGGGATGAAAATCGCCAGACACCGCGATATAGGCCAAAAAACCAGAACAGACAAACCTGAATCAAAATGACCGGCAGTAAAAACAACAACGCCGGATAAAAGAAATCATCGGGAATCGATTGCAGATTAAAACGTAACCAATAGGCACCGAACCAGGCAAGCGGAATCATGCAAAAATCGTGCAGAAAAATGGTGGTGCGGGAACGTAGTTTAAAAATCATTAAGTTAGAATTTCGGATTGACCGGCTTTAAAACCGTAAGCCAGGAAAAACAAAGGCGAGTAGCCTATCAGCAATCCAAGCAAAGCATAGGCTGGGTATAAAAACACCATGACCGAGATAGGCAGCAGCCAAAACAGATTGATTGCCCAACACGCCAATAACACCGGCAAATGTCCGTACTGTTTAGCTGCGTGTTGATAAGTATGCGAACAATGGGCATCGTACCATTTTTGTCGGCTCAAGAATCGGACCAGCAAAGTATAGGTGGCATTGACCACAAATAGCCCAAACAATATTAAGCCGCAATACAACAATACCGCTGCCTGTTGCGTAGCCATTAAGATCAAAACGCCTAGCAATAAACCAAGAAAGCCGCTACCGACATCGCCCATAAATATTTTAGCTTTGGGCCAATTCCATACTAAAAAACCTAATGCTGCGGCTGCCAGCATGAGGGAAATAGAAAAAAGAGTCTGGTTGATAAAATACAGATAACCAGCCAACGAAGACGATACAAACAAAGCTTCCGAGGCAGCGATACCGTCGGTACCGTCCATAAAATTAAACAGATTTAACAACCAGACCAGTAATATTGCACCCGGTAAAAAACCTAGCCAACCTAGATCGACAAGTACATGACCGGTCATTGCATCAAAGGGTTTCGGAACTAAAATTAAAGGTAAACCGTTTAAAAAATACAGCGCCGACATAGCGGCGCATAGATGTACTAAAATTCGCCACCGCGCAGCGACATGTGCATGATCGTCGCAAAAACCTATAACGGCCACCGATAACGTTGATATTAATGCATAGAACCATGAGGTATTAAGTTCATTTGTAAACAACAGAAATACAGTGGCGGAAAAAAAAGCCAATACAATTGCCAAGCCGCCGCCGCGTGCAGTCGGTGTTGTATGGGAACTGCGCTGATTAGGTATATCCAGTACCTTGCGCGATAGGGCGTAGTAACGAATCAAGCCTGTCAAAAGCAGGCTGACAAGAAATACAAGCAGGAAAAGAGATAACACGCTAGATCAAATCCAGATAACGAATAATGTCCGGCAAAGCTTGCTGGAGGGAATGTTTAGGGCGAAACCCTAATTCGCTGCTAATTTTAGCAGACGAATAGCAAGCAGAACCCTTTAATTTCCGCAAGGCATCGCTATCGAATATAAAGCGTCGTCCGCTTAACCTGCCGATCATGTCGCCAATTTTGGCCATGCTATCCAGGATTTCAGAAGGAATTGTCCATTGCTTGGGAGGCAAGCCGAGTGCTTGTCTAATTAAATTGTAAAGCTGGCGCGTCGAATAATCCTGCTGATCGCTGACGATATAAACCCGTCCTGCCGCCATTGGTTTTTCAGCCGCCAGCAAAGCGGCAGCAACTACATCTTCAACATGCACCATGGAACGGCGATTATGGAAGTCCGGTAAAGGCGGGAATAGACCGCGCCGGATGGCTTTAATCATTTTCGGTAAATTGCCCTTATGGCTATTGCCGTAGACCATGCAGGGCCGAATCACTACCGGATACGGTACATAACCGCCGTGTAAAACCAATTTTTCCGCGGCAAATTTAGATCGTCCATAAGGGGTGTCGGCGGGTGTATCGACGGTTTCGTCCATACTGGCTTGCAGGGGACTGTCGCCAACCGCTTTAACACTGCTGAAAAACACAAAGCGCTTTACCCCGGCTTGCTGCGCCGCTTCCAGCAATTTGCGAGTACCTTCGGTATTTATTTGCCGATAGACCGTTTCATCTTGATAGTTTTCCGAAAGCGCATGCGCTTTGCCGATTAGATGAAATATAGTGTCTATACCGGCACATAATCCGGCAGGACAAGGTTCGACAGCTAGATCCATATGCCAATTATCAGCGAAAAGCGAATTTCCTAAACGATCTAAAGTACGAATTTTTAAGCTTTGGCCTTGTAATTGCAGGCAAAGCTGAGAGCCAATGAAACCGTTGGATCCGGTAATAAGTACACTATTCATGCATATCATTATAGATGGCAAGCGTTTCGCTGATGACCTGCTCGGTAGAGAAATCCCGGACTGCCATTTCCCGTCCCCTTTTACCCATTTGCTGACGTAAATCGGGATTTCGTATTAAAGAACAAAGCGCATCGGCTAATGCTTCCGGAGATTTTGGCGGTACCAACAAACCGTTTTCACCGGCATTTACAATCTCTCGACAACCGGGAACATTGGTTGTGACAATCGGCTTGCCACAAGCGGCAGCTTCTATCAACACTCTTGGCAGTCCCTCAGCGTATGAAGGTAAACTAATTATATGCGCTTGTTTTAAGATAGCCGGCATATCATTTTGCTGTCCCCACCATTCAATAACGCCTTCATTCTGCCATAACATGAGTTGGGATTCGGCTATGGATCCGGGGTTTTCTATGTCAGGCGCACCTACCAGGACAAAACGGGCAGGAATGGTTTGTTTTTGTAAAATTCTCGCGGCTTCAATAAATTCGCCAACACCTTTATCCCAAAGCATTCTGGCCGCCAGCATAACAACGGGGATTCCATCCGGCTCGTTTGCAGGCACAAAATGCTGCATATTCACGCCAGCACCGCGAATTAATCGGGTTCTAGAGCGAGTGACTATCCCTTTATTTTCGAAAAAAGCCAAATCGTCCGGATTCTCGAAAACAGTTACGCTATTAACCGGATTCAGCAATAAGCGATAGGCCATTAAAATTAGCGGCCTTAAAATTCTAGCCCTTAATTGTAGAGAACTAAAAACATAGCCCATGCCAACTGGTGCATTCACTATGCCGGGCACTCCGGCGATTTTAGCAGCCAGGGTGCCGTAAATGATGGGCTTTAGTGCAATGTGATGGACTATTTGCGGGCGCTCTTGTTTATATAGCGATACCAATCGTTTAATCAGTGCCAATTCACCCACAGGATTGATCTTGGTTCGCTCGAGTTCCAGCGGAATTAGCTGTAAGCCATTTTGCAAGATAACTTCGGCGTGCTTGTTAACCCTTGTCAAAACAGCTACTTGATAGCCTGCTTTCTGTGCGGCAACCGCTCGCTCAAGAAAATGGGAACAAAAGAACCAGTCTTCGGTGATAAAAAATAACAATTTAGCGGCATTCTTCGTGTGTGACGTTGATTGCTCTATGGTTGGGACAGTATTGTTCAAATATCTAACCTGGGAAAGCGGGTAACTATGCAGCGTAAACAAAGTTATTCACGTAAGATGTGCTGAGCGACAGCGAAGCGCTTCAGTCGCGAATAATGCGCCTTTGCGTCGGCAACTTCCTATGAACCACCCCGATTTTCGCTATTTAGTTACAAAAATGATACGAAAAGCTTAGAAATCATTGTAACTAGATCAACGCGATAATGCATGGAAGTTTACTTTAAAATCTTGAAGCACTTAATGACCGAAGATGATGTTCCAATAAAGGGGCCGTCACGCTCAAAGAATAGGTAATCTTTCGACCCGCTCTCGCCCGGCATCGCCCAAACGTATCCTGAGTGCAGAATCATCTATAAGTTTGGATAAACAGACATCCAGTCCTCCTGAGAATTTGCCCAAAACCCCTCAATGCCGTCTCGGACGATCTCAGCATTGGCGCCCACCGGAGTCGCTACCACAGGCTTACCGCAAGCCATGCATTGAATTAACTTATACCCGCACTTGCCGCGCTCAAAGGGTTGATCGGGCAAAGGCATAATGCCGATATCGAATTGCTGAATCTGCTCAATTTCATCAGCTTCCGTCCAGGGTATTGCCGATATTGGCAAACCAACAAGCTGATCGGGATTTGCGCCTACTACAATAAAACGCACATTTTTAGTTTTAACAAGCCCATTAATAGCAGACGCAATCAAACGCAAGAAATGCGCCGTAGCGGGTGACCCTATCCAACCGATGTTAATCCGGTCAACATCAGGCCTCGCCGCTTTATAATAAAGAGCGGTATTAACAACGGTGGGTATAATCTCAACATGACCGGCACCGGCACCAATTGCATAGTTAGCGATATAGCTGTTGCCTGCTATTACTATATCGGCACGGCGCATCACTGCATCAATCTTCTTCCCCAACAGTTTGCGCACAAAGGCTAGCGGATGTCGATCAAATTGATGGAATACCGCATCATCGTAATCGACTACCAGTTTGCTGTGTTTCGGTAGCAAACTTAATTCTATCCAGGCCGGTAACCATGGAAAAAATTCCTTCTCCAACCAGATAACATCAAAGTTTTTAGCACGACATAGCCAAAGCAATCGTTGAAAATAGGCGCATACAATACCTATAAGTGATTTTCGGCGACCTGCATATAGATTCTTGATGTATTGATCATCCAAAAGGGGGGCAACTGTAAACTGTATGCCATTCGCCTCCAGTATTGGTAAATATTGATAAAAGCGAAGACGGCTGCTTGCGCCAAGGCGAGAGTAGCGGCTTAATAAAAGAATGCGCATAAACTGAAGGTTAAGGGATTATTGATGGCAAAGCCTTTAAAAGCATTCCATATCCCTCTAAGGTATGGATAATATCTATTCTGCGGCCACGCAATAATGAAAAAGCAATGCGGGATAAAGATTCGATAAAAATTGTTAACAACAACACCATCCAGGCTTCAGCTAAAGAATAGTGTTTAAAGCAATACAGTAAACGGCTACGTAAGAAATAAAATAAGCGCGTTGCCTTTACTTGGTTTGATGTGCCACCGCCAGCGTGGAATGCCTGAGCATCTGCAAAATAAATAGTTTTCCAACCTAATTGCCATGCACGGCGTGAAAAATCCAGTTCTTCAAAATATACAAAAAATCTTTCATCAAATCGGCCCAGTTGTTCAAAAAGAGGTCGCCTAACCAGAAAAAAAGCGCCAATGACTTGATCTACAAAAGCAGTATTGGAATGATCCCAATCAGTACATTGCAATGAAAATTGTTTAAATTTAGAAATTTTATTTAGGCCAAAAGATTGCATTAAGAAAATCAATAGAGTTGGAAATCTGCTGCAACTCCGAGAGATCTCACCATTTTCATCAACTAACTGTATACCGCAAATACCAACAGCCTCATTCTCTGGTTTTTCCATAAAATTCAACGGCCCGAATAGTGAATTTTCAAATAAACGGGCATCCGGATTAAGAAATAGCAAGTAAGGTGCCGAAGCGAGTGCAGCCCCTTGGTTACAAGCGGCAGCGAAGCCAAGATTTGATTGGTTTTGAATAAAATGAAGTTGAAAAGGCATTTCCGGTATTTTTTCAACCCGTGCAAGGGAATCGTCGATTGATGCGTTGTCAACAACTATAACAGACTCGACCAAACCCTGATGGGATTTAAAGATACTGGCGATTACTTCGGCAAGCTGAGCGCCGGAATTCCAGTTTACAATGATGATTGAAAGTCGCATTAGAGTGTTGTTGACCAAAGGTTATGTTCGCATAATAAGCTGAAATTTATTATAGGGGAATTGTAACTGTTCCGGTTAGTCTACTGGGCTACATTTTCCAGCCTCTCAAATCACCGATTAAACATAACAATTCGGTTAAAGCTGACATGAGTATAAGTAGAATCTGGCCTTCAGCTACAGTAAGATTTCTTATGACTTGGTTGTCGTTGATTAAGAAGGCGCAGAGCGTCCAAGGATGAATTCCCACACGGAGGGGGGCGACCGGAGAACATGAATAGTCATAAAAAATTGAAGAATACCGAATTACCATTTTGCCATATCCACCGCCTATAGTTTAATACTTGGCAAACAAGCCATATAACCTACCTTTTCCGAATACCTTATAGATTTATTATTTATGTCGTTGCCCGTCCCAAGTGAACAAACGCATTTAACCCACCCGAAATACCGTGCTGACATTGATGGCCTTCGCGCTATCGCTGTTCTGTCAGTTGTGGGTTTTCACGCCTTTCCTGAGGTCATCAAAGGAGGTTTTATTGGCGTGGACATTTTCTTTGTTATCTCCGGATTTCTTATTTCCAGTATCATCATCAGCAGCTTAGAAAATGGGACCTTTAGCTTTAATGAGTTCTATGCTCGCCGCATCAAGCGCATCTTCCCCGCTTTGATTTTAGTGATGACTGCCTGCTTTGTATTCGGCTGGTTTGCTCTGTTACCAGATGAATATAAACAACTAGGTAAGCACATTGCTGCGGGTGCGGGTTTTATCTCTAATTTAATCTTTTGGCAAGAAGCAGGGTATTTTGACAACACGGCTGAGACCAAGCCGTTGCTACACCTCTGGTCACTTGGCGTAGAAGAGCAGTTCTATATCGTTTGGCCCCTACTGCTTTATTTGACTTGGAAAAGACGGTTCAACTTACTGATGCTTACCATCACAGTTGTTGTTTTATCGTTTGTAGCCAATGTGTATTTTCGCCATAACGACTCCGTTCAAGATTTCTATTCACCACTCACGCGTTTCTGGGAGTTACTGATGGGCAGCATATTGGCCTATCTGACTCGACACAAGATTAACATTTGGGATAAATCAATGCAGATACTTCCAGACTGCATTTGCAAATTAGGTACAGTGCACAAGCCAACTGAAGCTTTGCTAGGCAACGTCCAATCCGTTCTGGGTGCATTACTGATTGGCATTGCTGTGCTGCTGGTCTCTAGAGAATGGGCGTTTCCGGGATGGTGGGCTCTGCTACCAACGACGGGGGCATATCTCATCATGTCTGCCGGGCAGCATGCTTGGCTGAATCGAATATTACTTTCACATCGAGTAATGGTTTGGTTGGGTTTGATAAGTTTCCCACTTTATCTTTGGCACTGGCCTTTGCTATCTTTCGCACGAATCATAGAAAGCAAAACACCATCTAACAGCATACGATTTGCTTGCGTCGCGCTAGCATTTGTACTGGCATGGCTTAGTTACCGCCTTATCGAACGCCCAATACGTTTTGGTAATCAAAACCGTACTAAAATCATCGTGCTGATGCTGCTCATGATCATTCTGGTAGGCGTGGGCTATGCAACCTATATGCAGGAAGGATTTAGGCAGAGAGTGTTGGTACAGTCCTCGTTAAAAATGAACGATGAGCTGAATTACCAAAATCACTGGATTGGGTGGTCGTATTGCCCTAATCAGGGTGAATACCAGGGCTGTCGGATTCTCGATCCAACCCAAGCACCTAATATTGCATTGATAGGTGATAGTCATGCGGGTCATCTCGCATCCGGGTTAGCGGAGCTTTACGGCCGCCGAAATGAAAATGTTGTTGCTAGAATATGGGCCGGCTGCATACCATTTTTCGAAACGGAGGAGGATGGTAAGAAATATTTCTCTTGTGAAGCGCATCTAATCGATAATGCCTTGAATGAGGCCATTAATTCCATGTCCATCAAAACAGTTATATTGAGTAACTATTCTTTATTAATGATACAGGGCAATAGAGGTTACATACAGGATGCATTGGATTCAAACCGGTATGTAAATAATCCATCGATTGAGAACGTAAGAAAAAATATTGAGATATTTAAAAAAGCGATGTATTTAACGCTTAAACGTCTTGTGAATTCTAAAAAGCAAGTAATTTATCTAGTAGATACGCCTGAGCTGTATTTTGATCCTAAGGAATGTGTTTCTTTAAGGCCTATCAATTTGCCAGGATATAAACTCAGAATACCTTGTGCTATAGATAGAAAAAAATTTGAAGAGCGCAATGCAGAATATCACCGCATAATCTTAGAAGCGAAGACCGAATTCCCTATAGTGAAATTTATCAATATGTATGAGTTTTTTTGCGATAAGGAACTTTGCTACGGCATGATAGATGGCAAATTGATATACCAAAATCATGATCACATTACATCCACAGGGGGGCGTTATTTGGTGGGCAAAATGTCAAATGAATTGTTGAAATGAAAGTAAATTTCCCCACTTTTAATAGTTACGTTCTAAACGTCAATTGGATAATACCTGAATCCGTGTTCAAATTTGGACAATATCATGTAAGCCAATGATAAATAAGGTATAATGTAGATTTTCTGTGTTCACCCATTTTGATTATGGCACAATTTAAGCTGAAAGAATCCAAGAAGGAACTGACTTCCTATGCCGGGCTGTCGTTGATCGGCCAATGCCTGGAAGCGGTCAATGTCGAAGCGGTAGTGGACGGACAAATTCCGGTTTCGCTCGGGATCAAGACCTCGGATTTATTGAAAACAATGGTCGGATTGTTGTGTATAGGCAAAAGCGACTTCGAAGCGGTTGAGCCGTTTCGTGAAGACCGTTTTTTCAAAACGGCATTGGCTGTTCGTAAAGTTCCCGGCAGTGTCTGGCTGCGGCAGCGTCTTGATCGTGTCAGCGGCCGCCTGCTGGAGCCGTTGGACGAATGTTCGGTTCGGCTCATTGAACGGACACAAGCCCCGATCACACTGCATAAAGGCTATGTCTGCTTGGACATGGATACTTTTGTTATGGATCAGAGCGGGACCAAGAAGGAAGAGGTAAGCCGAACCTATCAGGGTGTGGATGGGTATACGCCTGTAGCGGCCTATCTGGGGAATGAAGGCTGGTGCATCGGCCTGGAGTTGCGTCCTGGTCGCTGGCATTCATCGCTGGAGATTGATTATTTTCTAGAGCGGCTATTTCCCCGTGTCGAGCGTTTGGTTGCGCCGAACTTGGCGGTGTTATTACGCAAAGACTCCGGGTTTGATAGCGCCAAACTGTTATTTGCCGTCGCTGATGAGAAAGTGCGCTGGGCGGCAATGGATCGAAGTTTTGACTATTTGGTTAAGTGGAATCCCAGGCGGCAAGATAAAACAGCCTGGGTAGAAAAGGCGGAAGCAGCCGGTGCCTTTGTTGAAAAGCGTCCAGGTAAACGGGAAGCGTTAATGACACTGATGGTGGATCGCGCCTGGAAAAAACAGACTCGCCCTTTCAGGCTGGTGATACGGATCATTGAACGCACGATCAACAAGCACGGCCAGATGCTATTGCTGCCAGATGTCGAACTGGAAGGTTGGTGGACGAGTCTGGATGAACCCGAAGAAACCGTCATTGAACGCTACCGCGACCACGGCACCCATGAACAATTTCATTCGGAATTCAAAACGGATCTGGATCTGGAGCGTTTACCTTCCGGTAAGTTTGAGACCAACGACTGTCTATTGAGAATGGGCATGTTTGCCTACAATTGCTTACGGCTGATTGGTCAACTGGGCCTGACAGGCGACTTGGCGCCGATACGTCACCCGGCAAAACGTCGGCGGTTACGAACCGTGCTACAAGAAGTCATGTACCGCGCGGCGCAGGTGATCCACAAAGCTCGGCAATGGTGGCTGGACTTGGGGCATGCCTCGCCAGTGGCAAAAGTATTCGCTTATTTGCAAGAGCGATTGGTGGCGCAACCGGGCTTTGCATCGGGATAAACTGGGCGAAAGCTTGAAAGGCTGGGTATAGGTTGATTCTCTGGGCAGAGAAGAGGTTTGCTTGTCTTTGTGGCTGGTTTTTCGGACAACAATGGCGGCAACGCGACAGAAGAGGTTGATTTTTGCGACTGAGGGCTTGATGTACGACGTTTAAGTTTCGGTGGGCGGTAGGTTTCTTTAAAAAACGCGCTGAAAATGCGGCGGGCATCCCTTAAACCGAAAGGAACACGGATTCAGGTAATATATCAAAGGTCGGCTTTTTAGAGTCGCTATATGATTTAACATAATGATAACTATCCCGGGGAAATCGCTATTTTTGCGAAAGCTTATTGGACCTCCTACCTGCCCCGATTTGTCCTGCGACCTTCGCCTGCGAACCAACAAGGGACTGCAATCTCCGCCACAATGACTTGACTCCGTTTCGCGATGCCTTGCAGTTTTTCTCCGCAAGCTATGAAAAACCGTCCGGCGCTACGACTATCGCAGACTAAAAATCCCCAACTCGCTTATCCTATATTTCCAAAGTTTTTAGAGCCTGTAAAATGAAACAGCTTACAAAAGCCCATAATTGGAGTAACAGTTTGCATAAATTTCATTCTAAACCCAAAGCTCGGATAATAGTTTCACGCTGATTGAACCAAGCAAACTTTGATCTCGAATCCGCATATGCAATTGTGGACATTTCAGAATAATCTCCGATATTATCTATTGCCCGCATAATAACAGATGCCCATTGATATGCCTGAGCAATAAACCCATTTTTACCATCTTGAATTGCGGCAGCATAGGTATTGGTTGGCGTAGCGATGCTTAGTGTGCCGACAATCGCCGCCTCAAAGTATTTAAGTTCGGATTTACAGTTAGTGAAAATATTCGATTGCAAGGGCATTAAATTTAATTCTACGCTGCTGATGAGACGCTGTAGATTGACGTAATCATGAAAGGGTTGGTATTTGATTCTATTACCGAACCTACTTAGAGCTGGACCCGGCTCAATATACCCAACGATGGTGAGTTCAACTCTATGATCATTTTCAAGCACTTCTTCCAGAGCAGATGTGATGATTTCAAAGTCTAATTTGTGTGAAGGTGAACCGCTAAAGTAGCCAAGACTAATTTTATCGTTTCTTGCAAATCCGGATTCTTGTTTTTTGCGAAACAAGGATTCAGAAATACCCATCTGTTCCATATTCATAAAATTAGGCACCACAGCCACTGGCAATCCTGAAAATTCTGCTATCCTGGCTGCTAGGTTATGGTTTGTCGTGGTTGCTCCATCGCACCAGCGCAGTGTTTCGCCCATCCTACTAAGATAAGAAAACCAATAATCCCATATATTCGGATTATCGACGTCTTGATCCAATGTGTCGATGATGAGATGGGCAAATCTCGTGTCAAACACAAAGTCATCTATATCAAACAGTATGCGTTTCCCTCGTATCCGAAACTTGGTAATTAACTGATTAATACGATGACAGTACCGTGATCTGCAAATAACAAGCAAGTCTGCATAATCAGCGATTACATCAATTTGATGCCAGTCAGCTAAAAAAAAATAACTAGCTGAAATATCTTTATTATTTTCGTCGTTTAGAACTTGCGCCATATTATAGGCACGATAACGGAATGAGCTATTATTAGCACATTCATAAAAATAGGCCACCCGATATTTACCGCTAACAAGTGTTTTGATCCTCTCATTCAGCGGGATGTTCCACGGATCCCGATACGAGAATGCGGGTTCATTTGCCAAAAACATCAAGCCACTCCCGCAAACTGATTTATGGCATTTGCGAATGACTGTTGCCAGTCGGTTTGCAATCCATTGTTGCGATAGTTTTGCTCACAAATTTTTGAATCCGTAACAATTTCTATAGCCTGCTGCAATGCCTTGACTAGCGCGTCACGGTCCAGATCAGCACAAATCAGATTCGCAGAATAGTTACTCAAGTCGCGTTTGTTGGCATATCGATTGGTAACCACTACTGCACCGCTTGCTACAAGGTCGAGCGGTGGATAACTTGGATGAGGGGTATACATCAGACTTAGCCCAAGATCTACTGAACCCACAAGCTGCGCATATTCAGACCATGAAAGATTTTCACATTTGATTGGTGAGTAACCACATTTGAAAGTCACTGCCGGAATATCTTTTCCGACAAAATAAATCTCCCATTCCTCAAGCAGTAGCACCTGTTCCATGATGGCTTGTTCAATGACTTCAATACCCAGATTGTAAAGATTTCGTAAATTTTTCGGTCTTGCATAGAAGAAAAATTTGCGCTTATCAACCCGATCCTTAGGCCTGGGATAAAAAACTTGGGGTGGAAAAGCAGGCTCGAACCACAAGCCTTGATCAGCAATATTATCAAAGTCGTCATGGACAAAGTGGTCGAACAACAATTTCGTGTTGATTAGAAACCGGATGTCACGATTGCGCAAAGTTGTTTCACATCTGAGTCGTTCATCGCCAAACGGATAAAACATTCGCTCGTCCTCTTGTAGCAAATAAAGAATATTCTCGTTTGGCACGCTCGACAATGCGGCAGCCGTCGTCCACCATGAGGTTGTGAGAAACAAATCTTGCTTAACTATAT